>CAZXCL010000026.1:0-8920 GCA_964639265.1 uncultured Gammaproteobacteria bacterium | reverse complement strand
GCTGCCGCGGGCAAGGAAAAGTCCACCGCCTGCGCGTCCTGCCACGGTGCCGACGGCAAGGCGATCTCGGACCAGTTTCCGAATCTGGCCGGTCAGTACGAGGACTATCTGCGCGTGGCGCTGGCTGCCTATCGCGACGGCAGCCGCAAGAACGCCGTCATGGGCTCGTTTGCGACCAACCTGAGCGACGAAGACATCGCTGATCTGGCCGCGTACTACGCGTCGCAGTCCGGACTTGGTATTCTGCCGGTCAAATAGTTACCGGGTGCGGCGATGACCCGCTCCAAAACCAGAGCACAAACCTGCACACCCGCGAGCGTCGAGCCGCTCGGGGACGGGCATCGTGCGCTCGGCACGTGGACGGCTTTCGGCCTCGGCAATATGGCCACGGACCTGGGTCTTGGCGACGTCCAGCGCGCCACCTTGAGTCTGCATGATATAGATCGACTCGATACGACCGGCGCCTGGCTTGTGCGACGCGCGCAGCAGACGTTCGCCGAGCGTGGCGGCGAGCTGACCGTTAATGGCACGCAAGACCAACAGACCCTGCTCGCCATGGTGGGGGAGCATCAGGCGTCGCCGGAAGCGCTGGAGCCGCCGCCCGATCCAGGCTTTGTCGAAGAAATTGGTCGTGACACGTTTGCGATCATCAACAAATATCTGACCTTTCTGGCGTTTATCGGTCGCCTGACCTTTACCGCGGTGCGCGTGGCGTTCATGCCGCGCAACTGGCGCTGGCGAACCGTCATTCGCGGAATCGAAGAGGCTGGCTTTGATGCGTTGCCGATCGTCGGGTTGCTGTCTTTTTTGCTCGGGCTGGTCATCTCCTATCAGGGTGGCGTGCTCATGCGTCAGTACGGGGCCGGTATTTTTATCGCGGACCTCGTCGGGCTTGCCATGCTGCGCGAGCTGTCGCCGCTGATTACGGCGATCATCGTGGCAGGGCGCACAGGTTCGGCCTACACGGCAGAAATCGCAACGATGAAGGTCACCGAGGAAGTGGACGCACTGCGCACGCTGGGCGTTGCGCCACTTGAAGCACTCGCTTTGCCCAAGTTTTTCGCACTTCTTGTCGCGCTGCCGTTGCTCACCGTATTTGCCGATTTCATGGGCGTGCTGGGCGGCATGTTCATGGCCAACTCGCTGCTCGATATCAGCTTTGCAAGTTTTGTACAGCGCTTGTCCGAGTCGGTGTCGCTGTCGTCGTTTTTGATTGGCATCGGCAAGGCGCCGGTGTTTGCCATCATGATCGCGGCCGTGGGCTGCTATCAGGGCTTTGAGGCGAGCAGCGGGGCGGAGCAGGTAGGTCGCCACACCACCATGAGCGTGGTGCACTCCATTTTTCTGGTCATCGTGGTCGACGCGATTTTCTCGATTGCGTTCAGCAAGGTGGGTATATGACCGGCGCTGCGCCCCCGGAGCCCGTTATTGAGCTGACGGATATTGTTACGCGGTTTGGCAGCAAGACCGTGCACGACGGTATTTCACTGAGTATCTATCGCGGCGAGATCTTTGCGGTGGTTGGCGGCAGCGGCAGCGGCAAGTCGACGCTCATGCGCGAAGCGGTCATGCTGCATCAGCCGACGGCCGGCAGCGTCAGGTTGTTTGGCGAAGAAGTTGCGCGGTTGGGCGAGATTGCTTCGCTGCCGTTGCGGCGTCGCGTGGGCGTCATGTTCCAGTACGGCGCGCTGTTCAGCGACATGACCGTACTCGAAAACGTGGGCATGCCGCTGCGCGAGCACACCACGCTCGACCGCGGGCTGATCAGCGAGATCGCGGGCATCAAACTCAGTCTTGCGGGCCTCGATCCCAGTGTCGGGTCGCTCTATCCGTCCGAGCTCAGCGGCGGCATGCGCAAGCGCGCGGCCATGGCGCGGGCCATTGCCCTTGATCCCGAGCTGCTGGTTCTGGATGAGCCCGGATCCGGTCTTGATCCGGTCTCGGCGGCGGCGCTGGACGAGCTGATTGTGAATTTGCGCGATCTTCTTGGCTTGACCATCGTCATGATTACGCACGATATGGCGTCCGTACGGCGCATTTCAGATCGCGCGGCTTTCCTCGGCAATGGTAAGCTTTTGGCTCTGGGTCACTGGGCAGAGCTTGCGGCGTCCGGTGATTCGCGCGTCCGCGATTTTTTCCAGGAACGGCCAGAACACCAGGACGCCTAGCCACAAAGTGAACGACGTCAAGTGAAAGCGAAATCCAGTTACGCCCTCGTGGGCCTTTTCGTTCTGCTGTTGAGCTCTGCTCTGGTGGCCGCGGTGCTGTATCTGACCACGGGCGGGCCGCCGAAAGATTACGACTTCTACGTGACCTACATGACCGAATCCGTGTCCGGCCTCGGTGTGGATGCACCGGTCAAGTACAAGGGTGTGAACGTGGGCCGCGTGCGCGAGGTTGGGCTTGATCCGGGCAACCCCGAGCGGGTTCGGGTCAAGATGGTTGTCCTGGAGGGCACGCCGGTCAAAAGCGATACGGTCGCCGAGCTCGCCACTCAGGGGCTCACGGGTCTGATGCACATCAACCTGACCGGCGGTTCGCGCGACACGCCGGCACTGGTGCCACCGCGTGGCAAGGACACGGCCGAGATTCCGAGTCGACCCTCGTTGTTCGGGCGCCTGGACGACGGTGCCACGGATTTGCTCGGCGCCCTGATCGAGGCAACCGGGCGTATTAACTTGCTGCTCAGTGAGGAGAACATCGCCGCGACCTCGGAGGTGCTGCGCAATACCGAGGCGTTAACCTCGACGCTGTCGCAGCGCGCCGCCGAGGTGGAGAGTCTTCTGACCGAGGCGCGGGCCGTGGTCGCCTCGATACACAAGGCCAGCGATTCGCTGCCCGACCTGGTGACGCAGTTTAATGCGACCGCCGGTGCACTGGAGGACATGGCAATGTCGCTGTCGGATGCCGGCAGCACGCTGCAGGCCTCGTCGGTGGATTTGAGCAACACCATCGAGCAAAGCGGCGCCGATCTGCGACGCTTTACCTCTTCGGCGCTGCCCGAGGCGACGCGCACCGTTATGGAGTTGCGCGACACGGCCATGAGTCTGCGGCGCATCAGCGAGACACTGGAGTCCGATCCCAGCCAGTTAGTGTTTGGTGGGCCGGAGCGTCAGCCGGGGCCGGGCGAATGATGCGCACACGCTCACTGCTTGTTGCTGCGTTGCTGACGACGTTGGTTTCCTCATGCGCGCTACTGCCTACCGGTAGCAAGAAGCGCGCGGACAACGTCTACCTCATTGCACCAGCGCTTGCACCCGCGCCTGCTCAGAACAGCGGGCGCTGCGGCGTCATACAGGTGGCGGCCGGCTCGGTTGCAACCGGACAGCGCGGGACCAACATGGTCTACACGCTGTCTGATTATGAGGTCAGTTATTTTGCCTACGCGCGCTGGGGTGATGCGCCGGCGCGCATGCTCGCCAATCAAATGCGAGCGGCTTTGCGTGCGAGCGATGCGTTCAGCGGGGTGCTGGCATCTCCGGTGGCAGCGCACACTGACTATCAGCTCGAATTGGCGGACGTGTCGGTGATCCAGCGCTTTGACAGCGAAGAGGCTTCCCGGCTTGAGATGAATTTTGAAGTGCGACTTTTTGACGGCGACCGGCGTCATCTGATCGCGGCCCAGCCGCTGCGCGCGTCTGTCGATGCCGGTGGCGATGCGCAGAGGGGCGTCGCGGCGGCCAATGATGCCGCAGGTAAGTTGTTGCAGGAGGCACGTGAGTTTGTACTGGCGCGCTGCGGCCGCAATGAGCTCTGAGGTATCACCGACACTGGCACTCTATCGCCGCGTGTCGCGCTGGCCGGCGGGCCACGCCATATTCAGTCGCATGGTGTGCGCGCGGGCGCCGTATTTTGGCAGCATTCGTCCGCACATGACGCATCTGTCTGAAGATCGCGCGGAAGTGGTGGTGCGCAAGCGTCGACGCGTGCAAAACCACATCGGCACCGTGCATGCAATCGCTATGGCCAACGCCTGCGAATTTGTGGCCGGTCTGCTGTGCGAGGCAGCGACGCCGCGCTCAAGTCGCTGGATTCCGCGCGGCATGACCATCGAATATCGGGCCAAGGCGCCCACCGACGTTCGCGCTGTTGCCACGCTCAGTGAACCGATCGCCACGGACAAAGCCTACGACGTCGTGATTCCGGTCGACGTCATGGATAAAGACAACAACGTGGTCGTACACGCCGACATTTCGATGTATGTGTCTCCAAAGCCGCCGCGAGGTGGCGCATGAATCCCCTTGAGCGATTGCAAAAATCCCTTCTGAGCGACGAGACGCAGGCGATGATCGAGCGCCTGCCACCGGCGACAGGTGAGTTCGAGCGCGATCCGTGGGGCTTCGATAAAAACAAGACGCGCTATCTGTTTGGATTTCTAAAGCGTTTGTACGACGACTATTTTCGCGTGCACACCATGGGCCTTGATAACGTGCCCGCCGAGGGCAGGGTGCTGCTGATCGGCAATCACAGCGGCCAGTTGCCGATGGACGGCGTTTTGATCGGAATGGCGCTGGCCACCCGCGCCGAACACCCGCGCGCCGCCCGCGCCATGATCGAGCGATTTTTCCCCACGGTGCCGTTCATTGGCAACATGCTCAATCATATGGGTGCCGTGGTGGGCGATCCGCACAACTGCACGCGCATGCTGGAAAACGAAGAGGCCATCGTCGTGTTTCCGGAGGGCATTCGTGGCTCGGGCAAGCCCTACCGCGAGCGCTACACGCTCAAGCGCTTCGGCAACGGCTTTATGCATCTGGCGATGAACCACAACACGCCCATCGTGCCGATTGGTGTTGTGGGTTGCGAAGAGACCATGCCCTCTTTGACCAACATCAAGCCGCTGGCACGCGCACTCGGGCTGCCTTATTTTCCGCTGGCTTTTCCGCTGCCTCTGCCGGCGCGGGTCATTCTGAATTTTGGCGAGCCGATGCATTTTGACAATGATGTGCATGACGAGGCCGCGGTCACTGAACGCACCGAGCAGGTCAAGGCGCGTATCACTGAGTTGCTCGAGCAGGGTCTGGCCGCGCGCACGAGCGTGTTCTGATGGCGGCAACAAAGAAAAAGCGCACGCGCAAGACCAAGCCAACGGTCATGGTGACAGGCGCGGCGGGTGCACTGGCGCGCCAGGTCATCCGTCAGTTGCGCGATCAGGTCAACATCGTGGCGGTGGATTTTCGTCGCCGTGTGCGGATCGATTCGAATACGCCGAGCTATCAGGGTGATCCGACCCGGCGCGAATTTGAGGACGTGTTTCGACAGCACGACATTGCTGGCGTGATTCATCTGGGGCGTATGGAATCCGATGAGCTCACGCCCGAGCGTCGGTACAACGCGAACGTCCTTGGCACGCAGCGGCTGTTTCGGCTGTGCAGCGAGTACGAGGTCAAACAGATTGTGGTCATGTCCACGTTCTATGTGTACGGCGCCAGTCCCTACAATCCGGCCTTGTTGGCCGAAGATGCGCCGCTCAAGGCGTCGGGCCTTACCATGGACCTGATTGATTCGGTGGAGCTTGAAAACCTGGCGGCCGTTGCGCTGTGGAAACACCCGGAACTGCATCTGACGGTACTGCGCCCTTGCCATATCGCCGGGCCGCGCGTGCGCAATACCATGAGCCGTTTGCTCGACCGACCGCTGGCGCCTGCGCTGGTAGGGTTTTCGCCCATGATGCAGTTCATTCACATCGACGACATGGCGCGCGCAATTGTCGCGGCGTTCGTGCAAAACCATCCGGGCATTTACAACGTCGCGCCGGCGCAGTGGATGGCCTACACCGATGTGCTGCGCGAAAGTGGCTGCGCGGTGTATCCCGTACCGTCCATTCCTCCTGCCGTGCCAACGTTGATCACGCGAATGCTGCGTGGTCAGCCTTTCCCACGCTATTTGATCAACTATCTCAAATACCCGGTGCTGATCGACGGTTCGCATTTCAATGAGACCTTCGACTTCCATTGCAAACGGGACCTCGACGATATTCTGAGTCACTACCGCCGGCGCAAGTCCGCGCCGGCCTGAGTCCTTGGAGCGCGCAAGGCGTCAGCGCATTACGTCGCTGGCCCTACCCATTATCGGCGGCATGGTGTCGCAAAATGTTCTGAACATTGTGGATACCGCAATGGTCGGTCGGCTGGGCGATGCGGCACTGGCGGCCGTTGGCCTGGGCGGCTTCGTCGTGTTTATGTCGATGGCGCTCCTGATTGGTCTTGGTGCAGGCGTGCAGGCCACCGCCGCACGTCGGGTGGGCGAGGGCCGCCACGATCGAAGCGCGGTGCCGCTGAACGCGGGTTTGCTGATTTGCCTGACCGTTGGCCCCGTGCTTTGTGCCGCGCTGTATTTCACACTGCCATCGTGGTTCGGATATCTGAATCAGGATCCGGCCGTGTACGCCCACGGTTTGCCATATCTGGAGTGGCGTGTCCTCAGCGTGGTGTTCATCGGCATCAATTTCGCGTTTCGCGGCTACTGGAACGCGGTTGATCGTTCTGTGCTGTATATGCAGACCATCGTGATCATGCATGCGGTCAACATTTTTTTGAACTACGTGTTTATCTTTGGCAATTTCGGCGCACCTGAGCTCGGCGCAGAGGGCGCCGGTCTTGCCAGCGCGTTGTCTACCGTGGTGGGCAGCAGCGTGTACATTTTTCTGGGCTGGCGCGAAGCGCGCGGCGCCGGGTTCCTGCAGGGGCTGCCGGGTAGAGATGAAGTGTTCACCCTGGCAAGGTTGTCGCTGCCCACCTCGATGCAGCAGTTTTTCTTCGCCGCGGGATTCACGATGCTGTACTGGATCATCGGCCAGATCGGTACGGCCGAGCTGGCGGCGGCGAGTGTTCTGGTCACGATCATGCTGGTCGCCATTTTGCCCGGCATGGGCTTTGGCATGGCGGCGACAACACTTGTGAGTCAGGCACTCGGACGCGGTGATGTTGATGGTGCCAGCGCCTGGGCATGGGATGTGGTGAAGATGGCCGTGGTGGCGTTGGTGATTCTGGGTATTCCCATGTGGCTCACGCCGGACCTTGTCATGCGTCCGTTTATCGAAAATCCGCAGACGCTGGAGATTGCGCGCCTGCCGCTGCGGCTGGTGGGTCTGTTTATGGCCTCCGAGGCCGTCGGACTCGTGCTCATGAACGCTCTGCTTGGGGCCGGCGATGCAAGGCGCGTGATGCTCGTGTCTGTTTGTTTTCAATGGTGTCTGTTTTTGCCGTTGGCGTGGTTGGTCGGGCCGGTGCTCGGGTTTGGATTGCTGGGCGTGTGGGCATTGAACATGCTGTATCGCACGGGCGTGGCCGCGGTTCACGTCGTGCTCTGGCGGCGCCGGGCGTGGGCGAGGATCACGCTGTGAGCGGTGCCGTATGGGTTGCGCTGGCGGTGGCGCTGGTGCTGACAGTGCAGATCGCTCGACCGCTTTATCGTCATGCCAGACGCAGGCGCCAGATGCGTGAGCCGCTGTCTATGCGGCAGCGTGAGGTTGTTCGACATTACGTGCCGCTCACCGAAAAACTGCCGCGGGAGTATCGCGCCCGCCACGAAGGTCTTGTGCGCGTATTTCTGGCCGAGAAGACGTTCGTGGGCTGCGCCGGGCTTGAACTCACCGATGACATGCGCTGGAGCATTGCGGCGCAGGCATGCCTGCTTTTAATCAATCGCGACGACGGCGTTTTTGATCAGATGCGCACGGTACTCGTCTATCCCGAAGCGTTTTACGTCGAGCATGAGGAAGTTGACGCGGCGGGTATCGCTCACCGCGGCCGGCGACTTTTGAGCGGCGAGTCATGGAGTCAGGGCCAGGTCGTTGTATCGTGGGCCGACGCCAAACGTGGCGGGGCGCTGGCGGCGGACGGTTACAATGTTGTGATTCACGAATTTGCGCATCAGCTTGACGGTGCGGACGGGGATGTCAACGGCGCGCCCTTGCTTGGCAATGAGATGCCGGCACGCGAGTGGTCGCAAAAAATGAGCGCTGGTTTTGAGGCGTTGCGTGAGGCCATTGCGAGTCGCACGCCAACGCTCATTGATCACTACGGTGCAACCAATCCCGCGGAGTTTTTTGCGGTGACCAGCGAGCATTTTTTTGAACAACCCGAGGCTCTGATGCGCGAGCATAGGGATATTTACGGCTGCCTCAAAGCGGTCTACCAGATCGATCCGGCCACCTGGCGTTGATATACTTGCCGCCTATGGAACAGCGCTACACCCGATTCGCGGATTTTTATCCGTTTTATCTCCAGCAGCATCAAAACCGGATCAGCCGCCGGCTGCATGTCGCGGGCACGGCGCTGGTCATCGCGGTGCTCGTCTGGGGGCTATGGAGCGGGCACTTTGGCGCATTATGGTTAGCGCCGGTGTTCGGATATGGCTTCGCATGGGTCGGCCACTTCTTTTTTGAGCGCAATCGCCCTGCCACCTTCACCTACCCGATTTACAGCCTGATGGGCGATTTTCGGCTGTTTTTCGACTGCCTGACGGGCCGTCAGCCCCTCTGATCTCGGGGAACCCCGGACGCGCGGCGTCGTCAAACCCCCACGGGCCCGCGAGGGGCTTGGCGCGCCGCGGAGGGTGGCCGAAACTTTCGGGGTTTCCCGCCAAATAAATGGGTTTTTTATGAATTCGATTCGTGAGCTGCGCGAATACGTCAGCACGCACATCGTGGGGCAGGATGCGCTGATTGAGCGTCTTCTGATCGCGCTATTGTGTGATGGCCATCTGCTGGTCGAGGGCGCCCCTGGCCTTGCCAAGACGCGCGCCATCAAAGTTCTGAGCCGAGGCATCGAGGGTGACTTCCAGCGCATCCAGTTTACGCCGGACCTGCTGCCCGCCGATTTGACCGGTACGGAAATCTATCGTCCCAACGACGGTTCGTTCGTGTTTCAAAAAGGCCCGCTGTTTCACAACCTGATCCTGGCCGACGAAATCAACC
>CAZXCL010000025.1:49573-51571 GCA_964639265.1 uncultured Gammaproteobacteria bacterium | reverse complement strand
AGAGCATCTCTTCGCCGCGCCCGACCACCTCAGAGCGACGCAACCAACGAAAAAAGAAATGCGAAAAAGTAGGAGGCCCGCCTAACTACAAGTCGGTTTCAATAAAGTCATAATCAAAAACTAACATATTGCCCAATAATCTCCATGGCACATGGCAAGTATCTGAATAATATGGAGGGAGGTGTAGATACCCTGCCAATATACCGTTGAAAAGGTGGTGCCATGCAAGATAAGCGGAAGCTCCTGGATCAAGTCCGAGACGCTCTGCGCCTGCATCAGTACAGTTACCGCACCGAGAAAAGCTACGTTGCCTGGATTTCACGCTTCATCCGGTTCCATCGGATGAAGCACCCACGGGAAATGGGACCGAACGAAATCTCAAGCTTTCTGACCCATTTGGCGGTTGATCGCCGGGTGGCGGCGTCCACGCAGAATCAGGCCTTGAGCGCGCTCCTGTTTCTGTACAAAAAGGTCTTGAAACTCGACTTGCCAAGACTCGACGATGTCGTGCGGGCAAAACGACCTGTGCGCGTGCCGGTGGTGCTGAGCCGCGGCGAAGTGCATAGCGTATTGAGCATGCTCGATGGTGAGACTTGGCTTATGGCGGCTCTGATGTATGGCAGTGGTCTGCGCCTGACTGAATGCCTGCGCCTCCGAATCAAGGACATCAATTTTGAGTATCAGCAGCTCTGCATTTTTGACGGCAAGGGTCGCAAAGACCGAATCGTGCCATTGCCCGAAGCCACCCACGAGAGTGTCCGCCAGCAAATGAAGAAATGCCGGACAATTTTCGATCGTGATCGCGCAGAGCGTCGGCCTGGTGTGTCCTTGCCCTATGCACTCGAACGCAAGTATCCAGGCGCATCCAGATCCTGGCCCTGGCAATACTTGTTCCCGGCACGCAACTATTCTGAGCAACCTCATCGCAACCAGAATCGCCGACGCCATCACATACACACATCGGTAATGCAGCGGGCCATGAGGCTGGCGGTAGTGCGATCTGCCATTGCAAAAAAAGCCACATCGCACACTCTGCGCCATTCCTTCGCGACCCACCTTTTGGAGGACGGCTACGACATTCGCACCGTGCAAGAATTACTTGGACATTCAGATGTACGCACCACGCAAATCTATACGCACGTTATCAAGCGCGGCGGCAATGCCGTCAAAAGTCCGCTTGATCGCTAACTCACATTGATGACGACACCGGTGCAGGACTCACGGACGCAAACCGTGAGATCCTCATCCCGCCACCCTACTCACCACCAAAACGCCAAACCACATCCAGAAAAAAAGTATCCGAGTCAATGTCTAAACTGAGGTCTCCGCTCTCGTCAAAAAACACCGTTGAATAGCCGGCTCCGAGCGCAACGTTTTCGCGCACAAACCACCGCCAGGACAGGCTGGCAGTAGTACTCTGTAGCGCCAGCGGACCAACAGTTTGGTCGACACGGAGGGTAATGGAGCGTTCACGCCCCAAATATACCGATCCTATGGCACTCAAACGGCCCGACCAGGGCTCATCCATCGAAACGTTGTTTATCGACGAGGTTGTTTGACTGCGAAAGCCTACCGCCTGCCCCTCAAGACCGTAGGCTATAGACTGACCTGCTCCAAAGATCGTCTTTGCTCTAAGCCCCACCTCCCAAAAATCGGTATCAGACGAGACGGGTAAAAAAGTTGACGGCGCAGAGCCAGAATTACTGGTTGAACGCGCGCCTCTAAGGTGAAGCCCAACAAAACTTGACTCACCAAGATAGCGGCCAAGCCCCACCCGGACGCCATCTGTTTCGCCGCGGTTCGTCAACGCTGGAAAACCCATCGTACGGAAATCCTGACCACTGCTGAAATATTCAACATCGAAAAGCCAACGCGACGGTTCATGAAAGTACTTCGCGCTCGCGATGAATTGTTCGCTGTCCGTCTCACTAAGCGTCTGGACCGATGTGAGGCTGCCTGCCTCATTCTCGCCATTACCAACCAGCACCTGAATCGATA
>CAZXCL010000025.1:39906-49473 GCA_964639265.1 uncultured Gammaproteobacteria bacterium | reverse complement strand
CATTCTCTCAGCAAGCAAGCTGAGTGATCAGACAAACATGATTTACATCATGCCGCCCATTCCACCCATGCCGCCCATACCGCCCATGTCGCCGCCAGGCATACCGGCCGGTGCATCATCATCGGCAGGCATGTCAGCCACCATGGCTTCGGTCGTCAGCAGCAGACCGGACACCGACGCGGCATTCTGCAGCGCCGAACGAGTCACTTTGGTCGGATCCAGAATACCCATGTCGATCATGTCGCCGTACTCACCGGTGGCCGCGTTGTAACCGAAGTTATCTTTGCCGCCCGCCACTTCGTTGAGCACCACCGATGCGTCAGAACCGGCGTTCTGCACGATCATGCGCAGCGGCTCTTCGATCGCACGACGCAGGATGTTGATACCCACGGTCTGATCGGCGTTGTCGCCTTCGAGTTTCGCAATGGAAGCCACGGCGCGCAGCAGAGCCACACCACCGCCAGGCACCACGCCTTCTTCAACGGCGGCACGCGTGGCGTGCAGCGCGTCTTCAACGCGGGCTTTCTTCTCTTTCATTTCGATTTCGGTCGCAGCACCAACCTTGATCACTGCAACACCGCCGGCCAGCTTGGCCACACGTTCCTGCAGCTTCTCACGGTCGTAGTCAGACGTTGCTTCTTCGATCTGCGTGCGGATTTCGTCCACACGGCCTTTGATCTCAGCCGCCTTGCCAGCGCCGTCGATGACGGTCGTGTTTTCTTTGGTGATCTGCACTTTCTTGGCTTCACCCAGATCTTCGAGAGTAGCCTTCTCAAGCGACAGACCCACTTCTTCAGAGATCACCGTAGCGCCAGTCAGGATCGCGATGTCCTGCAGCATGGCTTTGCGACGGTCACCGAAGCCCGGAGCTTTGACTGCGGCCACTTTCACGATACCGCGGATGGTGTTGACCACCAGCGTCGCCAGGGCTTCGCCTTCAACATCTTCAGCGATGATCAGAAGCGGACGGCCCGACTTGGCCACGCCTTCGAGCAGCGGCAGCAGATCGCGAATGTTCGAGATCTTCTTGTCGTGCAGCAGCACGTAGGGGCTTTCCAGCTCGGCGCTCTGGCTCTGCTGGTTGTTGATGAAGTAAGGCGACAGGTAACCGCGGTCAAACTGCATGCCCTCGACCACGTCGAGTTCGTTCTCAAGCGTCGAACCTTCTTCAACGGTGATCACGCCTTCTTTGCCAACTTTCTGCATGGCTTCAGCAATGTTGTTGCCGATTTCAGCGTCGGAGTTGGCCGAGATGGTGCCCACCTGAGCAATGGCTTTGTCATCGGTGCAGGGCTTGGAGATCTGGTGCAGGCCGTCGACGATGCCGGCAGCGGCTTTGTCGATACCACGCTTGAGGTCCATCGGGTTCATGCCAGCAGCAACGGCCTTGAGGCCTTCGCGCAGGATGCCCTGAGCCAGAACGGTGGCGGTCGTGGTGCCGTCACCGGCGATGTCAGAAGTCTGCGAAGCAACTTCCTTCACCATCTGAGCGCCCATGTTTTCGAACTTGTCGTTCAGTTCCACTTCTTTAGCCACGGACACGCCGTCTTTGGTCACGGTCGGAGCACCGAAGCTCTTGTCCAGGACCACGTTGCGGCCTTTCGGGCCGAGGGTCACTTTTACAGCGTTAGCCAGAACGTTAACGCCGGCAAACATTTTGAGTCTGGCGTCATCGCCGAACTTCACATCTTTAGCAGCCATGTTGATTCAATCCTCTAAATAAATACTGTGAGTTAAGAGAAAGTAGAAAGCCTTAGCCTTCGAGCACAGCCATCACGTCGCTTTCGCTCATGACAAGGTAGTCTTCCCCGTCAACTTTCACTTCCGTGCCGCTGTATTTGCCAAACAGCACTTTGTCGCCTGCCTTGACGTCGAGAGCGCGAACGTCGCCCGACTCAAGAATCTTGCCGTTACCGACGGCGATCACTTCTCCGCGGCTGGGCTTTTCGGTGGCGGAGTCCGGGATCACGATCCCACCAGGGGAGGTCGTTTCTTCCTCCATACGCTTGACGATGACGCGATCGTGCAGTGGGCGAAGTTTCATCGATGAAATCTCCTTTAATAACGGTTTGTTTGATAAGGTCTCGCGGCGCCGGAGCTCACCATTTCGGCCAGCTGTTAGCACTCGCATTCGAGGAGTGCTAATAATAGGGTCGAAATCCAGAGTGTCAAGACCTCCGACAGGTCTTTTTTCTACGTTAGGTAAAGATCGATTTTGAGCGGCAAATGACCGATTTTTCGATTGCAGAACAATCACTTGATGTCGTCATACTGATGACAACCGTGCCCGCGGGTGAAAGGTCTGAGGCTTTGGTCCGGTCTCTGGTGACTGAGGGACTCGCTGCCTGCGTCCATGCCCTACCCACCGGTACGTCCACATATCGCTGGGAAGGCAAGGTCGAGACCGCGAGTGAGGCCACACTGCTAATCAAAACTGTGCGCGAGCACGCTGACGCGGTGGCTCGCCGGGTGCACGATGAGCATCCGTACGAACTTCCCGAGCTGCTGGCAGTCCCTGTAACCGGTGGCTCAATACAATATCTGGACTGGATCAAAAGCCAGCTCGGATCAGAGACTTAACAACCCGTACCACACAGGATTTTCTGGCATGTTCACCCGCCATCTTCTGCTTCTTCTCGGCCTGACCGCCACCGCCGCCGACGCCTTGGCCGACGAGGAACCGCTGCGCGTCGAAGAAGCATTCCGCTACAGCGTGAGCGCCGACGACAGCATGATCACGGTCAACTGGGACATCGAAGACGGCTACTACCTGTATCGCCCTCGCATGAGCTTCGCCAGCGCCACCGACGGCGTAACCCTCGGCGAGCCCAACATGCCCAAGGGCAAGGAAAAAGAAGACGAGTTCTTCGGCAAGACCGAAATCTACCGCGGCGCGCAGACCATCACGATCCCGATCGCCAACACCGCAGGCGCCGGCTCCGCCATCCTGGAAATCCGCTCCCAGGGCTGCGCCGACTTTGGTCTGTGCTATCCGCCGCAAAAATGGGACGCACCGGTCACGCTCGCTGCGGCGAGCAACCAGCTGCCGACCACCTTATTAAATGCACTAGGCGGAGACGGCCCGGGCATCGTGACCGGCGGTGATGAGTTCCTTGATCCCGAGGTCGCTTTCCAGTTTTTTGCCGACATGGCCGATGACTACACGGTGCGCGTGCGCTGGACCATCGCCGAGGGCTACTACTTATATAAGGACAAGTTTGAATTCACCGGCCAAAGCGCGCTGGCCCAGGTCGGTCGGCCGCAGTTTCCCACTGGCAAGATCAAACAGGACGAGTTTTTCGGCGAAGTCGAAGTCTTCTACGGACAAAAGGAAATCCTGATTCCGATCTCCCGCGCCTCCCCGGCTGCGGGCGAGCTTGAGCTCAATGTCGCGTTCCAGGGCTGCGCCGAGGACGGCATCTGCTATCCGCCGATGGAACGCAGCACGCTGGTAGCATTATCCGAGGCGAGCACCGAAGCGCCTGCGGAATTCGCCTCGACCGGTGCGGGCGGCAGCTCCTCGGGCCCGGTCTCAGAGCAGGACGGCCTGGCCAAACTGATTAGCACGGGCTCATTGCCCATCGTGTTGCTGACCTTTTTTGGCCTTGGCGTTGGCCTTGCCTTTACGCCGTGCGTGCTGCCGATGGTGCCGATCCTCTCCAGCATGATCATGGGTCAGGGCGACAACGTGACCGCGCGCAAGGGCTTTGTCATGTCGCTGGCCTACGTGCTGCCGATGGCGCTGACCTACACTGTGGCCGGTGTCGCCGTGGCGCTCGCTGGCAAAAACATCCAGGCCGTATTCCAGAACCCCTACATTCTGGTCACCTTTGCACTCGTGTTCGTGGTGCTGGCGCTGGCCATGTTTGATGTCTGGCAGTTCCAGATGCCCACCGGCCTGCAAAATCGATTAAACGCACTGAGCAGCAACCAGAAAGGTGGCAACCTCGTCGGCGTCGGCGTCATGGGTGTGCTCTCGGCGCTGATTGTCGGACCGTGTGTCGCGGCCCCGCTGGTCGGCGTGCTCATCTTCATCGGCCAGTCCGGTGATGCAGTGCGCGGCGGGCTCACGTTGTTCGCGCTCAGTCTTGGCATGGGCGCACCGCTGCTGGCGTTTGGCGCCTCGGCCGGCAAGCTGGCGGTACAGGCCGGGCCGTGGATGAACACGGTCAAGAATATCTTTGGCATTCTGCTACTCGGCGTGGCCGTCTGGCTATTGGCCCGCATCCTGCCGGCACGCGTGATCATGGTGCTGTGGGCTGCACTCGCCATTGCCACCGGCGTCGTGCTCGGTGCCTTCAAAAAACCTGAGGGCACTGGCCGGGTGGTCGCCAAAATCGCCGGGCTGGCCACGCTCGGCTACGGTGCCGTCCTGGGCGCCAGCGCCGCGGTCGGCGGTTTCGATCCGGTCAGTCCGCTGCGCGGCACGCCCTGGCACGCCGAACAGCATCTTGAGTTCGAAATCATCAAAACGGTCGACGATCTTGACGCGGCGGTCGCCAAAGCCAGCGCCGAAGGCCGCCCGGTCATGCTCGACTTTTATGCCGACTGGTGCGTATCGTGCAAGGAGATGGAAAAATACGTCTTCACGCAGGCCGCGGTTCATGATGCACTGGGCAACGCGCTGCTGTTGCAGGCGGACGTCACGGCCAATGACGACGCGGATCAGGCATTGCTCAAACGTTTCGGCATCTTCGGCCCGCCGACCATCGCGTTCTTTGGTCGCGACGGCCGGGAGATCGACGGTTCGCGCGTGGTCGGGTTCATGAAGGCAGAACCATTCACGGCCCACGTGGGCAACACGTTTGCCATGCCCTGAGTCGGGCGACACGGGATAGGGAGTCACAGGCACGGTGAAAATCAGTTCCGCACTGCGCTACGCGATCGCGTGGCTGGGATTTGTTGCGATGGGCTACGGGCTCACGTTGATGTTTGTCGATCGCCCGAATGACGACCGCAGCCAGCAGACACCCGTTGGCGCGCCCACCGCAGACAACACCGATGCGGGCATCCTCGACGCCATCAACGTCAACGATATCGACATCGCATTGGCAAGCCTTGGCGGCGATGACAAAGCACTCTCCACGTGGCAGGGCAAACCCCTGGTTGTGAATTTCTGGGCCACGTGGTGCGCGCCATGCCGCAAGGAAATTCCGCTGCTCAAAGCGCTGCAGGACGAATACGCCGACGAAGAGCTCACCATTGTCGGCATCGCCATCGACGAAATGGACGCGGTTGCGGGGTATGCCGAGGACGCGCAGTTCAACTACCCGATCCTCGTCGGCGAGGAAAGCGGCTACCGAATGGCGAGCGCGATCGGGGTCAAGAACTTCTACGTTCCCATCACCGCGTTTGTGGATCGCCGCGGCCGAGTTCGACGCATCCACACCGGCGAAGTCCACCGTGAAGACGCCGAGATGGCCATCGCCGAGATCGTCGCCCGCTGACACCCACTTCGGTAAAAGCCCGGAGATCGCCCCAAATCAGGCTCTTTTCGACGAAAGGGCCTGTTAATGTCGCCGAATTACGTTAAACTGCGCGCCATCTCCCGGCAACGTGCATCGATCCCATGGCTGAGCTGTTACTCCTCAACGGCCCCAACCTGAATTTGTTGGGCCGGCGGGAACCCCATCTTTACGGTAGCGAGTCGCTCGACGATTTGTGCGCCGAACTGACCGCCCTGGCGAGCGACGCCGGACACACCCTCGAGAGCTTCCAAAGCAACCACGAGGGTGAGCTCATCGACAAGATTCATGCGCGCAGCGATGCCGACTTTGCCCTGTGCAATTTCGGCGCTCTGACGCACTCAAGCATCGGCTTGCGCGATGCCTTGCTTGGCACCGAGATACCGTTTATCGAAGTGCACATCTCCAACATTCACGCCCGCGAGGAATTCCGTCACCACAGTCTGTTCAGCGACATCGCCGTCGGCTGCATTGTGGGACTTGGAACCTTTGGCTACGCCATGGCCTTGCAGGCCGCCATTCAAGCCGTCACTCAAACGGAAGGAAACTAGATCTGTGGACATTCGCAAAGTAAAGAAACTCATTGAGATGCTCGAAGACTCGGGTGTACACGAAATCGAAATCACCGAAGGCGAGGAGTCGGTGCGCATCAGCCGCTACACGCAGGCGCCCGCTGCGCCTGCCGCACCGGTGCATTACATGGCGCCGCCGCCAGCGGCAATGCCGGCGCCCGCTCCGGCCGCCGCGCCGGCTCCGGCACCTGCCGCCGCGCCCGCACCAGCCCCGGAGGCTGCGCCTGCGGTCACCGGCCACACGGTCAACGCACCGATGGTTGGCACGTTTTATACGGCGCCCACGCCCAACGCGCGTGCGTTCGCAGAAGTCGGCAGTGAAGTCACGGTGGGTCAGACGCTGTGCATCATCGAAGCGATGAAGATGATGAATCAGATCGAGGCCGACAAGGCTGGCCGCGTCACGCGCATCCTGGTCGACAACGGCGAGCCGGTCGAGTTTGACCAGCCGCTGTTTGTCATCGAGTAAGGCGCGCACGATGCTTGAAAAAGTTCTCATCGCCAACCGCGGGGAAATTGCGCTGCGTATTTTGCGCGCTTGCCGCGAGATGGGCATTGCGACCGTGGCCGTGCACTCCACGGCAGATCGCACCCTGCCCCACGTGTTGCTGGCCGACGAGTCGGTCTGCATTGGCCCGGCTCAGGCCAAAGACAGCTATCTGAACATGCCCGCCATTATCAGCGCTGCCGAAGTCACCGACGCCACGGCCATTCACCCGGGCTACGGCTTCCTGGCCGAAAACGCGAACTTCGCAGAACGCGTCGAGAAGTCCGGCTTCACATTCATCGGCCCGCGACCCGACTCCATTCGCAAGATGGGCGACAAGGTCACAGCGATTGAAGTCATGCGCGCCAGCGGTGTGCCCTGCGTACCCGGCTCCGACGGCGAGCTTGGCTCGGACATGGCGGCCAATGTTGCGCTCGCCAAAAAGATCGGCTTCCCGGTCATGGTCAAGGCGGCGGCCGGCGGCGGTGGCCGCGGCATGCGCGTAGTGCAAGATGCAGAATCGCTGCCCGATGCGCTGTCGCTGACCGAGCAGGAAGCCAAGAGCGCATTCGGCGACGGCCGACTGTACATGGAAAAATTCCTGACCACGCCGCGCCACATCGAAATTCAGGTGCTTGGTGACGAGCATGGCAACGTGGTGCATCTGGGCGAACGCGACTGCTCAACGCAGCGTCGCCATCAGAAGGTCATCGAAGAAGCACCAGCGCCCGGCATCAGTGAAGAAAAACGCAACGCCATCGGCAAGGTCTGCGTCGATGCTTGCCTTGCGATGAACTACCGTGGTGCGGGCACCTTTGAGTTTTTGTATCAGGACGGCGAGTTCTACTTCATTGAGATGAACACGCGCGTGCAGGTGGAGCATCCGGTCACCGAACAGATCACGGGCGTCGACATCGTCAAGCAGCAGCTGCGCATCGCGGCCGGCGAGCCGCTGGGCTTCACGCAGGACGACATCGTGATCAAAGGCCATGCCATTGAGTGTCGCGTCAACGCGGAGGACCCGGAGACTTTCCGCCCCTCACCGGGCACGATCAACAACTGGCACCCACCCGGCGGTCCGGGCGTGCGTGTGGACAGCCACCTTTACTCGGGCTACACGGTGCCACCGTTTTACGATTCACTGGTCGCCAAGATCATTTGTTCGGGCAGCACCCGCGAGGTGGCGCTGGCGCGCACGCGCAACGCGCTGGACGAAGCGCTGGCCGAAGGCATCGCCACGAACATGCCGCTGCTGCGGCGACTGTGTGACGAGCCAGGCTTTGTGGCCGGCGGCATCGATATTCACTATCTGGAAACGCTGCTCGCGCAAACGTGACGCGAGCCGCTGTAACCGTGCAGGACGCCATGGCGTGGCTTGAACTCACACTCCAGGTGCCCGCCCCATCGGCGGGCGTCGTTGAGCTGTGCCTCGAGACGACCGAGGCGCTGGCCGTCACGCTGTCCGACGCCGGCGACCAGCCGTTGCTGGAGCCGGGCGTTGGCGAGACGCCGCTGTGGCGCGAGGTTACCGTTACCGCGCTCTACGATGCCGACACCGAGCGCGCGCCGATTGAATCCGCACTACGCGCCATCGACACACTCAAACCGTCACCCGAACTGCACTGGCGGGCGCTGGCGGATCGCGCGTGGGAGCGTGAATGGCTGAGCCGCTTTCAGGCCCAGCAGTTCGGCCGTGCGCTGTGGGTGGTACCTGGTGATCAGCCGCCCCCGGATCCCGCTGCAGTAAACGTGCGTCTGGATCCCGGTCTGGCGTTTGGCACCGGCGATCATGCGACGACGCGCATGTGCCTGACCTGGCTCGGCGATCACGCCCCGTATACGGGCCAACGCATGCTGGACTTTGGCTGCGGCTCGGGCATTTTGGCCATCGCTGCACTCAAGCTCGGCGCCCGCGAGGCTGTTGCACTCGACAACGATCCTCAGGCGCTGACGGCCACGCGCGCCAATGCCGCTCGCAATGACGTCACTGCCGGCCTTCAGGTGGTCGGACACGAGCATCCTGAGAAACTCGGCAGCTTTGATCTGGTACTGGCCAATATCCTCGCTGCGCCCCTGATCGAACTGGCGCCGATCATTGCCGCTCAGGTAGATCGCGCTGGACAGCTCGTACTGTCTGGCATTCTTTGTGAACAGGCCGACGATGTGATCGCGGCCTATCAAGCCCAGTTTGAGTTTGCCCCGAAAATGATCGAGGGCGATTGGGTCTGTCTGCACGGACGACGGTCGGCCTGATGTTCACCAAGTGCCCCAATTGCGCCGCGGTCTATTCGCTGTCGACCGCCGACCTGAGCGCCGCGGGCGGTTACGTTCGCTGCGGCAGTTGCGACACGACGTTCAACGCGCTGTCGGACCTGACCGAGGCACCGCCGTTCATGGGGCAGCCGCAGCCAGCGCCTGTGCCCGCACCCGCACCCGAAAAACCAACGCCGGAATCAGATTTCACCGAGACCATCGCAGACGACGGGCCAGAAGCGACAGCCGCTTTCAAAGACGCGCTGCAAGATCCGGCGGGCACAGAACCCGAACCCGAACCCGAACCCGAACCGGAGTTAGAGGACAAGGTCGTTGACGTTGATGCTTCGTCGATGGAGGAGCTCGACGAGCTTATCCTGGACGACGTCGAGCCGGCCGACGTGTTCGAACCCTCAGATGATTTTGAAGCGCGCTTCGAAGCCGAACTTGCCGCATCTGAGTCAGAGCCGTCCCAGCAGCCCGACAGCTCAGCGGACGAAGGCGCTGCTGAGGATATCGCCGGGGACGACGCCTCCGAAGACGTTACCGAAGACACCGACGTCGAGTCGGCCGTCGCAGACGCAGAACCTCAGGCACAGGCGACCACACCGGTCGAATCCGCACCGCTGGAAGATGCCGATTTCGAGGTTTCTGAATCACTCGAACGAACGTTGGCTTTCAATGGCGACATGACGCAGCTGTTCGAAGACGCCGATGCCTTCGAGCACGAAGTGGACGCGCTGGCCGCGGACGAATCTGACGATCCCGAGGACGCCGCCGAGCCCGAGCC
>CAZXCL010000025.1:1889-39806 GCA_964639265.1 uncultured Gammaproteobacteria bacterium | reverse complement strand
TCGACAGACGAATCGAAAGAAGAATCGACCGACGACCTTCCTGTCGACGACACGGCAGCTGATACGGCCGCGTCGGATGAGACCAGCGACGATGTCGACAACCCGATTCTGGATGACGAACTCACCGAGCAGGACCTGCGCGAACTCGAAACCTTGTTCGACACCACCGACGTGAACTTCGAAGTCGAGCTGGAAGCGCCGCCTGCCGACGCAAGCGCCGACAACGACGATGAATGGCTCGGTGAAGATGCCGCGATAGCTGAGAACCCGGAACAACCCGACGAGCAGCAAGCACCGCCTCCTGAGCCCGATGGCGACCAAGACCATGCCGGTACAGAAGAAACGCCGGCAACGGTGTTCGAGGACCAGGACTTAAGCGATCCGCTCCCGACCGTCATCACTCATCGGCGCGCGCTCAATTACCGCGACGTTTTGATCGACGACGCGTTGGGTGCAGATGCCATTGCCAGTAACGATGAGCAGGACTCGCCGGCGCAAGACGACGACTCCGAACCCGTGGACGCGCCTCCTGCCGATGACGACGATGTGTTTGAAGACGTCATCGCGCCGATGTCACCGTCTTCGTCGTTCGATCCGCAGGACCAGCGCGATCACGACGAGCTCATGCACTATCTGCGCCCGGGCCTGACCGCAGGCCAGAAGCTGCTGGGCAGCGTGGTGGCGCTTGCGCTGATCGCACTGCTGGCCGGGCAAGCCATCCATCACTGGCGCGCGACGCTCGTGCTGCATGAAGACTACGGCGCGCAGGTGCGCTCGCTTTACAAAACGCTGAACATCCCGGTCCATCCGGCCGTGAGCCATCGCGACTACGAGGTGGTCCGGCACACGGTCGTGCCGCGCGAGGACGAGCCTGAGGTCCTGCAGCTGCGCGCCACGGTGACCAATCGCAGTATCAGCCAGAAGCCGCCACCAAGCGTACGCGTGACCTTTTTCGACCGTTTTGGCGATGAGCAACTGGTGCGCACATTCGCCCCGGAGCAATATGCGGCCCGCAACGCCCCGCCTTCGCTGATCCGCAGCGGAGATCGCGTCGAGGTGGCGCTGGATCTGGTCAATGTCGATCCCGACGCGGCCACGAACTATCTCGTAGAAGCCTGTGCCACCCTGGCCGACAATCGGGTAAGCTGCGCGGACTCAGCCACGGGCCGACGCAACCCGCGCTGACCCCGTAATCCGCTGGAAGACAGCTTCATGAAAATTGGAAAGTGGACATTCGCCAACAATCTGGCGCTGGCCCCGATGGCCGGCGTGACCGACCGTCCGTTTCGTGATCTGTGCAAATCGATGGGGGCATCGTTTGCGCCGTCGGAGATGGTGACCTCGGATACGCGACTGTGGGACACCGACAAGTCGCGCCGACGCATGGATCATTCCGGTGAAGCTGAACCACGCGTGGTGCAGATTGCCGGCGCCGATCCGCAGATGATGGCCAACGCAGCCAAGCTGAATGTTGAACGTGGCGCGCAAATCATCGACATCAATCTGGGCTGTCCGGCCAAGAAAGTTTGCAAGCGTCGTGCGGGATCATGGTTGCTCAACGATGAAGATCTCGTGCGCGCCATTTTGGAAGCCACCGTCGATGCCGTTGATGTTCCGGTAACGCTCAAAACACGCACCGGTTGGTCACCGGAAAAACGAAACGGCAAAACCATTGCGCATATCGCCGAAGACGCGGGCATTGCCGCGCTCGCGATTCATGGTCGCACGCGCGAATGTCGCTTTGGTGGTGAAGCCGAGTACGACACGATCCGCGATATCAAGCGCGATGTGCAAATCCCGATCTGGGTCAACGGCGACATAGACTCAAAAGACAAAGCGCGTCAAGTTCAAAATTTCACGGGGGCCGACGGCATCATGATCGGCCGGGCCGCTCAGGGGAGCCCTTGGATTTTTAGGGAGATAGAGCATCACTTGAACCCCACGTCACAAAAAACAACGCGAAGTGAGACTGACATTTTCGAGGTCCGTGATATCATGCGCGTCCATTTGCAGAACCTCTACTCCTTCTATGGGGAATACACGGGAGTAAGGGTAGCTCGCAAGCATTTGGGCTGGTACCTAAAACAAATCAAAGGAACCAGCACGGTGCTTTCGCAAGCGATTCGCGCGACGTCTACCGTCGATCAAATGGCGCTGTTGGAAACCTGGTTTGCACAAGCTATAGCACGCATGGAATGCGCGGCTTAGTGGCATTGGTTTGCATCGCGAAAGAACGGCCACAGCCAGCAAGGGATGTAGATTGTGGAAAGCAGTTACCAGATCAGAATGAAACGGAGCGTGACGCATCGTGACCAACAACGTGTCGTCGTCAGACCAATCCACATTCGCCAACGGCACCACGCCGCCGTTGAGCGACATGACCGAACAAGCCCTCAAACATTACTTCCAAAAACTCAACGGCCATCAGCCAGTCGCGTTGTACAACTTTGTACTGCGCGAAGTTGAAATGCCGCTGTTTCGAACCGTACTGGATTTCACGCACGGCAATCAGTCCCGCGCGGCAAGCATCCTGGGCATCAACCGCGGCACGCTGCGCAAGAAGCTCAAAAACTACGGCCTGAGTGACTAAGCGCTCGGCGCAACCCCTCACTCAAGGCACACCACACAGCTGTCGCGGGGTTCGCCCCGCGCTTTTTCGTCATTGGACGAGTAAAACACCATGTCCCAAGCAAAAATCGCCCTTTTAAGCGTTTCTGACAAAACAGGAATTGTGGAATTGGCGAAAGGCCTTAATGACGCCGGCTACGAGCTCATGTCCACCGGCGGCACGGCGGCCATGCTGCGAGACGCGGGCCTTGGCGTGACTGCGGTCAGCGAACGCACGGGCTATCCCGAGATCATGGACGGTCGCGTGAAAACGCTGCATCCGAGAATCCATGGCGGTCTGCTCGGCCGACCCGGGACCGACGACGCGGTCATGGCGGACAACGACATTCGCGCCATCGACATTCTGGTCGTCAATCTGTACCCGTTCGCCAAAACGATCGCGCGCCCCGACTGCACGTTTGACGAGGCCATCGAGAACATCGACATCGGCGGACCGGCCATGCTGCGTGCGGCGGCCAAGAACCATCGCTTTGTGAGCGTCGTGACCGATCCGGCGGATTACGGCGCCATTGTTGAAAGTGCGAAATCAGACGATGACGATCCATCGCTGCGTCTTCGCCTGGCGCAAAAGGCGTTTCAGCATGTGGCCTCTTACGATGCCATGATCGCCAGCTATCTGGCCGGCAACATCACCAACACGGCGAACGCCCTGCCTGGCGTGCACACGCAGTCGTTTATCAAGCAAAGCGACCTGCGTTACGGTGAAAACCCGCATCAGCGCGCAGCCTTTTACGTTGCCGCTGACGGCGAGTCAGCCTCGATTGGCAAGGCGGTGTTGCTGCAAGGCAAAGCCATGTCTTACAACAACATCGCGGATGCCGACGCAGCGCTCGAGTGCGTCAAGCAGTTCTACGAGCCTTGTTGCGTGATCGTCAAGCACGCCAATCCCTGCGGCGTGGCCGAGGACGACAACGTACTCGAAGCCTACAAACGGGCCTACAGCACCGACTCCACGTCTGCCTTTGGCGGCATCATCGCCCTGAACCGCACGCTCGATGGCGAGACGGCGGACACGATCGTCGGGCGTCAGTTTGTGGAAGTCATCATCGCGCCGGAGATTGATGACGCGGCGCGCGCCGTGCTTGCCGAGAAGCCCAACGTTCGCGTCCTGACCACCGGCTGGTGGGACATGACGCCGCAGCCGACGCTGCATACGCACAAGGTGGGCGGCGGCCTGCTGGTGCAGGATCGCGATATTCACCTGACCGATCCGCGTGACTTTAAAACGGTCACCGAACGCAAGCCCAACGATCGCGAACTCAAGGACATGCAGTTCGCCTGGAAGGTGTGCAAATACGTCAAGAGCAACGCGATCATTTTCGCCAAGGACAACATGACCATTGGCGTCGGCGCGGGTCAGATGAGCCGTGTTTACAGCACCCGAGTTGCTGCCATGAAGGCCGCCGATGCCGGGCTTGCGGTCAAATCATCCGTGATGGCCTCTGACGCCTTCTTTCCGTTCCGCGACGGCCTCGACAGCGCCGCTGAACACGGCATCAGCGCCGTGATTCAACCGGGTGGCTCCAAACGGGATCAGGAGGTCATCGACGCGGCCAACGAACACGGTATCGCCATGGTCTTCACCGGCGCCCGTCACTTCCGTCACTGATCGCGATGAATGTCCTGATCGTTGGCGGTGGTGGCCGCGAACATGCCCTGGCCTGGCGCACGGCGCAGGGGCCAAGCGTCGACAAGGTCTATGTCGCACCGGGCAACGCCGGCACCGAGCGCGAGCCGTCACTGCACAACGTTGCCATCACGGCCAACGATATCGACGCCCTGCTCAAGTTTGCACAGGGCAATCAGATTGGCCTGTGCATTGTCGGTCCTGAGGACCCCCTCGTACTAGGTATCGCCGATCGTTTCGAAGCGGCCGGCATTGCCTGCTTTGGCCCGAGCGCCGGTGCGGCGCAACTTGAAGGCTCCAAGGCCTTCATGAAAGAGTTTTTGCAGCGCCACGCCATCCCGACTGCGCGTTTCGCAACCTTTACTGATGCCGATGATGCCTGCGCCTTTGCGGACACGCTGGGACTTCCCGTGGTCATCAAAACCGACGGCCTGGCCGCCGGCAAAGGCGTGATCATCGCCGCGACACAGGAACAGGCCCACGCTACGGTCCGCGATATGCTTTCGGGCAGCGCATTTGGCGATGCCGGACGGCGCGTGGTGATCGAGGAATTTCTGGCCGGCGAAGAGGCCAGCTTCATCGCGATGGTCGATGGCGAGGATATTCTTCCACTGGCCACCTCGCAGGATCACAAGACGCGTGACGACGGGGACGTTGGACCAAACACCGGCGGCATGGGCGCCTACTCACCTGCCCCGGTGGTGGACGATGCTCTGCATCAGCGCGTTATGCGCGAGGTCATGCTGCCGACGGTGCGCGGCATGGCGGCCGACGGCCATCGCTATCGCGGATTTCTGTATGCCGGACTCATGATCGACGACACCGGCACGCCCAAAGTGCTCGAATTCAACTGCCGGTTCGGCGATCCGGAAACACAACCCATCATGCTGCGTCTGCGCAGCGATCTGGCGGCACTGTGCATGGCCGCCTGTTCGGGCAAGCTTGGGCAGCATACGGTCACCTGGGACGCGCGCGCTGCGCTGGGTGTCGTGATGGCGGCAGGAGGCTACCCGGCAAGCTATGCCAAGGGCGCCGTTATTTCAGGACTCGACGAGGTCGGCGACGACGAGGCACACAAGGTGTTTCACGCGGGCACGGCGCTTGATGCCGACGGTCGCATCGTCACCAGCGGTGGACGCGTGCTGTGTGCCACCGCGCTGGGTGCGACGATTGCCGACGCTCAGCAGGCCGCCTACAAGATGGTCGATACGCTTGCGTTCGACGCCGCGCACTGTCGACGCGACATCGGCCACCGCGCGCTCAAACGAGACTGATAACCAGACCGGCCTGATGCCCGCGCCAGGTAATGGGCACCACGTACGAACGCACCTCTTCGGGCACGGCAATTTTCTCTGACTGACCGGTCACGACCACGGGCGTTGAGATCATGAACTCCTTGCCGAACGTCTTGCGGGCGTTGCCGGAAATGGTGTTGGCCACCTCGCCGACGGCATCGCACAGATTTGAGTGGGACATATCGTCCTCCCCCATACTGCTCAGCAGATGCTTGACCATGAGCTGAGGCGCGCTGAAATACACGGCCCCTTTCTGCTCACCGGTCACGCCGATAATGCCGGTGTAGCCAAGCGCAGCCGGCTCGCGGGTGTTCATCAGATACGGCGTGCCGACGTCAGCATGTTCGCCGCTCACCTGGCTGAAATAGTGCACGGCACCGTCGATAAATACGTTGAGATCCTGTGCGTTCATGGTCAGCCCCGGATCAGTTCAGCAATCGCATCGGACAGTTCCTCGTCCGTAAACGGTTTGCAGAGAAAACCATTGGCGCCCTTCTTGAGCGCCTCGATAGCGGTTGCCTTGTCGGCCAGTGCCGACACCACCAGAATCTTGACCGAAGGATCAAGGTTCACGATCTTCTCGACACATTCGATACCGTCCATTTCCGGCATGGTCAGATCCATGGTGATCAGATCCGGGCGCGCTTCCTGGAAGATGGCGACGGCCTCAACGCCGTTGCTGGCCCGACCAATCACCTCAAGCTCGTGCTCGTCCAGGCAGCGGGCAATCTTGCGACGAATGATGCGCGAGTCGTCAACAATCATCAGTCGCTTGCCGGCCTGCGGCTGCATGTTTGCCACCATCAGGCCGCCACCACATTTTCGGCCGCCGCTTTCATGGGCAGCGACACGGTGAACGCTGTCTGATGACCGGCGGTCGTCGACATGCGCACCTTGCCACCGAGCTTCTGGATCGATTCACGGATCACGTCCATGCCAACGCCGCGACCGGCATTGTCGGTGATCGCATCGGCCGTCGAGAAACCGCGTTTGAAGATCAGCGACATGAGCTGTTTTTCATTCATGGCGGCGGCCTTTTCTGCCGTCAGCACACCCTTGTCAATGGCCGAAGCACGAATTTTCTCGGCATCGAGTCCGCGACCATCGTCCCGATAATTCAACTCCACCTGATCGCCCTTGCGCGAAACAACGATGGCGACACGTCCTACCGGTACTTTATCAGCGCTCTTGCGCTCATCCGGGGACTCGATGCCATGGACGACGCTGTTGCGCAAAAACTGCACGCTGATATCGCGCAGCGCCTTGCGCACGTCCGCCGACACACCGCGCAGATCAAAGCCCGAGCACACCACCTCAACGCGCTTGCCCTCATCATTCGAGAGCTTCTCTGCCAGCGACGCCAGCATATCCGGCGTGCTTTGACGCTCGGAGCGACGGCGCTCCGGTGCCTGAGGATCGTCAGAAACTGCGGCCGCCGAGCCGTCGCCGTGCTCGACAACTCGTCGAAACTCGGCCAGACGCTCGATGAGTTTTCGCACCGACGACATGTGACTCATCAACTCGTCCAGACGCATGGTCAACGGCAGGAAGTCACCGCCCTTGAGTTCATGACTGTTGGTCAGCTCGCTGACATGTTCTTCGAGATCGTGTGCCAGTGACGCCACAGACGACAGACCGAGCGCGCTGGCCTCGCCCTTGACCGTATGCGTGCGACGGAACATTTCGTTGAGCTTGTCCAGATACTTCGCCTGCGTATTGCCCGAACTTTTCAGCGCATTGTTGATCGCATCGAGGTTTTCATCGGTATTGCTCAGGAAGTCATCAAGCAGGCTCGGCTCGATGTGCAGCATGTCCATCAGCATGTCGAGCTGCAGCTTGCCATGGTCCTGCGCCTGCTCGAGCAGATTCTTGAGGCCTACAATCTCGGTGATGTCGTTTACGGTGACCAGCAGATGGGACAAATCCTCGGTCACCACAACGCGCTTGAAGCTGAAGCCGAGGTAACGCGTCACGTAGCCGCCCTTGGCGTCGCGAAAGTGCACTTCCACCTCATCAAGCGGGTTCAGATCGTTGACCAGCTTTTCGTTAACGCGACCGGCAAAAAACAGCCCAACGTAGTCACGAGCCGTCTCGAGCGTTTTCTCCGGCACAATCTCGCGCAGCAGCTGCATGAAGTCCTGACCGGCCAGATTCTCACGCCGGAAAATGGTCTCAATAGCTTTGGAGTGCTGCGAGCCAATCCTGAGGTCTTCGTCCAGGAGGAAAAGCCCCTCATTCACGGTGTTGAGAATCTCGTCCTTCTCTTCCTCGGCAATGGCCAGCGCCTCATCCGAGCGACGCAGATTGCGCAGAAAGTGGAACACGATCAATGCGAATGCGCCGAGCGCCAGGACAATGCCGACGACCTGCACGATCTGGAGTCGCTGCGCCTGTGCGGCCGCCTGCTGCTCCAGCCCGACGGCCACCTGATTGATGCTCTCCAGAAGGTCTGCGCTGACGTTGTTTTCGGCTGAAAACACAATCGCCTCATACATTGCGCCTTCGAGATCGGCTTCGATGTCGCCGACTTCAAAATCCGCATCACGTTCGATACGCCCTTCAAAGTCCGCCACAAACTGCGCCTTGTCACGAAATGCTGCCCAGACTGCCTGCGCACTGGCATTGGACTCGCGCAGCACCGGATCGCGCAGCGGCTCGATAACGACGCGTTCACCAGCGAGGTTGGTCACCTCACCGCCGTCCTGGAACGCTACGAGCGTTTCATCGAACACGCGGAAGGAGCGCTTGAATTCATCGAGCGGCTTGTCTACCAGATTGCCGCTGCCAAGCGCGTTGTCGGTCTGCAGGAGCGCCTTGAACGTTTGCTGCGAGAGCGTCTGCTGACGCGCCGCCAGATTGACCATCTCGGTTACGCCGGCAAATTTCGCAGCCATGTAGAAGTTGGCTACAAGAACGGCCGCAACGAGCAGCACGAACAACGCGATCGCAGTAACGATGCCGGAATACTTGCCGGCGAAGAGCTTCTTCATGGAGGGACGCACGCACTAATTGGTTAAGGTAGCCCACCCAGAGTAGAGGCGGCGCCCGGTGCGTACAGTGATATGAATCACAAATGGCCCGCGGTCACTGGGACCGGCGGGCCAATATGTGAAGTACTTAGCGTTTCATCGACTCGAAAAAGTCGTTGTTGGTCTTCGTGTCCTTGAGCTTGCCCAGCAGGAACTCCACGGAGGCAATCTCGTCCATCGGATGGAGCAGCTTGCGCAGCACCCAGATCTTCTTGAGCTCTTCGGGGCTGGTCAGCAGTTCTTCCTTGCGCGTACCCGAGCGGTTGATGTTGATTGCCGGGAACACGCGCTTCTCGGCGATGCGGCGGTCCAGATGGGCCTCCATGTTGCCGGTGCCCTTGAATTCCTCGAAGATCACCTCGTCCATGCGCGAGCCGGTATCCACCAGCGCGGTCGCGATGATGGTCAGGCTGCCGCCCTCTTCGATGTTGCGCGCCGCGCCGAAAAAGCGCTTCGGCCGATGCAGGGCATTGGCGTCGACACCACCGGTCAGCACCTTGCCCGACGAGGGCACGACGGTGTTGTAGGCGCGGGCCAGACGGGTAATCGAATCGAGCAGAATCACGACGTCGCGCTTGTGCTCGGTCAGGCGCTTGGCCTTCTCGATGACCATCTCGGCCACCTGCACGTGACGGCTCGCAGGTTCGTCAAACGTACTGGAGACCACTTCGCCGCGCACCGAGCGCGCCATCTCCGTGACTTCCTCCGGTCGTTCATCAATCAGAAGAACGATCAGGTAGCACTCGGGATGGTTGTGCGCGATGGAGTGCGCGATGTTTTGCAGCAGAATCGTCTTACCCGCCTTGGGCGGCGAGACGATCAGGCCGCGCTGGCCTTTGCCGATCGGCGCAGCCATATCGATGATACGGGCCGTCAGATCTTCGGTACTGCCGTTGCCGATTTCCATCTTGAGGCGTTCGCGCGGAAACAGCGGCGTCAGGTTTTCAAACAAAACCTTGGTGCGCGCATTCTCCGGTCGATCCATGTTGATAAGGCCAACCTTCAGCAGCGCAAAGTAGCGCTCACCGTCTTTCGGCGGACGAATCAAACCTGAAATACTGTCCCCGGTGCGCAGCGCGAAGCGGCGAATCTGGCTCGGCGACACATAGATGTCATCGGGACCGGCAAGATACGAGCTGTCCGCCGAGCGAAGAAAGCCGAAGCCGTCCTGCAGAATCTCGAGCACACCGTCGCCCCAGATGTCCTCGCCCTTTTTGGCGTGGGCCTTGAGGATGGCGAAGATGATGTCCTGCTTGCGCAGACGGGCGGTGTTTTCCAGGCCCATTTCCTGCGCCATCTCCACCAGCGTGGAAATCGGCTTTTTCTTCAGGTCGCTGAGCTTCATCGCGGTTTCGCTTAAGGTCAGCTCACCTTCATCCAGAGTGCCGAGATCCTCATCGGAATCATCGTGGTGATGGTGCTGCGGATTGTGCCGACGCCGGGCCTTGTTGCCCTTGTTGTCGTTGCGTTTACCGCGGTTGGAGGGCTTTTTCTGCCCGCCGCGACCGGAGCCGCCGAGATAGCCTCTCATAGATTTTCTTCCAGAAATGCCGTGAGCTGGGTTTTGGAGAGGACGCCCATGTGCTGCGCCTCGACCTGGCCGTTTTTGAACAGCACCAGTGCCGGGATCGCGCGAACACCAAACTTGGGCGGCGTCTGCGGATTGGCCTGAATGTCCATCTTGGCGATGCGTACGCGATCGCCCATTTCTCCGGCCACTTCATCAAGGATGGGAGCAATCATTTTGCACGGTCCGCACCACTCGGCCCAGAAGTCCAGCAACACGGGCGTGTCAGAGTTAAGTACGTCGTTCTCAAACGAGTCATCCGTCGTATTGACGATCTGTTCGCTCATTGGAAATTCCTCCGCGGAAAAGTTTTGATTGATGAGTTTTAGCCGTAGAAATTGAATAAGAATGTGTTGGGGGAGGGCGTATTCGTGACGCCGGGTGCCGGATCAGGCACAATGCCTAGATTGCTTTGCTTTCTTCGCGGCTGTTTTGCCGAATTTGGGAGAGCACGGTCTGGCCGCTGCGGGCACTGTGCCGGTGCCTTTGATATCGCACCAACACTGGTTATTTTGCAACAATCTCAGAATTTTTCAAGAGCACATCGAAAAAAACATGACTAACACCCACCTGTCCGAGGTCGCCTTTGCAGACCTGGACCTCGCTGCGCCCGTCCTCGAAGGCGTGGCCAACGCCGGATTTACGCACTGCACCCCGATTCAGGCCCAGACGCTGCCTCTGGCCATTGGTGGACGCGACGTCGCCGGCCAGGCGCAAACCGGCACCGGCAAGTCGGCCGCCTTCCTGCTGGCCATGTTTCAACGCCTGGTCACCAAGCCAAACCCTGAGCGCAAAGACACCGACCCGGCCGCCTTGATACTGGCGCCCACGCGCGAGCTGGCGATTCAGATTTACAAGGATGCGGTCAATCTGGGCGAGCATCTGGATCTGAAACTCAGACTGGTCTACGGCGGCACCGATTACGAAAAGCAGCGCCAGTCGCTGACCGAGGGCGTCGATATCATTATCGGCACGCCGGGCCGACTCATCGACTACTTCAAGCAGGGGCTGTTTACCCTCAAGTCCATCGAAGTGCTCATTCTCGACGAGGCTGATCGCATGTTCGATCTTGGCTTCATCAAGGACATTCGCTATTTGATGCGCCGCCTGCCGGCGCGCGAGCGCCGTCAGAACATGTTGTTCTCTGCCACGCTTTCGCATCGCGTGCTCGAGCTCGCCTACGAGCACATGAACGAGCCGGAGTTGGTGCGGATCGAGCCGGACAAGGTGACGGCCGATCGCGTCAAGCAGGTCATCTACTATCCGTCCAACCGCGACAAGATGCCGCTGCTGATCAAGTTGCTCAAGCAGATGGACCCGCACCGAACCATGCTGTTTGTGAACACGCGCCGCGCCGCCGATATGGTCACCCGCACGCTGGAGGCCAACGGGTTCAGCTCACGCGCGATTTCCGGCGACGTACCGCAGAAAAAACGCCAGCGTATGCTGCAGGAATTCAAGGACGGCGGACTGCAAATTCTGGTCGGTACGGACGTCGCATCGCGCGGCCTGCACATCGACGATGTCAGCCACGTGTTCAACTACGATCTGCCGCAGGATGCCGAAGACTACGTGCACCGGATCGGACGCACCGCGCGCGCCGGCACCGAAGGCGATGCCATCAGTTTCGGCTGCGAAGACTACGCGATGGGTCTGCCGCAAATCGAAGACTACATCGGCTACCAGATACCGGTGGAGCAGTACTCCCCGGACGATCTGCCTGAGATCACCCGCCCGCCTCGCCCACCGCGCAAGAAAAAGCCTGGCGGCGGCGGTCGTGGACGCCCGGGTGGCGGAGGTCGTCGCAGTGGTCGCTCCAGTGGTGGCGGCTCGAGCGACAGCAGCGCGAATGCCAAATCAGGCGGCAGCGGTGGACGCTCGCGCCGGCGACGACGTCGCGGTGGCGGTAGCAGTGGCGGCGGCGGCAACAACGGGGGCGGAAACGGCTCAGCCACCTAGGGCGAATCAGTCTTTGAGCAACTCCACGACACCGCGTACCGAAGCAAACCCCTTTACTTCCCGCACGGCCGCCTCACTGTCAGGCTGGGCAATCGCCACCACCTGACCGATGCCAAAATCCACGGCCGACTGCAAGACCGTGGCGGTGTCATCCAAAAACAGCGCCGATTCCGGCACGACGTCATACTTGCGGCAAAATTGGTCCCAGAATCCAGGCTGTTCCTTCGGCAAACCAAAATCATGCGAAGAGACCACCTCGTCAAACGTCGCGGTCACGCCCGTGCGCTCATCTTTCAGACCCAACGTTTTGCGGTCGGCGTTAGTCACCATAATGCAGCGCTTGCCTGAGGCGCGAACCGCCTGCAGAAACTCGGGCGCACCGCTCAGGTAGCTGATTCTGTGAGCCTGAGCGCGTTGCAGCGCCATGACATCCAGAGACAGCTCGTTCGCCCAGAAATCAATGGCATACCAGTTGAGCGTGCCGCGGTGGCGCTCAAACAGCCCGCGCAGATAGTCCGCCACCTCCTCGAGTGTCTTATCCACCGACGTCGCGTAGGCGTCGGGCAGCACTTTGAGCCAGAAGAAACTGTCAAAGCACAGGTCCAGCAGCGTGCCGTCCATATCCAGAAGCAGGGTGTCTACGCGCGACCAGTCGACCACGCGGTTAGAGAGTTGTCGCATAGCGGCGTATGATAGCGCACCCTTTGCCCCGGATTGGATGAGCCGACCATGACCAATATGCTCAAGGAATTGCTGCCCCACACCGTGCAGATTGCGCGTGAGGCGGGCGACCGTATTCTCGAGAGCTACGCAACCGAGTTTGATGTTGAAACCAAAAGCGACGAGTCACCACTCACCGCAGCCGACCTGGCCTCGCATCGATGCATCATCGATGGGCTTGGCAAGCTTGAGGTCGATTTTCCTGTTTTGTCGGAAGAATCGCGGGAACAGCCTTTCGCTGAACGCGCCGACTGGAATCCCTACTGGTTGGTCGATCCGCTGGACGGCACCAAGGAATTTGTAAATCGTAACGGTGAGTTCACCGTCAATATTGCATTGATTCGTGATCACGCGCCGGTGCTTGGGGTCGTGCACGTGCCGGTCACCGGCGTAACCTACTTCGCCGCGGCCGATCACGGCGCCTTTAAACAGGAAGGCGACGCCGCACCGGTCGCCATTCGCGTACACGACCAGCCGCGCACGCCTCGCGTTGTCGGCAGTCGCTCGCATCGCGGCGAGCTCGTGGATGCCTATCTTGCGAAGCTCGGTGAGCACGAAATGGTGGCGATGGGCAGCTCACTGAAGTTTTGCGTGGTCGCCGAGGGTGGTGCAGATGTCTATCCTCGACTCGGCCTGACGTCGGAGTGGGATACCGCGGCGGCGCACGCGGTGGTCAATGCGGCCGGCGGCCGTGTGGTGCAGCTCGACGGGCGCGACCTCGACTACAACGCCAAGGAAGACATCCTCAACCCGCACTTCATCGTGCTGGGCAATCCCACCCGTGAGTGGCTCGACTATCTGCCATCACAGACATCCAAGGTGCCATGACGGAGATTCTCGGGCTGTGCATCGTGTTGATCGGTGCCTGGTTTATCTTTGATTCACTGGGCGCTCGCGAGGCCGCCAACGACGCCGCCAAAGCACGCTGCGAGCGCGATCAGCTGCAGTTTCTGGACGGCACCGTGGCCTTTGCCAGCATTAAACTCGTGCGCTTTCGCGACGGAATCACGCTGCGACGCATTTTTCGCTTCGAATTCACGATCGACGGCGATTCCCGCCTGGGCGGCTTCGTGACCACCCTGGGACGTCGCGTGGATGCCGTCGATCTGCCGCCGGCGGCCTTCCATTGATCGGAGCATCCCGAAGCGTGAGCCGCTCGTTTTGGTGCATTGGCCAACGGGTGTAGAATAACGCGACCATGAGCGAGAACATCGACACAGACTGCTTCAAAAATCGCATGAAGCTCAAAGAGATGCGCGTGGCCCACCGCGATCTCGACGACGTGATCGACCGTCTGGCGCACGAGCCGCATGTCGATCAGCTGCGCCTGCGTCGGCTCAAGAAACGCCGCCTTCTCATGAAGGACATTATCTCCCGTCTCGAGAGCGAACTGATCCCCGATCTGAACGCCTGACGCCGCGATGATCATTACCCCCACCCTCAGCATCGATGAGTCGCTCATCGAAGAACGCTTCATTCGCGCCTCCGGCCCCGGGGGTCAGCACGTCAACAAGGTGGCGACCGCCGTTCAGATCCGGTTTGCGATTGACCGCTGCGCCGAGCTTGATGCCGGTCAGCGCACGCGCCTCAAGACGCTTGCCGGAACGCGCGTGAATCGACACGGCGAACTGGTCATCACCGCCAATCAGCATCGCTCGCAGCGGCGCAACCGGGACGACGCGCGCGATCGACTCACGCGGCTGATTCAACGCTGCTTGAAGCCCCCGCGCACACGCAAACCCAAACGCGGCCCGTCGGCCGCCCAGAAGCGTCAGCGTGTGAATGACAAGCGTCGCCGAGGCGACACCAAGCGCCTGCGACGCTCACCCCCCAAGGACTAAGCCCGGCGCCAATCCAGCGTCAGCCACTGCGCGTCGCAACAGCAGCGGCTGCGAGCTGGGGATCTCGCTCGTAGTCGCGCACATTGCCGCTGGCCGCCATCAGCGCCTCCATGGCGCTTGCATCATCAGGCAGGCATTCGTGCCAGCGCAGCGCCGCTCGTAGTGCGAGTCGATGTGCGCCCTGATCGTTGGCTTCGTCGCAGGCTAGCTGAAAAGACTCCGCGGCAGCGCCGGGGTCGGTTGCCGCCAAAATCTCCCCACGAAGCCGATGCAGTTCGCTGCGCCAGAACGCCTCCGAGTCGCGTTCGACGCTGCTCAGACCGTGATCCACGATGTTGCGCGCCGCATCGAGATCGCCGGCCGCCAGTTCGCCAGCGGCGGCCACGGCATTGAAATAGGTATGGGCCAGGACATTGTGAACGCGTTCAAAGCCGTACAGCGCCTCGCGTACGTCTTCGATCCCGGATGCCGCCGCGTCATTGATCTGCGATGCCGCGCCGACAACCAGTCTGGCAAGTGCAGCGACGTAGCCGTAACCCCCTTTCTCGCACTCGCGAAGGGTGACGCCCGCAAGCGCCTGGGCCCCGGCCGTATCACCGGCCTCAAACAGAAGACGGGCGTGCCACGCGTCCGCCCACAGCGCGCTAAACGGCGTGCGCGCGTGACGTGCCTCAGTCATGGCCTGTTCGCTAAGCATGAAGCTCTTGGCCGTGTCGCCTTCGCACCAGGTCAGAAGAGCCAGTGCGGTGAGTGTAATCACGCGAGGATCCTGACCGTAGAGAAAACTCACCGGCACCGGGGCATCGGGATCGTGGAGCCGCATAACGTCCTCAGCGTGACGACGCACCTCGGCGAACCTGCCGCCGAACAGCGCGGCGAGGCACTGACACACGCTGGCCACCGTCAGCGACGCAGCGTCGTCGGACACCCTCCCCTGCTCCTGCAGTCTGCGCGCCAGAAGCGACACCGTATCCAGCTCACCGCGCACAAGATGATAGGCGCATAGCCCGCCGAGCACCTGGAAGTCCACGTGCGCGCCCTGGCCGCTGCGCGCGACCAGCGCCAGGCAGCGATCGTAAATCTCGGCCAGGCCCGGTGCGGCCCAGCCGCCAGTCAGAATCAGTGCCGAGCCTTTGATCGATGATAGTGACAATTCGCGCAAATCCCGCTGCGATGATTCGGGCAGCTCGTGCAGCAGCATCAGTGCCTCATCGATGTGCGACAACGCCTCGCGCGTTGCGGCTTTTTCAACCGCCTGTTCCGCCGCCCACTGCCAGTAGCCAAGCGCACGCGCCGTGTCCCCGCCAAGATGAAAATGACGCGCCACGCGCTCTGGATGCTGAGCCGCAAGCAGCTGAAAACCGCCCTCGATGGTCTCCGCCGTTTTCAAATGCAGCGCCTGACGGGTGGCGCGCAACAGCGATTGATACGCCGCTTCCTGCAACAACACGTGGCGAAAGCGCCAGTTCTCGTCGCCGATTCGCGAGCGTTTGCGAATGATCTTGGCACGCCGAAGTGCCTCCAGCGCCTGATCAACCACCGCAGCATCAAATCGGCTCACCGAGCTAAGCAGCTCGGTCGTAAAGGTCCGCCCGATGACGGCGGCCTCCTGCGCGATGGCTTTTGCATCGCCCAGACGATCGAGGCGCGCCATAAGCGAATCGGTCAGTGTGGCTGGAATCTGATCCGGTGCCGGGCCGTTGGGCAGCAAACGTCCGTCGCGCTCCACCAGCCAGTCCGAAGCCAGCAACATACGCGTGAGCTCTTCGATAAAAGCCGGTACGCCGTCAGTGCGCTCAACAATGGTCTCCACGACCTCTTGCGCCAGTGCGCGTCCCTCGGCCACCGAACGGATCATTGTCTCCACATCGCCGCGTGCCAGCGGACCGAGTCGCATACGTCGCAGCGGCTCACCGATGCTATCGAGATCAAAACTTGATCTTGCCGACATCACAATCAGCAGCGACGAATCGGGTGCGCGCTGGATAAGACGGCGCGCAATATCCATGGTGGTCGGATCCAGCCAATGTACGTCTTCGATAACCAGCAGCCGCGGCCCCTGCAGCAAAAACTGCATGAACAGCGATTCAAACAGACGGGCGGCCGCCGGCAGCTCCACCGTTGGACCGTCCTTGCTGACCACACCGCACAGCGCCGCCACTATGCCCACGGCGTCGATCTTGCCGGTATCAAACCCGGCCATCGTATCGGCGATACGACGCAAATTGAGATCAGGATCATCCTGCGGATCAATCTGAATGGTCTGGCGCAGCAGCGCGATGATGGGATACATGGGCGTGTTGACGTCGTACGCTGAGCTGCGCAGCGCCGTCCAGCGTTCATCACGTTCGAGCAGCGCGTCTTTGAGCGCCTGAATGAGACGCGACTTGCCGATCCCCGCATCCCCGGTCACCGCGATCGCACCGCCCTTGCCCGCGCGTGCCAAAGCCCAGGCCTCTTCCAGTTCAGCCAGCTCTTTCTCTCTGCCCGCCAGGGGCAGTAGCTTGTGTTTCACGGCCAGATCGAACGCAGAGGCCACGCCACTGGGTTGCATGGATTGATATAGCGCGACGGGCTGGCTGATGCCGCGCAGCTGGGTATCGCCGCGCGCCTGCAGCTCAAACTGATCACCAAGCAGACCGCGGGTCGCATCGCTGAGCAGCACCGTTCCAGGCGCCGCCTGACCCTGAATGCGCGCGGCAATGTTGGGCGTCTCACCCAGAGCCAACGCCTCCTGGCGCTCACCGGCGCCCACATCGCCGACGACAACCAGCCCGGTGTGGATGCCGATACGCACGTCAACCTCCACGCCATGATCCTTACTGAGTGCTTCATTGAGAGCAGGTAGATGATCCAGCACGTCGTGGGCAGCGTAGACCGCGCGCCGGGCGTCGTCGTCGTGGGCGTGTGGATAGCCAAAATAGATCAGCACACCATCGCCCAGATACTGCGCGGTGTAACCATGCAAACGTTCGGTGCAGCGGGCCACGACGAGCTGATAGCGCTGCACCACGTCGCGCAGCTCTTCGGGATCCAGACGTCCCGAGAGGTCCGATGAACCCACGAGGTCCACAAACATCACGGTAAGATTCCGCCGCTCGGCGGCAATCGGCGACTCGTCGTTCGCGTCGGGCAAAACGAGAATACGCTCGTTTTCAAGCTGCAGCGTGCCGCGCGCATCCACTAGCTCGTCGCGCACCGCCTCCAGCCGCTGCGGCGTCAGATCAAAATATTCACCAACGGCGGCCAGTGACACGCGGCCGCGCTCGCGCACCAGTCCGGTGACTTCATTGAGTAGCGCGTCAAAGTCCATGGCCGAAGACGCGCAACCCGTTAACCGTCGCGTCCGCCGAGCAGGAATCTGGCCAGTGCCGGCAAGAGCAAAATGGCACCAAGCATATTGACCAGGAACATGAACGTCAGAAGCAGGCCCATATCGGCCTGGAACTTCAGTGGCGAGAACAGCCAGGTGGCCACGCCAATCGCAAGCGTAAGACCGGTGAACACAACGCCCGCACCGGTGATCTTCAGTGTGCGCAGGAAGGCATTGTCCAGCGACACGCCTTCATCCATGAAGCTCTTGATACGGCTGTAGATGTAGATGCCGTAGTCGACACCGATACCGACGCCCAACGCCACAACCGGCAACGTAGAAACCTTCAGGCCAATCTCAAGCGTTGTCATCAACGCATAGGCCAGCAGGGACACCAGACCAAGTGGCAGCACGATGCACAACACGGCCCGCAACGAGCGGAATGTCAACCAGCACAAGATAATGATGACCGCGAACACGCCCACGAGAATCGGAAACTGCGCCCGACTGACCTCCTCGTTGGTGGCCGCCATTACCCCCACGTTGCCCGTGCCGAGTCGGAAATTTACATCGTCCATGGAAAATTCGTTGTTATAGGTTTTCACCGCATCGACCACGCGGGCGATGGTCTCGGCCTTGTGGTCCTCCGTGAACATCATGACCGGCATGACGCTGCAGTCCGCGTTCAAAAGACCGGTGCTGGTATCGATGCCGTTTGTGGCCTGCACCAGGTTTGCCTGGTTGCGCGATATCACGCGCCACTTCAGGCTGCCCTCGTTCCATCCGGCGTTCACGATTTTACTGACTTTGGACAGTGAGATCGTGGACTGAATGCCGTCGACATTGTCCATGTACCAGGCAAACTGATCGATATTGGTCATGACGTCGTAATCGATGCAGGCCTCCGGTTTGGTCTCGACGATGGCAGAGATGATATCCACACCAATAGAAAAGCGGCTGGTTACCTCGCGCGTGTCCACGTTGTAGCGTGAATTCTCGCGCAGTTCAGGTACGCCGGCCTGCAGATCACCAATCTTGATGTTGGCGCCCTTCCAGTAGCCAACGCCAACCAGCGCCAGCGCGACCAGCAGCGCGACTGTGGCCGGACCCCGGTGGGTCATAGCGGCCAGTTTGCGCCAGATCGGATCCAGCCGTTCAGCGCGTGCCACAAGCTTGCGTTTGTAGTCATCACCCAGACGCACATAGGACATGAGCACCGGCAGCAGAACCAGATTGGTCAGGATGATCGTGGCGACACCGATACTCGCGGTAATCGCCATCTCCTGAATGACACGAATCTCGATCAGATAGATGGTGATAAAGCCAACCGTATCGCTGAGCAGTGCGATGATGCCGGGAACAGCCAGCTTGCGGAAGCTTGCGCGCGCCGCCTCCATACTGTCCTGCCCGTCAAACACTTCGGCGCGCACCGCCGTGACCATCTGCACGCCGTGACTGACCGCAATGGCAAACACCAGGAACGGCACGATGATGCCAAACGGATCGATGCCAAAGCCCAGCCCGGTGAGCATGCCGAGCTGCCACAATACGGCTACGACCGAACACACCAGTGGAATCAGCGACAGCCACAGTGAACGCGTGTAGAGCAGCACGAGCAGCGCGGTAATCAGGAACGCAACAAGGAAAAACACCACGACCATCTGCGCGCCGTCGGTCACGTCACCGAGCACCTTGGCAAAGCCGATGATGTGCACCGCGATATCTTCATCTTCAAAAACATCGCGCACCTGGCTATCCAGTTTGTGCGAGAAATCCACCAGATCCAGCGGCTCATCGGTCTCCGGATTTTTCTCCAGCAGCTGCGCGCTGATAATGGCGCCGGAGAAATCATTGGCCACAAGCCGGCCGACGATTTTTGCCTTCAGAATGTTCTGCCGCACCTGGGCAATGCCCTCTTCGGTGGGGGCAAAGTCCGCGGGCACCACGTTACCGCCCGACAGGCCCTCCTCGTCCACTTCGATAAAGCGCACGTTCGGCGTGAAGATCGACGACACGGTAGCTCGGTCCACGCCGGGCAAGTCCACGCCGACGATCTTCGTGGCGTCCTTGAGCGCGGTCATGAACTTGGGGTTAAACATGTCGCCATTGCGATCGACCAGCGCAACGAGAATGCGGTTGGCACCGCCAAACTGCTCCTGATGCTCCAGATAGGTTTCCATGTACGGATGCTTGACCGGAAGCGTCTTGGTGAAGCCTGCGTCGATATGCAGTCCGCGCACCATGAATGCCATCACGGCACTGACGATAACGAAAAACACGATCACCAGCAGACGGTTCGAGAAAATGAAATTCTCGATGCCACGAATCACGGGATTGGTTTTCATTGCACGCCTCCCGCACGGTAGCTCGACTCGGTCAGGCGTTGCACGCCCGATTCACCCATCAACAACAATCCCGCCTGCGCAACCGGCAGCGCCATCATGTTGCCGCTGCGGTCCAGCTGACGATGCAGCGTAAAGCTCTTGCCGTTGTCATTGCTGTCGAGCACGACACCGGCCAGACCCACCAGGACAAGTTTTCCCGCATCGGTCTGAAAACCACCGGTCAGCAGCGCACTGACGCCGGTATCCACCGGTGCGTACGTCACGCCCTTGTCATCAGAACGAAACACGTTGCCGCGCATGCCAAAAACCAGAAGCGACTCGCCAGACAGTGGCAGTGTGCCGAAGAACGAGCCGTTGTAGGGGGGCCGCAATCGGTACCAGGTGCCACCCTGATCGTCAGAGCGATAGTAGCGTCCCTGTTCGCCAGCGATATAAAGGGTGCCGTCGGCGGCGCGCGCGATGTGATTGAGATGAAACTCTTCGCCAAACTCCGGATCGACGTAGTCATCTTCATACTCTTCGTCGAGCGCTTCGTCGTCGCTGGTCGCTGCGTCGTCGCCGCTGCCTTCTTCGGCCTCGGGTTGCGGCAGAGGCTCGCTGAAAAACGGACGTCGTTGCCACGACGCACCACCGTCGTTGGTCTCCAGATACAAGCCGTAGGCGCCCACGGCAATCGCGCGTTGACTGGAGGCCGCCCAGATATCCAATAGCGGCGTTTGCATCTCGGGATCAAAATACACGCGCTCCCACGACGCACCCGCATCGGTTGTGCGCAAAATGACGGCGTCGTGGCCGACCGCGAAGCCGTTGTCGGCGTCGGCAAAATCCACCCCTGTCAGCGCGGACCGGGTTGGCACGCTGACCTGTCGCCAGGTCTGACCATCGTCACCGCTAAGCAGCACGTGCCCGTGCTCACCGACCACCACGATTTGCTCCCCGGCGCGCACGCCATCGAGCAGCATCGAGCGATCAGCCCGCTCGGCCTGGTAGGAAGACAGTCCGTCGGCAAACCCGGCGCCGGCCTCTTCCTGCGCCTGGGCACCGGCAACGAACATGAGATGGCAGAGCACTGCCGACAGCAACAATCGTGGATTCATAGGCGTACTGCTCCCCTTACAGCAGGCTCTTGATTCTGATGGTGCTGATAATAACTGGTTTTGCTGTCGCGGGGGCTGTCTTGCGCCCAAACAACCTGCGCAGAACAAAAAAAGGCCGGGCATAGCCCGGCCTTTTTTCTCAGAAGCTGAAGACTACGTCAGCGTACACCGGACGAGCGCAGTGCTCGCGTGGTGAAGTCTTTCGTGTCATGCCGCACGTCAAGACGATACATTTCCGACTCGTTGTCCAGACCGAAGGCAATGTAGCGCTCCGACTGCAGATCGTAGTGCGTCTCCAGCGTGGTCCAGTAGTTTTTCACGTCGTAGTAGTTGATGCCGTGGCCTTCCGATACGCGCCAGATCTTGTCGCTCTTATCGTACTGATCGACGACCAATACCTGCCACGAATCTTCATCAATGTAGAACGTGCGACGCTTGTACTGATGGCTCAGACCGTCCTTGAGCGTAGCGTCCACGACCCACACACGGTGCAACTCATAGCGCGCCAGGTCCTGATCAATGTGACCAGGCTGGAGGATGTCCTTGTATTTGAGCGAATTGCTGTGCAGCTTGTAGGCGTTGTAGGGCACGTACATTTCGCGTTTGCCCACCAGCTCCCAGTTGTAACGCTCGGGGCTGCCGTTGTACATGTCGTACTGATCCGAGGTCATCAGACCATCCGAACCCGAACGGGGGTTATCAAAGGCCACGTTGGGCGCACGACGCACGCGGCGCTGGCCGGGGTTGTACACCCATGCCTTGCGGTACTCCTTGTTCTGATCGAGCGTCTCGTGCACGAGCAGAACACGACCGGCCAGACGCGCCGGTGCAACCGTTTTCTCCTTAAAGAAGATGATAACGTTGTCGAGCTCCTCAACCGTCATCCCTTCCATCGCGTAAGGCACGATGATCTTGTCGGAGAATTCGACGACCTGATAGCTGCCGCTGGAGGTCACTGCCGCCTGGCCATAGAAACGTGAACCGCTCTCGGCGCGCCAGCGCAAGATGTGATTCCAGATTGCTTCGAGACCGTTTTGCGGCATCGGGAACGGGATACCGTTGATCGCGCCGGTCACGCCATTGCCACCTTCTGCCAACTGCGCCGTCGTCGCGATTTTCTTGGTCGCATCGTAAATGCGCTGCGGCGCTGACGCGCTGCGGCGCGTCGGATAGATCACCATCTTGTAATCGGGATACTTGCGCAGAAGGGCTTTGTTGCCCTCCGTGAGCATGTCGGCGTACTCGTCCATGTTGGCGGCCGTAATGGTGAACAACGGCTGATCGTCCGCAAACGGATCGGGATGATGATCGCCCGGCGAAAATCCGGCAGGCGCATCGGTGATGCCGCCGGTCCATTCAGGGATCGTGCCTGCTTCGTTGCCGGCGCGCTCGCCGCCCAGAGGCGTCAGATCAGCGTCTAGGCGCGCGGCCTCTTCGGCACTGACCGCCGCCATCGCGGGCGCTGCCAGCGTAAGTGCCGCAGCGGCGCTGCAAGCGGTGATTACGAGTCGTTTCAACATAGAGTTTTCTCCAGCGTCCAAACCGGGCGCAGTGCGTGGATGACGCCGTTGCCCTGAGTCGGTCGAAAAATGTGAGTTCTAGAAGGTGTATGTGAGGTTGGCACCGAGAAAATCACGGTCCTGCAACAAATTTTGACTTCCACCGCCATAAAACTGCGTCCAGCTCACGTTCAGATCCCATGCACTGAGATAATTCGCACGGACACCCAGCGTTAGAGCCTTCCTACCCTCAATAAAGTTCCCGCCCGGTCCCGGTGTCGTGCCGTTCACGTCGTGCTGAAATGAGAAGTTAGGAATCAGATTGACCGGTCCGATCGCGTTGTTGTACTCGAGAAGACCCAGTACGCGATAGCCGTAAGAGGTGGCTGTCGGGAAAAACTCAGGTCCCAAAATCGGCTTGCCCGGATGTGCCAGCTCTCCGAGTGCCGCGTTGCCACTGACAAACGTACCCGGCGCGTCAAAACGCAGCACATCCTGGTCCGGCATCTTGTGCACGTGCACGACGGCCGCCTCGGCCACGAGCGCGCCCTGGTTGGCACCGAGCATCGGACCAAACAGACGCGTTGCCGTGAACTGCAGCTGACTCACGTCCTGCCGCTTGAAGCCGTTGATAATGGTGCCCGGCGGTGCGTCCGGATTGAACTGCGGGCTGATCGAGTTGATCGAAAACGAACCCAGCTGACCAAACTCCGCAAACTGATCGCGCAGCGAGCTCAAGCCAGCAAACAGCAGTTCAAGATCGTCAATCTGCAGCGGAAGATCGAGCTTCATCGAGTATTCACCCTGCACCGCAATCTCGCCAATCGTCGTGTTGAAGCTCACACCAATGTTCTGGATGTCTTCCGGAAAGCTCGTGAAGTAGTTGGCGGTTGCACCAAACACGTCGGTCGCATACGCGCCGGCTACGGCGGCAACGTTACCGCCAGAGATGGCCGCAGCTGCGATACCCCCCGCCGCAAAGTCCGGCACACCCGGGTTGGCAGCAGCCTGCCCCGCGGCAATAGCGGCAGCTTGATCACCAGGATTGGTGACAAGGAAAGACAGTCCGGCTGCACCCGCAATGTCCGCGGCACCGCCGGCTCCGGCGCCGATCGCTCCGGCCGCGATTAGTCCGCTCAACTGTCCCGAGCGTGCGCTCAGCACAGGCAGACGGCTGTGGTAGTTGAAGAAGTAGAAACCAAACTCCGTACCGTTGTTGAAGTCTTCGGCGTAGTAGCGCAACGCAAAACCGTACTGCCCGTCATCTTCGGGTTGAATAGCGTCTGCGCGCGGAATCGCATTAAACGGCCGGGTCGGATCCGAGAACGCCGGGTTGGGCACATCCGGCGTATCGCCAAAGCCCAGACGCACGTGGGTGCCGCCGTCCACAGCAAAATCGTTGGTCGAGAAAAAGGTGCCGGCGCCCTCAGGCTCGGTGTCATCCCAGTCGTACTGGTACACCAGCTCGACGGTCAGGTTGTCGGTGGGTGAGATAGAGAACCATGCCAGATCCTGCGCCAGCAAAGCTTCACGCAGCTCTGCGCCGGGAATTCGCAGCGCGCTGACGTTGAAATGATTGATGACATTGTTGCCGCCCTGGATGAAGGTGCTCTCCCCCCAGTTCACCACCTGCTCACCAACTCGAAACTCGGCGGGCATGTCACCGATGTCAAAACGCCAGTAGAAAAACGCGTCCAGCACATCGCCATCCGAGCCACTGCGACGCAGCGCATCGCCGGTCAGCGGTGTACGCAGACGGTCATCGTTTTCCAGCTCGAAATCGTAAAAGGTCGTACCGCGACCGAAGAAACCGATGTTCTTGTAGTTAAGCTCCAGTTCGCTGGTGATCTTGGCGACCGCACTGGACAAACCGCGATTGAAGTTCAGGGTGCCGTCGTCGTAATTGACCGAAAACGCATTGCCACCGTTGGCCGTGCCAACGATCTGGTTTGAGCGTTGCTCCATGCGCCAGATGCCCCCCAGTGAAATACTGGTATCGAAGGCGCCGGAAAACTCACCCTTCTCAAAAGAGACAGCGTGCGCCGGAACGACGAGCAGCGCACTGGCCACAGCGGCCCACGGCCCCACGCGAGATATCCGGGCGACCCGGCGGGCAGAAAGCGTCAATCGCATTGATTTCCCCATCAATTGTGTTTGTCTGGATAGATTTAAGGCTGGCGAAGCTGCCTGAAATCACCCTCCCTGCGGGCAATTCCGGCAGTCCAAACAGCAACATACACGCCTGCGCAACGGACCTCACGTTGCAGCGCAGCAGGACCGATCACGCGTGCGTCACCTGCAAAATGCTGTGCCGTATCTGGTCGCTCAGTACCATGCGCGCATCTTGCTCAACGGCCTGAATTCGATCATCAAAAACGATGCGTCGTTCATCATCGAGCTCAACAAAATCGATGGACTTCAGGTGCTCGATGAAGCCGGCGAACAGCCGCCGATCAAAAAACTCCGGCGCGCTTAGCTCGTGCAGCATCGACATGCGCTCGGCCACCAGCTGGCACTCCCGCTCAAGCTCACGCTGGGGCAGCGTACCGCTGCCGTGTTTGAGCATCACGGCGAGCACGAGATAGTAGCGCTCGATGGTCTGCAGCAGGCTCTGCGCCAGCACCGATAGCTGCACGGCCTGAAACGATTTTGACGGCGGTCGCCTGAGCGCTTCGCCGTCATCGTCTTCAAGTAGCAGACCGTGATCGACCAGATGACCAATCATGCCGTTGATCTGGCTCGCGAACGCATCATCGCTCAGCGAGATCGACAGTTCCCGCTCCACAAACGGGAAGGCGAGTTTGCACAGCCGGATAATCTGCGACCGGAGCATGATTTTGTTGTCGAGAAAACAGCAGGCAATCATCGACGGTAACGCCAGCAGATGCAGGATGTTGTTGCGAAAATAGGTCATCAGGATCGCATCCGTGCCTTCGAGCGCGATGACATCGCCCAACTGATGCGTGCGACGCTGGATGACGCCGAGCTCTTCGCCGTATTTGACGATCTGCGCACCGTCCATCTCCGGCAGCGTGACCAGTTCCGAATAAGGCACCGCGCGCAGCAGCGACAGCATCAGATCAATCTGTCGTACCAGATCTGCTTCGGTCATCGCCTGCTTTGCGGTGGCCAGCAGCGAAACCGCCAGCAAGTTGACCGGCGTCACCGCTGCCGCACCGTTGATGCGATACAAGATACTGCGACCCAGATCCTCAACGAGTTGTTTCACAAACTTTGGCTTGTCATCCCCGGAGTAGTCGCGTTCGCGCCAGTCCGGCGACACATCGTCGAGCATGTCGTTCAGATGAATCGGCTGTCCCACGTTCACATGTACGCGACCAAGATCGTTGCGCAATATGCGGGCAGCGCGCACGATGCCGCCAAGCGACTCGCGCTTTTTCGGCTTGCCGCCAAGCTCGCGCAAATAGCTGCGCCCCTCGGCCAGCTTCTCATAGCCAATATGCAACGGCACGAACACCACAGGCCGTTGCTGATCCTGCAAATAGCTTTGCACCGTCATCGCCAGGAGGCCGCCCTTGTGATCGAGCAGGCGCCCGGTGCGGCTGCGTGTGCCCTCGATGAAATACTCAATGGACACCCCGCGCGCGATATTGCGCCGCAGATACGCATCAAAGACTTTTGCGTACAGCCGATTGCCCTTGAAACTGCGCCGAATAAAAAACGCACCGCAGCGCCGCAGGATCGAGCCAACAATCGGAATGTTCAGATTCACGCCAGCGGCGATGTGCGGCGGCACCAGACCGCGGTGATACAACAGATAAGACAGCAGCAGGTAGTCCATGTGGCTGCGATGACAGGGAACATAGATCACTTCGTTGTCGGTGGAGACTTCCTGCAGCAATTCGAAATGGCGAAACTCGATGCCGCGGTAGAGCTTGTTCCACAGCCACGACAGGAAAATATCCATGAGCCGGATGACGGGATACGAGTAATCCGCCGCAATTTCCTTGGCGTATTTTCGTGCCCTGGCACGCGCCTTTTCATGGGACCAGTCGTTCGCGGCGGCCTGATTGGCAATTTCCTCACGCACGGCGGGCGTGGCCAGAAGCTCTTCGACCAGATTGCGTCGGTGCGATAAGTCCGGACCGATGGTCGCTTCACGCCGGCGCCGAAAATGCACTCGTAGCACCCGCGAAAGCTTGCGAATCGCGCGATCGCGCGTCAGCCCCTCGGCCAGAATTTGCGAGAGCACCGCAGGTTTTGAAAACTGGACCAGCGTGGTTCGCCCGTGCAAAAGGATCGTGAGCGCTTTGCGAAAACGACCGACCACGGACCACGAATCAGAAAACAGAACCTTCAGACTCGACTTTTCCTTGTCGGGTGAGCGGCCCCAGAAAATCGATACCGGCACGATCACGACATCGGGCCCGCTACCCGCGTCCACGTGATCAATCAGCTGGTCGAGCCCGGCGGGAAGGCGCGGATCAATGCGCCGTGAAACCCAGCCGCGCATCTCGCGCAGATAGACGATGGTCGGCAATCCACCGGGCTCGTCACCGGCCGCCAGCGGGCGCGGCAAGCCCATCTTCTGGCAGACCTGCTCCACCACGAGCGCATTGGAAATACCGCGGATGTCGAGCACGTAGACCACGTGCTGATCGCTGGGCAATGCCAGCTCATCGATGGGCTTGGGCAGCACGCGTGTGCGTACCCACACAAACATCAGCTTGCGCAGGAGAAAAAATAGCCCCGCGCGCAACTGGCGTAGCGCGCGCATCACACCGCTGTGTCCGGGTACGCGCCCATCCACTACCTTCAAATTATATCGACAACCTGAAGGATACGTGGGCATCCCCACGGGTGAAAGCCTGCCGGCACAGCCAGCCGGGAATCGTGGCTAAGGACGACGATTGTAGGGATCGGTTGCAGAACCCCGCGGCTCAACCAGCTCAAGCGTCTCCGCAGGATTTGCAGCCGGTTTGCGCGCGCCAACGCCTTTGCGACGTTTTACAATGCAGGGTCGAACGCCGTCCGCGTACAGTGCTCTCAGGGCCTGTTTGAGACGTTTATCTTCCATATCAGGGGACGGTGCAAATTTCAGACCAGCCCGCGCAAGTGACTGACGCGACGTCAGACCGGGGCGGTGATTTGCCAGTAATTTGCCAGTATCGTGCCGCGCGTGTAAACAGAATCGACACTTTGAAGGCCTCATTATGCCAAATGCACCCGTCAACGTTGCGCTGATCACCGGCGCGTCCGAAGGCATCGGTCGCGCACTCGCACACCAACTTGCCGCACAGGGCGACTACGACACGCTGGTTTTGACCGCACGTTCGCAAGAACGACTGGCATCCCTGGCTGCCGAGCTAGAGGAGCACGATGTTGTCACCGTGTGTCTGCCCGCCGATCTGACAGAGCCTTCGCAATGTACCGCGTTGATCGAAAAAACTCTGGAACAATGCGGGCGCCTCGACACGCTGTTCAACAATGCGGGCGCCACAATGTGGGCGCCGTTCAGCGAGACCACGGATCTGGACGTGTTCAAACATGTTATGGACGTCAATTATTTTGGCGCATTGTATTGCACGCACGCTGCCCTGCCAGCGCTAACCCGGAGTCGAGGTCGCATTGTGGTCGTGGCCAGTCTTGCTGGCATCACCGGCGTGCCGTGTCGCACCGGCTACTGCGCAAGCAAACACGCCGTGATCGGGTTTTTCGAATCGCTGCGTATTGAACTCCAGGGCAGTGGCGTATCGGTGACCATCGTCGCCCCGGACTTTGTGGTCTCGAGCATCCACAAACGTGCGCTCACAGGCGATGGCACGCCGCTTGGCGACTCGCCCATGCAGGAGGGCAAGATTATGAGCGCCGAGCGCTGCGCCGCGCTGATCGCCAAAGCTGCGCAGCGTCGGGAACGACTGCGCATCACTTCGCTGCGCGGCAAGCTCGGGCGCTACGTGCGCCTCCTGTTTCCAGGCTTCATCGACCGTATCGCCACACGAGCAATCGACAAAGGACGTTAAAACCGCAGCAGGATCTCGTCGCTGTCTGGCGCCCAGCGATATGTGCGCATGCTCACGCGCCCGTCGTTGACGACCACCCCTTCGCTCATCAGGTGTTGACGTTGGCGTTTGTAGCCGCTGGAGTCTTTGGCCATGGCAATGCGACCGCTGGCTTGCAGCACGCGAAACCAGGGCAGATTCATTTCTTTTGGTGCCTTGCCGAGCGCCCGACCGACCTGCCGCGCGCCGCGCGCAATGCCGGCAAGTTCTGCGACCTGCCCGTAGCTGGCCACGCTGCCCTCTGGAATCGCCGCAACAACGCGCCAGATGCGCGCGTAGCGAGCCTCGGTGGATGTGGGATCTGGCGCTTTTTTGCTCATCGTCTCGCGATGCTACCCGAAGACCGCGCCGGGTTAAAAAACGCTCAGGTCGAGGAGAGCATCTCGGCTTTCGAGCGCGCCAGCGTCGAGGTGGTATCTTCCGCGTAGAGCGCCAGCGCACGACGAAACAGGGGGGCGGCCAGATCGGGGCGTCGCTGCTCAAGACGCACTCGCCCGAGACAACGCAGCGTCGCCGGGCAGGCCGGATGCGCACTCAAATAGTTCTCGAGTATCGACGCGGCCGCATCGGGACGTTTCTTGACCATAAGATGGTCGGCAGCATTGAGGGCCAGAAGGCGCACTCGGCTCATGATCAGGCGTGTAACTTTTGCAGCATGGATGCAAACAGTGTGGCACATCCGGTGCCATCGCAGGGTTGCCTGAATCACACTTCGCTCCATGGTGTTACACCATCTCGAAAGTGAGACTGTGCGCACCGCAATCCAACGCCTCGTCTGTCATTGTGCGTTACGAACGAAAGGCCTGCCTTCAAACATTTTGACAATAGCCGCCACAAGCGGCCCGGTGAGCTCCGATTGGGTACTGATTCATTGACCACAAGCGCCCCGCTGATAGGCAGCAGCGCGCTACTGACCATCATGACCGGGATTGCTGTGTGCTTTCTTGGCATTATGTTCGTTGTGCGAGAAGGCGGAGCACGCTCATCGATGCCCTTTCTGGCATTGGCCCAGTGCGCCGCTGTGTGGCTGTTCTTCGAAGGCATTGCCGTCAACACCACCAATCCGGACCGTGCCCTGATCTGGTATCAGGTCAGCGCCCTGGGCGCCGTATGTTTTCCGCTCGCATTTGCCTGGTTCACGCACCAGGTAGCCGGACCGCTACGCCTTGCGTTGCCCCTCTGGCAGACCGGCATTGCGATCACAGCGATGTTCGTGATCGCGGCGCTTGTCTCGCCCTTGTTTGTCGGCGGCGTGGCCGATACCAGTCGCGGCTATCAGATGGTTCTGGGGCTTGTTGGCAGGGGATTTGTTCTGGTGTTTGTCGCGGCCATGTTTGCGCTCGCCGTGTTCTACGCCGTCCAGCTCAAGCGTCACGCAAATTCGGACTACCGCCATCGACGGGCGCGCGTGCTGGTTGTCACCGCCGTGCTCGGCGCGGCGCTTCTGGTGAGCTATCTGCCCGCGCTTGGCATCCCCTACTATCTTGATACGGTCTGGATGATGGTCGGATTCTTTGCGCTGGCAGGTTACGTCAATGTGCGCTATCGCACGGGCGATATCACCCCGGCTTTGATCGGGCGCCAGATCGCCAACGTCATGCCAGAGCCGCTGCTGGTGCTCGATCGCAATGGCCAGGTCCATCAAATCAATCCCGCGGCGCAGCGCTTTTTCGGCATCGCGCGCGACGCCGCAACCGGACGCTCGGCTCGACGGCTGCTCGGTCAGGACGCACTGCGTCAACCCATCGCGTCGCTTATGGAAGGCCGCGCCGTCGACGACTTCGAGCTCGAGGTCACAGACGGCAACAGCCGGCGGCGCACCCTGAGCGTGTCGTGCTCAGCGGTGTGCGAATACGGCGAGTCACCCCACGCATTCGTTTTTATCATGCGCGACATCAGCACCAGCAAAGCCACGCAGGAGCATATCCGCGAGCTGGCCTATGTGGATGCGCTGACCCAGCTACCTAATCGTGCCGGCTTTTGCGAGAGCATCGGCCGACATATCGAGCAGGCACCCGATACGCGCATCGCTCTGCTGTTTCTGGATCTCGATCGTTTCAAGCTGGTCAACGACAACCTCGGCCACGACGCCGGCGACAAAATGCTCAAGGTTGTTGCCAGACGTCTTCTGCATTCGCTGCGCAAAGACTCGGCTCATCGCAGCGACGATGATCTGATGATTGCCCGTCTTGGCGGCGACGAGTTTGTGATTGCGCTGTACACCAGTCACGACCTGATTCAGGTGCGGGACATTTGCGAGCGGGTCCTGCGCACCCTGAGCCAGCCGATTGATCTGGGTGGCCAGGAGGTATTTTCCGGAGCGAGTATCGGGGTTAGCCACTTCCCCGACGATGCGAAGTGCCTGAGCTCCCTGCTCAAGTGCGCCGACCTCGCGCTGTATGCCGCCAAGGACGCCGGTCGCAACACGTTCCGTTTTTTCGACGAACAGATGTCCGCCCGCTCAAGAGCGCGGGCTGCACTCGAAGCCGACATTCGCGCGGCCGTCGAGAATCAGGATTTCCGCGTTCACTTCCAGCCCATTGTCGACCACCGGACGCGCACCATCGTCGGCGCCGAAGCTCTGCTGCGCTGGCATCACGACCAACGCGGCATGGTGCGCCCCGACGAATTTGTGCCGGTGGCAGAAGAAATGGGGCTCATGTCGATGCTCGGAGACTTCGTACTGCGCACGGCATGCGAAGAGCTCAATCGATGGCATGAGCTGGGCCTCACCCACTTGAACGTGGCCGTCAATATTTCCGAACACCAGTTTCGCCGAGACACATTTTCCAGCTCGGTGCAGCGGGCGCTGGACGACTTCGACATCAACCCGCGCAGGCTCATCCTCGAGCTGACCGAATCGGTGGTGATGAACGGCGAAGGTGGCACTCGCGATGGCGTACGCTCGCTCAAGCAGCTGGGCATACGTATCGGCATTGACGATTTTGGCACCGGCTACTCTTCGTTCAGCAGCATGGAACAGCTTGGCGTGGATATGGTGAAAGTGGACGGTCGCTTCACACGCGCAATCGCCAACGACGATCAGGCCAGCGCCGTAGCGCAGGCGATCATCGGCATGGCGCGCAACCTCAATCTGCAGGTCATCGCCGAAGGCGTTGAAGACGAAGCGCAGGCGGATCGACTCCTGCGCGCCAACTGCAGCTTCATGCAGGGCTATCTGTATGGCGCACCTATGCCAGGTGAGCAAATTCTACAGCTGCTGCGCGCCGAGGCGCCGTCGCCGGATCAGCCCAATCCAACCCTGTCGCTACCCCAGATCAGCACGACCCGCCACTAGCCCTACCAGTGAATACCGCGTGTGAGCTGAGCAATGGCGATTTGCTCGGGCGAGCTTTCGTGCCCTGATTTTCCCTGCGCCGCGGCTGAATCCGGAAACAGCTGGAAGGCCTCGTTCATACCCAGCTCGGTCATCTTGGGTGCCAGCAGATGCAAGATCTCGGCGAAAATACCAAGACGCGTGGCGATACGTTTGGGTCGGCGCACAATCGCATCCACCACCATGTCTCCGGCCTCTTCCGGGCTCTTTGTTGGCACGTTTTGATATAGCTTGGTCGGCGCGATCATGGGCGTGCGCACCAGCGGCATGTTGATGGTCGTAAAATGAAGTCCGCTGTGACTGAGCTCGGATGCGGCACAGCGCGTGAACGCGTCGAGCGCCGCTTTGGAGGCCACGTAGGCCGAAAAGCGCGGTGCGTTCGAGAGCACGCCAATCGATGAGATGTTAATGACATGCCCTTTGCGCCGCTCGGTCATCGACGGCAAAAGCCCCATGATCAAACGCAGCGAGCCAAAATAGTTGAGCTGCATGGTGCGCTCAAAGTCGTGAAAGCGATCGAACGAACTGGCAATGCCGCGGCGAATGGAACGCCCGGCGTTGTTGACCAGCACGTCAACATGCCCGTGATTGGCAATCACCGTTTCAATGAGCTTGTCGCAATCGGAAAGATCGGACAGATCGCAGGTGTAGGCATGCGCATCACCGCCGTGCCTGGCCACTTCCTTGCGCGCTGTTTCGAGCTTGTCAGCCGAGCGCGCAATCATGATCACCGTCGCGCCAGCCTCGCCCATTTTGATCGCCGTGGCATGACCGATGCCGGACGAGGCGCCCGTCACCATGACGACCTTGCCGCCAATGCGGCCGCTCAGCGTGCGATCAATATGCAGATCCGGATCGAGGTTACGCTCCCAATAGTCCCACAACCTGTCGGCGTAGCTCTCGATAGGCGGCACGGCAATGCCGCTGCCGGCCAGCGCTTTGGTCGTCTCGCGCGAATCAAAATCGGTGGGATAGTTGATGAATTTGAACGTCTCAAGCGGCAGATCAAAACTTGCCAGCGCCGAATGCACCATGCGACGAACGGGCGTCAGCGCCCACAGCCCCTGCCACACGTATTTGGGTACGATGCCGAACATGCGAGCGTTGACGCGCATCGCCATCGCGGGCGCGTGACCAGCTTTGGCAAACACGTTGAGCACATCGCCGATGCGTCGCGCTTCGGGATCTGTCAGGTGAAAGCACTTGCCGTTCAGGCCTTTCTTGTGTGCCAGGTAGTTGAGCGCATCGACCACAAAATCGACCGGTACCAGATTAATCCGACCGCCTTCAATACCAATGGTCGGAAACCACGGCGGCAACAGCGAACGCGTTTTCTGGATGGTCTTGAAGAAATAGTAGGGACCATCGATCTTGTCCATTTCGCCGGTGCGCGAATCACCCACGACAATACCCGGACGGTACACGCGCCACGGAATGCTGCATTCGTTGCGCACCACACCTTCGGCGTCATGCTTGGTGCGATGGTAGGGGCTCTTTGACAGGCCGGTGGCCTCGGCAAACATGTCCTCACGGAACACGCCGCTGTACAAACCCGCCGCCGCGATCGAACTGACATGATGGAAGTGTTTCGCCTTGAGCTCTTCGGCCAGCGCGACGGTCTGACGCGTGCCCTCAACGTTAACCTGCTCCTGCAGCGCTTCGGGTGCGGTGATGTCATACAGCGCGGCCAGATGAAACACGTGCTTGATCTGACCACGCATGGCGTCCCGGTCTTTCTTGCCGACGCCAATGAACTTTTTAGTCAGATCGCCCTTGACCGGCACGGCGCGTTTTTTGTCGACGCCCCAGTATTTGTACAGACCCGCCAGCACCTTGGGGTCCTTTTTGCGCACCAGAAAATAGACCGTACCGCGCTTTTGCAGCAGTTCTTTTACCAGTCGGCGGCCAATAAATCCGGTCGCGCCGGTTACGAAATACGTCATGCGTCTACTCCCTAGTTGGCAAGCCCGCTCGGTCCGGGCGCGGAAAAGAACCGCTGTCGCAGGATACCCAGATCAAGGAAGTTGACAACCCCGTCACCGTCAAAGTCCGCGTGCACGTCGTTCGTAAAGAAGACCTGACGCAGCAAACCGAGGTCCAGAAAGTTGGTCACCCCGTCGTTATTGAGATCGGTATCGCAGATATTGCCGAAGCCGTCGCCATCGCTGTCGCGTTGATCCGGGTTCGAAACGGTCGTGCAGTTGTCCACGCTGTTGTCGATGCCGTCGGTGTCGGCATCCGGCCCAATCACGTTGGGTACCGTGCAAAGCTCCAGACCCCAGGTGTTGAGGCGCCCGCCGTCGCTTGGAAAGTTGTCGGACACATACAGGCGCCAGTCGCCCACGCCGTTGACACCGTTGAATTCGGCCAGCGGCGCTTTGGGCGTGTGCGTGCCACCGCCCGTGGGCGGACACGGCACGGCGGTCGTGGCCGCATCATCAAAATTCAGATCAAAGTTATCGTTGGCGCCACAAATTCGATCCATCAGCGTCACCGTTGTACGCTGCGGATGGCGTGACGACCCGGCCTGGTCCTCATGGCCGGTATTGACCGGCCCCTCCAGGCGAAACTGCAGATCCTGCACGTAGGTATGCAGCCCTTCGAGGTCCAGCACATTGACGTCGGTCACGAGCCCGTCGATGTCGGTCACAAGCGTCGAGATAATGGTTGGCGTGCTGCTGTCGTCAATATTGAACGGTACATCCTCTGCGTTAAACACCTCGCAGGATTCGCTGGCTGTCGTAAACGAGACCACCGGCGAGTCCACCGAGCCGCAGGCGTTGCGCGCTCGCACGCGCCAGTAGTATGTCGTGTCGGTTTGCAGCCCGCCGATGGGCGTAAAGGTTGTCGCCTCAACGTCGCTCGCAACGGCCACAGGATTGGCAAGCGCGGGATCGGTGGCCACCTCCACGTCGTAGCGGAACGCGCCGCTGCCGGCGAGCCAGTAGAACGGCTGAAACACTGACATGTTTTGAGCCCCGTCAAACGGTGTGCTGATCGCAGCCGAACCCGGCTGATCCCCCGACACCGATACGTTCAGCGAGACGGAAAAATCATCCACACCGTCGCTGCCGGTTACGGTCAGCGGGTACACGCCCGAGGCCACGTTGTTGACCTCAATGGAAAGCGTCAGCGTCGCCGGCGGCGCCACCGCCTGTGGCGTCACCTGAGCACTCATACCGGCCGGCGCTCCACTGACACTGAACGACACGGGGTTTTCAAAACCCGCTCGTCCGACCATTTCCAGCGGCGCGCTGCCCGAACCGTTGCCACAAAAATCGAGATTGGCGGTGGTGGAGGCCAGAGTAAACGGCGCCTCCAGTGCCGTCGGCCGCAGCACAAACAGGCCCTGCTCAATGCCCGACACAATCACGATATCGCTCTCAAAGTAGGGATACACGCTCCAGGCGCCGTTGAACGCCGCGGCATCGCTGTTGGGAAAGACATCGAAAAACCCGTTCTCCGACACCACGCCCTCATCAACATTGTTCAGATCCAGAATCCGCAGTCCGCTGCGATAGTTGGCCTGAAACGCAAAGCCGTCGCGGATATACAGATTGTGATCAATCGCTGCTGTGGGCGCGTCATAGGTCATGACCATCCGCGGATCATCCAGATCATCGATGTTCCAGATGTAGGTGCGCGTGTTATGGCCGTTACTGGTTTCATCTGACTCGTCGTCCAGCAGAAGCAGCGTCTGGTCTTCGTTAATCCAGCCCTGATGCGTGTAGCCGCGACCGGTATAGCCGCGCCGCGAAATCAGCTGCGGATCGCTCTTGTCGGTTACATCCACAATCGTCAGCGTGTCTTCGTTGTAGTTGAAGCAAATTTCTCGCGGCGAGCCCCCGGTGTAGTCGGTATCCGGGCCGGTATAGACCACGCACTGCGCATCGTGGGTGTAACCGTCGGCACTGTAGCAGCCGGCAAACTGCGGGTTGCTCACATTGGAGATGTTCACCATATGCAAACCGCCATTGCAGCTGTCGTCAGCATTGCGCGTGCCCACGCCGTAGGCAAAACCGGTGCTGGGATTAATGACGAGATTGTGGGCGCTGCCAAATCCATCGTAATGCGTCGTAGCCGAGAATGTCGCCGGTGGATTGGCCACGTTGCGCAGCTGACGCAAATCGAAAACCTGCATGCCGTGGCCGGAGGCCTCGCTCACGATGAACGCGTGGTTGTTGTAGGTCTTGATATCGCGCCAGGTTGAGTTGCCGGTTTGCGTTGGCAGATTGCCAAGATAGACCGGATGATCCGGGTTGGTCACGTCGATAAAGGACGTGCCGTTGGTACGGCCCATGATGGCGTACTCGCGGCCGGTCAGATTATCCGTCCAGCCCCAAATGTCGTTGCCCGAGCCGCCACCGATGTCACTGAGCGGCGTAAATGACACCAGATCAATGTTATTGCAGGCGTAGCCGTCGGCGGTGCCGTTTTCACAGGGGATGGTCTCATCGTGCCGGGCCACGGCGTTGGCCTTGGGACCGAGCTGCGAGACCGACAGCGGCGTGACCGGACAGGCGAGCACCGACTGACCCAGAAATACACCCCACACAGTCCCGAACAACACTGCACATGCACGTGTCGATGTCTTCATGGTCCCCTCCCCGAGAATCATCATTATTGTTTGATCGCAAGAGTCTACTCGTTTCGCTGCGCAGGCGGCCCTCAGCCCGCTCGCCCGCCCAAGTCATGCCCGGTGCGCGTCGCATTTACCTGTCATTTCAGGCTGGCGCACAGAACGCGCCCGAATCGTGTGATACGCTGGTCGTGAATCCACTGACAGGAATCACACGCTCCCTGCCCAAAGTATTGTCACCACAACACGCCGCTGCCCAGGCAAAGGAGCCAAGTTTTGATTTATTCAACTTCTCGCTATTGTGCCGGGATTATCGTTGGCGGCGGTATGGCGCTTACGCTGCTGTTCGCCATGCAGACGCTGATCGCGTCCGGCAATGCGGTCAATCAGACCACCACGATGGTGAAGTTTTTGCCCTTCGTCAGGGTCAAGGTTGACGAGGAGGTCAAGACCACCCGAGATCGTCCTGATCGCCCACCAGCACCCGAACCTCAGCCACCTACGCACGCGCCCACTAATGAGACCGTGGATACCGTGCACACTACGCTCGTTGTTCCGCCCCCGGGCGTCAACCCGACCGCCCGCCTCCCCGGACGCAGAACGGGACTGATTGACGGCGGCCCCATGCCGGTGTTCAAGGCCCAACCCGACTATCCCGAGCGAGCCCGCCGACGCGGAATTGAAGGCCACTGCACGGTGGAGTACACCATCAGCAGTCTCGGTACGGTGATCAACCCATCGGTGGTCAGCTGCTCACACGCGGTGTTTGAACGCACGTCGATCAAGGCCGCCGAGAAGTTCCGCTATCGGCCACGGGTGGTCAATGGCGAGTCTGTCGCGGTGAGCGGACAGCGCAACCGGTTTGTCTTCGAGCTCGATTGACCAGACGCAGCGCTCGACCGGCGGATAGTCCGGGCGCGCGCCCAAAGCGGGGTCCGCCTCCAGCGCCTTGGCCAGCGCCAGCCCCTGGCGTTCGGTGAGACTGGCAGGAAAGCGCAATACCGCATCAAGAGCCGTATAGACCCCCAGAAACGACGTGATCTTGGACCGCTTCGATG
>CAZXCL010000025.1:0-1879 GCA_964639265.1 uncultured Gammaproteobacteria bacterium | reverse complement strand
TTTGTTTCGGCTTTTTTTTCCCCTCCCGCGGCGGCCCCGGGGGTTTTGGGGGGTTCGAGCGCGCTACGTGGGTGTGTCAGGGGGCGACGCCGCTCGGCCCTGGCATGCCGAAGAACGTCGAGCGCATGATGCCAAGATCAATGAAGTTGACCGCGCCGTCACCGTCAAAGTCCGCGTCGGGATCGGCCGTGAAGAACACAATGCGCAGCAGACCCAGATCCTGAAAGTTGATGACGTTGTCATTGTTCAGGTCGGCATCACAGAAGTTGCCGTAGCCATCCCCATCCGTGTCACGCTGAGCCGGGTTCGGGAACAGCGTGCAGTTGTCCTGACTGTCGACAACACCGTCCGCGTCGCTGTCGGTCGGATTGTCTTCATCAAACGTGATCTCCATGCACCAGGTATTGAGCGTGCCAATCACCCCTGAGGTACCGTCCGAGGCGACCAGCGTCCAGTCGCCCGCCAGAGATTCTCCGGCAAACGTCGACAGAGCCTCGTCCGGCCGCGCCTCGACACCAATACCTGGTGAGCTGGCATTGCAGACCTCCTCGGCGCCAAGAGCTGCCGCATCGTCAAACGTCACCTCAACGTCAGGCGTCGGACAGCCGCCGGGGAATATCGGCGCGCCCGGCTGATCCATGAGTCCGATCTGCGTGCCCGTAGATTCGTTGCGCACGTCGAAGACCAGATGACCGCTGACCCCGTGGCTGGCATCCACAAACACCTTGGCCTCGAGAATCGTACCGCTTTGCTCCAGCGTCAGCGTGGATTCCAGCGGCGAGCCGGATTCAGGGATGCTGGCGTTGGGGAACGCGCAGGCGATCACAGGACCTGCCAGCGTGCGGAACGAAACGCTGTCGCTGATCGCATCACCGCAAAAATTCTGCGCGCTGACCCGGAAGAAATAGTCCGTCGAGAAATCCAGCGTAGTCTGAACGTCGTGACTCGTTGTGTCTTCAGACTCAATATAGATCACATTATTGAAGCCACTGTCCGTCGCGATCTCCACGAGATAGCTTGTTACGCCGGCGGCCGGGCTCCAGCTCAGCGTGGGCTGTTCGTCGATATTGATCGCGCCATCGGCCGGGAACTCGATGGTCGGCGTGGACGGTATACCGCTGCCGATTTCAAGCGCCAGCGTATCGCTGCGCGTGCCCGGTCCGCCGCTGCCGTTCACCGTCACCTCGTAGTTGCCCGGCGTCGCTGAGCCAATGTTCGACAGCGTGAGCGTGCTGCTTTGACCTGCGTTAACCGGATTGCCCGCAAACGAACCACTGACGGCGCCGGGGGCACCACTTAGCGACAACGAAACCGGACCGGTAAAGCCGCCAATGCTTAGCACGTCAATCTGTGCGTCACCGGTATCCGGCGCACACACCTGCAGCGGCGTGTTCTGGGCATCAATCTGGAAATCAGGATCGGGACTCGGCAACACCGTAATGTTGACGTTATTGATGTCCAGGAAAATGTTGTCGGCGCATTCGACCATCACGCGACCGACGCCGGTCTGAACTTCGGGCACAACAATGTCTTCGCTACCGTCATTGGGCGTAGACGTGGCAAGCGTAAAATCAAAACTGTTGCCAAGGTCCGACGAGAAAAGAATGTTCACCGCCGCGCAACTGATTGGGGCCAGGTCCGTATCCGCCACATCCCAGGTGATGGTTTCCACCGTACCGGCCGTCCATGTCGTCGTGATGTTCTGCGACGTGATGTCAAACGGGCCGGCCTGATCCGACACGGTGTACGTCACCTCGTCGTTGTCCACACCACCCCCGCCGCTGCGCTGGTCCAGCGCCGTCAGGCGAAAACGCATATTGCGCGCATAGGTTGGCAAGCGCTCACCAATCGTCGACGAGTTGGTCAGGATGTCATTGAG
>CAZXCL010000024.1:30825-52092 GCA_964639265.1 uncultured Gammaproteobacteria bacterium | reverse complement strand
CGCCAGCAGCTCATGGACGCGGCCAACGTTGTGCTCGACGACAACACGATCACCTCCCACGTGAAACGACTGCGCAAGAAGTTTGCCGCCAGCGACCCACAGTTCGATGCTATCGAGACGGTCTACGGCATGGGCTACCGCTGGCGCGGCGACGCCAGCTAGTCGCCCACTGGCGTGAGTCTTCGCAAACAACTTCTGATTATCAGTTTGCTCACGCTGGCATTGCCGTGGGCCGGCTGTCAGTACATCCGCGAAATGGAATCGGCGCTGCGTGCGGATCATGAGTCTTCGCTTGCCGACGGCGCGCTGGCCGTCGCACGCGTGGTGGCCGAAAGCTGGCCCGCAGATCCGCCAACCGACCCGGAAAACGACAAACTGTACGCGCACGTATTGAACGCGCCAATCTCCGTCGACGGCTATAACGATGACTGGGGCGGCGCCCGCGAACAGCTGCGCGATCATGCCAGCAATCTGGGAAAGTCCGACTCACTGCACGTACGCGCACTGGCGGGGCTCGACGAGCGCTATCTGTATCTTTACCTGAATGTAAGCGATGACGTCGTGACCTATCTGGCGCCCAATCGCGGCACGGTCCACGACTATGTGATCGTGCGCTGGTCCGATCCGGCCGGCGCTGCGCGCGAGCAGATTATCGAGACCGGCGCGCCCGGCCCGGTGCTGGCGCGTGAGGCGACGGCTGACAGCACCACGGCGGGCGGATTGCGCGGGGTGTGGCAGCCGAACGCGAACGGCTACCAGATTGAGCTGCGCCTGAATCGTTCGCTGGTGGGTTCAACCATCGGCTTCCTGGTGGTGGACGGCGACGGCACGCCCGCAGATCCGCCGGTCACCGCGGGCACGCTCACGCTCTATTCAGGCGGCGCGGGGCCGCTGGTGTCACACCGCGCGGATTTGGCCAGCACCGTGCGCGACTTTGCCGATGCCGGGGAGCGGCTGCGCATTGCCGATCGCGACGGCTGGCTGCTGGCCGATGAAGGCAGTCTGGGCGACTCGGCCAGCGAGATCGCGACGCAGTCGGCACTGACCCGGATCTATCGCTGGATTCTTGATCCAAAACTCACCGAACGACGGCGCACAGATCGCGCCGGACGCGTCTTCGGGCCGGACATTAATCGCGCCAGAACCGGGGAACAAACCACGCTCTGGTTTCAGCGGCCACGCCAACCCGGCGCGATTGTGGCGGCCACCGCACCGATCATCGTTGACGGCCAGCTTGAAGGCACGGTCACTCTGGAACAACAAAGCGCGGCCATCCTGACCCTGACGCACTCGGCTCTGACGCGACTGGTCAATCTCACGGTCGTGGCAACGGCGACTGCGGCCATCGGTCTGCTGGGCTTTGCCACCTGGCTGTCACTGCGCATTCGACGACTGCGCAACGCCGCTGACGGCGCGCTAAAGAGTGACGGTCGCATCCGTGCGGCGATTCCGGGCCTCAAGGCGAGCGATGAAATCGGCGATCTCTCACGCAGTTTTGCCGACTTGCTGGAGCAGCTGCGCGAGTACACCGAGTACCTGCGCTCGCTGGCAGGCAAGCTCTCCCATGAACTGCGCACGCCGCTGGCCGTCGTGCAGTCGTCGCTTGAAAATCTGGCCAGCGAATCGATGACCGACAGCGCCCAGGTCTACGCCGACCGGGCACGCGACGGCGCCCAGCGTCTGCGCCGTATTCTGGTTTCGATGAGCGAGGCCACGCGCGTGGAGCAAAGCATCACCACGGCCGAATCCGAGGAGTTTGATCTCCACGCCCTGCTGCACGGCGCGACGCAAGGCTATCAGGACACCTATCGGGAGCATCGCTTTGAGTACGTCGGCGTTGATGGTGGCACAGAGTTTCGCGGCGTGCCGGAGCTTTTGCTGCAAATGCTCGACAAGCTGGTGGAAAACGCCGTGGACTTTACCCCGACTGACGGACAGATTCGCTTCACGCTATCGGCGCGCGAACAGGCCTATGAGTTACGCGTCGCCAACGAGGGCAAAACCCTGCCGCCATCCATGCAGGGCAGCCTGTTTGATTCGCTGGTATCGATGCGTGAAGGGCACAGCGAACAGTCCCATCTGGGTCTGGGCCTGTTCATCGCCCGGCTGATCGTCCAGTTTCACAACGGCCGCATTCAGGGTCACAATCTGGCAGACCAGTCGGGCGTCGAGTTTGTGATTGAGTTGCCGCGCGACTCAGGCCGCTTTTGACTCAACCGTATGCACGTGCGAGTCGAGTTGCGGATAGGGAATCGTGATGCCTTCCTCATCGAAGCGGCGTTTCACCGCTTCGGTCACATCCCACTTCACCTGTAAAAGATCGGTGCGCGCGACCCACAGGAACAGCCCGTAGTTGACGCTGCTGTCGGCCAGCTCGGTCACTACCACCTTCGGAGCAGGCTCGCTCAGGATCCGGTCATCGCCCTGAATAATGTCGGTCAGTACACGTTTGACCGTGCCGACGTTGTCTTCGTAGCTGGCGCCAAACACCAGATCAAGCCGACGATTGGCGTGGGCCGAAAAATTGGTAATCACGGCTGAGCCAATCTGGCCGTTGGGCACGATGACCTGCTTGTTGTCAGGCGTGGTCAATACCGTATTGAAGATCTGCACCTCAAACACCGTGCCCGACACGCCGCCGGCCTCGATAAAATCGCCGACCCGATAGGGCCGAAGCGCCACGATCAGCACGCCCGCCGCAAAGTTCGACAGCGACCCCTGCAACGCCAGTCCAATCGCAAGACCCGCGGCACCGAGCACAGCAATAAACGACGTCGTTTGTATGCCAAGCTGCGCGAGCGCCGCCAGCACCACCATGACAAACAGCGCGGTGGTAACCAGATTGCCCAGGAAGTTCACCAGGATCGGATCGCCGCCAACGCGCTCAATCATCTTGCGTGTCATGCGGCCGATAAACTTGGCCACCACCCGCCCGATGATCAGGACGGCCAATGCGGCCGCAATTTTGGGCGCGAACGCCACAGCCAGATCGGTGCCCTTTTCGATGAGTTCCTGTGTATCCATGTCGATGCCTCTAGCGCATGAAAAAAAGGAGCGTGAGTGTGCCAGAGAAGGACCTGGATCGCACTAGTGACGGATGATTGGGCTCTGCGCCCCAATAAAAAAGGCCGACTGCATCGAGCAGCCGGCCTTCGTTTAGCGATGCTTCGTCAGATTACGGTGCGGTGCCGCTCGGCCCCGGAGGAGCGAAGAACAGCGTGCGCAGGATGCCGAGATCCACGAAGTTGACGACCAGGTCGCCGTTGAAGTCGGCATCATTGGGACCGGCTGCGAAAAACTGCAGGCGGAACAAGCCAAGATCAACCGCGTTCGTCGCGTTGTCGTTGTTGAGATCCGCGTCGCAGATGTTGCCGTAACCGTCGCCATTGGTATCCAGCTGACTTGGGTTTGGCACCAACGTGCAGTTATCAGAATCGTCGGTAACACCGTCGCCGTCAGTATCTGTCGTGCAGGCGTTCGTGCTTTGCTGTCCCAGCGGCACAATGATGGTGTCAATGCCCTCGGGATTGCGTGCCTGTGCCTGGAAGTTGAAGGTACTACCGCATTCGAGCTCCTCGAACAGGTAGGACGTTTCAGAAATCCAGCCCGAGTCCACACCCGTGGTGGTGTTCTCGATCCGATACTCCGCTTCGGACGCGTTGCCGTTGGGATTCAAAGACACCTTGATTGACGTTTCACCGTCGGGGAACAGGCCGTCGACCGCCGGAGGATTAGCAAGGGTGGCACGTGTAAACGATGCCGAGGTAGGCGTCTGATCGCCGTCGCCGTTACGCGCCTGTGCGTTGAAGCTGTAGGTGCGCGCTGGCGTAAGTCCTGCTGATATCCACGACGCCGTGCTTTGCTGCCACGGAGATGCCGTGCCGGCCGTGTTGTTTTGCACGCGCACGCCCGACGCATCCAGGGTCAGGTTGTTCAAGCCGCCCACCGGCGCGGCTTCAATCGACGTTGTGGTGGCGATGCCAAAACTCACCGACGTCGGCGTATTCTGAGTGGTATAGGCACACAGGATTCCTGAAGGCGTAGTGAGATTGACGCTGTTTGCATTATCGCGCGCCCAGACCCGGTAGCAATACTGATCGTTCACGCCCAGACCCGTATCGGTGTAATCACGCGACAGCTGCCAGCCTGAATCGCCGCCACCGAAGCCACCTGATGGCGAGCTGGTGTAGTCATGGTAGTACTCGATCGGACCATGTATGTCGGTCGCAAATGCGGCCGTCATGTCGACGCTTGTGGTTGACAGATTGTAGGGGGCAACCGAAAACGCCATTGGGTTGGGATTTGGCGGCGTAACGTCGACCGCCACGTCAAGCCCGATGTTCCAGTTGAAGTCGCCGTATTCCTCCAGATACGAGGTGTGGCTGTGCTTGACGACCAGGTTGGCTGCACCGAGATTTGGGCCTGCGCGCAATGTGTAGGTCACCTGACTGGTAATACCACCGGCGGCGGCAGAACCCACGTTTTGCGTATCGATGCCGCTTAGCAGAGTCCAGCCAGCGGGCAACTCGAGATTGAACACGTTGTTGTGACTGGCAATTTCCGAGTCATTGCGAATCCAGAAAGTCACGTCGAACACTTCGTTGGGCTCTACTTCCGTGGGCCAGAGGGCAATACCCTGAAACGCGGCAGGCAGCTCCACTTCGACGAACCCGTCTTCCAGGGCTAGCGCGACCTGCTCGGTGGCGTCACCGTGGGAGTACGAGGCAGACCAGGCGTAGGGCTTGACGATCACGTCGGTATCGGGGGTACCAGCCGGCACGCGCACCTGATGCACGTTGTCGATGACGCCGAACTCGCCGTCGAGCAGTGCCTCGTCGCTCTCACGATACAAACGCAGGTTCATGTCGGTCAGCGTGAAAAACTCGCTCGGCGTTGCCGCCGCATCGTAGGTGGCATGTCGGTTCCAGACCATCGTTGCGCGATCGCGTCCTTCGCCGGTCGCACCCTCATCGCGCATGCTGCCTTTGAACAAACGGTACTCGCCGTCTGTGTCTCGCGGCGCCAGAAGCATGCTCCTGGTATCGAAGCGGTGGAAGTAAGCTGCGTGGGCGTTCATCGCACCCCAGCCAATCTGCGGGTCCCAGCCGTCGAGGTCGCCTTCGATGTTCATGCCCGGCAGGTTTTTCTGCGCGGTATTGATCAGCAGCGCTTTGAGCGAAAGCTCGTCGAACACGCCGGCATCCATCAGGTCCATGATGACACCAAGGACCATCGGGGCGGCCATGCTCGTGCCGGTCAGACTGACAAAATCGCTGGCCGATTCCCAATTGTCGTTGGGCGCCGAAATGCTCGTGCCCGGCGCCGCAAGGTCGGGTTTGCGACGACCGTTGGCCGTCGGACCCACCGTGCTGCCTGCATTGATGATGTCATCGTTGCGCGAGGTTGTGCCGCGGTCATTGAAGTTGGCCACGGTGATGGCGTTGTAGGACACCGCCGGATCGCTGAATAGCGTATTGCTGGGGCCCGAGTTACCGGCTGAAATCGTCACCGGTGTGTCGTTGTAGGTGGAGATCACAGAATCCCAGAAACGACCACCATCCGTGTCATCGAGCGATGTATTGCCACCATAGCTGAGGTTGAAGCCGTCGACGTCGTCGACGAACTCGCCAACGGGCGCCAGCGCGTTGTTGTTGTTCAGTGCGCGATCAACCAGGTTGTACTTGTCCGACCAGAACATCGAGGCGCGACCATTTGAGCTGTTGAGCCAACCTGCCTTGAGATTAACCATCTTCTCTACGCCGTGGGCAATCCCCAGGTGCTGCGACCAGCCGGTCGAACCATAGGAGCCGACTATACCGGCGACGTGCGTGCCGTGACCCTGCAAATCGTCGCAGGTGAACTGGTCATCAAAGTTGGCGCTACCGTTGGCCGCGACCAAATACCACGAGCAGAAGTTATCGCGCAGTGGCGTGGTGTTATTGATCATGGCCGGATGCGATTGATCCACACCCGAGTCAATAATCGCCGGATCGTAAATGCCGCCGGTGGCACCGACGTCCCACAGCCCGGTCAGTGACACGTCAGCCGGATCAACCATCGTCGAGGTGTCCGACACGTTCAGATGCCCTTCCATGAGGCTGTCTTCAACCACGCGCAAAAGGCCCGGTATCTCACCGACTCGTTCAATATTGCCAGCCGGCACAGTCGCGATGATCATGTTGCCCGCGATCGTCGTAAACTCAACATCGCCGCCGAGCTGCTCGAGCGCTTCTACCACCGGCGCCTGAGACGCGTCGATCAAGCCGCGCAGCGCGCCAACCACTTCGCTCTTGATCGTCGCGCTCAACGCTTCGTTGCGCTCTGACAAGGAATCGTACGCCGCGCGCTGCGAGCGGGCGACGCTTGCCATCGCGTTGTAGTTTTCAGCGTCGGTTTTGGCCTTGGGATCGATCGTGGCCGCCTCATGTGCCAGCAGCGACTTGCGATCTTCCTCGAGCGCTTCGAACTCGTCTTTGTGATTGGCCAGCGCATCGGCGACCACCTGCTCATGCGGCAGGAAGTCCAGGTGCAAAATGACCCGCAGCCGCTCGTCGGCTTCGACGCTGCGCGATTTTGTGCTCAGCGCGCTGTCGACGATCGGAAGGTTTGCGAGCGGTCCGGCTGCGATGGGCGTGCCGTCTTCGGCTATGCCCGCCTTGCGCTCAGCCGCGCGGGCCGCGCGCCGCTCGGCGCTCTTGTCATCCAGAAAGCCGGTCAGCTCCCGGGGTTGCATATCGCGGACGTTGGTATTGGTGGCTGCCGCAACGGCAGCAGGCGCCGCGGCAGGTGCCTGCGCGGCGGCGGTTTGAATAAGAATGGGTTGTGCGGCCATGAGCCAGGCCATCGAATAGGCAAGTGCCCTGTTAAGTATTTTCATTTGGATGCCTCCCGTTTGATCCATACCCTATCCGCGCCGTAGACAGGGAAATCCCCTCATCTATTTGGGAGAGGGTTGGCGATGGCATCGCAAATTGCTGTTTTTTATCTCATTGTTTTCGCGGCGCGTAATGGATCAGGGGCTCGTTGGCAGGCACGGCCGGTGACTGATGCACCACCTCACCATCGCGGGAAATCGCAAGACTGTACATGCTGCTGGCGTCATTGCCGTGGACGCGCACGAATACGAGACGATGCGCATCGAAGTTGACCGAATAGGTGCCATCGTTCGACAGATCCCGGGTTATGCGCTCGCCGTCGCGGAAAAACTGATAGCTGCCGGCGTAGGCGTGAGGCGTCATCGGCCGTGAGGTCATGATGGAGATGGTGTAGCTGGCCAGCCGATCGCCCTGACCTGAACAAGACGTCAGCAAAGCGACCAGCAACAGCGCCTGCCACGCGGCACGGGACGGGGCACGAAACAACGCGCTCATCTACTGGCGGAAATTGACGACACCGGTTTTGGAAAACGGCACGGCGCCAACAAAAGGAATATCCACCTGTACGCTGCCGCTGAGCTGATACTCTAGTGAGTCCGGATCGTCCTTCAAATAGCGCATGAGCTGCTGAGCGGAACGCAGCAGATTAGTCGTTACATCAATGTCGACCGTATGCTCACCGTTGGCAGGAATACGAAACGCATTGGGTGTAACGCCGCTGGCAAAATCTACGCCGGCAAACTTGACCGCGTAGTCCATGCCCTTGATCGGCAGCGGGATGCCGTTGGGATTTTGCACTCGAAGAGTGAGGCGATAGCGCTGCTCGAGCAACGTCGATTGCAGCATCTGAACATTGGACAGGCTGAGCTTGGGCGCCTCGACGCTTTGCGCAAGCGTTGCGCAGCCGCTCAAACCAAAAAGAAGCAACGCGCATAGCCCGACGTATTTGAAACCTGCTTTCGTAATCATGCTGCCGCTCCCGAGCTTATTGCGGTCAATTGTTTTTCACATCAGCTCAAATAGTGCCCGAGACGCCGACGGATTTCACGCGCCACTATCTTCGATACCCGACGCTGACGTGACGATAACGCATGGCCAAAAGTACGGCGCCTATCGTAAGCCCGGTCGCCAGTCCCAGCCACACACCGTTTGGATCGCCCGCGCCGCGCAAACCAGCGTAAACGGCGACGGGAAAGCCGATGAACCAGTACGCAAAGATATTTATGTAAAGCGGAAAACGCGTGTCCTTGTAGCCGCGCAGCGCGCCGGCGGCGCCCACCTGCAGGCCGTCAGATATCTGAAAGATCATGGCCATGAACAGAAGACCGATCGCGATATCACGAACGGCAGTATCGCCGGTGTACAAGCCCACAATCGGTTCTCGCAGAAGCACCAGACCGAACGCCGACACCGTCATGAACAGTCCGCACAGCCCCATGCCCAGCCAGCCGATGCTGCGCGCGCGCGACGGCTCGCCCTTGCCAAGTGCGTGCCCGACGCGCACGGTGATCGCCGAGTTGATCGCCATGGGCACCATAAACATGGTCGCCGCATAGTTGATCGCAATCGCATGCGCCGCCGCTTCGTTGGCGCCCAGCACACCCATCATGATGCCGCTGGCGCTAAACAGCATGACCTCGGCCAGCACACTACCGCCGATTGGCAGTCCGAGCGCCAGCAGTTCGGTCAAGCGCGCACGATTCGGCCAGTCAAATCGCTTGAACAAACGCATCGGCGCATAGACCTGCGGCGTGCGCCGCACGTACCAGAGCATCGCGAAGAAATTGAACCACATGGAAATCGCCGAGGCGATACCGCAACCGGTGGCGCCCAAACGCGGGAAACCGAAGTTGCCGAACATCAGGGTGTAGTTGCCGATAAAATTCACGACGATGCCGGCCAGTGCGATATACATGATTGGCTTGACGTGGCCCGCACCCTCGCTGGCAAAGCGCATGCAAAGATAGGGATACATCAGCGGCAGCCCCCACGCGATCGTGTACAGATAGCCCTGGGTGGAAGGCATCATCGACGAGCTGATACCAAACAGGCGCAGGCCCCAGGTCGTCACGACATACAGCACAACGATCATGACCATGGCCAGCGCGAGCGCCACGTACATGCCCTGACGCACGTAACCACCAACGCGCCGAACTTTTCCTTCACCCATCAGATGGGCCACCGTCGTGCTCATGGCCATCATCACGCCGAGGCCAAACAGAAACGCGGTGGCCCAGACAGCGCTGCCAACGCCGACCGACGCCAGGTCCTCTGATCCCAGGCGACCGGCCATGATCACATCGAGGAACGAGGTCATCGAAATGGCAAGGTTGTTTATGATCAGAGGCAGCGCCAGCACGATCAGCGCGCGGGTTTCGGACCACCAGTGGATCTTGTTGGACGTAGCGTTCATGGGAGCGCGACTGTAGCACCGCTGTGCGCTACTATCGAAGCCCTGCTGCCGCACCGAGGTCCAATGGAAGCCGTCAACAACCTGATGTCCATGATCAACGCGGTGCTGTGGCACAACTACATTCTGTTCGCGATTGTGCTCGTGGGGATCGTGTTCACGATCTGGAGTGGTTTTTGTCAGTTTCGCTGTCTGACTCACGGCACGCAGGTCATCACGGGCAAATACGACGACAAGAACGACCCCGGAGCCATCAGTCATTTTCAGGCGCTGTCCGCGGCGCTCTCAGCCACGGTCGGGCTTGGCAACATCGGCGGTGTCGCGCTTGCCATCGCGCTGGGCGGACCCGGGGCAATCTTCTGGATGTGGGTGATCGGACTTTTCGGCATGGCCGTCAAGTTTGTCGAAGTCACGTTGTCGATGCTCTACCGCAACACCGACGATCCCGACAATCCTCACGGCGGACCAATGTGGGTGGCCGCCCGCGGGCTGGCACGTCTCGATCCGAAATACGCTGGCCTCGGCAAGGTCATCGGCACCATTTTCTGCATCACGATGCTCATCGCCGCGTCCACCGGCAGCAACATGTTTCAAGCCTGGAACGTCGCGGAGATCACGCGCGAGTATTTTGGCGTACCGGGCATTGTCAGCGGCGTCGTACTCGCCACGCTGATTGGCCTGGTCATCATTGGCGGCATCAAACGCATCGGTCGTGTCGCCGGCACGCTGGTGCCTTTTATGGTCGCAATGTATCTGCTGGCCGGTTCCTACGTGCTGTTTGTCAATGCCGCGCAGATCCCCGACATGTTTGCGCTGATTTTTCGCTCGGCGTTTGCGACCGCAGATGCGAGCGGCGCTTTTCTCGGCGGCACCATGGGCTTTGCGATTCTCGTGGGACTCAAGCGCGCCGTGTTCTCAAGTGAGGCCGGCCAGGGCAGCTCCCCGATTGCACATTCGGCTGCCAAGACCAACGAACCGGTACGCGAGGGTCTGGTCGCCGGGCTGGAGCCTCTTGTCGACACGCTGATTGTTTGCACGTTTACCGCACTGGTAATCCTAAGCACCGGCGTCTGGAACCGTTCGGCCGAGGGGCAGTTCGAGTCGCCGCCGACCGTCACACCGGTCGAACTTGGCCAGTGGAGTGTGCAGGACATCACCGTGCCAACGCGCACCTCAGGCGAGTGGGTCGCCGGCGACCGCGTATTCATGATCTACACCGGGGATGTCAGCGCGCAAACTGACAACAACCTGCATCGGGTCAATGGCCAGGTCATGGACGACGGCGGACGACGCTACGTGCGCTTTGCCAATATCTACAGCGACACCAAGCCCGAGATTCGAGATGCGGGACTCTACGGCAGCTACGTGGGCGCGTCGCTCACCGCGCGTGCCTACGATTCGGTCGTTGACGGCCTGGGCAAGTATCTGATCACGGTCGCGACCTGGCTGTTCGCGCTCTCAACCATCATCTCGTGGGGCTACTACGGCGAACAGGGCATGGTTTTTCTTGCAGGAGAAAAATCGGTCATGCCGTTTAAATGCGTGTACCTGGCGCTGGCGCTGTTCGCAACCACGGGGTTTGTGAGCACGGACCGAGAACTCGACAATCTGACCGGCATTGGCACCGGCGTCATGCTGCTGGCCAATCTGCCAATCGTGGTGCTTTTCGCACATCAGGCGATGAAGGCCTATCGCAACTATGTTGACCGGCTGAAGAGCGGCGCACTGGACAGCGACGATCCGCCACCCACGCTGGATGACATCCTCGCCGACGGCAAAAACTAGCCGCCGGCGCGCAGTTCGAAACAGCGATGACACCGGAACAGTGGCAGATTATCCATGGACTATTTGATCAGGCCGTAGCGCTTCCGGTCGCGGAGCGGGCGTCGTGGCTTGCACAGGCCTGCCCGGATGCCGCGATTCGAGAACAGGTTGCCAGTATGCTGGCGGCCGATGCCGACGACAGCTCAGACCCCGGTGACATCGTGCAGGTGGCCGCCGGTGAGTCGTTTGCGCCGGCGATCGAGGTGGGCAGCGAGCTTGGCGGCTATCGCATCGTCGCGGTCATTAACCACGGCGGTATGGGCTCGGTGTACGAAGCCGAACGCGCCGACGCAGAGTTTAATCAGCGCGTTGCCATCAAGGTCATCAACGTCGCGCTGGCGGGACCACAACTGATTTCGCGCTTCAAGAGCGAGCGCCAGATCCTCGCCCGACTTGAGCATGCCAGTATTGCCCGGCTCATCGACGGCGGCACAACGCAGTCCGGCGCGCCCTATCTGGTCATGGAGTACGTAGACGGCCTGCCGATCACACGCTATTGCGACCAGAACCAGCTGTCGACGACGCAGCGGCTGCGACTTTTCGAACAGGTTTGCGCCGCCGTACACACCGCCCACCAGAACCTCATCATCCATCGCGACATCAAGCCCGACAATATTCTGGTCACAAAAAACGGCGTGCCAAAGCTGCTGGACTTCGGTATTGCGAAGATCGTCGACGACCACGGTTCCGCTACGACGCTCGCCCTCACGCAGGCCAACATGCGGATGTACACGCCGCTGTATGCCAGTCCCGAACAAATCCGCGGCACCGGTATCACGACGGCCAGCGACATTTATTCGCTCGGCGTCCTGCTCTACGAACTGCTGGTGGGTGTCTCGCCCTATGGCGAACGCGCAAACACCCGGGCTTCGTTAACCGCCGCGATCAGCACCCACGAGCCGGCGAGGCCCAGTACGCTGGTACAAAGTGGCGAGGTGGACTCCGCAGCTTTGGAGCACCGCAGCGCCACGGCGCCGACCCTGCGCAAACGGCTGCGAGGCGATCTCGACAATATTGTGCTCATGGCGCTGCGCAAGGAACCCGAGCGACGCTACGCCTCCGCACGACAGTTTGCGCTCGACGTCGGACTGTACTTGCGCGATCGTCCTGTCGCTGCCAGGCAAGACACAGCCGGCTATCGATTCAGTAAATTCGTACGGCGTAATCGTACAGCTGTCGCGATGGGCGTTGCCGCCACCATCGGCATGATTTCGCTGGCCGCGTTTTATACCTATCAGTTGGCACTTGAACGCGACCGTGCACAGGCCGAAGCTACGCGCGCCAATCAGACCGCCGTATTCCTGCAAAACCTGTTTCGCTCCAGCGACCCCGAGGAATCGGGCGGCGAAACGCTGACCGCCCGCACGCTGCTCGATCAGGGCGTGCGCGAGCTCAACGTCACGCTAACCAATCAGCCGCAGGTAAGAGCGGCCCTCCAAACCACCATGGGCAAGGTGTACGCGTCGCTGGGCGTTTTCGAGGAAGCGCGCGACCTGCTCGATGATTCACGACGCGAACTGGAGAACACCGTACCGTTGCCGCTGGTCGAACTGGTCGACACGCTTAACGCGCTGGGCGGTGTTTGTGCACAGCTTGGCGATATGGACCAGGCCCGTCTGCACACGCAGCGTGCTATCGACCTGGCTAATCTGGACGACGCGGATGACGTCGAACCGGTTGCCAGTGAGCTGGTTGCGGCCAAGGTTCTGACGCTTGAAAGCCGCTACAGCGAGGCCGCGCAAGCGCTTGAGGCGACTCGCGCAAAGCTTGAGCAGGTCGATCTCGAAGACACCGTACTGTATGCGAACACCCTGAAGCTGCTGGCCGAAAACGTGGAGAGCAACGGCGATTACGCGCAGGCTGTCGAGTGGATGCTGCAGGCCGTCGACATTTATCTGCGTCGTAAGGGCCCGTTGAATGGCGAGGTCATCGACGCACAGCGCACGCTCGGTTATCTGTACGACCGACAACGCAACTTCGAACGCGCAAAGGCTGTCTTCGACGAGGCGTACGCATCGGCCGTCAAACTCTACGGCGAAGTACATCCCGTCACCGGGTTAATCCTGTCAGATCTTTCGCTGCTGTACAGGCATATGGGCGAGCGCAAGACGGCGCTGGCCTACAGTGAGCGGTCCATCTCGATTTCACGCGAGGTGTACGGCAGCGAGCACAGTTTTGTCGCCTATGATCTGGTTGCCCTGGGCAACCTCGATTACAGCATTCGAGGCATGGAGTTTGCCGAGCCGCGCTTTCAAGAGGCCCTGGATATTTACTCGCGCACGTTACGTGAGCAACACCCCTACATCGCCGCCGCACTGGTTTCCTATGGCAATGCTCTGGCAAAAGAGAATCGCCACGACGATGCACGCGACGTGGTTGATCGCGGCAGTGCGATCTGCATCGCCGAGCTTGGAGAAGATCACTGGCTGTGCGGCCAGTTTGATGTGATCCGCGGCAGAATGCTGCGCAAGGAAGGCGACGAGGCCGCTGCAACACCTCTGCTTTTGAGCGGTTTCGAACGCGGGCGCGCCGGACGCGGCGTGGGCCACGGGGCGACGCAGGGTTCGCTGCGTGAACTCGTTGCCAATCTGGATGCACTGGGCGATCCGCGCGCCGAACAATACCGCGCACTGCTGGAGGACAGCTCAGGTCCGAAACGGTAGACTCTGGAGCCAAAATAACCAGGGGAAACACCATGCAGCATGAACAAGCAGCTCCATCCGGATGGGTAGCGCGGGCGCTCGGCGCCGTCGAGCGCATCGGCAACAAACTGCCCGACCCGGCTGTTTTGTTTATCGCGCTGCTGTTTATCGTCTGGGCGCTGTCGGCCGCTCTGGCGGGCGTCGATTTCGGCGTCATCGATCCGCGCACCAACGAACCGCTGGTGGTCAACAGCCAGCTTACCGGTTCGGCGATCGCGACATTCTTCACCAAAATGGTCAGCAACTTTTCGCACTTCCATCCGGTTGGCGTGGTGCTGGTTGCCATGCTCGGCATCGGAGTGGCTGAACACACTGGCTTCATCAACGCGGGCCTTCGCGCCATGATGTCGGTGACGGCGCGCTGGCTTCTCACGCCGCTTCTGATTCTGGTCGGCATTGTCAGCCACACCGCGGTGGATGCAGGCTATGTGCTGGTCGTGCCGCTTGGCGGGGTCATTTTCTATGCGGCTGGCCGTCATCCCCTGGCCGGTATTGCGGCCGCCTTTGCCGGTGTGTCTGGCGGCTTTTCGGCCAACTTTGTGCCGTCGTCACTCGACCCGATGCTGCAGGGCATCTCGCAGGCGGGCGCACAGATTCTTGACCCAAGCGTGCAGCTCAACCCGCTGAACAACTACTTTTTCACCACCGCCTCCTCACTTCTGATCGTAAGCGTGGGCTGGTTTTTGACCGACAAGGTGGTCGAGCCGCGTCTCAACGCGACCGAGCTCGACGGCGACATGACCGACCTGCCAAAGATGGAAGCGCTTACGCCTAAGGAAAAGCGCGCTCTGTGGGGCGCCACAGTGTCGATGCTGCTGGCCGCACTGCTGTTTGCCGCCGCGGTATATCCGGAGGACTCTGCCTGGCGCGGCGTGGGCGGCAAACTCACCGACAACAGCGCACCGATCATGGCCTCAATTGTGCCGCTGATCTTTCTGTTCTTTCTGATCCCCGGGGTGGTCTACGGCGTCATGGCAGGCACCGTGAAGTCCTCACGCGACATGATCGAGGGCATGAGCAAGGCCATGACCGGCATGGGCTACTACCTCGTGATCATGTTTTTCATCGCGCAGTTTATCTACGCCTTCAGCCAGTCAAATCTGGGCGTACTTCTGGCGCTCAAGGGCGCTGATGTGCTCAGCGCCGCGGCGTTGCCCTCGGGCGTCACGATCACGGGCATTATTCTGCTGACCGGTCTGGTCAATCTGTTTGTGGGTTCGGCATCGGCCAAGTGGGCGCTGCTCGCGCCGATCTTTATTCCGCTGCTGATGCGCCTTGGCATATCGCCCGATCTTGCTCAGGCCGCCTATCGCGTTGGCGACTCAAGCACCAACATCATCACGCCGCTGATGCCCTACTTTCCGCTCGTGGTGGTGTTCTGCCAGCGCTACGTGAAAGGCACCGGCATCGGTACGGTCACGGCCATGATGCTGCCCTACTCCGTCTCGTTCCTTGTGCTGTGGACGCTGTTTCTGCTTGGCTACTGGGCGCTTGGCCTGCCGCTGGGCGTGCAGTCTACCTACGCCTACGGCTGAACCGCGTCACCGGAAGAAACGCCGGTGGTCGCATCGTCGGCGCTGGCGTTCTCGGACCCGGCGTCATCGGCTTTCAACAGCCGCGCGAGCTCCTCACGCTTGGCACGCGATTCGACCACATAGTTCTCGTGGTCCTTTTCCCATAGCTCGTAGAGGTCGGTCAGCGTCTGCTCGTCGTGCTCCCGGAACATGCGGGCCGAGCGCTCGGCGGCGGCGGCCTCAACGCCAAGCGCCTTGAGCGCATCCACTCCCAACTCCACCGCCGAGGCAAACGTTTCGCGGCGCACCACCGCGCAGCCCATCGCCATGAGCTTGTAGACGTGCTGACGATCATAGGCGCGCGTGAGGATACGCAAATGGGGAAAGTGCTTTCTGGCTTGCGTCACAATGCGATTGATGTCGTCCTCCCCTTCCACGGCAACCACGAGGATCTTTGCTTCGTCCGCGCCAGCGGTGTGCAGAAGATCCATGCGCGTTGCGTCACCGTAATAAACCTTGAAGCCGAACACTCGCGCGATCTCGATCTGACCCGGATCGTGATCGAGCAGCGTTACCCCATAGCCGTTGGCGTTCAGGAGGCGACCAACAATCTGTCCAAAGCGCCCGTAACCGGCAATGATGGCCTGATTGTCGTCCGACTCAATGACTTCCTCGTCCGCTTCCTGCGTATTGCGATCAGCCGCTCTCAAACTGTAGCGGCCGTAGGCGATCATGAGCACGGGCGTGACGACCATACTCATGGCCACGACCAGCGTGAGCAAATCGATAAGATCGTTCTCGAGCACACCAAAGCTGCGCGCCGAACTGAACAGCACAAAGGCGAACTCACCCGACTGGCACAGCGCCACCGCAAACAACAGGTTGTTCATGTACTGCATCCCGAAGCGTTTGCCCAGCACCAGCAGGACGCTGAACTTCAACAGCAATAGCAACGACGTCAGGAGAAGAATCTGGCGCCACTCCATCAGCAGCAGGTCCAGATCCATCGTGGCGCCGACAGTGATAAAGAACAGCCCGAGAAGCAAACCTTTAAACGGCTCGATGTTGGACTCGAGTTCGTGACGAAACTCGCTGTCCGCGAGCACGACGCCACCCACAAACGCACCGAGGGCCGGCGACACGCCAATGCTCTGCATCACGAAAGACAAGGCCACCACAAGCAAAAGCGCCGCAGCGGTAAACACCTCCGGCAAACGCGCCTCGGCAATAAATCGAAACGCCGGCCGCGCCAGAAAGCGCGCGAACAACACCATCACAACCACAATCACCAGCAGATAAAGCGCCTGCTGGGACGGCGACAACGTTGCGCCGTGTGCGGCGCCTTCCACCGCCACCTTCGACGCGGCACCAGACTGCCCATGATCGGCGGCAAGAAACGGCAGTACGGCCAGCATTGGAATCACGGCGATGTCCTGAAACAGCAGCACCGAAAAACTCGACTGCCCGGGACTCGTGCGCAGCAGTCCGCGTTCGCTCAAAGACTGCAGAACGATGGCCGTGGACGACAGCGACATGATCAGACCGATGGCAAGTGCCGCGCTATGCGACTGGCCCAGCAAAATCGCGACACCGGCAATCAGAATGGTGGAGAGCAACACCTGCAGCCCCCCCAGACCCAGAATGGACACACGCATCTGCCACAGACGTGAGGGCCGCAGTTCCAGGCCGACGAGGAACAACATCATGACCACGCCAAACTCGGCGAAATGCAGCACCTCATCCTGTTCGGAACCTACAAGCTGGAACACAAAGGGCCCCACCAGCACCCCGGCGATCAGATAGCCGAGCACGGAGCCGAGCCCGAGGCGTCGCGCGAGCGGCACCGCGACGACGGCGGCACCAAGATAGACCAGCGATTGCTGCAGAAGACCGGGTTCGGACATGATTGAGTTTCCTTGTGGCGACACCGCACCCAATGCGGTTAAGCGCCCCGCTAACCTAGCGGCACAGACTGCTACACTCAACCACTGGCGAAATGAAGCGGAGTGTTTGTGGTGTTTCCCGTTGCGGTATTGCTTTTTTTTGGTGCGAGCTTCGGTGCCTTCGGCGTGTGGGCCCTGCTCGCACCGGCATCGCTCGCAAGCCTTATTCACATGACACCTGACACGCCCGGCGCGCTAACCGAGATTCGCGCGTTTTATGGTGGCCTCGAACTTGGGCTGGCCGCCTTTATGATTCGCGCCGCATTTTATCGGCCGTGGCGGTCAGGCGCGCTGATGGCACTGGTTGCGGTGGCCGGTGGCATCGCCGTAGGTCGCATCGTCGGGCTTTTCGTCGATCAGAGTATGTCCGGCACGATGCTCGGCGCGCTGGTCTGGGAAGCCACCGGCGCCTTGCTTGGGACGCTGGCCTTGCTAAGGCTGCCCGCCGCATCCACCGAGCAGCAGGACGCCACCCTCCCTCTTGAACATTGACGAAAACACATCCATACTAGTCGGTATGTAGGCTTTTGACGAGCCTAACTTGTTGTTTTTGTTTGACAGCGGAGGGAATCTCAATGGTCATCAAGCGCAATCCGGACAAAACCCGCGAAGCGATCCTCGTGGCGGCATTCGAAGAAATTCACGCCCAGGGCTTTCGCAGCGCAAGCATCGACAACATTCTGCGCCGCACCGGTGTGACCAAAGGCGCCCTGTATCACCATTTTCCCAACAAGACTGCGCTGGGCTACGCGGTGGTCGAAGACGTAATCACTCCGTGGGCCGAGCAAATGATGGCGGATCTCGATGATGAGTCGCTCAATCCGCTGGATACGCTCATGCGCATCGGCATGGAGCAGTCCGAGCTCGACACCCAGGGCTCGCCGATGCTTGGCTGCCCGGTCAACAATCTGGTGCACGAGATGTCGGCGCTGGATGAGGGGTTTCGCAAGCGCCTGAACAACATCATCGAAATCTGGCGTTCGCGCATCGCCAATGCGCTGAAACGCGGTCAGGAACGTGGCCTGGTGCGCGCCAATCTCAACACCGACCACGCCGCCGCTTTTACGTTGGCCGCGTATGAAGGCTGCATCAGCATGGCCAAGAGCTCGCACAGCACCGAGATGTTCAAAGCCTGCTACATGGGCATGACCGACTATGTGAACAGCCTGCGCACGGACGATCCGAAACCCTCGACCGCCGTCGCCTGACCCGCACACTCCCATGGCCATCCGCACTCTGACTGATCGTCTGACGGTCCGCTACGCACGCGCATTGCTGCAGCGCCCGTGGACCGTGCTGACTATGACGCTTCTCGTCGCGCTATTTGCCGCGGCCGGTTTGCCGAAGCTGGGCTTTCACGATGACTACCGCGCCTACTTTGATGAAGACAATCCCGAGCTTGCCGAACTCACCAAGCTGCAGGACACCTACACCCGCAGCAACAATGTACTGATCGTCGTCGCTCCCGCGGAGGGTGACGTCTTTGCCACCGACACGCTGCGCGCAATCAGCGAGATTACGCAGCGCTCTTGGGAGCTGCCGTTCGCCACACGCGTGGATTCGATCACCAATTTCCAGCACATGCGCGTGGACGGCGACGATCTGAATGTTGGCGATCTGATTGGCGATGTGGAGACAGCGACGGCTGCCGAACGCGCGGCGGCACGCGACATCGCGGTCACGGAAATCGCACTGGTGGATCGGGTGATCTCTCCGGACGCCAGCGTGAGCGCCGTCAACGTCCGCTTCACCCTGCCCGAAACCGACCCCGACGAAAACACACTGATCGCTGCCGCTGCGCGCGAACTGGTCGCCGAATTTTCAAAACGCTATCCGGATATCACGTTCCGGCTGACCGGTTTGGTCATGCTCGACAACGCGTTCCTGGAGGCCAGCAAGCACGACATCGTGCAACTCGTGCCGATCATGGTCGTGGTGATTGTGATCGTGATGCTGATTTTGCTGCGCTCGGTACAGGCCATGCTCTGCGCCATGGCGCTTGTCGGTCTTTCCGTGGCCACAGGTGAAGGGCTTGCTGGCTGGCTCGGCTACAAACTCACGCCACCGTCGGCCGGTTCGTTTTCCATGATCATGACGCTCGCGGTGGCCGACTCGGTGCACGTTCTGAGTACGTTTTTCGCCCAGCGGCGCAGCGGTCTTGCCAAACCCGAGGCCATTGTCGAGAGCCTGCGTGTCAACGTGCAGCCGGTGTTTCTGACCAGCATCACCACCGCAATCGGTTTTCTGGTCATGAACTTCGGCGACAGCCCGCCGTTTCGCGATCTGGGCAACATTACGGCGCTTGGCGTTATGGTCGCGTTTGTGTTTTCGGTCACGTTTCTGCCTGCGGCTATGCACGTGCTGCCGCTGCCCGTTCCTGAAGGGCGCGATCGGGTGTCGCCACTGACAACACGCATCGGTGAGTTCGCCATCGCCAAACGCCGCGGCCTTTTGATCGGCATGCTGCTGGGAGTGGCCGTCATCGGATCCATGATCCCGCGCAACGTGCTCGATGATCAGTTCATCACCTATTTCAGTCCGCGCGTCGACTTTCGCTCGGCGACAGAATTCACGAGCGAACGACTCACAGGTATTTATCAGCTGCACTACTCGCTGCCCTCGGGCGAGGACAACGGCGTGGCCAACCCGGAGTTTTTGCAGCGTGTCGACGCTCTGGCGAGCTGGCTGCGCGATCGGCCCGAGGTGCTGCACGTCAGCGCCATCACCGACGTGTACAAGCGCCTGAATCGAAACATGCACGGCGCCGATCCCGAGGAATACCGCCTCCCGGCCGACCGCGAACTCGCCGCGCAGTACCTGCTTTTTTATGAGCTATCCCTGCCCTTTGGCCTGGACCTCTACGATCGCATCAATCAGGACAAGTCCGAGACGCAGCTTGTCGCCACGCTCAACAACATTTCCTCCAACGAGGTGCGCGCGCTCGCGGCCGAGGGCAACGCCTGGCTGCAGGACAATCATCCTGACATCGCCGCCAGCGCCGTGGGCGGCTCGCTGATTTTCGCCGAGGTCTCACGCCGCACCATCAACAACATGCTGTTTGGCACGCTGCTCGGACTCGCGCTGATTTCTGTGCTTTTGATCCTCGCCCTGCGTGATTTGCGGCTGGGTCTGATCAGCATCGCGCCCAATCTCCTGCCGGCCGGCATGGCGCTGGGCGTATGGGGTTTGTTTGTTGGCGAGATCAACATGGCGGTGTCGGTCATCGTGGCCATGACGCTCGGCATCGTCGTCGATGACACGGTGCACTTTCTGAGCAAGTACCAGCGCGCGCGCCGCGAACAGGATCTCGATGCCATTGCCGCCGTGCGCTACGCCTTCAAAAACGTGGCCGCGGCCCTGGTGACAACCAGCGTGGTGCTGTCTTGCGGTTTTGCTGTACTGATGCTTTCCACGTTTCGCGTCAACTCTGTTACTGCGACCCTCATTGTCGTGACGCTGTTTTTCGCGCTGCTGATCGACTTCCTGCTGCTGCCCGCGCTGTTGATTTATCTCGACCGACGCGTGCCGTCCCCGGCCAATGCAGACGTATCTGCCCACGCCGCCTGAGATGACCTGAAGGAACAAGGTATGAACGCTTCGAAACTCAGTCCGTTTGATCAGTCCGTGGTGCGCTACGCGCGCTGGCTTCTTGCCCATCGCCTGATTGTAATTCTGGCCGTGCTGGGTGTGCTGGCCTTGAGCGTCTATGCCGCCAGCTCGCTGCGCTTCAAGGACAACTATCGGATCTATTTCGGGCAGGACAACCCGCAGCTGCAGGCCTTCGAGGAAATCCAGAACGTCTACACCAAAGACGAGGGCCTGATGTTTGTGGTGACCCCGCAAAGCGGCAACGTCTTTGACCGCCAGACGCTGGCCGCCATCACTGACCTGACCGCTCAAAGCTGGGAACTGCCGTTCTCCATTCGCGTCGACTCCATCACCAACTACCAGCACACCATTGCCGAGCAAGACGATTTGCTGGTCGAAGATCTGGTGCCC
>CAZXCL010000024.1:0-30725 GCA_964639265.1 uncultured Gammaproteobacteria bacterium | reverse complement strand
TTTGCCGAATCGGCGCGCAGCGACATCGCCACACTGGTCCCGGCCATGTATCTGGTCATCCTGCTTGGCATGGTGCTCATCGTGCGCTGTGTGATGTCCGCCATCGCCACCGCGTTGATTGTGCTGGGTTCCATTTTTATCGCTATGGGTTTTGCCGGCGCGACCGGCGTGTTCCTGTCATCACCCGCCGCATCGGCCCCAACGGTGATCACGACACTCGCCGTGGCCGACTGCGTGCACATCATCATCTCGATGTTCGCCAAGATCCGCGGCGGCATGAACAAGCACGATGCCATCGTGGACGCGCTGCGTATCAATCTGCAGCCGGTGTTCCTGACCAGCGTGACCACGGCGATCGGCTTTTTGACCATGAATTTTCTGGATTCACCGCCGTTTCACGATCTGGGCAACATCACCGCCGTGGGGGTCATGGCCGGCTTTTTCCTGTCGGTGACCCTGCTTCCGGTTCTGCTGTCGGTGCTGCCCTGCCGTACCAGCCAGACGGCGCGCGGCGGCCACGCGATGCTCGAGCGCTTCGCCGACATGGTGATTGCGAATCGTCGTCCATTGATGATCGGCGGCCTCGTGCTCAGCGTCGGCATTCTCGCGCTGATTCCCCTCAACGAGCTCGACGACAACTTCGTGGAGTATTTCGACGAGGACATCGAGTTTCGTCGTGACATGGATTACACCAACGATAACCTCACCGGCACGATTTTGATCAATTATTCGTTGCCGGCCGGCCGCGAGGGCGGCGTCAGCGATCCGAACTACCTGCGTCAGGTTGAGGCGTTTGCCGACTGGTTCAGCCAGCAGGAACACGTTGTACACGTCAACACGATTACCGATGTGTTCAAGCGTCTGAACAAGAGTCTGCACGGTGATAACGACGACTACTATCGCCTGCCCGAAAGCAGCGAACTCGGTGCCCAGTACCTGCTGCTTTACGAGTTATCGTTGCCCCAGGGCCTGGACCTGACCAACCAGGTCAATCTCGACAAGTCCGCCTCCAGACTCGTGGCGACGGTCAAGACCATCTCCAGCAAGAACCAGCGTGCACTGGTTGCGCGCAGCGAGCAGTGGCTGGAAGAGAATGCGCCGGAACTGGCGACCAAGGGCGTCGGCGTGGCGGTCATGTTTTCCTACATCAGCGAACGCAACATCCGCAGCATGATTGGCGGCTCGGTGTTTGGCCTGATCCTGATTTCGGCCATCCTGATGATCGCGCTGCGCAGCGTACGGATTGGACTATTGAGCCTGCTGCCCAACCTGCTGCCGATCGGCCTGACGTTCGGCATCTGGTACCTGTTTGTCGGGCAGATCAATATGGCGGCATCGGTGGTCTCGGGTATGGTGCTTGGCATCGTCGTCGACGACACCGTGCATTTTCTAAGCAAATACCTGCGTGCGCGACGCGAAAACGGCATGTCCGCGACCGACGCCGTGCGCTACGCGTTTTCGACCGTCGGCACCGCGCTGGTTGTGACCACCATCATTTTGATGGCGGGTTTCGGCGTCCTCGCCCAGTCCAATTTTGAAATCAACTCCACCATGGCCACGCTGACCACCATGGCGATCTTTCTGGCTTTGGCCGTGGATTTTCTGCTTTTGCCCCCCATTTTATTGAAGTTCGATTCGTCGAACACCGATTCCAACGAGGAGACCTCCCATGCCCCATCGCTTGCATGACACCTTGCGCAGTTGCAGAGCGCTTATGGTTGCCGCCGTGCTCGGCGCGGCGGCCCTGGCCGGCGCTCAGACGCCTGAAGAACGTGGCCTTGAGATCGCAAAAGAAGCTGATCGGCGGGACGCCGGTTTCGGCGACACCAGAGTCATATTGACCATGACCCTGCGCAACAAGAACGGCGACGAGCGCACGCGCCAGATGCACAGCAGTTCGCTCGAAGTGTCCGACGACGGCGACAAGAGCCTGATCGTGTTCGACGATCCGGCGGACGTAAAGGGCACGGCACTTCTTACCCACTCGCACAAGGAAGGCTCCGACGATCAGTGGCTGTTTCTTCCCGCACTCAAGCGCACGAAGCGCATATCCTCGAGCAACAAGAGCGGCCCGTTCGTCGGCAGCGAATTTGCCTACGAGGACCTGTCGTCGCAGGAAGTCGAAAAATACAACTACAAGTATCTGCGCGACGAGGACATCGACGGGCGCGCGCATTTTGTTATGGAGCGCTATCCGGTCGACAAGAAATCCGGCTATACACGTCAGGTGGTGTGGCTGGATCAGGAGCACTACCGGGTGTTCAAGGTCGATTTTTATGACCGCAAAAAGAGCAAGCTCAAAACGCTGAGCTCGAGCGACTTTCAGCAGTATCTGGATAACTACTGGCGCCCCGGTCGCATGGAGATGGTCAATCATCAGACCGGCAAGAGCACGGTGCTCACGTTCAGCGAATACGCCTTTCAGTCCGGTTTGAAAGACTCGGATTTCACGCGCAACAGCCTGTCCAAGGCCAGATAGTGATCCGTCGCCTTGCATACGCTGCGCTTGCTCTGCTGCCGGCGCTGACAAGCGGCGCCGGCGAGTGGAGCGGCAATGTGGGAGTGGAGGGCAAGTACTTCATGAGCGATCCGCTGTTCAACGAACAGTTCAGCAGCGGCCTGGCGTTTTCCATCGCGCCCGAATATTTCCACAGCTGGGACGACGGTCGCCAGCGGGTGATTTTCGCGCCTTTTCTGCGTGTCGATCAGCGCGACGCCGAACGCACCCACGGCGATCTGCGCGAGGCCTACTGGCAGCTCAGTCTCGATGCCGTTGAGCTGTCGGTGGGCCTGCGCCGCGTGTTCTGGGGTGTGACCGAATCATCGCATCTGGTCGACATCATCAATCAGAGTGACTTTGTCGAGAACATCGACACCGAGGACAAACTAGGCCAGCCCATGGTCAGCCTGCGCTGGCTGCCCGAATGGGGCACGCTCGATCTGTTTTTGATGCCGCTGCACCGCGAACGCACGTTTCAGGGACTGGCCGGCCGGCCGCGCCTGCCGCTGCCCATCGATCAGGATAACCCTGTCTATGAAAGCTCGCGCGGCCGCAATCGACTCGATGTCGCCCTGCGCTACAGTCACTACTTCGGCGACTGGGACGTTGGCCTCGCACACTTCTCCGGCACCATGCGCGAACCGCGCTTCGAGCTGGCCATCAATCCCGCCAGCGGCCCGTTCCTGATCACCAACTACGACCGCCTTGAGCAAACCAGTCTCGATGTGCAGGCCACCAAGGGCGACACGCTGTGGAAACTCGAGCTGGTGTCAAGACATAACTTTGACGGACGCTCAACCGCGTTTGTCGCCGGCCTCGAACACACCTTCAACGGCGTATTCGACACCAGCATTGATGTCGGCCTGATCACCGAGTATCTGTTCGACGATCAACCCGCCCTGCGCACCAGCACGCGCAACGATGTTGCCATCGGCACACGAATCGCCTTCAACGACGTGCAGGACATGGAACTGCTGGCCTTCGGCGTCATCGACGCCGATACCCAGACCTCGTTTGCCACCGTCGAGGGCAATCGACGCCTCGGCCAATCGTGGCGCCTGTCACTGGAGGGCCGCTTTTTCTTCAATCCCGACCCCGAAGACTTCCTGTTTGGCCTGCGCGACGACGACTACATCCAACTTACCCTCGATCGCTTCTTTTGACTCCTCAAACACCCCCGAGAACGAGGGCACGAGTCAAAACGACACGTTGAACCAGGACTTCGGGCAGGCAGAGGCCCCTTCAAAAATTTAGCCCCCCCAGGGTGGGGGGCGCCCCGCCGCCCCAGGGTGTTCATTAGCGCCGTTTGGGGGGGGGGGGCCGGCGGCCATTTTGTTTTTCTTGCGTTTTTTTTTCCCGGGCCCTCTGCCTGCCCGGAGTCCGCTCAGATCAAGACAATTCGATCCAGACGACGAACCCAAACACGCCAGTCGCTCGAACCGTCAAAAACAAGCGCAAGTGCCTTTGTGCCCCAAGCTTCCACCCGTTACCATTGCGCCCAGCGCACGCGACAACCCCCCGGACTCCCAGCCATGGCCCGATTTGTTAACGAACAGAACTACGCCCACGAAACCCCCCAGCGGGTCGGCGTCCTTCTGACCAACCTCGGCACCCCCGCCAGCCCCACTCCCGGAGACGTGCGTCGCTATCTGGCGGAGTTTCTGAGCGACCCCAGGGTGGTCGAAGTGCCAAGGCTCGTGTGGCTTGCGATTTTGCACGGCGTGGTGCTGCGCACGCGCCCCAAAAAATCGGCCGAAGCCTATGAAAAGGTCTGGGGGATTGACGGCTCCCCGCTTTTGCACATCGGGCTCAAGCAACGCGATGCGCTTGCCCCCCTGCTGCGCGAGAAGCTCGGCGTGGACTGCGATGTCGAGCTCGCCATGCGCTATGGCGAACCGTCCATCGAAAGCGTCATGGACAAGATGCGCCAGAACAACGTGCGGCGACTTCTGGTCTTGCCGCTCTACCCACAGTATTCGGCAACGACCACGGCGGCTACCGTGGATGAGGTGACACGCGTGCTGCGTCGCTGGCGCTGGCTGCCCGAGATTCGCACTGTTAACCAGTATCACGACGAACACGGCTACGTGCGCGCGCTGGCCGCCAGCGTCAATCGCTATCGAGAGCAACACGGCGCCGGCGACAAGCTGCTGTTCTCGTTTCACGGCATCCCCAAGCGCAACCTGCTCAGCGGCGATCCCTATCACTGCCAGTGCCACAAGACCGCCCGGCTGTGCGCCGACCTCCTTGGCCTGAACGACGATCAGTGGGCCTTGAGTTTCCAGTCACGTCTCGGGAAAGCCGAATGGCTGCGACCCTACACAGATCAGGTGCTCGAGCAGTGGGGCAGCGAAGGCGTTGGCAAGGTCGACGTTCTGTGTCCCGGTTTTTCCGCCGACTGCCTCGAAACGCTCGAGGAAGTGGCGCTGGGCTATGCCGAGCTGTTCGAGGAAAAAGGCGGCACGGCGCTGCGCTACATCCCCGCGCTCAACGATGCTTCCGACCATATCGATTTTCTGGCTGATCTGGCCGTTCGCAATTTGGGCGGCTGGATCGAGATGCCGGCAAGCGGCGACCTGAATCACACTCGTGAGCGCGCGCTGGCGCTGGGTGCCGAACGCTGATGCTCGGCCGCTTTCTGGAAGTCAGCGTTTCCTGCCCCGACGTTCTGGAGAGCATCCATGCATTCGAGGCACTGGGCTTCCGTGAAATTCCCGTTGGCGACGTCTGGTCCCATCCCTACGCGGTGGTCAGCGACGGGCGTCTGAACATCGGACTTCACCGTTACGATTTTGATTCGCCGTCACTGACCTTTGTGCAGTCAGATCTGCAAAAGTGGCGCGACGCGTACCGCGTCCAGGGCATCGAACTGGCCTTTGAAAAACTCTCCAGCGAGTCGTTCAATGAGGTGGGCTTTGTCGCGCCCGGCGGGCAGATGACCGCGGTTCTGGAGTCGCGCACGTTTTCGCCCGCACCCTTCGAAGAGCGCGACATCTCCATACTCGGCCAGTTCGCCAGTCTGGAAATCCCCACCAACGACGAAGACGAAAATCGCGAGTTCTGGCGTAAGCTCGGGCTTGAGGAAGACGACTGCCTGGGCACGTCTGGTCTGCATCTGCTGTTTGGCAGTGCGACGTCGCTGGTGTGTCATTTCCGCTGCGACATTCTTGAGCTGGCGCAGGCGGCTGCCCGGCGCGGCATCGTCGATCTGACCATCGCCGCAGACGAACAAAGCGCTCGTATCACCATCGACGGTCTCACCCTGACTGCCTCGGCTCCCGTCGAATAACGTGGCGCACACTCCGCTTGCAGACACGCGCCGCTGGATCACGGACGTCGTGGTCGGCCACAATCTGTGCCCGTTTGCCGCACGTCCGCTGCGCGAAGACCTGATCCGCTACGCGCTGAGCGAGGCCAGCTCGCCGGACGCGCTGATTGTCGATCTGGGCGCAGAGATCAGTCGCCTGCTGGCGGACGTCGACATTGAGACCAGCGTGCTCGTCCATCCGCACGTGTTGCAGGAATTTACCGACTACAACCAGTTTCTGAGCACCGCCGACATGATTCTCGAAAAACTCGGCGTCAGCGACAAACTGCAGATCGCAAGCTTTCACCCGCAGTACCGTTTTGCAGACAGCCCGCCCGACGATCCGGCCAACTACACCAACCGTTCACCCTGGCCCATGCTGCATCTGCTGCGCGAAGCCTCGATCACCCGAGCGGTCGAGCGTCACGGAGATCCGGACGCCATCCCCGAGCGCAACGTCGAATACCTGCGCGGACTGGACAAGGACGCGTTTCAGGCCGCGTTTATCAAGCCCGTCGGCGAGGTCTGAAAAGCGCTAGTTTGGTCCGGGCGCTTCCTCGCCCACCAGATCGCTGATGCGGCGGGTGAGCTGTTCGTACTTGAACAGCGGAATCGTGTACACCCACCCATTCACACGCTGATTGATCTCCGCGCTTTGCGCCTGCATCGCCTCATACATGGCAGCCGCTTTCTCCTCGGGCGAGGGCTCACCCTCCGCCGCCTCGCCATCGCCGGCAAACGCCAGCGCATCAAGTCGCAGCGGCTTTGTCGTCAGGTGCAGATAAAACTTGCCGTTGGCAGCGCTTGCTGTGGCATCTATCTGCAAACCGTCAGACGTCTGATAGACAATCTTTGCAGCCGGTTCGTTTTCGGCCAGAAAATCGCCCAGCGCGACCACATCCTCAAACTTCAGATCGTCCAGCACGCTGGCCATCGCATCGGCCACGCCGGGACTCGACAGCGACTTGCCTTCGGGCAGATTGGCCACCTCAAAATTAGCGTCACCCCGGTTCGCCTCAACGACTTCACCGTCCACGTGAGTGATACGCACTTGCTTGACGCGCGACGCGTTCACATCAATCAGATCCTTGATCAGCCAGTCTTCGGGCTTCTGATCAATACGCAGGCGCGTATCGGCCACCCACGATGTTTCTTCGCCGCTGCGCCGGGCATACATCGCGGCATTGTTGCGCGCCGAGTTGCCGAGAATCACGGCGTCGCTGTCACCCAGACCGCCCAGTGACACCTTGATACCAGCGGCCGTCTCGGCGCTAACATCCTCGACACCCAAGGCCGGGTAGTTTTCCGGACGCGCGGTCTTGCGTTCGATCAAACGGGTGTTGGCAAGATCGATCAGAAGCTTGCGCAGTTTGGCAGGATCGGCGCGATAGCCATCGCGCTCCGCGACCGTCCACGCGTCGTCGCCGCGAACCAGCGTCACCTTGACCGCGTCGCCGGCCCCCGTAATCGTGACTTTGTCCACGTCGTTGATACGCTCATCGAGACCGACGAACAGGGGCGCCTCGCCCACCACCTGTGTACTCGGCGCCCGATTCTGTGCCACAACAAAGGCCAGCACGGCCGCAAGTATCGCGCCGGCGATCAACGTTATCATTCTTGTCGACATAGCTAACTCCCCCGCTGCGCCGCCGCGCGTCGCGCACGACGGGCGCCCATGATCAAAGCGAAGATCACAACCAGAGCCGGTACGGCCAGGATATTCAGTGCCTTTAATCGCGTTCCCAGGCCGCGAATGTCCTTATCCAGATCGCTGCGCACCGCGCGCAGTTCTTTACGGATACGAAGCTTCTGATCGAGGAAATTGTCGATCTCCGCGCGCTGTGCGTCGGTCATGATCAACGTATTGCTGTCGTCGCGACTGGCCTGCAACTCGGTCAGGCGCGCCTCGGTTTGACGCAGCTCTTCCTGCAGACTTTCTTCCTTGGTGCGAAATTGCTCGTCCGCGATGCGAGTGAGCTCGTCGACTTTTTCAAACGGCCGACGGAAGGTCTGGCGGCCGCGGATGCTGATCAGATCGGCGTTGCCAGTCAGATTGTCGAGCGCGTTGAAAACAAAATCGCCGTTGTTGGCAAACGCGCTGGCGACACGTTGCCCGAAGAAATTCTGCACCCGCACCCACAGGCGATCGGCCAGCAGATCCACGTCGGTCACAACGATCACGTTGATGGGCCCGTCAGACTCCGCGCGATGTTCACCCTCGGCGCCCGCAACCGGCGTTTCGAACGCGCTTTTCACCTCGCCCTCAACGCGCGCCGCGATCACGTGCTGCTGCTCATCGCCCACGTAGTCGTCGAGAAGTGCGTTGGGGTCCTGCAAGAAGGTCAGCGCGCTGATGTCGAGCATGCCCGATTCGGCAGAACTGCGCAGCAGCGGCGTCAGCGTGACGGAGGCATCGTCTGTGACCGACAGCGAACCGGCATAACCCAGGTTCAGATTGTTCAGATCACCCGTCACGACGTCTTCCGCCGCCAGCGACGCCTCGTTCATTCCCAGATATCCGATGTGACGAACCAGGCCGCCAGGCCCCCCGCCAAGCTGCAGCGCGAGCTTTTGATCACCAACGAAACGGCTCTTGTCGAAATCAAGGCCCCAGGCGTCGAACAATTTGTCCAATGACGAGGAGCGCACCGCGCCGAACATCGCTGCCGGATTGTTCGGATCCTGAGGCGGCTGATCGGCCTCTGCGTACGGATCCACAAACACCAGCGCGCGGCCACCACTCAGAATGAACTGATCGATGGCATAGAGCGTCTCGTCCGACAGCGACTTGGGGTGAACCACCATCAGCACGTCCGTATCCTCGTCGATTCTGGTCGCGACGGTATCGAAGATCCGTAAGTCGAAAAGCTGCTCAAGCTGATCGGCAATCATCCAGCCGGGCTGCTGACGCCGCGTGGCCGGATCAAACTGTGGCGTCAGCGCCAGCGTTGAAATGACACCCACAACCGGGCGCTTGGGATTGGCCAGTGAATGAACAAACTTGGCCAGATCGTATTCGAGGAACGCCTCTTTGTCGGGCTGGAAGAACGGAATCGCCGCCTGCGTGTCCACGGCGTTGGTGCCGGCAAGACCAAAGTAGATGGCCTCGCCACCGGCCTGCAGCGGCACGGCTTGCAGACCAAACTGAGCCGCCTGATCCTCCTGCTCGGAAAACGGCAACGGATCGATGATCTGCAGATTGATTTTGTCGCCCGCAACCAGTGCAAACTCCTCGAGCACCTCGCGCACGCGCTGCGCATACAGGCGCAGTCCGGTGGCCTCACCGGTGTTGCTGTCGGAGAAAAAGAAATACAGGTTCAACGGCTCATCGATGTCGCCAAGAATGTTGCGTGTGCCCTCGGAAATCGAATAGAGCTTGTTTTCCGTCAGATCCAGACGGGCGCCGCGCAGCAGGCTGTTACTGATAAACAGTACGGCGAGCATCAGGGCGGCCAGCGCGAGCAAACCCAGCGGTCCGGTCAGTTTTCGATTTTGGCTACTCATGTCAGTCTGCCTTTTTCAGATCAAGCACGATGACATTGGCAATCAGTGCACCGCCAATCATGACGGCGTAATAGACCAGATCGCGCAGGTCGATCACGCCCTTGGTGATGGACGTGAAGTGGGTCAGAAAACTCACCGATGCCACGGCGTCGATGATTCCCTGGGGCAAGAACGAGCGCAGCACGCCCAGCACCATCGGAAAGCCGGCGAACAACAGCAAAAAGCACGCGCTCACAGTCAGCACGAACGCGATCACCTGATTGCGCGTGAGCGCCGATACGCAGGATCCCACCGCCAGATAGGCGCCGGCCATCAGGAAGCTGCCAATGTACGAGGCCAGAATTACGCCGTTGTCGGGATTGCCCAGATAGTTGACCGTTATCCAGATGGGAAAGGTCAGAAACAAAGCCACGCCGGTAAACAGCCACGCAGCCACGAACTTGCCCAGTACAGCCTGGGCGGTGGTGATGGGCAACGTCATCAACAGCTCAATGGTGCCGCTCTTGCGCTCTTCGGCCCACAGTCGCATCGACAGCGCCGGCACAAGAAACAGATACAGGTAGGGATGAAACGAAAAGAAGGCCGTCAGCTCAGCCTGGCCGCTCTCGTAAAGACGGCCAAACTGGAAGGCCAGAAATGCCGCCAGCATCAGGAATATCACAATGAACACGTAGGCCACGGGCGTCGCGAAGTAGCCCGCCAGCTCGCGTCGTGCAATCGCGCGTACGTTAGCCATGTTGCACCTCCGGTTTGCGCAGTGTGATATCGCGAAACACATCCTCGAGGCGTCCGCGGTCTTTTTCGATTTGCGAAATGGCCCAGCCTTTCTCGGCGACCAGCCGGCTCACATCGGCAAAAACATCGCTGCCTTGCTTCGCAAGTGCAATGACGCCGCTGCCATCCTCGCCCTGCTCCAGACCGGCAACGCCGTCAAGACTCTGCAGCGCCTCACGTACCGCCGGCAGCGCGCTGTCATCAGCCAGGCTCAAACGCACGGCGTTGTGGTAGCGCGAGCGCGCCTCAAGCCCCGCCGGTGTGTCGTCGGCAAGCACCTCGCCGTTGGCAATAATCACCGCACGCGAACACACGGCGTGCACCTCTTCGAGAATGTGCGTCGAAATGACGATCGTCTTGTTGCGGGCAATGCTGCGGATCAACTCGCGGACCTCGTGCTTCTGATTCGGATCAAGTCCGTCGGTGGGCTCATCGAGGATCAGCACTTCGGGATCGTGCAGGATCGCCTGCGCCAGGCCGACACGACGCTTGAAGCCTTTTGACAGCGTCTCGATGCTTTGCTCCAGCACGCTCTCCAGCTGCAACCGCCCCACCACATCATCGATGCGCCGGCGTCGCTGATCGCCTGCCAGGCCGCGGATATCGGCCACGAAACCGAGGAACGAACGGGGCGTCATTTCGTCGTAGCCCGGCGCGCCCTCGGGCAGATAGCCCATGACCGCCTTGGTTTTGAGCGGCTCACGCAGCACGTCGTGACCGCACACGCTGACCTGCCCTGAGGTGGGTGCCAGAAACCCCGCAATCATTTTCATCGTTGTGGATTTGCCGGCGCCGTTGGGCCCGAGAAAGCCGAGCACCTCACCCTCGTCGACCCGGAAAGAAATATCCCGGACGGCGGTGAAAGCGCCAAAATCCTTGCGCAATTGTTGCGTTTCGATCATCTATTCACTCCGCAAAACCTTCGCCCAATTTCCGGGCGGCCATTTTTTAACCAAAGACAAAAAAAAATTCAACCGGTTCCATCTCGCGGCAAAGCTCGGGTTCACAACCGGATTGTTCGGGGGTGGAGGCACGCGGCCGGGCCAATCAGTCGAGGTTCAGTCTTCCTCTTCGTCTTCCCATTCGCGCATCTTGGAGTAGTCGAGGGATTTTTCGATGCGCTCGCTCTGGCGCTGCAGGGCGATCAGGCGGCCCACCAGCCCAACGGCGGCGAAAACAGCGATAGCAATGAAAATAGCGGTCGGCGACATGTCGCTCAGTATACCCACCTCAGGAAGAGATTCCGTCGGCTTTGAGCCTGGCCACCCGACCGCGCAGGAACGTACCAAAGGCCAGCTCATCAAACAGGGAGTCAAGTGCAGCGTGGTCGATCGGGTGGCGCTTCGAGGCCGCAAGATCGGTCTCGACGGGTGCTTCAAGATGAATGCGAGTGAGCCGCTGAGCCAGATACGCTGCGTCGCGATGCTCGAGCAGCTTCTTTGACAGAGTGCGCGCGCCGCGAATCGGCAGCTCGTGCAGATCGTCGAGGTGCTCATAGACCTCATCCAGACTGGCATAACGATCAAAGATCGCCCCGGCGGTTTTCTTGCCGATACCCGGCACGCCTTTGATGTTGTCGACACTGTCACCGGTCAGCGCCAGATAGTCGGCCATGCGCTCGGGCGCCGTGCCAAACTCCGCCTGGATCTGGTCGTAGCCCATGCGCCGGCCACCGGCAAAGTCAAAAAACTCATCGCCTGGGCCGATGAGCTGTGCCAGATCCTTGTCGCGCGTCACGATGACGCTGTTGCAGTCTTCGGCCCGGGCCGCCGCGCACAGCGTGCCGATCAGGTCGTCTGCCTCAAAACGCTCGTGGGCAAGTGTGCGCAGGCCCAGTGCCTGCGCTACCTGCTTGCACCAGACAAACTGACGCTTGAGTTCCTCTGGCGCGGGCTCGCGGTTGGCCTTGTACTCGGGATAGATGTCGTTGCGGAACGAAGTGGTCAGAGACTCGTCAAACGCTACAGCGACGTGCGTTGGCTCGGCTGCCTGTAGCAGGTCGAGCAAAAAACGCGCAAATCCATAGACGGCATTGGTGGGCGCGCCCTTGGCATCCACCATGTCGTCTGGCACGGAATAGTAGGCACGAAAGACGTATACGCTGGCGTCTACGAGGTAAATCACAGCACTGGCTCGATTGAAACCCTGGAAACGGTAGTCTACTTTAAATGCCAGCTATCTCGACAAGATCGAATACTCCACAACTTTGAGGGAAATTCTATGAAAAAGAACATCATAGCGCTGGCTGCGGCCATGAGCGCCACGGTCGCCATGGCAGACACGAGCCTGACGATGCAAGAACAGGGCGCCGAAGGCGAGACCACCACCATCAATATTCGCAACGGCATCGTGGCCGTGGGGGAAAACGGTCAGATCACCGGGCTGTACAACTCCGCCAGCGGCGACTTCACTCAGCTTGACCACGTGGGCAAGGGCTACATGGTCATGGACGACGCGGCTATGGACGACGTGCAGGATCAGATTTCCGAGGCGATGAAGGAAATGCAGGCGGAGCTGGCAAGCATGCCACCCGAACAACGCGAAATGATGATGAAAATGATCCCGGGCGCCGCGAACATGATGAAAGAGAAAGAGACCGCCGCAACGGCGAAGATCGACTTTACCGGCGAGCGCGACAAGGTCAGCGGTTACGCCTGTAACGTCGCAAAGATCGAAACCGCCGACGGCGATGTCAGCCAGGCGTGTATCGCTAAACCGAGCGCCATGGGCGTCGATAGCGACGACTTCGCCGCCATGGGTGCAATGATCGATACAATGAACGAGTTTGCCAGTCGCTTTGGTCAGGACGCCCAATTCCCGAGCGCCAAGCAACTGCAGGGTATCCCGGTGCGCATGACAAGCGCCGATGGCGAGGTCACGATCGTGACGGCCGTCAGCACGAAAAAACTGGACGGCGCGATGTTTGAAGTGCCGGCAGGCTATACCAAAAAATCGATGATGGACGGCATGTAACGCACCGCGCTACGGCAAATCATCGGACAGCCAGTTGGCAATGCGCTCATGCAGCGGCGAGCGCCGCGGGAAGTGCGCCAGCAGGTATTCCATCTGGTCGGCCATCACGCGCCGACCTTTCAGATAGATGTATTCGGCATAGGTCGGGGTAAACGGCACCGCGAGCAGCTCGATTCCGGCCTGCTCGGGGGTGCGCCCGGCCTTGTAGTTGTTGCAGCGGCGACACGCCGTGACCACATTGTTCCAGTGATCCGCACCGCGCTGACTGATCGGACGAATATGATCGCGCGACAGATGACTTGAAAGGAACCGCTCTCCGCAGTACATGCAAAGATAGCCGTCGCGCTTGAACAGCGTCTGGTTGTTCAGCGGCGGCGTGTAGTCGCTGCGCGCCTTGCCCAGCGTATGTGTGTCGCCGTGGGTCGCGATGATGGAATTGACGTCGACGATACTGCGCTGACCGCTAATCGCGTTGATCCCGCCGCGCAGGCGATAGAGCACCGAACCGCAGGCGTAAACCACCTGTTCGGTGTGGTAGAGGCGCACGGCGTCGCGATAGTCGATCCATTCGAGCGGCATACCCGACACGTCTGTGCGCAATACTTGTTGGCTGATAGACGTCATAGTGCTGCGTTGAGTTATTCCAGAACTCATGCGCAATTGCAACCATGGCGCAGGTTGTGATCAACCGTCTCGATTGCGCAGCCGTCGTTCGCGTCGTTCCTTGAAGCGCTCTCGCAATTCACGTCGACGCTCCGGCGGCATATTTTGCAGTCGCCTGAACTGTCGCCGGATCTTTCTGCGCTGATCCGGAGTCATGCTGCGCCAGCGCTTATACAGGCGTCGCACACGCGTCTGCCGCTCCGGGGAAAGCTCAGACCACTGAGCAAAGCGCTGACGCGCACGCGTGCGTTGCTCGGGCGTCATGGTTTTCCAGCGCGCCGCGCCATTAGCCAGCGCCTGACGTCGCTCCGCCGGCAATTCGTCCCAGCGTGTTTCAAGTCGTGACAGCAATTTCTGCTGTTCGCCGCTCAAATCGCCCCAGCCTGGCGCAGCATCATCGGCACAGACCATCGGCGCGACAAAACCGAACGCAAGCAGCGCAATGATTAAACGTCTAACAGGCATCATCGATTATCTTCCGTCTCTTCGGTCGCTGGCACCTCGTCATCGCCAGCATCCTCATCCAACATTTGTACATCCAGCCATTCGTCGTCTTCCGACTCGAAGCTGCCCAGAAACTCGAAAAAAGCAGCGTCGTCATCAAACACCTCCGTATCCGCCCAGGCGGAACAAAGCGGCAGCATCATCAGGACCGTCATGACAGGTTTCACGTTGTCTCTTCGTCGACCTGACTCAGCCAGTCGAGAAACTCGAGGTCTTCGATCAGCGCCAGATCATCGTCCTGAATCAGGACCTCAAGATCGGCGATCATGGATTCTGCGCCGCTCGCCCCGGGCGACGGCGAGGGGGTGCGCAGCTGCAGCCCAACCACCACCACAAGCGCAGCGGCCACGGCCGAACCCATCCACAGTGGCCACCTGCCGGCGCCCCGATTCAGCGACTTGTCATGCAAGTTTTCCAGCGCCTTGTCGCGCGCCAGTCGCAGAGCACGAGTCGTGCGCGAATCCAGCGTAGCGGCCTCTTTGTCCAGCGTGCGTGCCAGATGTTCGGTGTCGTTGGAGGTAGGTTCAGTCATGATGATGATCACTCAGATGTTCACGCAGTTTGCCGAGCGCGCGCGACAGGTGGGTCTTCACACTGCCAGGGCTCACGCCCATCGCCTGCGCCGCAGCTTCAACCGACAATCCGTTTATCGAACGCAGCACAAAGGCCTCGCGCTGGCGCCCGGGCAACGTCGCCACCGAGTCATACAGCGCCTGCATTGCGGCGTCAGCGGCCGCCTGGCGGTGGGGATCGACGCCATTTGCATCGGGCGCCGCAGCGAATCGGTCCTCGGGGGCCTCATCACCACCAAAGCGCGGCAGAAACCCCAGCACTCTGGCGCGTACCGAACGATGTCTTTGCATATCCCGAATACGGTTCTCCAAAATTCGATAAAACAGCCCGGGCCATTCGTCCTCGGGCCGTGACGAGTAGCGCTGAACGAGGCTTAACATGGCGTCCTGCACCGCATCGAGCGCATCGTCTTCGTGGCGCAAAGCATAGCGCGCGTGGACGAACGCCCGGCGCTCCGCTGAGGCGAAGAAACGATCGAGTTGCTCACGCTTGTCCAGAGCACGACTCCTTCCTCTTGTGACTGTAATAACGCGGCATCAACGCCACGGTCGCTCCCCCGATTTTCGCTGTCGCGTTCAGGCGAGCCCTGATGTACTTTAACGAACCTGCAAGCAAAAGGTTGACGTGCTTGCAAGCATTTTGAGGTGCTGTGCAGGCGCTGATCCGCAGGCTTGTTCACACCAGGTTTTACACCAATGTGACAGGTTCAGGCGAGCCTCCCGAATTGGGACAGAAGTCCCTAATACCTTGAAATCCCTGAACATGCTCAAAAATTGCACAATCGAGACACTCAGCGACAACGCAGTCATTTATTGACAAACTGATCCGGACCCACTCTTTGTGCACAGACTTATCCACAGCCCGATCGACACCCGATCATCATGACCACCGCGTCCGTTTGTCGGGTCGCCGTGGCCGCACCACTGCATCGCCTGTTTGACTATATCTGCCCTTTCAACGTGCTTCCGGGACAGCGCGTCAAGGTGCCGTTCGGACGCCGGGACGTCGTTGCCGTGGTTGTGGAAAACGCTGTGGATAGCTCGCTTCCGCTCGACCGGCTCAAGCAGGTCAGCGAGGTCCTGGACCCCTCTGACCGGCTGCTCGGACCCGACGATCTCAAGGTGCTGCGTTTCGCCGCGGACTACTATCACTATCCGGTCGGAGAGGTCGTTCTGGGCGCCCTGCCCAAATCGCTGCGCAGCGGCGGCCCGGCACGCGCTCAACGCGACATACTGATGCTCAGCGAGGCGGGTCACGCCACCGATCCGGCCTCTCTGACGCGCGCGCCGCAGCAGCTCACGCTATGGCAGCGCCTGCGACTGCGCCCCGAGGGCATCGACGCGGCGACTCTGCGCCGGCGAGAACCAAAACTCTGGGCGGCCGCACGACGACTGATAAAAAACGGACTGGCGCAGACGCAAAAGCGCAGCGGCGCCATCACGGATTTTCGCGACGCGAGGATTGCGTCCGGCCCGACGCTCACGCCCGACCAGACCACCGCCGTTGCCGCCATCGACGCGGCCACCGTTTTCTCACCCTTTCTGTTGTTCGGCGTCACCGGCAGCGGCAAAACCGAGGTCTATCTGCGCGCCATCGAGACGGTGATTCAAGGCGGCCGTCAGGCGCTGGTTCTTGTGCCTGAGATTGCCCTGACGCCGCAACTCGTGACGCGTTTTGAACGTCGCTTCGAGGCGCCCGTTGTGGCCATGCACTCGGGACTCAGTGAAGGCGACCGTCTGAACGCGTGGCGCGCCGCGCGCGAGGGTGAAGCAGCCGTTGTGATCGGCACACGCTCCGCCGTGTTCATGCCGTTGGCACGACCGGGAATCGTGATCGTGGATGAGGAGCACGACGGCTCGTTCAAACAGCAGGAGGGCTTTCGCTACAGCGGGCGCGACGTCGCGATCTATCGTGCACGCAAACACAACATCCCGATCGTCCTTGGCAGCGCAACGCCTACGCTCGAGAGCCTGTACAACGCACAACGCGGACGCTATCAGCGGCTCGATCTTCCTGAACGCGCCGGCCCCGGCACACCGCCCGACGTGCGCCTGCTGGATCTGCGCGAGGAGCCGGTCGATCAGGGTCTGAGCGGCTCTCTACTGCGCGCCGTTGGCCGGCATATCGACAAAGGCGGCCAGGTCATGCTGTTTTTGAACCGGCGCGGCTACGCACCGGCCTGGTTTTGCAGCGGCTGCGGCGAGCTTGCGCGCTGCGCACAGTGCGATGCCAACATGACCTATCACCACAGCACCGCATCGCTGCGCTGCCACCACTGTGGCGCCAGTCGGCGCGCACCCAAAGAGTGTGAACACTGCGGCGAAGAACACCGACCGGTCGGCCAGGGCACAGAGCGCCTTGAAGAAACGCTGGCGCGCCATTTTCCCAATGCACGCATTGCAAGGCTCGATCGCGACACAACGCGACGACGCGGGGCGCTTGACGACCTGCTCGAGCGCATGCGCAAACGCCAGATCGACATCCTCGTTGGCACGCAAATGCTGACCAAGGGTCACCACTTCCCGGAAGTCTCGATGGTCGGCATTGTCTATGCCGATCAGGGCCTGTTCAGCACCGACTTTCGAGCGTCCGAGCGCCTCGCGCAGACCGTGGTCCAGGTGTGTGGTCGCGCGGGTCGCGGCTCGCGGGCCGGTGAAGTTTTCATTCAAACGGCCTTTGTTGAGCACCCGCTGTTACAGCAGCTCATCCAGGAGGGATACGAGGCGTTCGCACAGCGCGCAATCGAGGAACGTGAAGCGGCAACGTGGCCACCTTTTTCCCATCTCGCACTGATTCGTGCGCGCGCCAAAGACGCGCACTCGCCGCTGAGCTTTCTCGAAGCCGTGCGCGAGGCGCTGCCGAAATCAAATCAGGTCAACGTCCTGGGACCTGCCAGCGCCCCCATGCTGCGCCGAGCCGATCGCTATCATGCCCAGCTGTTGCTGCAGTCCGCCGACCGGCGCTCCCTCAACGCTGTGCTTTCAAGCACCGGCGACAACCTGTCCGCACTGGCCCGTCGCCGCAACGTGCAGTTCAGCATCGACGTTGATCCGGTGGATTTGTACTAGCCGAGCGGCTGATGCTGGTGCATCGGCACGCTGTGCCCGGTAGACTTCGTTTTCGTTTGAGCTGACTTGACCTGTGAACACGTAGTGAAAGACCAAATCGCAACCCTTCTTGGCGAAGCCATCGATGCCCTGCGTGAAGGCGAATTGCCCGATCTTGCGCAGCCGACGCTCGCCATCGAGCGCACGCGCGATCCCAGTCACGGTGACTTTGCGAGCAACGCGGCCATGGTGCTGGCGCGCAGTGCAAAGATGGCGCCGCGTGCTCTGGCGGAAAAAATCGTTGCGGCGCTGCCCGATAACTCTGCGATATCAGACGTGCAGATTGCCGGACCCGGCTTTATAAACTTCCGTCTTGCGCAGGGCCAGGCGCAGTCGCTGGTGTATCGAATCATCGACGCTGGCGACACGTTCGGCCATAGCGACACCGGCGCCGGCACTAAAGTTATCGTCGAGTTTGTGTCAGCAAATCCCACCGGCCCGCTGCACGTGGGACACGGCCGACATGCCGCCTACGGCGAATGCGTGGCCGCGCTGCTAAAGGCCACCGGTTACGACGTACACAAGGAGTACTACGTCAATGACGCCGGTCGTCAGATGGATATTCTGGCCGCCAGCGTCTGGATTCGATATCTGCAGTCGCTCGGCGAGGAGGTACCGTTCCCGGCCAACGGCTATCGTGGTGACTACATTCGCGACATCGCCGCCTCGCTGCGCGAAGCAAACGGCGAGACGTTGCTCAAGCCCGCCGCAAGCGTGCTGGCCAACCTGCCGCCCGATGAAAACGACGGCGGCGATAAGGACGCCTACGTGGACGCGGTCATTGCCAACGCCAAAGCGCTGCTGGGCGATGCGCATTACCTGACTTTGTTCGACTGCGGCCTGAACGCCATCCTCGACGACATTCGTGATGATCTGGCCGGCTTTGGCGTCACCATGGACAAGTATTTTTCCGAGCGCAGCCTGACGAGCACGGGCACCGTCGATAACGCGTTGCAGCGCCTGGCCGACAACGCCAACACGTTCGAAAAAGAAGGTGCCGTCTGGTTCAAGGCCAGCAGCTACGGCGACGACAAGGATCGCGTCGTGGTACGCGCCAACGGTCAGCGCACCTATATCGCCTCCGACATTGCCTATCACCTGGACAAGCGGCTGCGCGGCTTTGACGAGCTGCTGGATATTCTCGGCTCAGACCATCATGGCTACGTAGCGCGAGTGCGCGCGGGCCTGACGGCCATGGGCCAGCCCGCCGACAGCCTCGAAGTGCAGCTTATGCAGTTCGTCAGCTTGTACCGTAACGGCGAGAAGGTGGCGATGACCACGCGCGGCGGACAGTTTGTCACGCTGCGCGAGCTGCGTGACGAAGTGGGCAACGATGCCGCACGCTTTTTCTATGTCATGCGCTCGAACGATCAGCATCTGGATTTTGATCTGGATCTGGCCAAGAGCCACCGCGAAGAGAACCCGGTCTACTATGTGCAGTATGCGCACGCACGGATCTGCCAAATGCTGGATCGCCTGCCGCAGCAGTCGCTGAACTACGACGCCGATCGCGGCCGCGCCAACGTTGGCAGACTCACACAGGACAAGGAGCTGGCCCTGATCAAGACCCTTGATCGCTTTTGTGACCAGGTGGCGATTGCGGCACGTGACCGTGCGCCGCAGACCATCGTGCACTATCTGCGCGACGTTGCTTCGGATCTGCACAGCTTCTACAACGACAAGAACTGCCGTGTCGTGATTGACGACGACGAGCTGCGCGATGCGCGTGTGGGGCTGGTACTTGCCACGCGGCAGGTACTGCAAAATGGTCTTGGTCTGCTGGGCGTAAGTGCGCCCCAGCGCATGTAGGCAGTGGCGCGCGACTACAAGAAGCCGCGCGGCGGCCGCAAACGCGAGACATCCTCGTCGCCGTGGCGCTTTCTGATCAGCGGATTTTCACTGGGCGTCATTGCCGCTGCCATCGTCTACTATCTGTTGAGCCCCGGTGCTCCGCGCAGGCCCGATCAGCCAATTCCTGAAACAAGGCAACCGCCAGCCAGCATGAGGGCCGAGGCGCCCGAGGCCGCACCCGGACCCGAGCCGGCTGTGATCGTGGAGGAAGAAACACCTCAGGAAGTCGCGGACACCGAACCTGAGGAAGAAGGCTTTGCATTCTGGAAGATCTTGCCCGAGTACGAGGTGATCCTCCCGGAGGAAGATGACGACGTCGACGAGCGCGCGGTTGCCAAACCGCTTGCGCGTATCTCGACACCGGGCAAATACCTGCTCCAGGTTGGCTCATTCCGACGCTATGAAGACGCCGACCGGCTCAAGGCGCGCCTCGCACTTCAGGGTATCGAGTGCTCAATCAAGCGTATTACGCTCGACGACAATCAGTATCACCGGGTATTGATCGGCCCCGAAAGTGAACTTGATCAGATCAATGCTCTGCGCGAACGCCTTACTCAGCAGAACATCAAGCCTCTTGTGATCCGTATCCCAGCGCAATAGCTGGCGCAACGCTATGCTTGGCACGACCTGACACATCGGGTCACACTTGATAGCCTGCGATTAGCAGTTCGAAACCCGACAAGAAGGAAGTGCGATGCCTCGACGCATGATTCGCGGCTGCGAATATTATGTCGAAGAAAACGGCACCGGCCAGGAAACCGTGCTGTTCATTCACGGCCTTTTCATGAGCGGTCGCGCGTGGCACAACCAGGTCCTCGCGCTACGCAGTCGATTTCGCTGCGTCACACTCGATATCCGCGGGCATTCCCGCAGCGGCTCGCCGCGCGGTGGCTACGACATGGACAGCCTGGCCGACGACATGATCCATCTGATCGAAGTGGGCAACTATTCGCCAGCGCACATCGTTGGCTGCGCACTTGGCGCCACCGTCGCCATGCATATCGCGACAAAGCGACCCGAGCTGGTACGTTCGCTGACGCTGATGTCGGCCACCTCCGAGGAAGAGGAAGCACCGCGGCGACGCCAGTTCTGGCTCATGTCGATCGCCATGCGTCTGCTCGGGACCGGTGTTTTCTCGCGCACGTTGATGCGCAACATCTTCGGCGATCATTTCCGCAACGACGAGGATCGCAAGATTCAGGTACGCCACTGGCGCACCGAATTTGGCAAACACGATGCCAAAGGCATATCGCAAGCACTGCGCGCCTACGCACGGCGCGAGGACTTGAGCGGGCTGGTCGGGCGCATTCGCGCACCGACGCTGATCTTCACCGGCGAGCAGGATACGGTGTGTCCTCCGGCGCAGGGCATTGCGCTCAATCGCGCTATTTCCGGATCACGATTTGTGACCAGCCCCATGGCCGCCCACTGCCCGCCCGTGGAAACACCCGACGAAGTCAGTGAGGCGCTGACCGGGTTTTTGAGTTCGCTTCAGCCACGCCGACGTTAATCATTCAGGATCTGCGCCAGTATTTCGATGCCGCGCGTGATTTGCTCATCGCTTAGCGCAGCGTAGCCGAGCACCAGGGCGTTATCCGCCACGCCGCGCTGACCGGCATAACGGGCGATGGGCACGACCTTGACCCCCTGCAGGCTCGCGCGGTCCGCCACGCTGGTGGCCGACAACGCGCTATCAAGTTGCAGCAGCGCATCGAGCCCCGACTGCATACCCACGAGCCTGCCCGGCACGCCCGAGGTTTCGACAGCGGTCTGCAGCCGCTTGCGTTTGCGTGCGTAGAAACGCCGCATTTTCTGTACATGACGCTCAAACTGACCGCTGGCGATGAAGCGCGCCAGCGCACGCTGCATAATGGTGTTGGTCTGATAGTCGGTCGCGACCCGCAGTGCGCTGAGGCGTTGCACAATGCGCCGGTCGCCAGCCGCGTAGCCAATCCGCAGCGACGGGAACAGCGTCTTGGAAAAGGTGCCCAGATACAGCACGTGACCGCAGGGCGCCATGGCAATCATCGGTGGCAGCGGCGCCATGTCGTAGCGAAACTCACCATCGTAGTCATCTTCGAGAAGCAACACGCGCTGCTCGCAGGCCCAGTCAAGAAGCTCGCGTCGACGCTGCAAAGACAGCCGCCCGCCTGTTGGAAACTGATGCGAAGGCGTCAGGTAGGCAAGCTGCACGGACGGCGCGCCGGTCGGCAGTTGGTCGGTAAGCATTCCGTCGGCATCCACCGCCGCGTCGTGAATCGTCGCGCCGTGTCCGGCCAGCACCTGGCGCCCCAGCGGATAGCCGGGGTTTTCCATCACGCAGCGGTCGCCAGGGCTCAGATACTGGCGCCCCACCAGATCGATTGCGCCGATAGCACCGTTGGTAATGATGATCTGATCGGCTTCAATGTCGAGGCCTCGCGCGCGGCACAAATACGCAGCAATGGCGACACGCAACTCAAGCTCACCCTGAGGATCACCGTAGTCCGACGAAGGCCTCGCACTGGCCGCGTCCGCCACGCAGCGCCGCCACTCCACCTGCGGAAACAGCTCAAGCGACGGTCGACAGGGCTGAAAATTGATCGCCTCAGCGGTCGCCGTGTCGACGTCCGGCGTCAGGTCGCGTACGCCCAGCGGCGCGTTCGGTGCGTCAATGAGTGCGGTGGCCGCACACGCACCGCTGACAAACGTACCCGAGCCGTGCTGTGCTTCAAGCACTCCTTCGGCAACCAGTGTTTCAAGCGCCGAGATAACGGTGCCCCGCGCCACGTTGAGTCGCTTGGCAAGCTGGCGGCTGGATGGAAGCCGGTCCCCGCGAACGAGCTTGCCCTGCGCTACCATGTCGCGCAGCTGGGCCGTGAGGCTGGCGGCGAAATTGCCCGGCTCCAGTGGCTGAAAGTCGAGATCCATAAACTGACTACCTCGCCTAAAGTGGTTCATCAATTTTTAGCAAAGTGGCCCATTCAATTGAACCTCCTGCGCGCTATCTTGCTCCTTGTCGAGGCTATTGACCAGTCCGGGACGGGCCATCAAGCAGCCTGAACCGCTAAGAAAGAGAGAAAACATGGACTCGGAACTTAAAATGGGGACGCTGGAATGGCTCATGCTCGTGGCTCTGGCCGCGCTCTGGGGCGGTTCATTCTTTTTTGCCAAAATTGCTCTGGGCGATATACCACCCCTGACACTCGTCTGGCTGCGCGTCGCGATCGCGGCGTTCGTTCTGGCTTTGGTCATACGCGCGACACGACGCACTTTCCCTCGCGATGGACGACTGTGGCGCTCTTTTTTCGCGATGGGACTGGTCAACAACCTGATTCCGTTCAGCCTGCTGTTCTGGGGCCAAACCCACATCGGCGCCGGTCTGGCGTCCATCTTTAACGCCACGGTCCCCCTGTTCACCGTCATCATCGCTCAGTTCACGCTGGCAGACGAACGGCTCAACGTCGGCAAACTGACCGGGGTTGCTCTGGGTATCGCGGGTGTAGCCGTCATGATTGGCGTGGATCTGTCCCAGGGCGCTGGACGCTGGACCTTGCTCGCGATGCTGGCCTGCATAGGGGCCTCGCTGTCCTACGGAATTGCCAGCGTGTACGGCCGGCGTTTCAGTGCAAAAGGCGTCGCGCCATTGAGCGTGGCCTTCGGACAGCTTGCTGCCACCACGCTGATGCTGCTGCCACTGGCGCTGATGGTGGAACATCCGTGGGCGCTGCCGACACCCTCGGCCGGCAGCGTGGCGGCCGTGTTGGCACTGGCGCTGGCGTGTACGGCATTGGCGTACATCCTGTTTTTCAGAATTCTGGCGCGCGGCGGAGCGACCAACATATCACTGGTCACGCTGTTGATACCGGTGAGCGCCGTGCTTTTAAGTGTGGTCTTTCTGGATGAGCGTCTGGGCACCAATCACCTGATCGGCATGGGCCTGATCCTGATCGGCCTCATTGCTCTGGACGGCCGGGCTCTGCGCGCGCTTGGCAACCGGCGCGCCGTTGGTTAATCGTCGCCGCCGCTCTGGCCAAAATCAACGTTGAGCGTGCGCAGCTTGCGATACAGGTGCGTACGCTCCATGCCGACGCGCTGCGCAAGCTTGCCCACCTTGCCACCGCACAGACTCAGCTGCAGGGTCAGATACGTGCGCTCAAAATGCTCGCGTGCTTCGCGTAGCGGCAAGGCCAGCAGATCCTGCTTGACCAGCGGCAGACTGGCCGTCGACTCCGACGCCAGATGACCTTCCACCTCTTCGAGTGATACGGACTCGCCGTCACCGGTCATCAGCAATCGATGCACGAGGTTGCGAAGCTCACGAATGTTGCCGGGCCACGGATAGTTGCGCAGACGATTCTGCGCCGCGACCGAAAACTTGCGAATAGGCAACCCTTCGCTGTCGGCAAGGCTGTCACCGAAATGATTGAGCAACTCGGGCACATCCTCGCTGTATTCGCGCAGCGGCGGCACGCGCAGCTGAACGAGACTAAGCTGGGCCAGCAGCTCGGGACGCATCGACGTATTGCCGGCGGGGGCTTCACCACCAGCACCGACCGAGCTGATCACCAGCGCATCAAAACGCTCCACGCCGCGTGCGGTAGAGATGGTGCCCGATTCCAGAACGCCGAGAAGAATGCGCTGCGCGCGGTCGCACAGATCGTCGATACGGCTCAAGAACAGTGCGCCGCCCTGAGCTCGCGCCAGCACGCCGCTGTGCTCTTCGTCTCCGAGCAGGGTTTCGGCCGCATTGTCATCGTCAAGCGCTGTGCACACGACGGAGACAAACGGACCAGCCGCATGCGGACTCAGGGAATGCAGATAGCGAGCAAACGATTCGCGTCCCGTGCCGGTCTCGCCATGAAACAAGACATTGGCACTGTGACGCGCCACCTGGGCCACCTCTTCGCGCAGACCGCGCATGACGGCACTCTTGCCGACCGGCGCCAGCACTCGCGGAACCAGCTGGCGCACCGGATCGCGCCGGCGCACGCTGCCCGAGTCGAGCGCGCGCTCCACGGTTTTAAGCAGCTTGGCCAGCGACAGCGGTTTTTCTACAAAATCGAACGCGCCCAGCCGCGTGGCTTCCACCGCCGTTTCCACCGTGCCGTGGCCCGACATCATGACCACCGGGCAGTTCAGCGCGCCGCTGTCGGACCACTCCTTGAGCAACGTGATGCCGTCGGTATCGGGCATCCAGATGTCGAGCAATACCAGATCGACGTCGGCCTTGCGCCACCAGCTACGCGCTTCCTTGGCATCGGCTGCCACCGATACCTCGTAACCTTCTTCAGTAAGAATTTCCTGCAACAGGCCGCGGATTTCCGATTCATCGTCCACGACCAGAATCTGGGATGCATTCATGCGCGCTCCCTCCTGGTTTCGCCGGGCGCCAACGTGCGCGTCATCATTACGCTACGTGACTCCTCATTCATAGGCAATAAAATGTCCACAAACGCACCGCCTGTGGGATTGTTACCGGCTCGTATCTGACCGGCGTGTTCTTCGACCAGCTTTTTGACAATGGCAAGCCCAAGGCCCGTGCCTTTGGGTTTGCTAGTCACGTAGGGATCAAACAGCGACTCCATAATCTCATCGTCGAAACCCGGGCCGTTGTCGCGCACGACCAGCTCAATGGAGCGCACGTGCGGATCGAGTTTGAGGCGCGTCGACACCACGATCTGTTTGTCCTCGCGGCCGCTCAGTGCCTCAAGCGCATTGCGCAGCAGATTGTGCACAATCTGGCGAATGCGCCCGGTGTCGGCTTCAATGGGTTCGAGGTCGGTTTCGAGGTCCAGCGAAATCGCCGCGGCGCCGTCGCGATTGCGGTACAGATCCGCCAGCTCAACAATCAGACGATTGAGATCAAACGACTGCACGTCGATGTTCGGTGCGCGCGCGTAGTCGCGGAAGGCATCGACCATTTCCTTCATGGACTCCACCTGCCCCACGATCGTACGCGTTGCGCGCTCCAGCAGCTCGGCTTCATCCTCCTGCATCGTCGCCAGGTAGCGCCGGCGCAGGCGTTCGGCCGACAGTTGAATCGGCGTAAGCGGGTTTTTGATCTCGTGCGCAAGACGTCGCGCGACCTCGCCCCACGCCGCATCGCGCTGCGCCTGCAGCAGCGCGGTCACATCGTCAAACACGACCACATAGCCGCCGGGTTGCTGGGGGTTTTCAAATGGCAGACCGGTGCACGCGCACATAAGAACGCGACGCCCCACCTCGCCACGCAGGACAATCTGCTCGCGCCACTCGCGGTCGCCGTTGTCCAGATGCTCGCGGCACACGGCCACAAACTGGGAATACAGTCGCTTGTCCGGCGCCACCTCTTCGAGGCTGCGGCCGCGCATGCCCTCGAAGTCCACACCGAGAATCGCGCCCGCGGCGTCATTGTAGTTTCGAATCGTAAGGTCCGTCTCAAGGGCCACGACACCCGTGGTGAGGCGACCAAGAATGGCCTTGAGACTGGCGCGCTCGGTTTCCATCGCGTTCTGGCTGGCCACGGCCAGCTCGCGCGTGTCGGCAAGACGTTTGGTCATGTCGTTGAACGAGCGCACGAGAAAACCCACGTCGTCGGTGCCCGCCTCGGGCAGTCGGGTATCAAAATCACCGGCCGCGACGGCCCGTGTACCGGCCACCAGATCCTGAATCGGCGCCACGATACGGCGCGCAAAGAAAAACACGCCCCAAAGCGCGATCAGCAGTGAGACCAGCAGCACCAGCGTCAAAGTAAGCTTGAAGCTGTCCTTGAGTGGTTCGCGCAGGAATACGAGGCTGTCGTATTCCTTACTCGCCTGCTGCACCGAGGTCGCCAATGTACTCAGACGCGGCGGCACGAGAAACGTCGCGTGCATGATGCGCGGTGAGCGCCCCGGCGTCGCCGCATCAAAACGACGGGCGGCGTGTACCACAAGACCGCCGTCAGCGGTTGGCTCGAGCGTGATACGCGGTACCCCCGTGCGCGCCTGACGCAACAGGTCCTCGGGCGGCGCAGACGGCATGATGCTCAGTTCGGCGCCCGAGCTGGTGGCGATGATGCGACGGTTGGAGCCGTACACCGTGAGCTCATCGGCGCGCAGGTCACGGCGCAGACGATCGATCTGCGAAGCGAACTCGGAATCCTGCCAGCGGCGCGTGGCCTCCACGACCAGACCCAGCGCATCCATCTCCTCGCGCGCGCGCAGATCGAGCGCGCCGCGACTCAGCGTCAGCGCGTCGTCCAGACCGCGCTCCACATCGGTATTGAAATAGCTGTCGATACCGCGATTCAGAAAATACATCGAGTACAGATACACCAGCATGATCGGCACGATCGCCAGCGAGACAAACATTGCGATCATGCGTGCCTTCAAACGCGCACCGGGGATACCTTTGCGATAGTCGCGCACCAGACGCATCACACTGACCACAATCAGCGTGAGCAGCAGCGCCACGCCAACGGCGTTGAGCAGCACGATGACCACGTGCATGCGCCCAAAATCGTCGCTGTTCTGAGTGGTTTTGGCCAGAAGCGCCAGAGAACACACCAGCAACACCATGCCGGCGGCGGTCAGCGCGCGCAGCGCTGTACGGGTTACGGATTTAGCGCCCACGCGTGCCAGTCGCTGGCAAGTCGCCAGTCGCCAATCCGGAACAGGGAGGCCAGAAGCCGCAGCGGTCCGGACAGCGTATTGATGTCCAGAGTGGTGCGCATCTTGATGCGATACTCGCGCTCGGGATTGAGCAACGACGCATCAATGACCGGCAGCCGATCCACATCACCCAGACCTCGCAGCGCCGACGCCAGCGTCCCGAACGAATTTTGTTCGCCGCTGTTGAGATTGCGCACGATGTAGCGTTCTGTCAGCGCGTGAAAGGACAGTTCATAGCGCTGCAGCAGTTCGTGCTCAGTATCGTCGGGCAGCCAGCGACGTTGGCGCTCGACGGAGATCGCCAGCTCGAAAGTCAGCGGAACACCATTGGTCAGCGCCTCGACAGCCGCCCCGGTCAGCCCGTAATCGATTTGCGCCGACACGTGATAGACCCCGTCGAGCTCCTGCGTGTACGCCGAACGCACGTCGAACCGACCCGAGGTGACGTCCTCCTGCGCGACCGCCGTCGCACAAACGCCCAGCGCGACCACAGCCAGCACAGCGCGCAAAGCACGCAGGCGATTGGCAAGGACAACAAAGGACGGAGGAAAAATCATGTGGCGTGCTCAGGTCCGCTTTACGATGCGAGAAAAATAAAAACCGTCAGACCCCTCATCACCCGGAAGTATCTGACGTCCATACTGCGTCGCGCGCCCCCAGTCGGGCGCGGCAGCCAGTGGCGCGTGCTGCGCGGTGTCGCGGGCAGCAAAAAGACTCCCCACAACCGCGTCGTTCTCGGCGCGTAGCACCGAGCAGGTGACATAGAGCAGTTCGCCACCTGGCGTCAATTGGTCGAACAAATTATGCAGCAATGTGCTCTGACGTTCCTTAAGCTTCGCAGAATCATCGGCCCGGCGCAGCAGTTTAATGTCCGGATGCCGACGCACCACACCACTGCCGGTGCATGGTGCATCCAGCAAAATGCGCTCGAAACGACCCAGTTCGGCCACCGTGGCGGGGTCCAGCAAATCCATACAGCGCACATCCACGGTGTGGCCCAAACGCTGCATATTGTCTTTCAGACGCTCCAGTCGCTGCTCGGAACTGTCGACGGCCACGACATCGCATGCGCCAAAACGCTCCATCAGATGCCCGGTCTTGCCGCCCGGCGCGGCGCAGGCATCGAGCACGCGGCCGGCCTTCAGCGGCGCCACCAGAGCGCCTGCCAGCTGCGCCGACTGATCCTGCACCGACACCGCGCCGCGGGCAAAACCCGGCAGCGCGGTCACCGGCTGCGGCGGTGTCACCTGCACGGCGGTCTCGGCCAGCCCGCCCGGCTCGGCGACAACCTCAGGCAGGGCGGTCAGCTGCTGCAAATAGTCAGAGCGCGTTTGCAAGGCTGAGTTCACTCGCAGCCACATCGGCGCAGGCGCGTTATTGGCCGCGACGATGTCCTGCCAGTCGTCCGGCCAGTCCGTCTTCAGACTTTTGAGCAGCCATTTGGGATGGTTGAGGCGCACCTCTTCTCGCTGCAACACCGTTTTGCGCAGCTCGTCGCGTTCGCGCTGGAAACGCCGCAGTACGGCGTTGACCAGCCCGGTGGCGCCCTTGAGTCCAATGCTGCGCGCGGCAGCCACGGTCTCTGACACCGCAGCATGCGGTGCCACGCGCATGTTTTCCTGCTGCTCGATGCCGAGCATCAGCAGCGCTTCGAGGTTGGGCTTGAGCTTTTGGTCCGGGCGACTCAGAAGCGCCCGCACGATCGCGCGATTGAACCAGGCATGGCGGACAGCGCCAAAACACAGGGCACCAAGAAACGCTCGGTCATCGGCACGGCTTAATTTTTCGCGCGCGCGTTCAAGCGGCCCGTCGAGACTGTTGCCCTGCAGGACCTGCGCCACCACGTCGGCCGCCAGTGCCCTGACTGGGCGACTCACGTACCACCCAAAATGTCGCCGGGTTCAACGTGGCCACGTGCGAAATCCGCGGCATCCATCGGGCGACCGCCGGACACCTGCACCTGGGTCAGACGCAGCGAACCGTGTCCGCAGGCCACAACGATACCTTCGTCAACGCGTACCACCTCGCCGGGCCGACCGCCGTCTTCGGCAACCGCATGCGCCGCCCAGATTCGCAGCTGCGCGCCTTTACGTGTCGTTTGCGCCACAGGCCAGGGATTAAACGCGCGCACCTTGTTGGCAAGTGCAACGGCGTTGCCGGCAAAATCCAGCGTCGCTTCTGCCTTGGTGAGTTTGGCCGCGTAGGTGACCATCGTCTCGTCCTGCGCGGTGGGCTCTACGCATGCAAAAATATCGGGCAGCGTCGCGACCAGCTCCCGAGCGCCGGCCTGTGCCAGTTTGTCGTGCAGCGTACCGCCGGTGTCCTCAGAGGTAATCGGCACCGGCACATTGCGCCACAGCGCGCCGGTATCGAGTCCCTTGTCCATGGCCATGATGCCCACGCCGGTGACCGCATCGCCGGCTTCAATCGCACGCTGAATCGGCGCGGCGCCACGCCAACGCGGCAGCAACGAGGCATGCACGTTGACACAGCCAAACTGCGGCGTGGCCAACACGTTTTCAGGCAGGATCAGGCCGTAGGCAATCACCACCAGCAAATCGAGCCGGGCGGCGGCCATCTGCGCGACGGCTTCGTCTTCACGCAGCGTGCGCGGCTGATAAATCGGGGTGCCATGTTCGAGCGCCAGCGCCTTAACCGGGCCGGGCCGGATCTTGCGGCCGCGGCCAGAAGGTCGATCCGGCTGCGTCCAGACGCCAACAACGTCGCTGTCGGTGGTCTCGCACCAGGCATACAGCGCGGCGAGCGTCGGAACCGAAAAGTCCGGCGTACCGGCGAAACCCAGGCGCACAGGTACTGGCGTCGTCAGGCGGCACCGGCGCGGCTGCGCCGATTCTTCGCCAGCCGCTTGCGAATCATATTGCGCTTGAGGTCCGACAGGTAGTCAACAAACAGCTTGCCCTCAAGATGATCCATCTCATGCTGGATGCAGATGGCCAGCAGGCCGTCGGCCTCAAGCTCGGATTCCTCACCCGCCGCATTCAGATAACGAACCTTGATGCGCTCGGCTCGTTTGACCTTGGCGAAAATGTCGGGCACCGACAGGCAACCTTCCTCATGGATGATCTCGCCGTCGGCCTCAATAATCTCAGGGTTAATCAAAACGTGAGGTTGGTCACGTTCCTCACTGACGTCTGCGACCAGCATACGAATATGCTGATCGACCTGCGTGGCAGCCAGACCGATGCCCGGCGCCTCGTACATGGTCTCCAGCATATCGGCTGAAAGCCTGACGATCGCGTCGTCCACGACCTCGACCGTCGCGGCGCGGGTTCGCAGCCGTGGATCGGGGTATTCAAGAATTGTGAGTTTGGTCATATCGCGCCACCCGCACAGTC
>CAZXCL010000023.1:40891-52646 GCA_964639265.1 uncultured Gammaproteobacteria bacterium | reverse complement strand
TGACAGCGATCCCGGCGTAGCAGCCTAGGTACCCGCTTCGGACTGCTCCTGCTTCATTCCCGCGAAGAACAGGACCGCGCCAACCACAATCAGGGCGACACGAATACCGATGCCGACGGTCGGCCCCCAGTTGTCAATCCAGCTGATCAGCGTGAACTCGCGTCCCATCATGTTCAGGACGAACGAACCGGCCCCCAGGATGGCCATCCACATTCCGATACTTTTCATAGCTATTCCTTGTTGTTTTTGCTGCCGATTACTCGGCGGTACATAAGAGTGTAGCGATTACATAGCCGTGAGGACAACCTGGCCCCAAGGCGGGTGTATCACCATGACGTTGCAGTTTGATGCCACGATTGACGACCGCCTAGCGCTCACCCCATGCAAAGCTAACCGGCACCTCGGCAAAATACTGACTGTCGCCTACCGCGATCACTAAACGCAGAGAATCTTCTGATCCAGAACGCTGCGGTTGTGCCGACACCTGCCAGTGCTTCGGGTCGCCCGCGACCTCCGTAAACCGGCGCGGTGAATCGTCATTGCTGTGCGAGATCAGCGCACCACGCAATGCAACTTCAGAATCAAGCCGCCAGCTCGCGTCGCTGGCGAGACTAAGCACAACCCGAATGTCACCGTTGCGTAGCTCACACTTGCCGCTCGCGTATCGACAGCTACTCAACACTCGAAGCGGATAGACCGCCCCCTTCTGCGCGACGTGAGGTTGCTCCGATACCACTGCGTCGACACCGATGTAGGCAATCACGGCGAGCACCGGCGCGATCACCAGGGCGATTACAACGTGTTTGTTTTTCCACATGCGGCTCTACGAACGATCGACTAATGATCGAGAGCGGCCCCTGCGCCAGCGGGTACGCGTATGTCCTCGACCAGCTCGCGAATGTGCGGGGGTGGCGGCGACGTCATCCGGACAACAATCATCGCCACAGCAAAGTTCACGACCGCCCCTACCGCGCCAAATGCGTTGGGCTCGATGCCCAAAAACCAGTTGGGCTGCATGTCACCAAGAAATGACGTACTCGCGACAAACATGATGCCCTTGTGCTGAAACACGTAGAGCAAGGTCACACCCAGACCCGCCAGCATGCCGGCAATGGCCCCCTCCTTGTTCATGCGCAGGCTGAAAATGCCCATCATGAGCGCCGGAAACAGCGATGAGGCAGCCAGCCCGAACGCCAGCGCGACGGTGCCGGCCGCGAAGTCGGGCGGATTAAACCCGAGATACCCGGCGACACCAATGGCACCGGCCATCGCGATACGACTGGCCAGCAGCTCCTGCTTCTCATTGATATCAGGCATCAATACGCCTTTGAGCAGATCATGCGAAATGGCCGATGCGATGGCGAGCAACAAACCGGCCGCCGTCGACAGGGCCGCCGCCAGTCCGCCGGCAGCCACCAGCGCGATCACCCAGTTTGGCAGCTTGGCAATCTCTGGATTAGCCAACACCATGATGTCGTTATCCACTTTCACCATCTCGTTGGTCCGGGCATCGGCCGAATACTGAATGCGGCCGTCGCCGTTCTTGTCTTCGAATTCGAGCAGCCCGGTCTTCTCCCAGTTCTCGAACCAGGCGGGGCGTTCGGCATACTCAAGATGCTGACCCGGCGCCGGCTCAATCGTAGTAATGAGATTCAAGCGCGCCATCGCAGCAACGGCCGGCGCGGTCGTATACAAAATCGCGATGAACACCAGCGCCCAGCCTGCCGACGAACGCGCATCCTTGACACTGGGCACCGTAAAAAACCGAATGATCACGTGCGGCAAGCCGGCCGTGCCGATCATCAGCGACATGGTGTAGGCGAACATGTTGACCTGACTGAGTCTGGCGTTGGTCGTGTACTCGGCAAAGCCAAGATCACGCACAACCTGATCAAGCCGGTCCAGCAAGAACGTGTCCGATCCGACCATGGTCGAGCCAAGTCCAAACTGCGGGATGGGGTTGCCCGTGAGATTCAGGGAAATGAATATGGCCGGAATCGTGTAGGCCATGATTAACACGCAGTACTGTGCAATCTGTGTGTACGTGATTCCTTTCATGCCGCCCAGCACAGCGTAGAAAAACACGATTGCCATACCAATCAGCAGACCGTCGTTGTAGTCAGTCTCTAGAAAACGGGAAAACGCCACGCCGATGCCTTTCATTTGCCCGATCACATACGTCACGGAAGCAACAATCAGACAGATCACGGCAACGATGCGAGCCGCTTTGGAGTAGTAGCGATCGCCGATAAACTCCGGCACCGTGAACTTGCCAAACTTGCGCAGGTACGGCGCGAGCAGCATCGCAAGCAACACGTAGCCGCCAGTCCAGCCCATCAGGAACACCGACCCGCCATAGCCCATGAACGCGATCAGGCCGGCCATCGAAATAAACGACGCCGCCGACATCCAGTCGGCTGCGGTCGCCATGCCATTGGCTACCGGATGTACGTGGCCACCCGCCACATAAAACTCCTTGGTGGACCCGGCCCGCGCCCACACGGCGATGCCGATATAGAGCAGGAAGGTCAGGCCAACGACCACATAAGTCAGCATCTGCAAACTCATCAGTGGCCCTTCTCGTCTTCTTCGACGCCGTGCTCGCGATCAAGCTTCGCCATGCGATGGGCGTAATAGAAAATCAACACCACAAACACGTAGATAGAGCCCTGCTGGGCAAACCAGAAGCCAAGTTTGTAGCCACCAAGCTGGATTGAATTGAGCGGTTCGACCAGAACGATGCCAAACACGAAAGACACCACAAACCAGATCGCCAGACAGACGCCAACGATGCGCAGATTGGCTCTCCAATAGCTGCTGTTATTCGACATAATTCTCCCTTCCGGCGCTGCCCGCATCGTGGCGCCAGCACTCCCGACAATCATCGCACGTTCGGCGAAATTGAACTTAATGCCTGATCACGACGCTCGCCGCAACAATATTCCGTGACCGTGCACCTCAATTTTCGCTTGATTGTGACGCGCAACCCTCCAGCGCGCTTTCCATATGCCGACAATAGAGGCCTAACAGAAGGAAAAGCGGATTGTCCGGAACCGGTTTACATAAAGCACTCGATGCGTCCCCGCGCGCCGAGCGCGCGCCCGTGCCGTCGCGCCTGTCGCGGTGGATCGCGGCGAATGCTCAGGTTCTTGGTGCCAGCGCAGCGGTCGCCAGCGCGCGCCAGGGCGAGCATGCGCGTGTGCTTGCCACCTGGCCAGAAGGTCAAACCGATTCTGGTCTGATCAATCACACGGCGGTCGCACTCGACGACAAAACCATCGTCAGTCGACAACCTGGCCAGGAAATCATGGTGGCCATTCCCGTGCGACTCACAGGCCGCCCCGGCGCTATTGGTTTTCGACTCAAAGACGATCCCGAGACAACCGACGAAGCATTGACGGCCCGCGTGCGCGACGCTGTGCTTCGGCGACTGGAAGACGATACACCTCCGAGCAACGCAGCCTACCTCAAGCCATTGTCACCGGCCGCTCGCGCGAACGTCGACGATGATGTTCGCGCACTGGCCGCACGTCAGGGCGCCGCACTTGATGTTATCGCCACCATCCTTGACCACGAGGATCTGCCGCGAGCTGGCCGCGCCCTGGCGGATGCACTGGCCGCACGCTTTGCCTGTACACGCGTATCGCTGGGCGTGCGTCGATTTTCCAAATTAAAACTCGTTGCTGTCTCGGGCACCGCCAGCTTTGACACGCGCAGCGCGGTGATGACGGCGATGACACGTGCGATGCGTGAGACGCTCGCGCTGGGACGCAGCGTATCGTTGCCCGTCCATAGCAGCAGCGACGTGCCGCCGCCCAATCATCTTGCACTGGTGGATCTGGTCAAAACACCGGCCATGCTAAGCGTGCCGTTGATCGACAGCGGCAAGACCATCGGCACGCTGGTGCTCGAGCGCGACCGCCCGTTCAGCGAGGGCGACGTTGAGCAGATCGCCCAACTGGTCGTCTTGAGTTCACCGGTTTTCTCGCTCAAAAAACGCGACACGAGCGGTCCGTTTGAACGCATCGCCCTGGCCGCACGGCGGGCATTCTGCTCAATCTTTGGTACCAGCTACCCAATGGCCAAACTGCTCCTTTTGGCCGTACTGGGCGTTGGCATCTGGAGTTCTCAGTATCATCAAGCCCTCAGCATCAGCGCCGACGCCGCCATCGAAGCCAGCGTCCAGCGCGCGGTGGTGGCGGGCGCCAACAGTTTTATCAGCCAGGTGGAGAAACGCGCGGGTGACGTGGTCTATCAGGGCGACGTACTGGCGCGCCTGGACGTTGAAGACCTCCAGCTCGAACGCCTGAAATGGGCCAGCGAACGCGACAAGCTGGTCAAGGAACAGCGTGCGACGCTGGCACAGCGCGATCGCACGCGGGTACGCGTTCTGTCGGCACAACGTGCCCAAGCGCAATCGCAAATTGATTTTCTCGACGCGCAGATCGAACGCGCCGTGCTGCGCGCGCCGATCGACGGCGTGGTCATTGCCGGTGATCTGTCCGAGGCGTTGGGCAGCCCCGTTGAGCGCGGGCAGCTGCTATTTGAGGTCGCCTCACTGCGCGACTATCGCCTGATCCTCACCGTGGATGAATCCGACATTGGCGATGTTGGCGAGGGCTATCGCGGCAAGCTCAAGCTACGCAGCCTGCCGCATGAATCGTTTGCGTTCGTCGTCACGCGCATTACGCCGGTGTCCACCCCTGGCGACGGCGCCAATCAGTTCCGGCTCGAGGCCAATCTCGAAAACCCGCCTGAGTCGCTGCGTCCCGGTATGGCCGGCGTAGCCCGCATCGATGCAGGCGAGCGACCCATTGGCGTCATCTGGACGCGCAACTTCGTGCGTTGGGCGCGCATCAAGCTGTGGCGCGTGGGCCTGCTATGAGCGCCGACGCCCTGTTCAGCCAGCAATGGTATCGCGTCAGCGGACTCGTGCCACGCGTCAAACGTGACACGACCAGCGCGCAACATATCTACCGCGAGCAGGCATGGTTTGTGCTCAAGGGCCCGGGCGCCGGCGGCAACCTGCGCATTAACGCCCCTGCCCATCATCTGCTGTCTCAGTTTGACGGCGAACGTCCCGTGGCCCAAATCTGGGAGAGTTCGCTCGAGACGCTCGGCGACAACGCGCCCACCCAGGACGAGATGATCCATCTGCTTGGCGATCTGTTTGAAGTGGGCGTCGTCGACTTCGGACGCGAGGCCGATCTCGATCAACTGTTCGACAACCAGAAAACACAGTCACGCGCAGAAGCCACCTCACGCTACTCCAATCCTCTGTTTCTGCGTTTCGCATTGTTCAATCCCAATCGACTGGCGCTCACCTTGCAGCCGCTTATGGGTTGGCTCTTTACGCGCTTCACTTTTGTGCTGTGGCTACTGGCGATGATCGCCACCGGCCTCGGTGCGGCGTATGCCTGGCCCGAGCTTGGCCAGAGCATTCGCACCGATCTGGTCTCGCCGCGCAATCTCCTGATTATGTGGTTCGTGTTTCCGCTCATGAAGCTGATCCACGAGCTGGCACACGCTGTGGCCATCCGCCGTTTCGGAGGAGAGGTACACGAGTGCGGACTGGCAATACTGGTTCTGTTGCCCGTTCCGTATGTGGATGCGACCGATTCAGCACGCTTCTCCAATAAGTGGCACCGCATCGCCGTGGCGTCGGCCGGCATTTTGATAGAAACCGGTCTGGCGGCAATCGGGCTGGCGGTCTGGTTTGTGGTTGAACCCGGTCTGTTGCGCGACATTGCGCTCAATGTCTTCGTTACCGGCACGCTGTCGAGCCTGCTTTTCAACGGCAATCCGTTGCTCAAATTCGATGCTTACTACGTCCTGTCGGATCTGATCGAAGTTCCCAATCTCGCCGAGCGCGCCAGCCGTTACCCGGCTTATCTGGTACAGCGCTATGTTCTGGGACTCAATGCGCGTAGCCCGGCCATTGCGCACGGTGAACGGCGGTGGCTGGTAGGCTACGGGCTGATCGCCGCAATCTATCGTTTCTTTCTTGGTCTGACGATCGGCCTGTATATCGCCACTCACTTCTTTTTCGTTGGCGTGGCACTCGCCGTGTGGTCCGTTGCCTTACAGCTTGGCCGACCTGTCTGGCGTTCGTTCCGGTTTTTATGGTTTGACGAGCGCGTTGGCGACCGGCGCATGCGAGCCAACGCATTCGCACTGATCGCCATTAGTGCGGTCGGCGCCGTGATCTTCGTTCTGCCCGTCCCGCACACGACTGCTGTGCGCGCCGTGGTCTGGCCCGTCGATCAGGCCGTTGTGCGCACACCGACCGACTGCTTTGTAACCGCCGTCAACGTCACGAACGGCACTTACACGCCGGCGGGTACACCGTTGATCGAATGCGACGAGGCCGAAAACGACGCGGAACTTGCCAAAGTACGCGCCGATCATCACATCGCTCGCGCGGCGCTTGATGCCACGCGCGATCGCGTCGATCGCCAGCTGCTGCGCACCGAGCTTGCCACCGCGACCGAGCGTCTGCGCAACGTTGAAGCGCGGATGCGCAGTACCGACGTTGCCAGCGCTGTGGATGGCCAGATCTATTTGCCCGACGCGGCCTCGCTCACAGGGCGCTTTCTCGCTCAGGGCACAATGGTCGGTTACGTGCTCAACTACGACAAGATTTCCGTGCGCACACTGCTGCCGCAAGATCGTATGGAACTGATCGACGAACGGGTAGATTCCGTCGACATCCACACGCTGCGTGGCCGCGGTGTCGTACGCGCAACGAAAATACTTCGAAGGCTACCGGCCGCCAGCCAGCGCCTGTCGATTGATGCACTCGGCGATAAGGGTGGCGGCGACATGCCGGTCGTTGCCGACGACGACGGCAAGATCAAACTGGCGCAACCGGCGTTCGAAGTGGAACTCGCCCTGCCCGCAGAACTTCTCGACTCGCTAATCGGTGAGCCGGTCGAGCTACGCTTCGTACACGGCCGATCAAGCCTGGCCTCGCTGGTCTGGCGCCACACACGTCTTTTGCTGTTGAGTCGCTTTGATGTTTAGCGCCGACGCACTCAACGCCTGCCGCCCCGGATATCTGCTCAATAACTATCCGGAAAATCGACGTCCGCAGGGCAGCGCGATCAAACGCGCGGCCCGCAACGTCACCAAACGACTACGCGGCAAACGTCTCGCGCGCGCTGGCCGACGTCTTGGCCAGGCGACGTACGCGCTTGCTGAGCAATACGCAGAACTCGACGCCGCTCAGTGGCAAGCGGAACTCCTTGAGGTGCGAGGCACACTCGCGCGCCGCGGCTGGAGCACGTCAACACTTCGCCGCGCTCTGGCCATCGCCGGGGCACAGGTACGCCACACCCACGGCTTTGCCCCACATCCGACACAGTACATGGCCGCGTTGGTCATGCTACGCGGCCAGCTTGCCGAGATGGCCACAGGCGAAGGCAAAACCATCGTTGCCGGACTCACTGCCGTGGTCGCCGGCATCAGCGGCCTGCCCGTCCATGTGGTCACCAGTAATGACTACCTTGTCGAGCGTGACGCGCAGTCCATGCGTGCGCTGTTTGACGCGTTTGGTTTGACCAGCGGATTCGTGTGCCAGGACAGCCACGACGATGCCCGGCGCAGCGCTTACGCCAGCGACATTTGCTACGTATCGAACAAACAGCTTGTGTTTGACTATCTGCGCGACCGCCAGACCTGCGGTACACAGCCCTCGTCGATCGCCGCGCGCATTGGCGCACTAAGCGGGCGCTCAAACCAGCCGCCACTTCTTCGCGGCCTGTGTTTTGCCATTGTCGATGAGGCGGACAGCGCGCTAATTGATGACGCGATTACACCGCTGATCCTGTCGCATCAGATCGAAGGCCAAAACGACATGGCGCAAGCCGTCACGGCGCTGAGCCTTGCTCGTCGACTCAAAGCGGATGAACACTTCACAACCCACCGACAAAATCGCCGCGCAACGCTGACATCCGAAGGCGAACAGCATCTTGCCGAGATCGCCGAGGGCCTGCATCCAAAATGGCGCAATCGACGCTTTCGTAACGAGTTGACACAACAGGCACTGGCCGCAACACATATTTTCCGGCGCGACGTCGACTACCTGGTGCAGGACGGCGAAGTGCACCTGATCGATCAGGCTACCGGTCGCCGCATGCCCGATCGCAAGCTGCAGAATGGTTTGCATCAGATGATTGAAGCCAAAGAGCGCTGTGAGCTCAGCGGCGCCACGCGCACGATTGCAAGCTTGAGCTTTCAGAACTTCTTTCCACGCTACAAACATCTGTGCGGCATGACCGGTACAGCTCAGGAAGCCGCTCGCGAACTGGCGCGCACCTACCAGCTCGGTGTGGTTCGCGTACCGACACACCGACCCAGCCAGCGGCGCGACTGCGGTGCATTTTTTGCACGCTCAGAACAGAGCTATCGCGATCGTCTTCTGACATCGATCACCGAACGTCGCCGCGCTGGGCAGCCCGTTCTCATCGGCACGCGCTCGCTCGCCCACTCCGAACACATTGCCGACATGCTCAAGGAAGCCGGCATCCCACACAGCGTCCTGAACGCGCGCCAGGATGCCGAGGAGTCAGAAGTGATCTCAAAGGCCGGAGCACCGGCAACCGTGACCATCGCTACCAACATGGCGGGCCGCGGCACGGACATTCCGGTGAGCCGCCCGGTACGAGAGATAGGCGGCCTGCACGTTATTGTGAGTCAGCTCAACGAAAGCCGACGCGTTGATCGCCAACTCATCGGTCGCTGCGCCCGACAAGGTGACGCCGGCTCCTTTGAATACATCATCGCGCCGGACGACCCGGTGCTCGGCGACCCGTCGGCCGGTCGCATTCTCAGCGCTCTGCGTCGCCCAGGCATGCCGTTGGCCCGACGCGCACAGCAACGACTCGAGAAGCGTCAGCGCTGGGTGCGTGCCCAGGTCGCAAGCAGTGATCGCCACATGCGCAAAAAACTTTCCTACACAGGTTATAAGGAGTAGACCCATGGTTTTGGTCCATGCGTGTTTCCGTTTAAACGCACGACGCCTGGCGCTCGTCGCCGGCCTACTGTGCCTGCTGACAACGCCGAGCCGGGCCGAGTCGGTGGATGGCCGCGACTTCGATTGCCTGCTCGAGCCCAAAACTCGGGTCATGGTGGGCGCACCAACACAGGGGGTCATCCAGACCGTTGCCGTCTCGCGCGGCGACCGCGTGGAGCGAGGCCAGGTGATCGCCACGCTCGATGCGCGCCTTGAGCAAGCGGAGATGAAACACGCGCAGATGCGTGCGCGAATGACCAGCGAGGTGGAGGCACGGCGTGCCGATGTCGAGTTGGCTGAAGTCACGTTGAAGCGTCTTGATGATCTGAGCGCCCGCAAGATGGCGCCGGCCCAGCAGCGCGATGAAGCGCAGGCCGCGCTGAAAGTCGCCCGCATGGCACTGGTACAGGCCCGCGACAACCGCAAGCTCTACGAACAGGAATTCGCGCGAGCACGCGAGGCCGTTGAGCAACACGTTATTCGAAGCCCCATCGACGGCGTGGTCGTTGATCAGGTGGCGTTTCCCGGCGAGTTTGTTTACGACAACCCCATCGCCATCGTCGCACAAACCGATCCTCTCAAAGTGGAAGCCATTCTCCCCGCACGCTTCTTCGGTGGCGTGCGTGTCGGACTCGATTCAACCATCTGGCCCGAGATCGACAACGGCGGTCCGATCGAAGCGGCCATCAGCTCAGTTGACCAGGTCATCGACTCTGCCAGCGGCACATTCTCTGTGCATCTGGATGTCCCAAATCCTGACAATGCGGTTCCAGGCGGGCAGCGCTGCCGCCTCGCGTTCGGCAAGGTGGACCCCGGCGTCATGGCGGACCGCTACGCGACAGGTCGCTAGAACACAGCCGCGCAACCGCGCTCTGTAACCAAGGGAAATTCGGCGGCCAGTTTTGCGCTAGGCTACGCCGATGAGCAAGCAACACGGCCTGACGTTGGGAAAATTTCTACCGCTGCATCGCGGCCACGAGCTCCTGCTGAACGTCGCCGCGGCGCAGTGTGACTGCCTCACCGTGCTCGTTGGCACAACGCCGGACGATCCCTACACATTTGATCAACGCCAGCGCTGGATTCGCAACACGTTCAACGCCTTTGCCGACAGACGCGCACAGCAGTTGATCGTCGTCGACGATCCAGACCCAAATCCGAACGTCGCCAAGGATGAGTGCGGCACGGTGACCGACGAACGCTACTGGTCTGCGTGGCTGGGCCAAAATCAGGCTCACCTGACCAACGCTGAGCGCATCTTCACCTCCGACCATTACGGGGCCCACATCGCGCAACGCGTGCAATCGGAGTGGTTTCCGGTCGATCCTGACCGCGCTGTGGTGCCCATCAGCGCATCTGCCATACGCGCCAATCTGGCAGAGAACTTCGCTTTGGTCAGTGATGCCGCCAAGCCGGACGTCGCCTTGACGGTCGCGATACTCGGCGCTGAATCGACGGGCAAATCCACGCTGGTTAAAGCCGTCGCCGAGCACTTCGGATGCGCCTATGCGCCGGAATGGGGACGCACCATCAGTGAGGTGAAACCCGAGCTCAACGATGAGGATTTCGACGCGATTGTCGATGTCCAGGCGCGACTGCTGCGCGCGGCACAGATCGGCAGCAACGGCCTGTGCCTGGCCGACACCGAAGCCATTACCACGGCATTGTTTGCGCCGATCTATCTGGGACATGAACATGCCGCTGCATGGAAAGCTGCCCGGCAACAGCGTATGGACCTGTACATCGTATTGGCGCCAAGCGTGCCCTGGATCAATGACGGCACGCGCATCCTGGACAACAGCGCACGCGACCGCTTTCACGCATCGATATTAGACGCGCTCGATCAACTTGGCTTTGCCTATCAAGTCATCGACGCCAGCGACTACGACACGCGCATTGCACACGCGATTGATATGGTCGAGACGCTGCGTCGTGAATAAGTTGCGCTATCGGTTGAGCGCCGCGGCCGCCACGCTCACCTGACCAGCCGCGCCAAACAGCTGCGCCGCGTCACCATCTACCGTCCCCTGTGGGTCGAGCGACGGCCACAGTGATGACAACTCGCGAATCGTCGCCTGAACCTGTGCCGCAACGCTTGCCGCCGTACCGTCTTTGGCAAACGCGCTGGACTGCGCCCAGTCGGCGGCGATCTGCGTGAAGCCCCAGGCGTCCTGGTATTCATGCAGGTTGTTGACGGCGCCATCAATGATCCCCACCTGATACTCGACACCGGCAGTCCGCAGGAGACCCTCGATCACCTGCGTAACTACCGCCGCATCGTCGATCGCCGCTTTGGACTCGCAGGCATTGATGGCCGCGCGGACTTTCTCGTACGCCGAACTGACCTCTTCCATACTCGCGCGACCGACCACTGCGTTGGTGAGCCCGCTTAGCTCTTCGGCGAAACCGCCACAGCCGCGCGGTCCAAACGCGGGCTCGATGTCAGCGTAGATTTCAGCACGTGGATGCTTCATATGCGTTTGGGCGAGCTCGGCGAGGTTGTTCTTGTACAGCATGAAGCCTACAGCGAGATGCCCACGGATAAGCCCGAGCTGGGTCAGATAGGCCGCGTCGTCGGAGGCAAAATCGACGTCTGATCCGCCGCCTTCTCCTTCTCCTTCTCCTTCTCCTTCTCCTTCTCCTTCTCCTTCTCCTTCTCCTTCAGCATGCCCCATCGCAGCATGGCCTTCGCCTTCGCCTTCGCCTTCGCCTTCGCCTTCGCCTTCGCCTTCGCCTTCGCCTTCG
>CAZXCL010000023.1:1445-40791 GCA_964639265.1 uncultured Gammaproteobacteria bacterium | reverse complement strand
GCCTTCGCCTTCGCCTTCGCCTTCGCCTTCGCCTTCGCCTTCGCCTTCGCCTTCGCCTTCACCCTCGCCTTCGCTCTTGAGACCTGCGACCGCATCGGTTTGAGCCCCTTCTCCTTCGGCCGATTCCTCTGCCGGGTTGGAGCATCCGGTAAGTGGAGAGGTCACCAGCCAGGTGACAGCACCCAGCGTAGTGACGGTGGTCCAGCGGGCCTTTGACTTGCGACGAGTAGGTATACTGCTGCTCATGATGATCTGCCTAGATGAAGTACTGTCTCAAGGACAGGTGAACGGGTTTGTGAACGTGCTTAGCGATACGAGCCTGTTTGAATCCGGCGCCCGGACCGCGGGTCGCGCGGCCAAGCGGGCCAAGAATAACCTGCAGGGCGCTGCCGAGCGACCGGAAATTCAACGCGTTGTTCAAACGGTGCGCGAACGATTGCACAAGCATGAAGAGTTTCAGCGCTTTGCCATGCCGAGCAAGATTGGTCGCCTGATGGTCAATCGCTACGAGCCCGGTATGACCTACGGCCATCATTTTGACGCCGCGTTTATTGACGGCCATCGCACGGATCTTTCGATCACGCTGTTTCTGACCGAGCCGGACGAATACGAAGGAGGCGAACTGGAAATCGTGACCACCATGGGCCGCCAGGCCATCAAGCTGCCAGCGGGCTGCGCGCTGGTGTATCCCAGCGATCAACTTCACGGTGTGCTGCCTGTGACGAGCGGCGCCCGGCTTGCGGTGGTGGGCTGGATCCAGAGTCGAGTGCGCCTTGCAGAGCATCGCAACATCCTCTACCAGCTCGCCAGCGCGCTGCCCGGGCTGCCAGATGGCGACGCCACGTTGCAACTCAAGATGGTACGCAACAACCTGCTGCGACTTTGGCAGGACTGACCTGATCGCACCTAGCGCCAACCTGCGCGGTCATACACACGCACCGCGTCACGCTGGTTTTTGCCCAGAATGGTCGCGCTCACTGCGTCTTCCTTGAATTTACCTAGCTTGCCGATTGGGCCGGTCGTTTCACCGACCACCGGGTACTCATTGTTGCCCTCTGCAAAAATTCGCTGCGCATTGGCGCTGGTCAGATACTCCAGAAAACGGACAGCGTTGTCGCGATTGGGCGAGTGCTTGGTGATTCCGGCGCCGCTGACATTGACATGCGCGCCACGTCCATCGTCATCCTGATTGGGAAACACCACATTAATGTTCTGCAAAATTTTCTGCTCGGCGCCGCCACTACCAAGCCAACGGCCGAGATAATAAGTGTTGGTGAGAGTGATGCCGCATTCGCCGGACGCCACCGCGCGCACGTTGCTGGTGTCATTGCCCTGCGGTGAGCGCTTGAAATTGGCCACCACGCCCCTGGCCCACGCCTCGGCCTCGGCCTCGCCCAGCGATTCGATAAGCGCCGCCATCAGCGACAGATTGTAGATGTTTGAAGACGTGCGCATACAGATCGTACCGCGCAGTCGCTCATCCGCCAGATCTTCATAACTCGCTGGTGCAAACGGTGGTGGGTTGGTTTTGCTGGTCACGATGATGCGCGCGCGTTTCGATAAGCCAAACCACTCATTGTTGTCGTCACGAAGGTGTACCGGCACGCGCTCACTCAACGTGTCCGACGACACCGCCTGAAAGATGCCGCGCTCGCGCGCACGCCACAAACGCCCGGCATCGACCGTAATCAGCATATCGGCGGGCGTGTACTTGCCTTCGTTAACAATGCGCTCGATCAGGGCATCGCTGCCGCCTTCAATCAGGTTGACCGTAATCCCCGTCTGCTCGGTAAAGTCGTCGTACAACGCAAAATCGGTGTCGTAGTGGCGGGCCGAGTAGATGTTCACAACGCCGTTGTCCTGCGCGCAACACACCGCTGATGTAACCACGAGCACAGCGAGCGCCGTCGCATTGGTAAAGCGCCGAATCAAAGCCATCGGCGGACGCATTCCGATCATTGGGTTCGTACCTTCAAACAACGGGCGTCGAAGCCCTTAAATGCAAATGAGAATTATTCGCGAGTATAAACGAATACACCGTCAGGCTCAAAGCTCACACGGACCGGATCGCCAACCTTCAGCGCGCAGTCAATTGGCTGACTCGAGCGCAGCCTGGCATCGCCAGCGCCCACAACGATCAACCATCGATCGCCCAGAAACCGCGTGTCGGTGACCGTGCAGGACGACCCTTCGTCGAGCCTCAGGTCGACCGCCTCTGGACGCGCGATTACCGTGCACTCACCGCTGTCCGGCTGGCTGCCATTCGCGACCGGCACCGCGCCGAACGGTGACATCACCTGACCATCGTGCGCCCCCGCATCAAAGCCATCGGCGTTGCAAAACAGCTCGGCCACGAACCGATTCGCGGGCGCATCCCAGACTTCGTGCGGCGGACCCGCCTGCACCACCCGTCCGGCATCAATAATGAGAATGCGGTCGGCCATCTCCATCGCCTCGGCCGCGTCATGCGTCACGACAATCGCCGGCACGTTGCGCTCGCGCAGGACCCGGCGTGCATCCTCACGCAGGCCACGTCGCAGGGTGCTGTCGACGCTCGCAAAGGGCTCGTCCAGCAACATCAGTCGGGGCCGTGTTGCAAGCGCACGCGCAAGCGCCACGCGCTGCTGCTGACCGCCCGAAAGCGTATGCGGGTAGCGCTGACCAAACCCGGCCAGACCCACGCTCGCCAGTTCGTCCTGCGCGCGTTGGTGACGCTTCGACTCAGGAAGATCGCTTAATCCGAAGGCCACGTTCTGTTCCACGTTCAGATGCGGGAACAGCACGTGATCCTGAAAGACAAAACCGAACTTTCGTGATTCCGGCGCAGGCGACAAGCCGGGACCTGCAAGCAATTCATCGTCAATGCGCACTTCGCCAGCCTGAATGTCCTCAAGGCCCGCAACGAGTCGCAGCACCGTGCTTTTGCCACTGCCTGATGCGCCAAGCAGGCAAACGATCTCGCCCGCCGCCACATCCATAGAGACGTCGTGGAGAACAACGTCCCGATCGTAGGCGTGTGACAGTGAGCGAATCTGCAGCATTCAGACGTTTTTTGGTTGCGGTAGCGGGCGGATCATATCGAATGACGGGCTGTTACACTACGCGGCCATGCTCACTTCGTTCGCCGACGCACCCGTGCACAGAAACCGTTCAGTACTCCTCGCGCTTGGTGTCGCGCTGATCGCCCTGCCCACGGCCGTGCCTATCCTCAGTGTGCTCACAACGCTGCTCCAGCCCAGCTCTGGCGCGTGGCAGCATCTGCGCGGGGTGGTCCTCGGCGAATATGTTGTCAACACCATCGCGCTAATGGGTCTGGTCGCGATCGGCGTGCTGATCGTGGGTGTTGCCAGCGCCTGGTGCACGGCCACACGCGAGTTTCCGGGACGACGCTGGCTGGTCTGGATGCTGATCCTGCCTATTGCCGCGCCGGCCTACGTGGTCGCCTATGCCTACGCCGACCTGTTGACCTACGACGGCGCGCTGCAAAGCGCGCTGCGCGACGCTTTCGGACGAGGCATTCCGCCAATACGCTCGCTACCGGGTGCGGCGTTTATTCTCTCGATTACGCTGTACCCGTACGTCTACCTGTTCGCCTACACCGCCTTCGCCGGACACGCCCGCTCACTGACCGACGCGGCACGCACTCTGGGCGCAACACCGTGGCAAGCGTTTCGGCGCGTCGCCCTGCCCCATGCACGACCGGCTATCGCGGGCGGCGCGGCATTGGCGCTTATGGAAACGGCGGCGGATTTTGGCGTTGTGGATTTTTTCGGTGTGTCGACGTTAACCAGCGGTGTGTTTCGAACCTGGTACGCACAGGGTGATCAACAAGCCGCGCTGCAACTGGCCGCGTGGCTGTTCATTATCGTGCTGGCACTGGTCGTGGCCGAGTACTTGGCGCGCCGTGGTTCGACAGCCAATCCCGTATCGCGGCAAGCCGCTGGAGCACGGCAGCCGAGCCGCGGCCTGGCCGGCTGGTGTCTGACGCTCGCCTGCTTGTTGCCGGTCGTGCTTGGCTTTGTCGCGCCGATCGGACTGTTTGCCTTTCATGCGCTGGAAACGGGTGACCCGATGCTCGGGCGCCGCTTCAGCGACTACATCAGCAACACCGTCGCCGTTGCATCGATGGCCGCTGTCATTGCTGTGATGTTCGCACTGGCACTCACCTACACGTTGCGGATCGCCTCTTTTGGCGGAAGGAAAACGCGTGGTCTGCAGTTGTGGGTTCGTCTGGCCACGCTGGGCTACGCGCTGCCAGGACTGGTCCTGGCCGTAGGCTTCATCGGCCCGCTGACTCGAGTGGACAGATGGCTCGCCGGCGCACTGGAGGCGTCGCTTGGCAAGCCCGTCGGACTTCTGCTCACAGGCTCGGTCGCCGCCCTCGTGCTGGTCTACGTCGCGCGTTTTCTGACCGTCGCCTACAACAGTTGCGACAGCGGAATGCAGCGTATCCACAGACACTACGACAGCGCGGCACGCAGCCTGGGCGCCGGCACTGGTCGTATGCTGACTCGGGTGCACCTGCCGCTTCTGAGCCCCTCAATTCTCACGGCCCTGTTGCTGGTCTTTGTTGACGTAGTCAAGGAATTGCCGGCGACGCTGATCCTGCGACCGTTCAATTTTGAAACGCTGGCAACGCGTGCTTACCGTCTTGCGGCGGATGAGAGGATTGCCGAGGCATCAACAGCCGGGCTGGCCATTGTGCTTGCCGGGCTCGTGCCGACGCTGCTGCTGGCGCGCCAGAATTTTGGACACAGCCAGCGCCGTTGAGCACTCGCGCCGCCCGTCGCTTGCCAGGCGGATCTGGCTTCACATAACGCGAAATACTTCCGTGTGACCGCTCAAAACCCCAGCGAAACACGCCAATTCCTGCGGTTTTGTGACCTGCAACCCTCCACCGATCCGTCGTCCGGCCGACAATGAATCGGTGAAAATGTCTCCACAATTCAAGCTTGCCGGCGGACTCGTCGCCCTGCTTCTGAGCACCGCATTGATTGGCGATGCTCTGGGCCTGTTGCCGCGTCCGCAGGACAAGGTGCGTGAGGCGCGCAAGCTCATTAGTGAGACGTTGGCGGTCCAGCTTTCCGACGCTGCATCAAAAGGCGACAACGAGACCATCGCGGCCACCCTGCGTTCGCTGGTGTTGCGCAACGAGCAGATTGTGTTCGGCGAACTCACCCTCGAAAGTGGCCGCAGTATTGCCAAGGTGGGCACACCAAACGAACGCCGCGGTGGCTTGCTGGATCTGTCGACGCTGGATCATCTGATCGTTCCGATCTACCGCGATCAGCTGCCGTGGGGTAGCGTGCGACTGCACTTCGAGGAGACCTCCGACTGGGGTTTGCGCTATCTGGGCTTTCCGACCTCGTCGCTGACTTTTATTGCGTTTCTCGGGCTCGCTTCACTGGGCTCATACTATTTGTTTTTGCGCCGTGCACTGACGGAGCTCAGCCCGACCAAAGCCGTTCCGGAACGGGTCAATGCTGCATTTGAAGTGCTGGCAGAAGGCGTCCTGATCCTGGACGAATCGCAGCGCATTGTACTTGCCAATGCATCGTTCGCACGCCGCATAGGCAGCAGCCCGGATCAGCTTATTGGTCGCTCGCCCAACGACTATAACTGGGATTTGAGCGGCGAAGGCGCGCAGCGCTATCCGTGGCAGGTCGCCATGGAGAGCGGTGAGCAGCTCATGGACATGCAGATGCGACTCACGCTCGACGAAAGCGTGATTGCATTTACGGTCAACGCCGCACCCATTCTGGATGCATCAAAACGCAGTCGCGGCGTACTGATTACCTTTGATGACGTCTCGTCGCTTGAGGCCAAAAACCACGAGCTTGCGCGAATGCTCACCGAGCTCAACGAGACGCAGAAAGTCATTGAAGTCAAAAACCGCGAGCTCGAAGTGCTGGCAACGCGCGACGGCCTGACCGGTGTCCTGAATCGACGAACATTTCTAAACTCCAGCGGTGCCCACTTCGAAAAGGCCAAAGCCAGCGGCTTGCCGTTCAGTGCCATCATGGTGGACATCGACCACTTCAAGAAGGTCAACGACACTTACGGCCATCTGGTTGGCGACAAAGCGATCAAAGCCGTCGCCGACGCGCTCGGCACTTTCTTTCGCAAGGGCGACACGGTGGGTCGCTACGGCGGAGAGGAGTTTGTTGTCGCGCTGCCCGGCACCACCGCCGAGGAAGGCATGGCAACCGCTGAGCGCCTGCGCCGGCACATCGCGACACTGGCCGACGACGACGAAATGCCGATGGAAACAATGACCGTGAGTATCGGTCTGGCCGAACTGGATGAGAGCGTCACCGACCTGACCGAACTCATCGACCGTGCCGACCGCGGCCTGTACAAGGCCAAAGAGACCGGCCGCAATCAGGTCTGTGAATTTGACCCGCACTATGTTGCGATGAGTAAGCGCGAGGCGGCCAACGAGGACGAAGTACATACCGAAGAATCGGAAACCGACGCGCTGCGCGCATCGCTCGAAGACATGAGAAAACAGGTTCGAGCGCAGGCCGACGAGATCGCCTACCGATCTTTGTATGACAACCTGACACGTCTGCCCAATCAATTGCTTCTGGCCGATCGCATCGATCAGGCGATCAAACAAAATCGCCGCAGCGAGGCGCCGGGGGCCGTGATTTCCATCGGCCTGTCCGGCTATCAGAACATCGCCGACCTCGGCGGCAACAAAGCCGCCGACGAATTTATTGTTGAGGCTGCACGACGCGTCCAAACCATCATCCGTGACGGTGACAGCATCAGCGCGGTCGAGGATCGGCAGGCGCTCACCTGCTCTCGTGTGGCCCACAACGAGCTCGCCATCCTCGCAGTGAATTTGCAGGATCTGCACGCAGCAGCGCGTATCGCAGAGCGGTTGACGCAGGCACTCGAGGAGCCAATCACAGTCGGGCCGCACAAGATTCTGAGTCGCGTGTATTGCGGTATTGCACTGTTTCCCGTCGACGGCGAGAACCCCCAGTCGCTGCTGCGCAACGCCACGCTGGCACGGGCGTTTGCTGAACGACGCAGCCCCAACGTGTCGGGCATCGCCTTTTTCTCAAGCGAAATTGATGCGAAAGCCATGGAGAACGCGCGCATTGCCGCGAGCCTGCACGATGCACTGACCAATGACGGTATCCGCGTTGTCTACCAACCCAAGGTGGACGCTGAGTCACACGAGATCATCGGTGTCGAAGCGCTCGCTCGCTGGTACGACGAGGAGCTTGGTCAGGTCAATCCCGAGGCCTTTGTGAATGTGGCCGAACACCTGGGCATGATCCATCTTCTGACCAACTACGTGATGGCCCAGGTGTGTCGCGACATCACCGACGGCAAACTCGGCGGAGTGCGAGTGTCGATCAACGTCTCGCCCCTCGAACTGGCCGACCCGGATACAGCAACGCGTCTGCTGGGTATCCTGAGCGACAACGGTATTCCGGCCAGCCGCATCGGTGTCGAAATAACCGAGTCTTCATTCCTCAACAACGAGCAAATTGCGCGCAGCGTGCTCGATACGCTACGCGATGCCGGCATACTCGTATCGCTGGATGATTTCGGTACCGGCTATTCCTCGCTGAACATGCTGGCGCAAATGCCGGTCGACATTATCAAGATTGATCGCAGCTTCATCACGCACGTGCAGGACACCCCCGCCCGTCACAGCATTGTGCAATCGATTCTGGTGCTCGCGCGCGCGCTGAACATGCGGGTCGTGGCCGAAGGTGTTTCCACCGACGAAGAATACACCTGTCTGAAGCTGCTTGGCTGCACAGAGATGCAGGGTTTCCTGTTTGCCAAACCCATGGACACGGCGGCGCTTGCCGAACTGATCGCACGCGTTGGCTCGCGGCGGCACTTGTACACAGCGGCACCGCAGCGGCCCGCTGCCGCAAACGCGTCTGGCGGTTGATTCCACCAGACGCGACTGCAGCTTCCCGCGCCTGCTATTGCTGGGTGTCCCCGGGCTGACCAGGCCCCGGCGGCTGAAAGAAGCCGGCTCGCATGACACCCAAGTCAATAAAGTTGATGACCCCATCACCATTGAAGTCTGCGTCCAGCCCTGAGCCTGTGGTGAAAAACAGTAGGCGCAGTGCACCAAGATCAACAAAGTTGACGACGCCGTCGTTATTCAAATCGGCATCACAGGCGTTGCCGTAGCCATCGCCGTCGGTATCGCGCTGATCTGCGTTCTCGACCAGCGTGCAGTTGTCCTGAAAATCGAACACCTGATCCGCGTCGCTATCCTCGGCCACCACAGCGTGGCCGGTTACGGCCGAGCCGGATGGCACACTGGTTGTCACCACCGTCGCCAAGACTCGACCTGCTGTGGGCGCGGGCGTGGCATCCACGACGGCCGTAAAGCCACGCGTGGTACTGGCGCCCGGCAAAAGCGAACTCACGCTCCATGTCAGCGTCTGACCGGCTGTGCATTCGGCTGACGATGAGCCGCCGCAGCTTGCGCCCTGATCCTGCGCTCCAGGCACAACCGTCGCGTCGGGCACGCGGGCTCGAAGCGTAAATGAACCTGTAGAGGATGCGCCCAGGTTGGCTACGGTAATTGAAAAGTTCACCGGTTCGCCGGCGAGCACCGGGCTGGGCGTAACGCTGACGGTTTTCTCAATCACATCGTCTGTTGCCAGTATGGCGCGCGTGCGGGCAGGTGCTGTGCCACTTGCAACATCGCGGGCCCGAGCCTCGATGAGCTGGAGCTGATTTTGCGGCTCGGCGGCAGACTGAATGTCGACGAAACGCTGCACAATCCCGCCAGGCGGCAGTGTGATAGCCGGCCATGTGACGACCGCGTCCATGGCCGTGCCGCCGTCCGACACAAGGAGCGGAGCACTATCGCGCGGCACGTCCATGACCAGATCCACACTACGCGCGTTGGTCGCCGCATTGGTGGCCGTCAGGCGCAGACGATTCACACCGTTGCCTGACGCGATGCCCGGCGCGGCGTCCAGCGTCACGACCGGGCCTGCAGTCCCCACCAGGACACTGCCGGTCGCGCTCGAGCCCGACGTCGTATTGGTTGTCACAACGGTCGTGAGCTGCGTGCCGGTGGCCGGCGCCGGCGCCGCATCCACTCGCGCAGTGAAAGATCGAGTGGCCGTAGCGCCGGGGAGCAGCGACGATACGCTCCAGACCAGCGTGTTGCCGGCCGGGCAGTCCGCCGATGAACTGCCGTTGCAGGAGGCGCCGTCATCATCGCCGCCGGGCACGATGGTTTGATTGGGAACGGTGGCGAACAAACTGAAGCTGCCGGTGCTGCTGTTGCTGCGATTGGCAAGCGTGATCGTGAAGATCGCATCCTGGCCCGGCACAACCGCATCGAGCGTTTGAGTCACCGCCATTTCTAGCACGCTGTTAGCGGCGGTCACCACGCGGGCTCGCGCCAACGAGGTGGCCGACGCCGTACTGCGCAAATCTGTATCGGCCACCAGCAGGCTGCCGCTGGCGATGGTGCCGGTCGACACGGTCGCACTCACCCGGTCAATGTCACCGGGGCCTCGATCAATGAGTGGCCAGGTCACGATACCGCTGCCAATAACACCGCCGTCGCTGGCCGCCTCCACGCTCACGCCCGGCGGCACCTCGAGAACAAGTGTATTGGACTGCAGCTCAGCGCCAACATTGCTGGCGGTAAGTCGGTAGGTCAGCGTCTCATTCGAGGCTACGGTGAACGGCGGTGCCTCGACCGAGACATTGGCCGTCACGCCGCCAAACACCGCACTGCGACCGATGGTGCCGGTCGTGATGCTGGTGCCAAATGCCGTGGCAAGCGCCGTGCCTTCGGACGGCACACTGTCCGGCGCCACTCGGACCGTAAAGGCACGGGTCGCGGTGGCGCCGGGAGTCAGAGATGAGATCGACCAGGCCAGCGTCTGTCCGGCCGTGCACACCGGTGCGCCCGGGTTCTCAACACAGGTCGCGTTCTGTGTCTGCTGGCGGTCGGCCTCGGTAAACGCAGGCACCTGCGCAAACAGCGTAAAGGAGCCGCTGCTGCTGGTGCCGAGATTGGCCACGGTGCCGCTGAAGGTCAACGCATCTTCGGCGCGCACCGGGTCGGGTGTGGTCGCAACGGAAACAGCGAGCGGGCTCTCACCCGCCAGCACATTTGCACTCGCAGCGACGGTTACCGCCAGAAAAAACAATCTTGTTATGCATGTCGCCATCGGGCATCTCCTGTGGGCGCCGGGCAGGCACGCCCGAACCGTTGATTTGTTGCCTGAAATTGCTCGAAACACGCGGTATTGTCATCTGCAGTTAGCGGTACTTAGCGATACTTAACGACTCCATGACCGATTCTTCGAGGACGAGACGCCAGCGCGGTATCAAGGCGTCGCCGCAAAAACTGACGCGCGCTCGCAAAGCCGCCGGTTTTGCCAGTCAGGCCGCCGTTGCCGAAAAAATCGCCGATATGGAAGGGCTGGATAATCCACCGAAAGACGTCGTGAATCGCGCCTTTCGCGGCGTCAAGGTGTCACAGGACACCATTGACCGGCTGGCCCTCGCCCTGGACGTTGAGGCGCATTCACTGCTGCTGACATCGGATGAGGACATACCCACCACCCGACACGACGAGCCTGATGCGGCATTGCACCCCGGCGGTTCGCGGTGGCCCTGGGTGCTCGGCGCGGCACTGGCTCTCATGCTTTTCGGTCTCCTGGCGTTGGTCAGCACGCAACGCGGAGCGCCGGTGCCGCAGACAGCTGACACGCGGATCCAGTTCGCGGTTAATCCGGCGCTCGCCCATCTTTCCGCTGAAGATGCCAGTCTCGACATTGAGCTGTCCTCGGCAGAGCTTGACGACGCGTTTGCCGCCGCGCTGCGCACCGCACTCGAGCCACACTTTGCGGTGCCATCCGCCGCGGCATCGCAGTTGCGCGGCGCGTCCGAGGACAGACGCACCATTGGGGCGGTGACGACAGACGCTCGGTTAATCGTGGGCACGCAACGCCAGGGCCGCTGGCTGGGGATTGTGGCGGTGCTCGACACGCGCGGCGTGCGTCTTCCGGTCTGGTCCGACAGCCTGTCTGTTGCCACACTTGCTGATCGCACGGATGCGCTTGCCCAACAACTCACCGAGTCCGTGCTGGCCGCCGTGGGCCGTACGCAGCGATCGCGGCAGGCGTTCCTGGCCGGGCCCGAACCGCAGCTCGACTATCTGTCGGGCATGGCGCTGCTCGACGGCCCGTCGGAGGAGCTCACTCTGCAGCGCGCGCAGGCGCGCTTTGAGGCGGCGCTGCGCCGCAGCCCCGATTACGCTCGTGCGCACGCTGGCCTTTGCCGCGCGCTGCTGGAGAAATACTGGATGCTCGACGAGGCCCGGGCCATCGACGATGCAGCGCTCACCTGCGCGCGCGCTCACGAACTGGCACCGAACGATCCGCGGGTTCGCCTCGCGCGCGTACGACTTATGCAGATAAACGGCCGCAACGACGCCGCAATAGCAGAACTCAATTCCGTGCTGGAGCAAGCCCCAAAGAACGCAGACGCCTGGACGCTGCTGGCGCAGTCGCAACTAACTCGCTTCCAGACGAGCGGCGAATCCGATGCACTCCAGCGGGGGCGCGAAGCAGCACAAAAGGCGGCCGCCGCCGATCCAGATATCTGGCAACCGTATTTTCGGCTCGGCCTGATCGAATATTTGAGTAACGACGTCGAACAGGCGATTGTCGCCACCAAGCGCGGCCTTGAGCGCAGCGAGAACGCGTTCCTGCTGGCCAACCTGAGCTCCTACCAGACCTGCGCCGGCGACTTTGCTGCCGCGGAGCGTGCCGTGATGCGCGCGCAGGCGCTATCGCCTGCCGCCTACATTGGTGACGAGTTTCTGAGTCAGCTCAAGTACTTTCAGGGCCAGTTCGACGACGCGCTGGCATTGCGGCAAGCCGCCATCGAGTCTTTCGAAGAAGCTGAACCGGCTTTTCACGACATGTGGGGCGCGCTGGCCGACGCGCACCGGCAGGTTGGCCAGCTCGAGGAGGCCGTTCGCGCTTACAGTTTGGCCATCAACATCGTGGAGACGGATTTGCTCAACAGCGACGCTTCACAAAGCGCACGCGCAGCGCGTCTGTACTACTACGCCAGAGTTCACCAACTTGACGAGCAAGCGCTGGCGCCGGATGTGGTCGCGCAGCTCGGCACAGAGCTTCAAGAGGTAGCAAGTGCCCAGACCGAGCCTATTGGCATGCGCTACATCGCTCTGGCATTAGCGCTTCATGGGAATCGTGACGACGCACGCGCTTTTCTGGACAAAGCCACGACACGTTGTCGCGGCTATCGTCAGTATCCGGATTTTGCAGATTTGCTCGAGACCCCAACTCGCTAGCCCAAAGCTCGCGAGGCGCCATGAGGGAATCCCGACCGCCACGTCGCTGGGACGAATCTCATGCTGGCCGAGCGCGGTACGCGAAGACACCACGCCCCGATGCGACGGTCTACTCGGTATCGAACTCGGCCACCGCATTGCCGCTGCCGTCGTAGGTGACGTTGCAGTTGTCTGCCCCGGCGCAGGACGCAATCGTGGCGGCATTGCGCGCCGCCTGCATCGCACCTTCGCTCAGTGAGACGTAGGAGCCAAAGTCAGCCATGATCTTCCGATTGATCATGCCAACGTAAAGAGCGGTCTTCTGGATATCGGTGCCGCGGCGCATGACGTCGCGGTTCTCGAAGATCGACGGATCTTCCACATAGCCGTTGCGTACCAGCGGCAAAAGCACCGCATCCCAGCTGTCAAAAACGTCTTTTGGCGCATAGATCATGGTGCCGATGATCTGACCGGTATCGTCGGGGCCGTGAAGGTCGATAAACAGGCTCACGGGCGTACCTTCGAACTTGCCCTGACCGAATACGGCCGCGACCATTGGCCCATAAGTGGCGCGGAACGCTTCGGCCTGCTGGCCGGCCGGGCGCAACACGTCGGTCAGGCCAGAGGCTTTCACAACATGGTCAAAAAAACTGTCGATCGTGAAGCCATCGTTCTGGCGTATAACCTGCAAAAAGCCGGTCGCTTCGCCTTCGCCGGTGGTATAGAACGCGTCCTCGCGCTCCGTCTTGGTCCAGCCGGGGATAAATAGTTTGCCGTCATAGCCGGCAACGGGAATCGGCGGCGCAACCAGCGCGCGCGGAAACATGGCTTTATTGCGAGCCAGTGGGTCCTGAGCGTGCACAGGGAGCAGAAATGACGACAGCACAAATACGAGAAAAAATCGCAGCATAAGAGTCACCATGAATTCGTGTTTGCGCGATATTCTACGCCAATTCTTGTGCCGCGTGGATGGTCGGCGCTATACGCCGATGAGCTTGATTCCCTCGTGTGCAACCTCCAGCGTTTCAATTGCCACGGTACTTGCGCCGGCATCGAAGGTGGGCGCGATGATTGAAACCGGCCAGGCATTGCGCAGTCGCCAGGCGAAGACGGGATCGTGCTGCTCATTCAAGGCCTTGATCGTGAGGTCACGTCGCTCTACCTGATTGAGCTGGATGGTATCGAGCCATTCGAAAAATTCGTTATCGCCAGCGACGAGACCGCGCTTGAGCGTCACATTGTGACAGATCGGCCTGCCGGGCATTTTCAGCGATTCGTAGCTTGGGCTGTTGCCTTCCCGGTACTCGATCATGGCCACACGCGATTCAAGGCCGCTGACCTCGGTGAAACCAAGGCGCGTGCCGCCCCACTCAACCTGGAAATGGAAGGTGGTCAGGGGATATTGCATGGTCAGACTCCTTGCAGATTTCGTTTTTTCTTGCGGTCCGGGCTCAGGGTTCCAGCCAGTGGACAGCGTCGTAGCGCACTTCCACCTCTTCCATGGCCACCGCACTCGCCTGAGCGTCAAGCGCCGGACCCGTCCAGCGCACCGGTTGCGCGTTCTCCAGACCAAAGCGGTTCACGACCTCGCCGTCAGGGCGGTTGAGAAGCATGATCGTGACGGGCGCCGCGGTGTTTTTGCCCAACGCGGTGTCGCGGTACCAGTTGAACAGAAATCGGTCGCCGCCCACGGCGCGGCGCAACGTGATCGTCATCCGCAGGTCCGGGTCGGCTTCGCTTGCGATCAGATCGTGCAGAGCCGTCATGGACTGGATGGGCACATCACGCTCACCGATGCGGACGCGAAAATGCGCCACTTCGGATGGCCTGGTTGGTGCAGCTGGAGCGTTCGTCATCGCTGGCTTCCTGAGTTTCAAACAAAGCCTAGTCGAGTTGCGAGGCGTTTTCTCTCCCCTCGATAGGGGATATTGAGTTTAGTTTTGTCAGGGAGCGTCGATGGCGCCAGCCTCGCGGCTGCCGGTGCGACTGCGGCCAATCAAATCGGTCGAGGGATAGTACTGTTGTGTTGCGGCGCCGATCAGAGCTCCGCCTGGAGCGGGCCGCGCGTCCAACACCGATCCATCGCTGGTCAGACTCTGGAAATGGCTGAGGTCGTCAAGGAAGACGTTGCCGGCGACATAGGCTGCGCCCCCAGGCTGATAATGTTGGCCCGTTGCGGAGTAGACGGCGTTGTTTGCAAACACCATACCGGTTTGCCACGACGAGCCTTTGAAACCTCTGGACGTTGATATCAGAGTATTGCCATACACCTCCAGGTTTCGTGGCTGTACGCCGTTGTGCGGCACCGACAAGATGGCTTCCGATCCATTGACAGCGATCACAAGATTGTTGCGGATCACGGCATCGGCGGCGGCCTGAATGCCGTGCGTGTTGCTGTCGACCACGACGTTTTCCTCAATCGTAATGCGGGCATCAAGGCCAAGCCCGTTGCCGTAGACAAGAATGCCCGGATAGTTGGTCCGCGCCACAAAATTCCATTTAACGAGGCAGCGCTCAGCGTTTTTTTTGATCTCAATGCCGTCGCCCTGAGTCACCGAGGGGCCGCGCAGATCATGCACGTAGTTGCCAACGACAAAGCAGTCTCGAATGGTCGGCGAACCGTCATGTGCCCCCAGATAGAATCCTTCCGCATGGCTGTTGGCGTGATGCACCTCGTTGTCTATGAAGTACATGTAGTGGGTCTCGCCGCTGTTGGCGGTGATGACCGACGAGTTTGAGCCGGACACGTCATTGTTATGAAACATGACGTGATCGGCGGTCATAAAGCGAATGCCCTGACTACCGCCAACGAACCGGAAGTTCTCGAGAATCATATAGCTGACCGAGAGCTCCATGAGATTTTGCTGGACGTTCTGGCGCTCGATGATAACCGTCTCACCAGGAGCGCCGCGGATGACGGTCGGATTTGTGGCCGTCGCGCGCTGAGTCAGGTGGAATCGCCCGCCGTTGGTCACGTAGGTCCCGCCATGAATGAGAACATGCTCGCCAGGTGCAACAGCCTCCAACGTGGCTTCAAGCCGGTTCCCGTTCTCCTCGGGACTGACACTGGCGTCGTAAAACACCTCACGGCTTACAGCGCCTTTGTTCGCATACCAGGCTGGCGCGAAGCTCGGTGAGCCGTCGGCAGGCTTGCGAAAAAAGGGCGCGGGCAATGTTGGTGGGTTGTTGGCGGCAGCGGGACCTGGGGGCTGCAAAAAGCCTGTGCGTATGACGCCCAGGTCCAGAAAGTTGACGACGCCATCTTCGTTGAAATCTGCGCTTGGCAGAGGGGTAAAGAACGCCGCACGAAACAGCCCAAGGTCGATGAAATTGACGATCAGATCGTTGTTGAGGTCGGCGTCACAGGCGTTGCCGAAGCCATCGGCGTCGGCATCGTACTGACTGGGGTTGGCGACGAGAACACAGTTGTCGCTGGCATCATCGATGGCGTCACCGTCGCTGTCCGCGGCGTACGTTGCGACAGCTGTCAGCGAACCAATAAGAAGTGCGACTACCGGGTAGCTCAGGGACACCGTTGATTTCATCACTCAACTCCTCGCTCAGGACCGAAACGGCAGCGAGTCTACGCCGGATTTAATTTTCGCAAACGCGTCAAATTCGCCACACGCACTTACCCTGTTGCCATAGATCAACACTTAAGCCCCGACGCTATGGTGCATTGACGGTTGCTTATATTTCGATTATTCTCGAATTATGGATATGAAAAACGCAGTGCAAGCGCTGGCCGCACTGGCCCACGAGCGTCGCCTCGCCGCTTTTCGGTTGCTGGTGCGCGCCGGAACAAGCGGGCTGCCGGCCGGCGACATCGCCAGCGAGCTTGATATCCCCAACAACACGCTTTCCACTCACCTTGCCGCACTCACTCGCGCCGGGCTGTTGAATGCGCAGCGCGATGGGCGGCATATTTTTTATCGCGCCAATTTTGACGGCATGCGCGCCCTTCTTGGTTTTCTGCTCAAGGACTGCTGCCAGGCCGACGCCTCGTTTACACAGCGTGCACTGGCCTGTCTCGATATGCCATGCACGGCGGCAAACCCCAACATGGAGTCCACGAAATGAAACGTTTCCACGTCAATCTGAGCGTCGATGATCTGGCCAAATCAATTGGGTTCTACAGCGCCTTGTTCGACGCCGAACCCACCGTAAGAAAGGCCGACTACGCGAAATGGATGCTCGAAGACCCGCGCGTGAACTTCGCGATCAGCACACAACAGTGTGGCGCCAAGGGGATCTCGCATCTGGGGATTCAGGTTGAAAACGACGACGAACTAAGCGAAGTAACCGCTCGACTTGAGAAAGCCGGCGGCCCCACCTTCGCCGAAGAGGCTGCACAGTGCTGTTACGCAGCCTCCACCAAACAGTGGATCAAGGATCCTGAAGGGGTCGCGTGGGAGACGTTTCTGACCCGCGGCGAGTTGGCGGTGTACGGTGACCACGGCATCCCCGGTGTCGATACATGACAGTTCTTACCGCTGAGATCAGCCTGTACCCGCTCACCGAACACTACATTGCCGTGATCGATGATTTTCTGCATAAGCTGCGTAAACGCGACGACCTCACGATCATCACCAATGCCATGAGCACTCAGATCAGTGGCGAATTCGAGCCGGTTTTCCGCGCTGTGAGTGATGGTCTGCGCAGCAGCTTCGAACGCCACGGCAAGCAGGTGCTGGTATGCAAGTTCATACCTGGTCAGGATCTGCTCGCTACGGCATCCGACCAGACATAATCGGCTGCATCGGCGTCTCACTTCACGGGTCAAGGACAGACCATCGCTGCCGCTAATACGGTAGTGAAAATGCGAAAACTATCTTTGCACGAGTGGCCGCCTGTGTTGCTCGCCTGCTCCGGCATACTCGGCATCGGTCCCATGACCCTGTACCGGTTGTTTGAGGGCAGCTATCTGATCGCTCTGGTCGATGCCCTGGCGGTATCGGCGTTCGCAGCCATTGTGTGGATGGTTTATGTCAAAGGCTCGGTGCGCTTGGCCAGCGTCGTCATGGCACTGGTCGCCATTGTGACGGCCGTGGTGACCGTAAACCTGCGCGGTGGCCAGCAGGTTATCTGGATGCATCCAGCGACCGTTGCCTTGTTCTATTTGCTCAAGCCCAAAGAGGCCGCAGCGGTGGCAATCATTGCCATCGTGTCCATCTTGCCGGTGGTGTTTGACGGTCGCAGCACCGAGCAAAGTGCCGTCGTTATCGCCTCCATGGCCGTTACTATCGCACTGTCGGTCGCCTTCGCTGCCCTCACCAACAAGCAGCGACGCGAGCTCCAGGCGATCACTCTGATTGATCCGCTGACCGGCACCGGCAATCGCCGCGCCATGGATCAAACGCTTGATGCAACGATACGCGAGGCGAATCAGGACGACGCACCGTTTTTTGTCATCATGCTCGATATCGATCATTTCAAAGCCACCAACGATCGATTCGGACATGCGGCGGGCGATGCCGCGTTGCGCGTGGTTGCCCAGACCATCCAAAACAACATTCGCCCTACCGACTCCTGTTTTCGCACCGGCGGCGAAGAGTTCATGGTCATCGCCAAGTCAGCAAGCGTGAGCCAGCTGAAAAAACTCGCCGAGCGACTCAGGGTCGCCATCGGGGAACTGGAGAATTTTGCTGGCGACGACGCACAGGAACTCACCATCACCGCATCGCTGGGCCTTGCGGGATACGTGAAAGGCGAGACCCGCGACAGCCTTTACAAGCGCGCCGACGACGCCCTCTACAAGGCCAAACGTGCGGGCCGCAATCGCTTCGCTTTGTCCGATCGTCTGAGCAGTGAGCAGGCCGCCTGACGACACCCGCTATCGGACTTGACATCGACGTAACAGCGCCTGCTAGCGTTACCCAATGGCAAGTCCAAAAAAACGACCGCTAACGCATCACGATCTTCTGGCGATGCCCGACGATGACCAGCGTCACGAACTGGTTCGCGGCAACCTCGTCTCCGAACCACCAACGGGCTACCGCCACGGACGCATCGCTGCCCTGCTGTGCTGCGAGCTTGAAATCTATGCACGCCGCACCAAACGCAAGACCGCCGCGGTCTGCGAAGTCGGCTTCTGCCTGGCGTACAACCCCGACACGGTGCGCGCACCGGACGTTGCGGTGATATCTACCGACAGACTCGACACTTTTGACAACCAGCGCGGCTTTTTTCCGGGTGCCCCGGATCTTGCTATCGAAGTTCTGTCGCCCTCTCATCGTCCCGGACGTGTGCGCGGCAAAATCGCGGACTACCTCGACGCTGGCGTAAGTACCGTCTGGACCATCGACCCCGGCAAACGACACGTCCACGCGTGGCACCGATCCAGCCAGCACGACGAAGGCATCGTCGGCGAGGAGATAACCACTCTCGAATCGCCCACGCTGCTGCCGGGCTTTGTGCTTGATTCAGCCGTTCTTTTCTAACGCGAACGCAAGTAATCCAGCGCGGCCGCCTCGTCCACCACGTCGGCGTACTTGGCATTCATGTCAAACAGATTCGCCTCATGCGGCGCCGTGTGTCGATCACCACAGGCATCCGCCACCACGATCGGAATAAATCCGTGCGAGCAAGCGTCAACGCATGTCGCGCGCACACAACCGCTTGTGGTCAGCCCGGTAATGATCAACGTATCGATGCCTGCCGCGGTGAGGGTCGTCGACAGTGACGTCCCGAAAAAAGCGCTGGGGTACTGCTTGCTAATCACAAGCTCACCATCGGCTGGTGACAAACCCTGCGGCCACTTGCCCATTGGACTGCCCTTCTGAAAATGGCGCAATGGCCTGGCCTTGCGATAGAACACGCCGCCGTCCTTGCCGCCCTTGTGATACACCACGTTGGTGTAAATGACGGTAATGCCGGCCGCGCGTGCTGCATCAACTATCCGTAGCGCGCTGGCCAGCGCATCATCGACGTCGGCATACAACTCGCAGGATGGATCGAAGTAGGCCTGCACAAAATCGACCAGGATCAGCGCTGGCCGCTGGCCAAAACCCAGCGCATTGTCGTAGGCCTTTTTGTAGTTTTCGAGTAGCTGGTCAGTCATATCGTTGATCGTCTCACCGGGCATGTCACGAAGCGGGCGCCGCCGATTGTGGCCCGCGCGGCCTGAATTGATAGTACGAAGGATCGTCGTGCGACTGCCAGTCGCGCGATATTCGTTTTTCATTGATCAGCGTGCGCTGAAAGAGATGCCCTTTGCGGTACCAGTGCCACGTGCGGTTCTTTGCATTTCCATCCTCCGACAGCGTGATCATCTCGAAATAGCTGAAACCCGGCTCCGACGGCCGCGTCCAGACAACCACGATGCTGCGCTGGGTGTCGTCCAGGGTGATAGCGCTGGTCCAACCGTCGATCAGGTCGTTGCGGATCCAAAGTCGGTCCTTTCTGAACACGCCGTCAAAAAATCGAATCTCCTGCTCGCCGCTAGCCCAGGTGTAGATGTTGCTCTGGCTTAGGCGCGCTTCGCCGTCAGGACCGTCGTGCAGACGGCAAATCAGACGCGACTGATGGCGATCAATCACATTGTGATTGGCATCAACATGCACATACTCGCCCTCCCAAACGCCGGCCTGGTCCGCCACGACCGCCTGCTTGTCGGCAATGATGGAAACTGTGTCGTTCACTGCACTCTCCTAGCTGAAGGGCTTGGCCACGCTCAAGAATGTAGCCAGACCGATAAAGGACCACAGCAGCACAAGCACACTGGTCGCCTTGACGTAGGTGCGCCGAATGATCTGCTCATCGCGCGCCGTGGCACCGTTCTGGCGCATCCGCCGCCACGTCGCGAAGTGGGCACCAAGCGCGATCCGAATGCCAACGCCGCACGCAATCACGCTACCAAAAGCGGCCAATTTCCAACGTAGCCACAATGGCAAGGGCCATCCAAAAGCCCCCATGGCGGTGGCCACAATCAATCCAAGCAACACGTAGCGCGATGCACGGTCTAAACGCCCGAGCGTGGCTCCAACCGGCGCTTTGCGTAGCCGATGTACGATCTCCACGAACACCAGCCATACCAGACCAACCACCGCTGCCGCTTTGACCACCACCGGCCCACCGGGCAGATATCCGTATAACGCCGCCAGCATCGTGCCCAGCATAGCCTGCAGCACCAGCGCGTAACGCACGTGCTGGTCCACCTTCATAACGTGATCCATTAGTCGGTCGCGATGCGCAAACGGCATCCGATCGTCGTAGCACACCAGACGATACGTGGCATTGATCACAAGCTCTGCGCCCAGCCAGTAGCCAAGAACAACGATGTGGGCAGTCTCAAGCCAATGAAGCATAGCCGCTACTTTCGGCGATGCGAGCGACATTTTCCAGCGCGGCGAGCCGCCCTACCCATTCATGCGATGCCGCGCTAGTGCTGGCCTGCCTAGACTTCGCAGTAGTCGAATATCTGATTACCACCGGAAGGACATGTGCCATGCCAACGAAAACTGCCGCCAAGAAAACAACCTCGCGCAAGAAACCCGTGACTCGTCTGAAAAAAATCGCGCTTGATGTCGCCGATATCTCCGGCGACCTGGCAAGCAAGCTTGGCGAGGCCAGCGCAGACGGCGTCTTCACACCCAGCACTGAGAACGCGGGCACCGCGGCCACCGCGCGACGCATGGAGTTGATCAGCGCCTTGTTACACAACGAGAGCGCAGCCGCGAGCGGTGACAACGCACCCGAGCCAGCCCGTCGTGCACTGGCCTTCTCGTGGCTACCAACGCTCGATGCCGATCACAACTCGGTCAGCGTGGGGCTGCCCGGCGTCGGCGGTGTCAGCATTGGTACAGACGGCGCGTCCGCGTCAGTGGATGGCGTGGGCGGCGCGAGCATTGGCGCCGATGGCGTGTCTGTCAACGCAGGCGGTACGTCGGTGTCGGTGGGCAGCGACGGTGCCGTCGTATCGGTGCCTGGAGCAGGGACAGTGAAAGTGGGACCCGACGGCTCGGTCTCGGTCGATGGCGCGGGCGGCAGCAGTGGTCCTGGACTGCCCGGGCTGCCCGGCTTCCCGCCTCTTCCGATTCCCAATCTGTGCACGAGCGAACTCAAGATCCCAATACCCGTGCCCAAATTCGTGGTTGAGCCTTTCGAGATTCCTGTGCCCATGCCGGCACCCGCGTTGGAGCAAAAGCCACTGTCAATCTCGATCCCGACGGTGGAGATCGAGAGCAAGCCCGTGAGCATCACGATCCCCAACTACATCCCGGGCACGAGCATTCCGCTTCCGCCCGACATCAGCCCCTTCGATGCGGTCATGGATGCCGTGTTGTCGCGCACGCTTGAGCGCATGCTCAAAGAGATGGACGAGGTACTCAAGCGCGTTGTAAAGGGTCTGAAAAAAGCCGCGGAAGCGACCGGCATGCCTGATTTGACCGACGTCGCGAAGATCAGAGGGCGCGTCGAAGTGCTGGTTTCGCGTCTGGATCAGCTGCGCGAGGTCTACGCCGGCCTCGTCAACGCGGTGCTCGAATCGCCCATCACGATGACACAAGCAGTACGCAGCGCCTGGCAAGGTGTACAGGCACTGGCGACGGTTACCGTCAATGCGATCGACGATGTGCTGGATGAAAACCTCAAACTCGACGAGCCGAGCGAAGCTCTGACGGGCGCGGCGCGCTCCATTTATCTCGCCATCGGCTGGATGCTTGCTCGGTATGCGCGCAATGCGCTTCCCGTGGGCGAGACGCTGGCCCAGCGCATGCTTCAATTCGGCCAACGCCTGCAGATGATCGACGAAATGCCCTGACGAACGCGAATCTGCGTATACAATGTCGGCGGCGCACATCGTTTGGCAACTGGAGGCCAGCATGATCCATCGTTCCTTGTTACTCGCTATACTGATGCTTGTCCATACCGGCTGCACAACGGCGAGTGTTGCACCGCCAAAGCAAGTCATCGTTCCCGAGGCCATGGCTACCACGTACAGCGAATTTCAGTACGCCCCGGCGATGCGCGCCGGTCCCATGCTCTATTTGTCCGGCGTTGTTGCCACAATCCAGGAAGGCGAGTCATCACCCCTCGCGGCGATCGAACGGGCGTTTGATGAGATCGAGACAATACTGACTGAGGCAGGCGCAGACTGGTCGGACGTGGTCGACGTTACCTCCTACATGACCGACCTCGACGGGCACATCGGCCCGCTGTGGCAAATCAAGGGCCAGCGCGTGCCGGCGCCCTATCCGGCCTGGACGGCCATCGGCATAGACCGACTCTACGGTGGAGACAACGCCATCATCGAAATCAAGGTCACCGCTTACTTGCCCTGACGTCGTCGACTACACTTCAAGTCTTCGTCACTGACTCGCAGGATCTGAACATGGACATCCAACGCAAAACACTGCCCGACCAACACTATCTTTATGTGGATCGCGAAGCCGGCTTTACCGGCAACGAGATTGCCGACGCCATGGGCTCGGGGTTTGGGGAAGTATTCGGCTTTATTCAGCAGCACGGGCTTGAGTGCGTAAGCATGCCGGTGTCCATGTACATCGAGATGCCCAATGGCCCGCGCATGGCCTTTCGTTGCTGCATGTTCGTGAGCGCCGACGATGCAAAAAAGGCCTCCGGCAACGTGAAAGCCGATGTTATTCCCGCCGGAGATGTTGTCACGGCGTTGCATGTAGGCCCGTATGCCAACCTGAACGTAAGTCATAAGGCCGTGTGGGACCATATCGAAGCGCAGGGCCTGAAAAAAGGCATGCCGGTCTGGGAACACTATGTCGATGATCCAACGACCGTGGATGAGGACAAGCTGCGCACCGAGATTTTCTGTCGGCTGGGCTAAGCGGCGTTACATTCTGAGAAGAAACACCACGCACTGATTGCTAGGCTTGCGCTCCACACACTACAGGGCACAACCATGCATAAGGTTCGAACCATCGCGTTTTTTGTCGTCGCGCTCGCCGGCCTTACGGGCTGCGCAACCCCGGACATCGTGCGTCTTGCAGACGGCTCGCTCGTCTATCGGATCGATTGCGCCGGTTCGGCGAGCGGCCTGAATTACTGCTACGGCCGCGCCGGCAAGACCTGCGGCGCGGAGGGCTTTTCGGTCGTGGACGAGACCGGCCGAGTCCTGTCCATCGGCGGTGGCAGCACAACCACCCAGGATGAGCAGGTCATGCTCCACGCTGCCGACAAGAATTCTCTGCTGGTAAAATGCGGTTCCTGATTCAGCGAGCGAAAGTATGCCCACCGTTCTGATTACCGGCGCATCAGCCGGGATTGGCGAAGCCCTCGCCCGTGAGTTCGCGCGTCATGATCACGATCTGATCCTGGTTGCACGCAGCGCGTCGAAGCTCGAGGCACTTGCCGAGGAGTTTATCGACACATACAGCATTGACGCACGGGCCATCCCGGTTGATCTGGCTAAGCGCAGCGGAGCAAAAGGCCTGGTGCATGCACTGCGTGAAGACAACACACAGATCGACATACTGGTCAACAATGCGGGTGTCATGGAACACGGCCCGTTCGCGCAGATGCCCCGGTCCGCTCATCGACGTTTGATCGATTTGAATATCGCCGGACTCACGGATCTGCTCAACGAGTTTCTGCCCGCCATGGTCGAGCGCGGCTCGGGCCGGATTTTGAATGTCGCGTCGATAGCCGCGTTTCAGCCCATCCCGAGTCTGGCCACCTACGCGGCGACCAAAGCCTATGTGCTGTCACTCACCGAATCTCTGGCCGAAGAACTCAGGGGCACGGGCGTCAGCATCACCGCCCTGTGCCCGGGGTTTACCGCCACGCGCATGCTGCACGATGTTCAGGACGACAATCAGGCGCTAAAGCGCATCCCGGACATTCTTATCAGCCAGGCCGACGACGTCGCCAAAGACGGCTATCGCGCATGCATGCGCGGCGATGTCATTTGCGTGCCCGGGCATCTAAATCTGGCCACCACCATTGCCGGTCGAGCGCTGCCGCGCTGGATCGTGCGGCAGCTCTCGGGTCTGTTTGGTCGTTTGACCGCAGGCTAGAGCGCGCAGCCCTCCACTACCACTTCGCCCAGGACACCGTCGGCGGGAATCACCACAGCACTTTCACCGGGTGCCTGGTAGGCAACACTTAGCACCTGCCCACCGAGTTTCTCGAAAAACTCAACACGTAGCGTGTGCAGTCCGGCGGAAAGGGCCGCCGTACCTGATATGGTCCGCGCCCCGTGCAGACCGTCGCTATTGACGATGAGCTGGCCGTCGATATACAGCTTCGTACCGTCGTCCGAGGTTGTGGTGAAGCCGTAGTCGCCGGCCTCGGTCACATTGATGACCTTGGTAAACACCCTTCCGAAGGTATCGGTCTGCGACGTCACACCCAATCCGATGGTCGTGAACTGCCCGGTGGATTCGGGCGTCAGAGCCGCAAAGTCCGGCAGCGCGTTCCAGTTGCCCTCATAGACCGCGCAATCGAACACAGGATCCGACACGCGCGCAGGATCGTTGGGATATTGATCGGCGTTGTTGCCAATGCCGTCGCCATCGCTGTCCAGCGATTCAAACGGATCAAGCGGGAAGGCATCGTCAAATACGATGCAATCGTCGCACAGACCAGGTCAAAGCCAGTCTGAACGGTGTCTCATAACGATCGGTTAAGTGCCACCCCCCCGCACGCTGGAAAAAAATCACGTCTCCCGGTGAGACATATTCACGCGTGGCGACACTCCTTCTGTACACGCATTCCACTGGGGGGAACACAATGCAAAACCAACAACCAACGCCCACCGTGCGGGTATTTGGCGCCAATGAGGATCAGACTCGTCTGCGCCGCTTCTGGTATGAGACGTATGTTGAGGAAATGGGCCGGGACAAGGATCAGGCGGATCATGAGAAGCGTGAACTGCCCGACGATCGCTCGCACGCCGGCGAGATCATCATTGCCGAGGTCGGCGAGCGCATCGTCGGTACGCTGATCTGCACGCCGGGCTGGACCAACGCGCTGGGCGACTACGAGACGCTTTACAACATGAAGCGCCTGGGCAAAAACCATCCCGACAGCTCCTGCATCATCACCAAACTCATGGTCGCGCCGGAGTATCGCAGCACCAACCTGACGATTCGCATCGCCAAACTGCTCTACCGACACGGCGTGCCGCTGGGCATGCATCAGGCCCTGATTGATTGCAACGAATACCTGCTGTCGTTTTTTCTGCGCCTTGGTTTCCTGCCGTGGGGCCCGCCCGTGGTTCATCCATCCTATGGTCACGTACACGTGCTCAAGCTCGACTGCCTTGATCTCGACAATCTGCGCCAGATGCGCTCACCCATTCTGTCCACGGCCGTGGAGACGATGTCTCGTTTGGCCGCAACCGATCCAACGCTATCTTCCAAAGGAGTTTCCGCATGAGTTCGTTCAATGTCATTAAAGACTGCTTCGACAAAACCCTCGCCCGCTTTGAAAAAAGCCGAGCGATTCAGACACTGATGGCCGGCGAGGCCACCGCACAGCAGTATTGCGGCATTCTCAAACAAATCTATTTTCAGGCGCGCGAGAATCCGCAGATTCAAGCCTTTGCGACTGCACACTTTCGCGGCACGCAGCGCGACAGCGTGCGCCGCTTCCTGCAGCACGCGACCGCGGAGATTGGACACGATCAGCTGGCCCGCGATGATCTCGAGGCTCTGGGCGTCGATACGCGCACGTTGCCGTCGCAATCGCCCGCGCCGACGACGATCGCGCTGACGTCGTTCGCCTACTATCAGACCAGCCATCTCAATCCGGTGGGCTATCTGGGCTATCTGTTTTTCCTCGAGTTCATGCCGACCTCCGCGGGCGAGGCCTACGCTCGCAGGCTTGCCGATAGCGGCGTGCCGCCGGAAGCGATGACGTTTTTGCTCGAACACGCCCATGTGGACGTGGCTCACAACCGTCTGATGGAGAAATACATCGAGACGCTGGTGGTCACCGACGCTGATATCCAGTCGGTCTGCTACGCCATCCAGGTCACGGGAGATCTCTACGCTCGCATGCTCGATCAGGCCATGTTCGAGCCGGCCGACACCCTGGATTTCGGCTTTGCCGCCGAAGAACAGGCACGTCTGAGCGCCTGAGGAGAGATTTTTTGACAAAATCTGTCAGAAATTCGCGCGCCACCTCGAATACCCCTGCAAGCACGCGCTACTGCGGTGCAAAACAAGAAAAACGGGGCTCGAATCATGCGCACGGCACTTCTGACAACCATCCAAAACCTGCTGCGCATCAACGCACCTCGCCGCGATGCGCAGCATGAAATCTCCAGCGTCTATGTTGATGTGCGCAACTTCACGAGCTTCAGCGAAAACGTGGCGTCACAGGAGGTGATGCAATTCCTGCGCGAATACTACGACGCGGTGGGCAAAGTCGTAACGAGTTTTGGCGGCACGATCAAGGACTACGCCGGCGACGGTATGCTGATCCTCGTTGGCGCGCCCAAATACCTTGGCGATCACGCCGACCGCGCCGTCAAAATGGCGCTCGCGATTCGCGATGCCGGCGTCGCTGTGACCACGCGCTGGGAGCGGGACGGCATCGAACTTGGGATCGGCATCGGTGTTGCCAGTGGTGTCGTCACTCTGGGTATGGTGGGCGGCCCCGCCCGTCGCGAGTATGCGGCCGTCGGCCCGTCGGTCAATCTTGCGGCACGCCTTTGCAGCAAGGCGGCGAAAAGCGAAATTCTTCTCGACGAACATACTCAGACGTTAGCGCTCGCTCAGCGCTGCAGCGTGCCGCTGCGCCCGTCAGCGCCGCTGACTCTCAAGGGCATCAGCTCGCCGGTTCTGAGCTTTGCGGCGTAGCCTGCTCCCAGTCGCGCGACACATATCTCGAGGCCACCAGCAACACGCCCGCGGCAACCAGATAAAACACGGTGCCGCTGACAATGGCGTAGCGCAAAGAGTCTTCAGCAAAACGCGCCTCGAGACTGTCTGACAACCACCCCAGCGCCGTGGTCCCCACACCGAGCCCAACAAGATTGATCACCAGCAAAAACACGGCCGACGCCGTTGCGCGCATGCCCGGCACCACCACGTGCTGGATTGCCGCAAGGATCGGGCCAAGCCACGCCAGTCCCAGCGCCGTTGGCACCATCATCAGGAAAAACGTCAGCCACAAATTGGTCGAGAGCACGGCCGCCAGATAGAACGGCGCGGTTAATACAAAGGCGCACGCCGGCACCAGCACATAGGCGCTTCTGCGCGCAGCGCCGAGTCGATCTGCAAGAACGCCGCCTAACCAGATGCCCGCCAGACCGCCGAAAAACAGGATAACGCCGTAGAATAACGACGCATCGAGCAGCGACATGCCGAAGCTGCGCACGAAAAACGACGGCAGCCAGAAAAACAGCCCATAGCCCATCATTGAACTGAAGGCCGCGCCGATCGCCATGAGCCAGAAGCTCGGCTTTTGCAGCAGTGTTGCGAACGTGCGCTGGAAGGGAATGGGTGCAGCGCTTATACCCGCATCAAACTGCCCGCGCGGGGGCTCCTTGACCGTGAGCTTGAACACCGGCGCCAGCAGGACGCCGGCGATACCGACAACAAAAAACGCATAACGCCAGTCAATCTTCGAGGCAATGAGCCCGCCGAAAATGATGCCCAGAGCGCTGCCAATCGGCACACCGAACGAGTAAGCACTCAGCGCCCGAGCACGTTGCGGCCCGGGATAGTAGTCGCAGATGATCGAGTAGGCCGGCGCGACACCGCCGGCCTCGCCCACGCCAACCCCAAGCCGCGCCAGGAAGAGCTGCCAAAACGAGGTCACCGTGCCGCACAGGGCCGTCATCAGACTCCATAGCGCCAGCGAGACCGACAAGATCCAGGTCCGGTTCATACGATCCGCCAAAAGCGCGATGGGAATGCCAAGTGTCGTGTAGAACAGTGCAAACGCCAGCCCGCCCATCAATCCAAGCTGCGTATCGCTAAGCCCAAGATCGGCCTTGATCGGTACCGCCAGAATGCCAATGATCTGCCGGTCGATGAAATTGAACGTGTAAACCAGGACCAGCATGCCCATTACGAACACGCGATAACGACGGCTCACGGGGGACTGCACCATGGGGCTTCCTTTGGGCTCGCGGGGTGGTCACGTTACTCCTTTGCGCCACGGCTTGGAACCGGTTCAATCCATCGTCAGCAGATTTTGATCTGGCACCGACAGGTGGCACAGTGGTAGTACCACCTTGCACGAAAGACAAGGACTGCCCATGAAAATGCTCAACGTCTGTATCACGGCTCTGCTGATGACGGTGACCTGCCTGCCATCGCTTGCGCAGGAACGCTCGATCGAAACCTGCTCCAACGGCGAGCCCACCACTGATCGAGGACTGCCGGACGAAGATGCCGATGGCGTGGCCGACGCCGTGGACAACTGCCTCGAACGCCCCAATTCGGATCAGCGCGATACCAATAGCGATGGCATTGGCAACGCCTGCGATGCCGATTTCAACAACGATAACATCGTCAACTTTCTGGATCTTTCGCAGCTTCGCGCCGAGTTTTTCTCTGACGATGCCGACCCGGACGTTGATCTGGACGGCGACGGGCAGGTCGCACACAGTGACCTGGGACGTCTGCGTCAGTTGTTTTTCAAACCGCCGGGACCGGTAGGTCCCTGTCTGGATGACCCGTCACTATGCAGCGGCCCAAAAGACTTTGAAGCCACCGATGAGACCCGCGCCGGCGCCGGCAACATGTACGTCATCCGTACCAGCGATCCGGCCAGTATCTATCACGCCCAACGGCTGATTGATGGCGTATCGACCTGCAACAGCGCCATTGCCGGCTACACGTTTTTGGGCTCGCAACCGTGGAATCCGAACTGGGGCTTTCATGTGACCGGCGACATCTACTTTCACGGCGACACGATCAACGCGTCGGTCGGTTGCAACAGAACGGCGAGTTATGTAGAGGCCAATCTGGCGACCTGGTGCGGCATCGATACGCGCGCTACGGCATGTCAGTTCTGGTGCCCGTGGACCTCGGGCCTGACACGTGTGGTGCCGATCAGCACCAACGACAACTAGCCAACAAACCCGAACCCCGCGACCAGCCCCAGTGCGCCCAGCGCCACCGGCATGACCAACGAGCGAAGGTTCTGCATCCATCCCAGCGCCACAAGCGCGCTGAACAGCAGCAGCCCGGTGCTGTTACCGGCATTGTCCTGCATCACCGCAACCGCCCACAGCTGATCGCTCAGTGCCGACGGCGTGATAAACAGGGCAATCGCGGTCGCGCATGCCCAGAGAAAACAGGTTTTCGAACGAGATAGAGATCGCGAAGACATGGCGCCAGTTCCTGTAGCCGCACGATGGGTCTACAGGAACTAGCGGCCGCTCAAACGTCGTCTTTAGAACGGCCTGACAGTTTTACTTGTCGCCCCAGATTTCGTTAAGTCGCTTGTCACGTCCACAGCCGCGGCGATAGAACTTATAGCGAATCGGGTTTTTCTGATAGTAGTCCTGGTGATAGTCCTCGGCCGCGTAGAAACGCGACGCCGGTTTGATTTCTGTGGCCACCGATCGACCAAATTTCTGCGCCACCTCGTCGGCACTTTTTTGTGCCAGCTCGCGCTCCTCAGCAGAGGAAAAGTAGATGCCGCTGCGATACTGCGAACCGCTGTCACAAAACTGACGATCCACGGCGAACGGATCGACGTTGCGCCAGAACACCTCCAGCAACGTCGCATAGCTGACTTGCGAAGGATCGTAGCGAATCTCCACGGCCTCGGTATGTCCGGTAACGCCAGCAGAGACCTGTTTGTAGGTCGGATTTTCCGTGTTCCCGTCCGTGTAGCCAGAGGTTGTGGACAGCACCCCCGGGAGCTTGTCGAACGGCGGCTCCATGCACCAGAAGCAGCCCCCGGCAAAAATCGCGACGGCTTCGCCCGCCGCTGGTGGCGATGTGGCAGAGACGGTTTCATCTGCGGAGGAGCCGAGTAGCACCCAGCCGGACACGAAGACAGCCAAAGCCACCCCCAGATGTTTCAATGGTTTTTGCATGTTCATGGAACTCTACGACCGGCCGCATCGACCCGAGTTCTCACGAAGGTATCACGGCTGTGCCGAGTTTTTCCGTCGCAGAGTTGCGAGACCACTCAGGGCACCCAGCAGTAACCACGCGGCAGCCGGTAACGGCACGGGGGCCTGGCTGCCGAAGTACACGCTGTCGAAGCCGTACGCCTCATTGACCGCGTCATTGCCAAACTCGACATAAGTGAACGCAAACTCTGGGTTGACGATGCCGAAGAACAGAACCTCGCCGTCGAGTTGAGGCGTCGCAATGACTTCAAATTTGTCGCCGGCATCGTTGCCAAAGACCAGGCGCGCACCGCTGGTCATCAGTGGATTGTCCCAGTCGGTGATCGACAAACCAAAGCTGTTGATGGGGGTATCAAAATCAAACCGCAGTCGCTCACCGGCGTCGGTTTGATGCACGAGAAAAGTGTCGCCGTCCGTGGCGAATGCTCCGAATCCCGTTGGCACATCGAAAACATACAAACCGCTGTCTGCGCTCAGCACCGATGAACTGATCTCATAGCCGTCACGTGCTATCGCGCCGGCAGGCGTAAGGATCTGCTGCTCAAGATCCTCATAACTGTCGAAACTGAGGCTGCCGGCATCCGCGACGAAGGCTGCCTGATCAAAATAGACCAGTGTCTCAGCATGGGCCGTACCGGCCATCAGCAAACACGATGACATGGCGATGCCCCGCAAGGCTTGCGTGTTCATGGATCTCTCCTTCGATCCGTTGTCCTCACCCAGATAGCGACACTCGCATCCATTTGACCTCATCGTGCACAGCGCCCTGCTTTGATAGGCTAGCGCAATGGCACAACGCAATATTCTGGTCGCCGGCGCCACCGGCTATGTCGGGCGCGATGTGGTTCGTGAGCTCGTGAAGCGCGGTCACGCGGTAAACGCGCTGATGCGGGCCGAATCAGCGACACATGAGAACCGATGGGTAGACGACGCACTGAAGGGCGCTGACAGGTGCTTGTGGTCCGATCTTGAAAGCGCGGGCAATGATTGGGAAGCGGACACCGTCGTCTCATGCATTGCCTCGCGCACCGGCGTGGCACAGGACGCCTGGCATGTGGACTACCAGCTCAACATGCAGCTTCTGGAGGCCGCGCAGCGTCGCGGCGTCAAACGATTTGTGTTGCTGTCTGCCATTTGCGTGCAAAAACCGCGTCTGGCGTTTCAGTTTGCGAAGCTCGAATTTGAATCAGCGCTCGCGGCCTCGGGTCTCGAGTACGCCATCATTCGACCCACCGCCTATTTCAAATCCCTGGCTGGTCAGATCGGCCGGATTCAAAGCGGCAAACCCTACCTGATGTTTGGCGACGGTGAACTGACCGCCTGCAAGCCCATCAGCACCTCTGACCTTGCGAGCTTTATCGCCAACGCCACGGATGGTGCTGAGGCGCCCAACCGCATCCTGCCCATTGGCGGTCCTGGCACGGCCATCACGCCGCGCGAGCAAGGCGAGATGCTGTTCAGGCTGGCAGGCCTGGCGCCGAAATTTCGTTCGGTGCCGCCGGCCATGCTCAAAGTCGTGGCCGGCGCTCTCACCCCACTGGGCGTGATACTGCCCGGGCTTCGCGCCAAAGCGGAACTGGCGCGAATCGGGCACTACTACGCAACCGAGTCAATGCTCGTGTGGGACACCAACGAGGCGCGTTACAGTGCGCAGCGCACGCCGTCATTTGGCAGCGACACGCTTGAGGACTTTTTTACCCAGGCACTGACGTCGGGTCTTGGAGGCCACGAACTGGGCGCGCAACAGATGTTCTCGCGCGCCGAGGACTGATTTCATGCAAAAGCGATCCCAGCGACTCACCGGGCTTGATGCATGTTACGAACGTAGGTGAGCGCGCCTTCCACCGCCGCAACCTGCGCCTTGATGCAATTTTCGTCGTCAACCTTGGGGCTGTCCGGATAGACCTCGGTCGTGGTCACGTACTTCGCGTCGGTTGCCCCCATGCACAACCCAAGCTCTGCCGCGGCGTAACTGATCACGCCATGGTCCTCGAGCTTCTCGCCAATAATCGAGCCGTCGGGATCGGCCGGAGCGATGTGCGTGACCTGCGCCACCGAATCGATGATGGCCTTTTGAAACCCGGGCGTCGGCTTGAGCGTGTCGCCCACCGTGTAAAAGCCGTCAGGAATGTGCCAGATTTTATGCTCTACGGCATCGCGCGCCGATAGCGCGGGCCGAAACTCCGTGTTGTCGGTATCGGTGGTTTCGTGCAGATCGGTGTGCACCACAATGGGCAACGACCAGCGCTCGAGTAGCGCCATCAACGCCGCCGCTTCTTCACTCGGAGTATCTGGATAAAACGAACGATTGGGATCCAGCGCGCGGGGGTTCCACCTATTGATCGTCTCGTAGCCCCACGGACTCACGCACGGTGCAATCACAAGATTGAAATGTTCGGACCATTTGGCCGCCGTGGTCGCGGCCACCCGCAATGCGCCCTGCACGCCGCTGGTCTCATAGCCGTGCACACCACCGGTTATGAGCGCGGCGTCACGCCCTGCCTCCCAGCGCTTCGAGCGCAGCGCATAGAGCGGATAGCGCGTCGGATCGATACTCAGAGCGCCGTACTGTTCGACCTCGAAATCCGACCTCAAACGTTCGATCTTGCTCAGTACCTCGTCTGCATAGGAGCGCTTTACGCTCTGACTTTCGAGCCACTGATTTTTTTCATTCTCACCCCAGGCTACGCCAGGAGTGCCGATAGGATATGGTGTGTTGGCATTCATGCGCGAAACAATAGCATCAGGAGCACCGCCTGTGACGCCCACTCTCTCTGGCACGGCCGCAACGGTCGCGTTCCTGTCCAGCTAGTTCGTTGAGACAAAGCAAACCGTCTATTTCATTGCTGGGAGTGGCCAGCGGACTGTCGCCGTTCGGGATGGCGATCATCGTGCCAGCGATGGACACCATCGCGGCGAGCTATCGCGCCGATTTCTCGGCAGCGCAGTTTGTCGTCTCTGCTTACTTGTTTGGACTCACCGTCGCGCAACCGGTCGTGGGCTATTTTTGTGATCGCTTTGGACGACGGCCGGTCATGCTGGGTGGCTTCACATTGTTTGTGGCAGCCAGCGTGCTGTGCGCTTTTTCAACGACGCTCTCGCAGCTCGTTGTACTGCGATTTATCCAGGCCGTGGGAGTCAGCGTGGGCACGGTCGGCAGCCGCGCGATTGTGCGCGACACCTACGACCCGCAAAGCGGTGCGCAAGCGCTTTCTTTCATCGCGGCCGCGATGGGCATCGCGCCGGTCATCGCGCCCATCCTCGGCGGCCTGCTGGTGGTCTATGGTGGCCAGCGCGCCGTGTTTCTGCTGACCGCCGCCATCGGCGTCGTGGTGCTGGCCCGTCTGATTAATCACCTGCCAGAAACGCGCACCGCAGACACGCTGCAGCCCAAATGGCGCGAATGGATGGGCAGTTACAAAGCGCTGTTCCGGTCGCGTGCGTTTATGGGTTACACGCTGACGTTCGGGTTCGTGCAGGGAAGTTTCTTTTCGTTTCTGGCGGTAGGTGCCAGTGTCTTTGCGACACATTTCGGACTGCAGGCGCAGTCTTTTGGTCTGCTGTGGGGCGTACTGACGATTACTTATGTGTTTGGCGCCACACTGGGTGGCTGGGCCAACGCGCGCTTTGGCATGTGGCCTGTGCTGACGGTGGGTGTTGTCGCGACACTTCTGGCTGGTTGGCTGTTGCCGCTGCTCAATGCACTCACAGACACATCGCTTGCCGGTGTACTTATTCCACTTGGGCTGATGATGTGTGCGTCCGGAGCGGTTACGCCAAACGCGATTGCCGGTGCCGTCTACGAACACCCGAAAATCGCCGGCACGAGCTCGGGGCTGTCCAGCGCTCTGGCCATCGGCGTGGGCGGTTTGTTCACCGTGGTATCGGGATTCATCTATGACGGGGACTTCGGGCCAATCGCGTTGCTCGTGGCGCTGGCAACCACACTCACTGCTCTGGCCTGGTGGCTCACGCACGACGCGCGTCGCGCGCGACCACCTGAGCAGTCGACTAGTTGACGTCTTTGTCCACCAGCTTGTTCGCGGCAATCCACGGCATCATGGCGCGCAGACGTTCGCCCGTGGTTTCAATCGGATGCGCGGCATTCAGACGACGGTTCGCCGTCATCGACGGATAGTTCATGGCGCCTTCGCTGATGAACTGCTTGGCGTACTCACCGGTTTGAATATTGCGCAGCGCTTCTTTCATCGCCGCACGTGATTCGTCGTTGATGACTTTGGGTCCGGTCACGTATTCGCCGTACTCGGCGTTGTTTGAAATCGAGTAGTTCATGTTGGCAATGCCGCCTTCAAACATCAGATCGACGATCAGCTTGAGCTCGTGCAGACATTCGAAGTAGGCAAGCTCCGGCGCATAGCCGGCTTCGGTCAGCGTTTCAAAACCGGCTTTCACCAATTCCACGGCGCCGCCGCACAGCACCGACTGCTCACCGAACAAATCGGTTTCGGTTTCATCTTTGAACGTGGTTTCGATGATAGCGGTTCGTCCGCCGCCGACGCCGCTGGCGTAGGACAGCGCGAGCGATTTCGCGCCGCCGCTGGCGTCCTGAAACACGGCGATCAGATCCGGCACGCCCGCACCGTTTACAAACTCATTACGCACTGTGTGGCCTGGCGCCTTCGGCGCGATCATGATCACGTCGAGGTCCGCGCGCGGCACGATCTGGTTGTAATGGATCGCGAAGCCGTGAGCGAAGGCGAGCGTGGCGCCTTTTTTTAGATTCGGCTCGATCTCTTGCTTGTAGAGCTGTGCCTGAAACTCATCGGGCGTCAGCATCATCACCAGGTCAGCGCCGCTGACGGCATCGGCCACGTTGGCCACTTTCAGGCCCCCTTTCTCGGCCTTGGCCACCGACGAGGAGCCCTCGCGCAGACCCACAGTCACATCGACGCCGCTGTCTTTAAGATTCAGGGCATGCGCATGGCCCTGCGAGCCGTAGCCCACGATCGTCACTTTTTTGCTTTGAATCAACGAGATGTCACAGTCTTTGTCGTAGTAGATGTTCATGGTGTACCAGGTCCTGGATCAAAAGGTGAAGAAGCTGAGGGCGAATACTCTAGCGACCGACGAATGTTCCGTAAATTGATATATATGCACTTTTGTATTGCGATTTATGCAACACTAGGCGTATGGACTCCCGAACGCTCAACGCCTTCCTGGCGCTTGCCGACACGCTGCACTTCGGTCGAGCCGCCAACGCCTGCTTTGTGAGCCCCTCCACGTTGAGCCGCATGATTCACAAGCTCGAGTCAGACGTTGGCGTCGAGCTGTTTGATCGCGACAATCGCCACGTTGCGCTGACCAATGCAGGCACTCTGTTTCGCGATTACGCCCGCGAGTCCACGGCGCTGTGGGAATCGTTTCGCAACAGCCTTATGGACGAGACGCGCGAATTGACCGGCGATATCGCCATCTACTGCTCCGTGACGGCGAGCTACAGTTTCCTGTTTGATCTGCTGACCGAATTTCGGGCGCGCCATCCGCGCATTCGAGTAAAACTGCAGACCGGTGATCCCGAACAGGCCATCAAACGCGTACAGTCCGGCGAGGTGCAAATCAGCATCGGCGCACGCCCGGCGCGGCTTCCCTCCGCCCTTGATTTTCAGCACGTGGCCAGTACGTCGCTGGTGTTTATTGCAGCGGCCGATGATGCGACTGACTTTGATCACGAGGCGATGCAGCGGCGCGGCATGATCTTGCCGGCAGCAGGCGTTGAACGCTCGCGCGTGGATCAGTGGCTTGCTGCGGCGTCCATCAGTCCATCAGTCTCAGCGCAAGTCGCCGGCAACGAAGCCATCGTGAGCATGGTGAGTCTTGGCGACGGCATCGGTGTGGTGCCGGAACTGGTGCTGGCCAACAGTCCGTTGGCCGGACATGTGCGGGTACTCAATGTGAAGCCACCATTAGCACCGATTGACGTTGGCTTGTTTGTGCTGAAGAAAAACCTTAAACACAGGGTGGTCGCGGCGCTTTGGTCGCGCTCCTGACGCGCAGATAGCGCTGGCGCTTTTCGCTACAGCCGCTCGGCAACGAACGCGAACAGTTCCAACCACTGATCATCGTTCCACGCGCCGCGGCTCTCACCGGTGCGCACAATAACAACGTCATCTTTGGGCGAAACGTAGACATACTGCCCATAGCTTCCGGTCGCGCTGAAATCCCAGTGTCCTTCGCCGCGCGGCACCAGCCACCAGCCGTTTGAATACGGTCGCGCACCGCCGGAGCGATTCGACGTTGCACCCTCAGCATCTTCCAGCTGCGTCCAAGATTCAGGCAACAGCGGGCGATCATCGACTTGGCCACTGCGCAGATAGAGCAAACCGAGTTTCGCCAGATCCGCCGGCGTTGCCTGCAGGCCGTGGGCCATCATTTCAAAACCCCGATCGTCCGTGACCCACTGCGCCGCCGATTCCGCGCCCATGGGTTCCCACAGTTTGCGCTGCAGATAGTCCGCGACTGTCGCCCCGGTCACGCGCCGCAGGATCAGGCCCAGCAGCGCCGAATTGTGCTGATGGTAGTCGAAGGCGCCCGGTGGCTCGGCGATCCTCATCTGCCCGAGCATGATCGATTCGACGTCGTCGTGGTAATACATGAGCGCATCGTCGGCGTTCACAAACGGAAATGAAATACCTGATGTGTAGGCGATGCCCGAGCGCATGTTGAGCAGGTCGCTCACAGCAATTTGGTCGAAGCGATCATCTTCTTCGGTCAGCTCGGGCACATAGCGCGTTACCGGCGCGTCGATCTGCAGCAGGCCGTCCTGTAGCGCAACGCCAATCAGCGCCGACAGCGCGGCTTTGGATACCGAGTAGGTGCGTGTCAGCGATTGCTCGGTACGGCCGCGCAGGTAAACTTCGCTGACAACCTTCCCATCGGCGACGACCATCAACGCCGTCGTACCGCTGGCTTCAAGAAACTGCTGCGCATCGTCAATGCCACCGAACAGCGGCAGGATTTCGTCAACACGCGAATCAAGCGCGCGGGGCAGCGGCCTCGGTTGCAACGATGGCCTAATGTCCGCGACAGGGATGTCGTAATCGGCGGGATATCCGTCGTTGCCGTAGACCAGCACCCTGGCCACGTACGGCAGGGGATAGAACGTATGCAGAACGCTCAATGTGCCAAGCAAAAGAGCGGCGCCAACGAGTAACGGCATAGACCAGCGGCGGGTCTGCCACACCTGCCTGTTCTTGTTCGGAGAGTGGTCGCGCAAGAGTCCTGAACGCCTTGATAGGGATAGATGGTTCCGGTTGATGTTGGCTTGCGTGGCAACGGTGCTGACGCAAAACCTAAGCGCGCATTGTCACAGAAATTGATTCGCGACGTATTGTCACTCCGTCATGAACGTTAACAGAGCAGTCGTCTGTCGATGTCCAGGTCCATTGCACCTGCAATCTCAAGTTCGCGAAAATCGGCATGCGAGGGGTTAATCACAATATTCGACTCGATCGAGATGAGCGCGGACGGGACAATGAGCAAAGCACTTTGACCATCGCGGTACCACTTGTCACCGAACATCCGCAGTTCGCGTGGACTCGGCACCTTGTTCCATCCCTCGGGGAGTTCCTTCGGCGAAACAACCGTGCGCTCGATATCGTCGGGCACAGAAACACGGAATGCGACAAGCTTTGGCAAGACCGTTTTGTCGAGATGAGCAAGCATCTCGAGGAGCGCCAGGGACAGCGACGACGCAGTGTACACGGCGGGGAGTCCTTTTGACGTCCAACGACCGCCGGCAAGCCTCGAGCCTTCTCCGGTGAACGCAGTGTCGGCGTATTTTGGTGAGCAGAGTCGGAACAGATCCATCAGCTGATTACTGCGTGTCCATATTTAAGCCCGACGAATTCAGACTTTGGGGATTGCCTGTCAGGGCAGGCCTCTAGGAGAAAATGCCGTGCTCAATCCGGATCAGCATTGTCCGGACGCCCTCGATACCTGCGTCCGTGTCCAGCATCGACAGCGGCGTTCGGCCGGCCAGTGCCGCGACGGGGGTCGTTAGCCAGTTCTGGCACGATTCAGGGTCGTCGAATACGTCCGAGACTTCATTCAGGATCTTCTGCAATCGCACCATTCGGTCCGACTCGATCATGCCCAAAACTCCGTCGGTCCTGGCGACGCGCCGCCAGTGGCGGTCCGAGAGACCCAGAAGCTCCGCGAACCGCCTCATCGGGATATTCCATTCCTGCATCAGGTCATTGGCTTTGGAAATTGGAATACCTGCGCGCGTCGCGGCGTCGGCAATCATGTACTGTGGGTCAGTCACTGAAGCTCCGTGCTAGAGACCTGAATCGGCCATATGGCAATATTATATCGGCCATTAGTCCTTTATTCAATTGAAGTACTTTGTCTGGTGGCCATAATGACGGGAAGTCCGCAATTTTCATGATGCGGTCAAATGGTGGGATAAAGCAGTATCAATTTATTGGTAGAAAAGAGCGCTATGGCTATGGTCAAAAAGAGCATTACCGTCACAGAAGAACAGGCCGCCTGGATGCAGGCGCAGATGTCCAACGGCCATTGCAAGACGGACAGCGTACGGTCTCATCGTCACGACCGGGATGCCTAGGTATCGCCTCACGAATGAAGGCGAGGACATCGTGATCGTCCGAGTGTTGCGCCATCAAGATGTTCATAAGGTAATGGATGTCTGACGGCGACGACGGTATTGACGCGAGCCCCTGGTGAATGGACAAGTACCGGTCCAACGCCCTGTATGGTTAAATCCCGCGCATGCACTTTCTGACTAACGCCAATCTCTACGCACCCAGACCTTTGGGCACCCAGCACCTGTTAATCGGCGCCGGCAAAATCCTGTGGATGGGCCCCGAACGCCCGTCACTGCCCAGTGAGCTGAACGTTCAGGAAACAGATCTGGAAGGCCGCCGCGTCATACCTGGCTTCATCGACGGCCACGCCCACCTGACCGGCGGCGGTGGCGAATCGGGTTTCGCCAGTCGCGTCCCCCCGGTGCCGCTAAGCCGCTTCACCAC
>CAZXCL010000023.1:0-1345 GCA_964639265.1 uncultured Gammaproteobacteria bacterium | reverse complement strand
GAAATCCCGGCGCGGGTGTTCAATCCCACCCACGTTAATCGACGCAAGGCGCTGTTCACCGAAGCCTGCGCACTAACACGCCAGGGCAGCTATATCGATCTGACCGCCTTCCCGGTGGCCGAAGATGAAGACGCCTGGTCGGCCGCCGACGGCCTGCGCCAGTATCTCGAAGCAGGCTTCGATGCGAGCAAGATCACCGTTAGCTCCGACGGCGGCGGCTGTCTGCCGCATTTCAATGACGACGGTGAGATCATCCATATGGACATCGGCGCGCCCGCCGCGCTGGAAGAAACGCTGCAGGAGTTACTCGCCAGCGGCATGGCGCTGGAAACCGCGCTGCCCGCCTTCACCAGCAACCCGGCGACGCTGCTGCGGCTGGCAACCAAAGGCACGCTGGGCGTGGACCAGGACGCCGATCTGGTCGTTCTGGACAGCAAGCACGGCGTGCGCGATGTCATGGCCGGCGGTCGCTGGCATGTTGTCAACGGCGAGGCGCAAATCCGCGGCCAGTTTGAAGTGGCGAGCTAGGCGTTCTTGGCGCAGAATACGCGCTCATTTCAAGACCACAGAACCCGCACCATGGCCCCATCTCCAGCTTCCGATTCCGCGCAGCGCGGGATGATCATTCCCATCGGCGGCGCCGAGGAAAGACTTCAAAACCCGCAAATCCTCGACCGCTTTGTTGAGGTCTGCGGCGGCAAGACCTCGCGCATCTCGATCATTCCCACGGCCTCGCAGCTCGAAGACACCGGTCGCAATTACGAAAAGCTGTTTCGCAAACTCGGTGTGCGTCATGCGCAGGTGCTGGGTTTTGAAACCCGCGCCGACTGCGTGGAGGGCGATAACCTCGACTATCTCGCCAAGTCCGACGGCGTGTTCATGACCGGCGGCAATCAGCTGCGGTTGTCGACGACCATCGGCGGCACGCCGGTGGCGCAGATGATTCGTCGTCGCAACGCGGCCGGCATGCACGTGGCCGGCACCTCGGCCGGCGCCGCGATCATGCCCGAGCACATGATCGCCGGCGGCGAAGAAGGCGCGACGCCGAGCCCTGCAAAAGTCACGCTGGCACCAGGACTTGGCCTGACCAACAACTTCATCATCGATCAACACTTTCGCCAGCGGGATCGTCTTGGACGCCTGCTGACGGCGCTTGCCTACAACCCGTTCGCCGTGGGCATTGGCCTTGACGAAGACACCGCTGCGTTTATCAACCCCGGCGACAGCCTTGAGGTGGTTGGCAGCGGTGGCATCACCATCATCGATCCGTCAAAGCTCTCGCACTCGTCGATGGACGTGGCCAGACGCAATGAACCGGTCAGCCTGATTGATGTTAAGTTACATA
>CAZXCL010000022.1:45156-54665 GCA_964639265.1 uncultured Gammaproteobacteria bacterium | reverse complement strand
ACCGACCATGATGATCGTCGCCGGCGTGCTTGGCTTCACCGTCATTTCCGGCATGTCGATGCTCACCATCGCCAGCAGCCAGAACGATGCGCTGGTCATCAGCGATCAGGACTATCGGCAGTGGCGCGATGACATGCGTGCCACGGCTCCGCTGCCCGCTGACGACGCCAACGAATGATCCAGCGCTGCTTCCATTGCCACGAAGACGTACCGCCGGGTCTGAACCTGTCGGTCGCCGTTGATGGCGAGGAGCAGCCGGTTTGCTGCGCCGGATGTCAGGCGGTGGCGGCACTGATCATCGACGGTGGCAATGCCGACTACTATCGCTTTCGCGACGGCCCCGGCCAACGGCTCAGCCCGCAGGAGCTCGACTCGCTCGAACACTGGCGTGCCTTTGACACCGAATATCAGACCGACGACAACGGCCTGTGCAGCGTCCAGCTGTTTGTCGAAGGCCTGCACTGCGGCGCCTGTGGCTGGCTGATCGAGACCAGGCTCGGTGCACTGGAGGGCGTGGACGCCGTGCGCGTGGATGTGCAAAGCGCCGCCACCACACTTAGCTGGGCGCCGGATCAAATCGCACTGAGCGAGGCCCTCAGCGAACTGGTGCGCCTGGGCTATCGCCCGCATCCGCTCACCTCGGACATCACGCGTGAGGTGCACTCGCAGGAGCGCAACGGACTTTTGCGCCGACTTGCCGTTGCCGGCCTGGGCATGATGCAGGTCATGATGTTTGCCGTGGCGACCTATGCCGGCGCGCTCAAGGGGATCGATCCTGCTATCGAAAAACTGCTGCTGGGCGTCTCAATGCTCGTGGCCACGCCCGTTGTCTTCTACGCGGGCTCGCCGTTTCTTGTGGGAGCACTGCGTAGCCTCACGCAGCGGCGCCTGAACATGGATGTGCCGGTGGCCATCGCGCTCGTGCTTGCCTACAGCGCCAGCGTCGTGCACTTTTTCGGTGACAGTGGCACCACCTACTTCGAATCCGTGAGCATGTTTGTGTTCTTTTTGTTGTGCGCGCGATTTGTTGCCATGCTCGTGCGCCATCGCTCCCTCGACTCGCAGCTTGCGCTCACGCCGATGCTGCCCGACGTAGCGTTGAGATTCAGCAACGACAGCGACGTGGAGATCCAGCCTGTGCCGCGCACGGCACTCAAGCCCGGCGACCGCATTCGCGTCCGCGCCGGCGACGCGGTGGCGGCGGACGGGCGCATCATCGCCGGCCGCGCCCGCGTGGACGAATCGCTTCTCACCGGCGAGTCCGAACCGGTGTTGAAAATAGCGGGGGATGACGTCCTCGCTTCAAGTCTGAATCTCGACGGCACCTTGAGTATCGAGGTCACCGCCACCGATGCCACCAGCCGGGTCGCTGGCATCGCCGCCACCGTTGGCAGCGCGCGGGCCAACCGGCCCGACAGTGTGAGCCTGACAGAACGTCTGGCCGCCCGCTTCGTGCTGGCGCTGTTGATCGTGGCAACGATCGTCGGCGTCATCTGGTGGTGGATTGATCCGAGCCGGGCGTTAGGCATTGTATTGGCTGTGCTCGTGGTCACCTGCCCATGCGCTCTGTCACTGGCGGTACCCACTGCTCTGTCGGCCGCGGCCTCGCGACTGGCCGCCCGCGGCTTGCTGGTGCAGCGTCTCGACGTACTGGAGACCATCGGCAAGATTAGCCGCGCACTGTTCGACAAGACCGGCACGCTCACTCAGGGCACACCGGTTATTGACCGTCTGATTCTGAATCACGAGCACCCCTGCGCTGCCGACCACGATGCGCTTCTTGCGATGATCGCCAGCCTTGAGGCGCACAGTTCGCATCCCATCGCCAGTGCGTTCCGCAGGTTCACACCCGATATGCAAGCGCACGACGTCGAGAGCGTTGTGGGTTGTGGCATTCAGGGCAACATCAACGGACGTCGTTTGCGTGTTGGACACGCTGAGTTTGTCGGGGTCACCGGCAACCATCCGATCGCACGCGAGGCCAGCGTGTTGGTCGGGGATCAATATGGCGTGCTTGGCGGTGTGGTCATGCGCGACCAGTGGCGCGACGACGCCAAAAGCACGATCGCAGACCTGCACGAACGCAACATACGCTGTTCGATTATCAGCGGCGATCGCAGCGACCGGGTACTCGAAGCGGTGGCCATGCTGGGTCTGTACAGCGGTCGCGGGCAGTGCATGCCCGAAGACAAGCTCGACTATCTTCGTCAGCGACAGGCCGACGGCGAAGTGGTGCTCGCTGTGGGTGACGGCGTCAATGACGCTGCGCTGCTGGCAGGCGCCGACGTGTCCGTCGCCGTGGGCAGCGGCTCTGCGCTGGCCCAAAGCGGCGCCGATATCGTGCTCGCCGGCACGGGGCTTGCGCCACTCACACAGCTGCCGCGTATTGCCGAGCGCTGGCAACGCACCGTGCGCCAGAACCTGACCTGGGCCATTGGCTACAACGTGATTGCGGTGCCGCTGGCCGCCGCCGGACTGATTGGTCCGGGTCTGGCCGCACTGGGCATGAGTCTGAGCTCACTGTTTGTCGTGCTCAATTCGGCGCGGCTGGCCTGGTCGAAAGAGCCAATGGTCCTCACACCGCAAGCGACCCCCACGCACACCGACAAGGTGTACCTTCCCGCCCCGATTCGAGACGCCGCATGAAAATATTGTTTGTCCTGATTCCTTTGAGTCTGTCGCTGTTTGCCCTGGCGGTGTGGGCGTTCTTCTGGATGGTGCGTCACCGGCAGTTTGATGACCTGGACGCCGCCGGATGGCGCATTCTCCTCGACGACCCGAATGAGAAAAAACCCTCATGATGATGGAAACGATGACCGCGTCGGCGGCGCTGCTGGCAGGCTTCATGGCCAGCGGCCATTGCCTTGGCATGTGCGGTCCCATGACGGCGCTGGCCGCTGCCCCCGGACACAAGGCCACCGGTCTGCGCGCGCTGGTCTACAACGGCGGCAGACTGCTGAGCTACGCCTTCGTCGGAGCCGTGTTCGGCTATCTGGGTTTTGCGCTGGGAGATGCGACCGGGATCGCTCGCTGGTCACTGATCCTGCGCGTGGCACTCGGCGTGGTCATGCTCATGATCGGTCTGCAGCTACTGCGCCGACGTGGCGGTGCATCGGCTTTCGAGCGCGCCGGTGCCCGCGTCTGGTCGCGTCTTGCGCCGCTCACGCGTCACCTGAACCCGGCAGACAGTACACGTGATCTGTTTGCCATGGGGCTGCTGTGGGGCTGGCTGCCCTGCGGCATGGTCTACAGCATGCTCGCGGTAGCGGCCGTGTCGGGCAGCGCGCTCAGCGGTGCCGTGATCATGCTCGCGTTCGGACTCGGAACCCTGCCCGCACTTCTGGGACTCTCGCTTGCCGGCACTCGACTACAGATCCTGCGCAGCCTCAAATCGCGCCGCGCGCTGGGCTTTGGTCTGATTGTTGCCGGTGTCTGGATGTCGGCGATGCCTCTGTATTCCGGAGTCTCATCGTCGGATCACAGTGCGCACAGCCACCATCAGCACATGCATCATCATTGATCGGCTAGTCGTCGAAATAGCCTGCCCGGTGCAGCTGCCGTATCAGTTGGGCCAGTGACGAGACGCGCATCTTTTCCATCACGTGCGCACGGTGAATTTCGACGGTGCGCTGTGAAATATCCAGATCCATTGCCACAACCTTGTTGGCCTTGCCATCGGCCACCATGGCCAGCACGTCACGCTCGCGCGGCGTGAGCGTTTCAAGACAATTCTGCGTCTCGGCCACCGATGCCGTTTGCTCCAGCTGAGCCTGATTGGTCTCCAGCGCCTGGTGGATGCGATCGAGCAAATCCTGATCGCGAAACGGTTTGGACAGAAAGTCGGTCGCTCCGCGTTTAAGAGCCTCAACGGCCATCTCGATATCACCATGGCCGGAGATAAAGATGATACGCAGCTGATCACAGCCGCGTTCTGTCAGGAGTTCCTGCAACTCAAGACCGCTCATCGACGGCATACGGACATCCAGCACCAGAACGGCATGGGCACCGTCGTAGGCCTCAAGAAACTCGGCCGCCGACGCGAACGTCGTTGCGTTCAGACCCACCGAATCCATCAAAAAACCGAGACTGTCGCGCACGGCTGCATCATCATCGACGATGTAGACGCGCTGTGATGAGGTGTCGGACTTACTGTTGCTCTGCACGCGCACTCTCCTCCGCTGCCGGTAGGGTAAACGAAAATCTCGAGCCGCCATCGGGATTGGGCTCGCACCACAGGCGCCCGTTGTGGCGCTGGATAATCGTATTACAAATCGACAGACCAATGCCCATGCCATTGGGTTTGCTGGTCTGGAAAGGCAGGAAGATGCTTTCCATCTTGTCGACCTCTACGCCCTCGCCATGATCGACAATCGCCACCTGCACGCCCTCCGGATGCGCGCGACTTTCAATCCGGATGCCTTTCTCAGCCTGAGACTGGAGCACCATCGACTCCAGTCCGTTGCGCACCAGATTGATGACGACCTGCTGAATCTGTACCGAGTCGATTTCCACCGGTGGCAACGCCTCGTCGTTGGCAAGCGTCAGCCGAATAGGCGCGTCGCTGTCGCGGGCTTCGGTCTCAATCAGCACCAGCAGATCACGCAGCACGTCGTTGATGTTACGCACGGCGCGCGGCGTGTCGGCCTCGCGCGCCAGATCGCGCATGCGGTGCACGACATCGCCTGCACGCCGTGCCTGCTGAGCAATACAGCTCATGGCGTAGGCAATCTTCTCTATGTTGGGCTCATCCTGCTGCGCGAGACGCTGACCGGCGTCCGCGTAGGTGCTGATGGCCGAGAGCGGCTGGTTGATCTCGTGAGCAATGCCGGCCGTCATTTCGCCGAGCGTTGACACACGCTGCACGTGCGCCAGCGACTTTTCCAGCTCACGACCGTGGGCCCGTTCAATCTTCAGGGCATTTTCGAGGCTGGTGCGCCGTCGCAGGTCACGCATGATGCCGACAAACAACGAGTAATCCCCCATCGGTGCCTCACCCACCGACAGATCGATGGGAAACACCGCCCCGTCACCGTGACGCGCCCGCACTTCACGTCCGATGCCAATAATCCGCGCCTCTCCGGTCTCCAGATAGCGCGTCATGTAGCCATCGTGCTCGGCGTGATACGGCTCGGGCATCAGGACCGTCACATTCTGACCCAGTACCTGTTCCGGCGCCATGCCAAACATCTTCTGCGCGCCAGCGCTAAAGGACAAAATACGAGCTTCTTCGTCGATAACGACAATGCCGTCTACGGCCGCACCCAACAGGGCCGCAAGCAGCTGATCGCCCGCATTTTCAATGCTTTCCCGCCGAACTGTCATCGTTTATCCGGAATCTTTCTAGGTATTTTCCGAGAGTCGGCCACGGTTTGTCCGCGCTGCGCCAATGCCTGCGACAGAGTACCTTTTAGATCAGAAAAGGCCAATGCCAACGATTCCTCGGGGACGTCTTTGAAAACCTATGTGATCGACATCGCTGATCCGGCTGAATCTCTGCCCTCTTCCGTGGCGGCCGCACAGGCCATCCTGGAAGCTGGCGACGAGGTTCATCTGTTTCATCATGTCTTCCACCCGCGACTGGCTCACGATGAGACTCAGTCAGACGACGAGCTCGTCACGGAGGCCAGACAGAACATCATTGCGGCACGTCGCGCCCAGCTTGTTGAGCTCGCGCGAGCTCTGAATGCTCAATCGGTGACCTGCGAAGTGGTGTGGACGGACGGCGGTTGGCAGGCGTTGATCCAATACGTCAAGGACAGCCGTGCCGATATGCTCATCGCCCAAAGCAATCGGCCAAGTCGCTGGCGTCGGCTGGCGCGCACCAATGAGGACTGGCAACTGATTCGTCACAGTCCTGTGCCGCTGCTGCTCACGCGCCCCGAGTGCAGCCATAAATATGAACGCATTCTCGCGGCGGTTGATCCGCTGCACGCGGATGACAAGCCCGCACAGCTAGATCACAGCATCCTGAATCACGCTGCGAGTATTTCAAAACGCCACGGTGCATCCCTGTGCGTGCTAAACATCGCCACACCCTCGGTCACCGCCAGCGTCGCCGCGGCGCCTGCTCCGGATCTTGCGTGCAGTAGTCCGCACGTCATCGAGGCCCATCGAGCCGAGATCGCGCGACTAACAGATTCTCTGGACTGCGAGGTATCGGAAGTGTGTGTGATTCCAGGCGTACCGGCGAATGAAATTGTTCAGCACGCGAAAGACAGCGATACAAATCTCGTGGTTATGGGCGCAGTATCGCGCTCGGCGTTGCGCAATCTTCTCATCGGCAACACGGCAGAAAAAGTGCTGGACCAGCTATCCGCCGACACGCTGATCATCAAACCGGCCGCTAGCGACGGCGCAGCGCACCACTAATTCAACTCGAGCGGTTGTTCCCAACCGCTCGAGTTATTTTTCACCCGCTAAGGATTCGGGCACATCAACTGAACGTTGACGTCGCCGTGCCCGCTGTGCGCAATGCAGTCGCCGTAGTAGTGGCAGTCGTTGGGTTGCCCCGTCGTCTCGAAATCAAACCAGCCAGAGCCACCGTAGATGTCCTGCTCATTTGGATGCGCATTGGCGCCCGTGCCGATCTGGAACGACGCGCCGCGACGCTCGATGTTGACTTGCGCCCCCGTGTTCCAGGCCTCCCCGGTCAGCGTTCCGGTCCAGTTCGGATAGTAGAACCAGTCGGCCGGATTGGCGCCGTGCGGGTTGTACGGGCTGCCTGGAGGTGGCGTGTCCGTACGGCCGCTCAGCATCAGATCAACACTGAAGCGATAGTTGGGCTCGTCCTGCTTGAACGCCGTACCGGTCAGACGCGCCGTGCCGTCACCCAGCGTGACGAACTGCGCACCGTCATCCAGATCGTAACGATCAAGGATGCCGTCATTGTTGAAGTTTGGCAGGTACAAAGCGTGGCGATGGGTTTCATTTGCCACGCACGCCTGACCACCACCCGTCGGGCAATCAATCCGCACATTGAAGTCACCGATGCCGTTATGCTCGATGCAGTCACGACCCAGGTTGATGCAGCGATCGCCCTGCTGGTCGGTCACAAAGTCGAACCAGCCCGAGCCGCCGTAGACATCCACGTCGTCCGGCTTGTCATTGGCGCCGGTACCGATCTGGAAGGCCGGGCCGCGACGGGTCACGCTCAAGCTCGCGCCTTCATAGTCATCCAGCCCCGTCAGCGTGCCGCTCCAGTTCGGGTAGTACACCCAGTCGCTGATGTCGGCACCGAAGTTGTTCTTCGGGCTGCCCGGCGGCGGTGTCGTCGTGCGACCTGAGAGCATGACGTCCACCTCGAAGGACTCGTCAGCGTCGGTGCGCTTGCGCGCAACACCCGTGAGTCGAGCCGTACCGTCGGCGTTACGCGTAAGCTTGGCGCCGGGCAGGAAGTCGAAGCGATCTGCGCCACCGTTGCCGTCCAGGTTCTGGAACCACAGCGAGTGATCGGTCGACGAGGTGACCACACAGTCGTCGCCATCGCACTTCTTGTCGATGCGTACGTTGTCGACCATGAACTTGTCCCAGCGTCCGCCGAACTTGTTGGTAACGACAAACTTGATGACCGTCTCACCGGAGATATACGGCGAGATGTCATAGCTTTCGAAGCCGTTGGCCGCACCATGGTAGCCGCTGAACACGTCAAGCACGGTATAAGACTGCCCGCCGTTGTCGGAGATCTTCAGTGTGACCTCGTCTCCCGGGTCCACCTCGTTCGAGGTTGACCAGTCGAACATCAGCATGGCAGACGGATAGCCGGCCAGATCCACCGCGCGACGAATGCTCGGCTTCTGATGGCTGTTCGGGTAGTCGGTCAGGATCAGTACACCGTCCGAGATACGGATCGCACCATCGGTCGCGCCGCCACCCTGCGGATCGTGCTCCATCCACGGACCTGCCCAGTCCATCGAACCGTCGTTGTTGTCGTAGCGGCGTCGGTTGAAGTGGTCCGCGACATCGCCTGGTACACAAACAGGGGCCGTGCACTTCTTGTCGATGTTCACGTTGTCGACGAAAAACTCATCGTGCGAGCCACCAAACAGGTTGGTGATGCGGAAGCGGATGATCGTATTAGCCGAGATGTACGGCGTCAGATCAAACATCTCCGATGCGCCGACGACCTGACCCTGGACACTCTCGAACATCGCAAGCGTCGTAAAGGTCAAACCACCATCGGTGGATACCTCAACAACCGCCTCGTCGTTCTTGGTCGCCGCGCTGGTGGTTGACCAGTCGAAGGTCAGCATAGCGGCTTCAAAGCCCGTCAGGTCAACACCGCGCTCAATGGACGGCGTCTGATGACTGTCAGGACGATCGTTCATCTTCAGGCGACCATCCACAATGGACACCGAACCGCTGGCGGCGCCGCCCCCCTGCGGATCGTGCTCAACCCACGGGCCGTTCCAGTTCATCGAACCGTCGTTGTTGTCGTAAGACACGTGGTTGAAGTGATCGGCCACATTGCCATCCACACAGGCTGCGTCAGCAAAGTAGTGACTGGCGTCGCTGTCGCTGACCGGGTTGCCGACCGGCACTCCGCCATCGCTCGGCTGCGCACTCACGCTACCGATGTTGGCGTACTGACCGGCGACGGCCGTGCCGCTTCCGGTGCACACGAAGCTCGCGCCCGGTGCCAACGTATCGCCGGGGCAGCTGACACTGACGCCCTGATCGTCGCTGACCGAAATGCCGGTCAGCGTGAGCTCGCCGGTATTGCTGACGATGTACTCCCAGTTGACCGCGTCACCCACGTTCAGGATCGGGCCGGTCGGCGTATCGGCATCTTCACCGTTGGTGAGCTTCTCGATGTCCACCTCGCCCTTTAGACGGACCAGACCGGCGTCAATCGTGGTGTTGGACTCACCCGGCTGCAGCACGATGGCAGGCGTAATGCCCGTATCCGGATTCGCATCGGAATCCAGCGCATCGTCACCCACATCTGGTGTTGTGAACGGCAGTCCCGGTACGGCCTCGAACTGCACGAAGTAGGTCTCGCGTGAGTCCACGTCCGTAAACAGATAGTTGCCGTTGGCGTCGGTCGTGGTGGTGGCCACGATCTGATCCGGGGCGCCGTCACCGTCGGTGTCGATCCACAGGTTGACCGTCACGCCAGGCTGGCCCGGCTCGCCGGGGTCCTGCACGCCATCACGGTCATTGTCGATAAACACCGTATCCCCAATGGTCGCCGTTGGCAGCGGCAGACCCAGGTAGTGCGACGGATCGCTATCACCTACCGGATCGCCAATCGGGTTGCCGGCCTCGTCCACCGGCTGACCGCTGGCCGTGCCGATGTTCATGTACTGACCGACCACGGCGATGCCGCTACCGGTACAAGTAAGCGATGCGCCCGGAGCGAGCGTGTCGGCAGGACAGCTCACGGCCACGCCCTGGTTGTCGCTGACGGTGATGCCTGTGACCGTGACGTTGCCGGTGTTGGTAACCGTGTAGGCCCAGCTGATCGGCTGACCCTCCACAATCTGCGGTCCGGTTGGCGTATCGGCATCTTC
>CAZXCL010000022.1:14809-45056 GCA_964639265.1 uncultured Gammaproteobacteria bacterium | reverse complement strand
CCGGCATCGATGGTCAGATCGCTCTGTCCAGGATTGAGCACGATCGGGCCGGTAATGCCCGTGGCTGGATCGGCGTCGCTATCGGTCGCATCGTCACCCACATTCGGCTGGGTAAACGGCTGTCCGGGAACCGCGACAAACTGCACAAAGTAGGTCAGTCGTGGATCCAGATCGCTGAACAGATAGTTGCCGTTGGCATCGGTCAGCGCCGAAGCGATGATCGTGTCCGGCACACCGTCGTTGTTGTTGTCTGTCCAAAGATTTACGGTGGCGCCAGGCAGACCCGGTTCGCCCGCTTCCTGCACACCATCGCGGTCCGTATCGATAAACACTGTGTCGCCGATGCTGGCCGTCGCAATCGCGATACCCAGATAGTGCGACGGATCGCTGTCGCCCACCGGGCCGCCAATCGGATTGCCGTTTTCATCCACTGGCTGACCCGTGGCCGAGCCCACGTTGACATACTGACCGACGGTGGCAATGCCCTCACCGGTACAGGTAAAGCTCGCACCCGGTGCCAGCGTGTCGGCCGGGCAGCTTACGGTCACGCCCTGATCGTCACTGACTACGATGTTGTTGATGCTCACGTTGCCGTTGTTGGTGACCACATAGGTCCACATGACCGGCTGATCTTCGGTGATCTCAGGTCCAGTCGGAGTATCGGCATCTTCACCGTTGGTGAGCTTCTCGATATCAAGGCCCGCGCCCGCGCCGAAGTAATGGCTCGGATCGGAGTCAACGCGCGGATCGCCAAACGGCGTACCGTTGTCCACCGGCTGTGCGCTCACCGAACCGATGTTGGCGTACTGGCCCGCTGTGGCGGTGCCGCTGCCGGTGCAGGTCATCGACTCGCCGACAGCAAGCGTTGTCATCGGGCAGGTCACAACCACGCCCTGATCGTCGGTGACCACCACGTCGACCAGATCAAACTCGCCGGGGTTGTTGACCACGTAGGTCCAGTTCACCGGATCGCCGACCGGAATCACCGGACCGGTTGGCGTATCGGCATCGCTGCCGTTGGTGAGCTTCTGGATCGTGACGTCAGCCTTGAGCTTCAGGACACCCGCGTCGACGGTCAGGTTCGTCTCGCCCGGCGCCAGCGTAATGGGGCCGGTGATGCCGGTGATCGGATCGACGTCCGAATCAAACGCATCGTCACCCACGTTGGGCTGGGTGTACGGTTCGCCCGGCACTGGGACCACCTGCACGAAATAGACCAGACGCGGATCAAGATCACTGAACAGGTAGTTGCCGTTAGCGTCGGTGACCGTGGTAGCGATGATGCGATCCGGCGTACCGTCGCCATCGTCGTCCACCCACAGATTCACCACACGATCCGGCACACCGAGTTCGCCTGGGTCTTGCGTGCCATCACGGTCTTCGTCAACAAAGACGGTGTCGCCGAGCACGGCGGTGGCAATCGGTATACCAATGTAGTGCGATGGGTCGGTATCGCCAACCGGATCGCCAATCGGATTACCGTTTTCATCCACCGGCTGACCGGTGGCGCTGCCGATGTTGGCGTATTGACCGACCGTCGCGATGCCCTCACCCGTGCAGGTGAAGCTTGCGCCCGGTGCCAGTGAATCGCCGGGGCAGCTCACCGCCACACCCTGATCGTCCGTGACGACAATGTTGTTGACCGTGACGTTGCCGCTGTTGGTTACAACGTAGGTCCAGGTCACTGGATCGTCTTCGGTGATCTCTGGTCCGGTCGGCGTGTCGGCATCTTCGCCGTTGGTCAGCTTCTCGATATCCAGACCCGCGCCCGCACCAAAGTAGTGACTCGGGTCATCGCCGGTGACCGGATCGCCTACCGGCGTGCCGCCGTCCGACGGCTGACCGGTCACGGTGCCAATGTTGCTGTACTGACCCGCCGTGGCGGTGCCGGTGCCGGTGCAGACCAGCGTCTCGCCCGGAGCAAGCGTGTCGCCCGGGCAGCTCACAGCCACGCCTTCGCTGTCGGTGACTACAATGTTCACCAGGTCCAGTTCGCCGGTGTTGGTCACCGTGTAGGTCCACGTGATCGGGTCGCCCACGTTCACAATCGGTCCGGTCGGTGTATCGGCGTCTTCACCGTTGGTGGTCTTCTCGATGCTCGCGCCCGAGGTCAGAACAATCACACCGGCATCGATGGTCAGGTTCGTCTCGCCCGGCGTCAGCGCGATCGGCGGGCTGATGCCTGTGGCCGGATCGGCGTCGCTGTCCGCGGTGTCGTCACCCACATTGGGCTGCGTAAACGGCTGTCCCGGCACCGCAACAAACTGAACGAAATAGCTCAGTCGCGGATCGAGGTCGCTGAACAGATAGTTGCCGTTCGCGTCGGTGACCGCCGTGGCAATAATTGTGTCAGGCGTGCCGTCGCCATCATCGTCTGTCCACAGATTTACCGTGACACCCGGCAGGCCCGGCTCGCCGGCGTCCTGCATGCCGTCACGGTCCTGATCGACAAACACGGTGTCGCCAATCGCGGCCGGTGCCAGCGGAACGCCGAGGTAGTGCGACGGATCGGTGTCACCGACCGGATCACCGATCGGATTACCGGCCTCGTCCACCGGCTGACCGGTGGCGCTGCCGATGTTGGCGTATTGACCGACCGTCGCGATGCCCTCACCCGTGCAGGTGAAGCTTGCGCCCGGTGCCAGTGAATCGCCGGGGCAGCTCACCGCCACACCCTGATCGTCCGTGACGACAATGTTGTTGACCGTGACGTTGCCGCTGTTGGTTACAACGTAGGTCCAGGTCACTGGATCGTCTTCGGTGATCTCTGGTCCGGTCGGCGTGTCGGCATCTTCGCCGTTGGTCAGCTTCTCGATATCCAGACCCGCGCCCGCACCAAAGTAGTGACTCGGGTCATCGCCGGTGACCGGATCGCCTACCGGCGTGCCGCCGTCCGACGGCTGACCGGTCACGGTGCCAATGTTGCTGTACTGACCCGCCGTGGCGGTGCCGGTGCCGGTGCAGACCAGCGTCTCGCCCGGAGCAAGCGTGTCGCCCGGGCAGCTCACGGCCACGCCTTCGCTGTCGGTGACCACGATATCCACCAGATCCAGCTCACCGGTGTTGGTGACCGTGTAGGTCCACGTGATCGGGTCGCCCACGTTCACAATCGGTCCGGTCGGCGTATCGGCGTCTTCACCGTTGGTGGTTTTCTCGATGCTCGCGCCCGAGGTCAGAACAATCACGCCGGCGTCGATGGTCAGGTTGGTCTCACCCGGCGTCAGCGCGATCGGCGGGCTGATGCCCGAGGCCGGGTCGACGTCGCTGTCGGTCGCATCGTCGCCCACGTTGGGCTGGGTGAACGGCAGACCGGGAACAGGTACCACCTGAATGAAATAGTCCAGACGTGGATCAAGATCCGGGAACAGATAGTTGCCGTTGTCGTCAGTGACCACGGTCGCGATGATCGTATCGGGCGTGCCGTCACCATCATCATCGGTCCACAGGTTGATCGTTACGCCAGGCTGGCCCGGTTCGCCGGGGTCCTGCACACCGTCACGATCCTCGTCCACAAAGACGGTGTCGCCAATCGTGGCGGTCGGGATCGGCGTACCCAGGTAGTGCGACGGATCGCTGCCGCCAACCGGATCGCCAATCGGGTTGCCGGCTTCGTCCACCGGCTGACCGGTTGCGCTGCCAATGTTGGCGTACTGACCGACCGTCGCGATGCCCTCGCCTGTGCAGGTGAAGCTTGCGCCCGGTGCCAGCGTATCGGCAGGACAGGTTACCGCGACCCCCTGATCGTCGGTCACAACTATGTCGTTGACCGTTACGTTACCGGTGTTGGTGATCACGTAGGTCCAGGTCACCGGATCGTCTTCGGTGATCTCGGGGCCAGTCGGCGTGTCGGCGTCCTCGCCGTTGGTGGATTTTTCAACCGAAAGCCCGGCGCCGGCGCCAAAGTAGTGGCTCGGATCATCGCCTGTGACAGGATCGCCCACTGGCGTGCCCCCGTCCGACGGCTGACCCGTCACGCTACCGATGTTGCTGTACTGACCAGCGGTCGCCGTGCCCGTACCGGTGCAGACCAGCGTCTCACCCGGTGCAAGCGTGTCACCCGGGCAGCTAACCGCCACACCCTGATCGTCGGTCACAACGATGTTCACCAGATCCAGTTCGCCGGTGTTGGTGACCGTGTACGTCCAGGTGATCGGATCACCCACAGTAACAATCGGTCCACTCGGCGTGTCGGCATCTTCACCGTTGGTGGTTTTCTCGATGCTGACGCCGGAGCCCAGGATGATGACACCGGCATCAATGGTCAGATTCGTCTCACCCGGCGTGAGTGCGATCGGTGGGCTGATGCCGGTCGCCGGATCGACGTCGCTATCGGTGGCGTCGTCGCCAACGTTTGGCTGCGTGAACGGCTGCCCCGGTGCGGGCACGACCTGGATAAAGTAATCAAGTCGCGGATCAAGATCCGGGAACAGATAGTTGCCGTTGTCGTCGGTGACCGCGGTTGCAATGATCGTATCCGGTGTGCCGTCGCCGTCATCATCGGTCCAGAGATTGACGGTGATGCCTGGCTGGCCGGGCTCACCGGGGTCCTGAGTGCCGTCGCGATCTTCGTCCACGAACACCGTGTCGCCGATCGTCGCGGTGGGTATCGGCGTGCCCAGATAGTGCGACGGATCGCTGTCGCCGACCGGATCGCCAATCGGGTTGCCGGCCTCGTCCACCGGCTGACCGGTGGCGCTGCCGATGTTGGCGTATTGACCCACCGTGGCGATGCCCTCGCCCGTACAGGTCAGGCTTTCGCCCGGCGCCAGCGTGTCGCTTGGGCAATCCACAGTGACGCCCTGATCGTCCGACACAACAATGTTGGTGACGCTCACGTTACCGGTGTTGGTCACCACGTAAGTCCAGGTCACCGGATCGTCTTCAGTGATCTCGGGGCCGGTCGGCGTGTCGGCATCCTCGCCGTTGGTGGATTTCTCAATCGTAAGGCCACTGCCGGCACCGAAGTAGTGACTGGGGTCCGTGTCGCAAACCTCCTCTTCCTCGAAGAATCCGCAAGCGGTTCCAACGTTGGCGTACTGACCCGACTGTGCCGTGCCCTCGCCGGTGCAGGTGACCGACTGGCCAGGATCAAGAAACTCGATCGCAGGACACGTGACCGTCACGCCCTGATCATCGCTGACCGCGACCGTGTTCAAACGAACATTGCCTGTGTTGGTGGCAACGTAAGTCCAGGTGACCGGCTCGCCCGTTGGGATCGCCGGGCCCGGCGGAACGTCTGCGTCGCTGCCGTTGGTGGCCTTCTCAAGCGTAATCTCGAAGAAGATGCCAAAGTAATGACTCGGGTCGCTGTCGCTGACCACCTCGCCATTGCCCTGCGCGCTCACCGAACCGATGTTCGCGTACTGGCCGGGTTCAGAGGTGCCGTTTGCAGAACAGGTGAACGACTCGCCCGGTGCGAGCGTCGTTGCAGGACAGGTCACCGCTACGCCCTGATCGTCGACCACGACGATGTCTGTCAGCGTCACGCCGCCGGTGTTGGTCACGACGTAGTCCCAGGTAACCGGCAGACCGACAATGACTTCCGGTCCGGTGGGATCATCCGCATCCACGTTCTGGGTCAGCGTTTCGATGTCGATCATCGCGCCGGCGCCAGTGTAATGACTCGGGTCGCTCGCGCAGACTGGCTCACCATCTCCCACGCTCGCGCAGGCCGTACCAATGTTCATGTACGGGCCGGCCTGTGCGACACCCGTGCCGCTACAGGTCAGCGACGCGCTTGGCGGGAGATTCAGGGGCGGACACGTCACGACCACGCCCTGATCGTCGGTCACCGTGATCGACGACAACACAACGTTGCCCTCGTTGGTCACCGTGTACTCCCAGGTAACTGGCTCGCCGACACCAATCGTCGGGCCCGGCGCCACATCAGCGTCTTCGCCGTTGGTGGTCTTCTCAAGCGAGATCAGGGCTTCGGAACCAAAATGATGGCTCGGATCTGAATCGGAGACGTTTTCGCCCACCGGTGGCGTGGCCGTTACCGAGCCGACATTCATGTATTGGCCCAAGGTCACCGTGCCGGTTGCCACACATGTCATGGTGACGCCAGGCTCAAGTGTGGTGCTCGGGCACGTGACGGTGACGCCTTCGCTATCGGAGACCAGGACGTTATCGAGTTCGATGTTGCCCGTGTTGGTGACCACGTATTCCCAGGTCACCGTGGTACCCACCGGCAGCTCGGGTCCGGTGGGCGTATCGGCGTCGAACGACTCGGTCAGCGTTTCAATCATGACCGACGGCACGGCACCAAAGTAATGGCTGGTATCCGAGGCGCACACTTCCTGCGGCTCGTCAGTCTGATCATTGCCACACACCGTCGCCGTATTGACGTACTGTCCTGCCTGAGCATCGTCGGTCGAGCCGGTGCAGGTAAAGGTGGCACCCGTGGCGAGAAAATCACTTGGGCAGGTGACACTGACGCCCTGATCGTCGTCAACCAGCACTTCAAACAGATCGGCGTCGCCGGTGTTGGTGACGATGTATTCCCACGTGACCGTCGAGCCAACTTCGACGACGGGCCCGCGCGGCTCGTCGGCGTCAACGCCATTGGTCAGCTTCTCGATAGCAATGTCGACCGGCTCACCGCCAAACAGACCCAGATCGACGTCCATGCGCTCGCCACCGGAGCGCACCGGAATCACACGCGTCGTGCCCAGCGAGTTGGCGTCGCTGTCGAGCTGAATGTCGATGCCCTGATTGCGTTTGCCGATGCGATACGGCGCCGGTACCACGTACTGCACCCGATAATCGCCCGGCTGCAGATTGCTAAACTCGAAATAGCCGTTGTCGTCAGTTTTGAGCACTTGCCCCGTCGGCACGCCGTCGGCCGTCAGAAGCAACACCTCAATGCCTGCCACGCCCTGCTCGTCAGCGTTCTGCACGCCGTCGCCATCACGATCAAACCAGACCCAGTCACCGACGCTGGCCGCGCGATAAAGACCCGCGTCAACGTCAAAGCGTCCGCTGGCATCGCGCACGTCCACGGGTGAACTCATGCCGGTTTCCGGATCAACGTCGCTGTCGAGCGATTCAAGCGCCGCATCGGCAACTGAGAACTGCCAGGCATCATCGGCATTCACGCCCAATCGGTAGCAGCCCGACGGCATGTTGTCGAAAACAAAATATCCGTTGTCGCTGGTCAGGACGCTGCGCGCCGCACCGCGCTCGTCCGCAATCGCCTTGCCCGCACAGTCGTAGAGCGCGACGCGAACGTTGGCAAGCCCCGGCTCGCCGACATCCTGAATGCCGTCAGCATTGAGATCTTCCCAGACCCGGTCGCCGAGCTCGCCATGCTTGATTTCAACAACACCGGCGTCAACGCCGCTGAGCGTCTGTCCGCTGACAACGTTGATCGGTTCTGAAACGCCGGTCGCCGGATCGACATCCGAATCTCGCTGAGCGTCGCGACCCATGCCCGCCGGGCAAAACTTTTGCCCCGCCGCGCTCGCCACACGTACCCGGTAGCAGCCTTCGGACACGTCAAACTGATAGGCGCCACGCGAGTCTGTGCGGGTGGCAGCCAGAAACGTGCCGTCGCAACCCAGGAGACTGACGTGCACATCCGCGATGCCCGATTCGGACTTGTCGCGCAGGCCGTTGGCGTTTTGATCCAGCCACACCACGCTCTGGACACGTGCGTCGATGGCGATGCGATCGGCACCGGCATTGAGCGCGCCCGGTAGCACAGCGAGCCCGAAACCCAGAAGCAATAACGTGGAAAATACTCGAGAAACCCTCTTCCCTGCGGTCGTATGCATGCGGTGCATCGCCCTCTCCCCTTTCTTAAGCTTGTTTTAATGCTCTTGGCGCGTGATCGGATCGTGCAGTGCCCAATCATCGTCTTATCGTTATTCAACCAGGACATAGTAGTCCAAATCAGGCGTTTACGCACCTCTGCGCGTTATGCACAATCCCTCGTAAGTGCTTAATAAAACATAAGTAGCGCGGTTTGCCATTGCGTGAGCTGCCCGTGCTGATTTAACGTAACGCCACACTGAAATAGATCAATATTGGCGAATCAAAGGTGTGACGCGCTTCACAATTGTGAATTTTCGATTGAAACCTGTGACCCGGCTCACTGTCGGAATGTAAAACGACGTGGCAAGTTGAAGCTCGAAGTTTTGTGACGAACAGCGAGAAAGAGATAACTCAAGCGCGCGTAAGGCGCGAACCGAAGTACACGGAGGTGGCACATGGCCGCATCGAGCACAACTGACAAGACGTCTTTAAACGATTGCACAGCACGCGGTCTTTTGACTGCGCTGACGTTGTCGGCCGGTCTGCTTCTTGCCGGCTGCGCAACGCCACCAACGCAAGCCCCGACCGACGCCTCGGTCAACGCGGTGCACGCGGCCTTCCACTTTCAGTCCGAACCCTTGAGCTGCGAGCAACCCGGCAGCGAAACGTTGTCTTCCGTGGTCCGGGTGGCCAGCACCGACGGCGCGGATGCCAGCGGCGTGATCATCGCGCGCAATCGAGTGCTGACGGCCGCACACGTGTTGGACAACAATCCCGACGCGCTGGTCTACGTTGACGGCACCTATCAGCACGCCGCGGTTATCGCCCGGGACCCGAGCAATGATCTGGTGATTCTGGACACACCCACGGGCAGACTGACGCCGATTCGCATCAGCACTGAGCATTTGTTTTCCGCCGAACCGGTCTGGACCGTTGGTTTCCCGCTGGCGCTGGAACAGACCGCGAATTTCGGTCGCTATCAGCAGCATGTCAACGGGGCGATTCACAGCACGGCGTCCACCAATGCAGGTGCATCCGGCGGTGGCCTTTTGCGCTGCACCGGCGGAACGTTCGAACTCGCGGGCATGATCCGCGGCTATGGCGCGTACTGGCATGCCGGTGAACTGCGACGCATCGAAGATCTGTCGATCTCGGTGCCGGCCGATACCATCTCGGCGTTTGCGATGAATGCCGGCATCGGCCTCTAGAGTGGGCCTCAGCACTCGCTGACGTTAACCGCCAGTCCGCCCTCGGACGTCTCCTTATAGATGGAGCCCATATCCAGCCCGGTCTGGCGCATGGTCTCGATGACCTGATCCAGTGACACCTTATTCTGCCCGTCGCCACGACGGGCGATTCGTACCGCATTAATCGCCTTGACCGCTCCCATCGCGTTACGCTCGATGCACGGTATCTGCACCAGACCGCCAATCGGGTCGCAGGTTAGTCCCAGATTGTGCTCCATCCCGATTTCAGCGGCATTTTCCACGATCTTGTTGCCGTACCCTTGCGCCGCGGCCAGTCCCGCCGCAGCCATCGAGCATGCCACGCCCACCTCGCCCTGACAGCCCATCTCTGCACCGGAGATCGACGCGTTCATCTTGTAGAGCATCCCGATTGCCGCCGAGGTCAGCAAAAATCGATAGATACCAGCGCGATCGGCGTCGGGGTGAAAACGATCATAAAAATGCAGGACCGCGGGCACGATGCCGGCGGCACCGTTGGTCGGTGCCGTCACCACGCGACCACCCGCGGCATTCTCTTCGTTCACCGCCAGCGCCCAGGCATTGACCCAGTCGAGCGTGTTCATCGGATCGGGCTCACCAGCCGCACCCAGCTCGCGAAAAAGCTGCGGCGCGCGACGTTTGACGGCCAGGCGTCCGGGCAGCACGCCGTCGCTGCGCGAGCCGCGTTCAACACAGCCTTGCATCGTTGACCAGATTTGATCCAGAGCCGCAGTTAGCTCTTCTTCGGAACGCCAGGTCAGCTCGTTGCGCCACACCAGTTCGTCGATGCGCAAATGGTCCCGCTCGGCCTGCGCCAGCAACGATGCGGCGCTGTCGAACGAGTAACGGGCCGGTTCAATGGCTTCGTCCGACGATGCATTGAGATCATCGCCTTTGCGCGCGATAAAGCCGCCACCGATCGAATAAAACTCGGCATCAGCAAGAACGTTGCCCTGCACGTCGCTGGCCTCGAAGCGCATACCGTTCGGATGCGCAGGCAGCGCCTCGCCGTAGTGAAACACCAGATCGTTTTCACCGTCGAACGACACCGGATGTTCCCCGTTCAGCGACAGCCGGGCCGATGAGGCAATCTCTGCGAGCGTCTTGTCGATGCTGTCGGGGTCAATCGTGTCAGGCAACGCGCCCGTCATACCCAGCACCACCGCGCGATCGGTGCAGTGCCCCCTGCCCGTCATGGCCAGCGAGCCGTACAGATGCGCCTTCACCGTCGTGACCAACGACAACTGACCCGAGAGTTTGAGGTCGTCAACAAACGCCGCAGCCGCCTTCATGGGACCCATGGTGTGCGAACTCGACGGCCCAATGCCGATCTTGTACATATCGGTGACGCTGATGCGCATGGCAAATTCTCCGCGAGTTGTCAGTAACGTTCAGTCTTCGTTGTCGATGCCGTCGCTGACACTTGATAACGACAGCAGCGAGGTATTGCCGCCCACCGCCGCGGTGTTTACCGACACCGTTTTCTCGGTCGCAAAGCGCGTCAAATAAAGTGGACCCCCGGCCTTGGGACCGGTGCCCGACAATCCACGCCCGCCGAATGGCTGCACGCCCACGACGGCGCCGACCATGTTGCGATTGACATAGACATTGCCGACCCGCACCTGACGCGCGATGTAACGTGCGCGACTGTCGATGCGACTGTGCACCCCCAGCGTCAGGCCGTAGCCGGTCTGATTGATGGCCTCGATCATCTTGTCCAGGTCGCGCGATTTGTAGCGCACGATGTGCAACACCGGTCCAAACACTTCGCGCTCCAGATCGGTGATGCTGTCAATCTCCGCGGCAATCGGAGCAAAGAACGTGCCGTGCTCGCATGCCTTGGGCAGCTCCATTTCCAGAATAAGGCGGCCGCTGGCGCGCAGCTTGTCGGCGTGTGCGTTCAGCACATCCAGCGCGTCCTGATCAATGACGGGGCCCACGTCCGTTGTAATCAACGCCGGATCACCAATGAACAGTTCGTCCACGGCACCCTTGAGCAATTCGATAATGCGCGGTGCGATCTCCTCCTGCAGCATCAATACGCGCAGCGCCGAACAGCGTTGCCCCGCCGAATTGAAGGACGAGCGCAGCACATCGTTAACCACTTGCTCGGGCAGTGCCGAGCTGTCGACCAGCATGGCGTTCTGCCCGCCGGTCTCGGCAATCAACGTGGCGATCGGTCCGTCCTTTTGCGCCAGCGCAAGGGAGATATGGCGCGCGGTTTGCGTGGAGCCGGTAAACGCCACACCCGCCGTGGCCGGGTGCGCCACGGCGGTCGCACCTACCGTTGCGCCGTCGCCGGGCAAAAAATGCAGCACGTCGACCGGCACGCCCGCCTTGCGCAGCAGTGACACGGCGCGTGCGGCCACCAGCGGTGTCTGCTCGGCCGGTTTGGCAACGACCGCGTTACCGGCGGCCAGCGCCGCGGCAACCTGCCCCACGAAGATTGCCAGGGGAAAGTTCCACGGGCTGATGCAGACGAAGACGCCACGGCCAGCCATGGCCAGCGAGTTGTGCTCGCCCGTTGGGCCGGGCAAGTCCACCGGCGCACCAAACTGGTCGCGCGCCTGCGCCGCGTAGTAGCGCAGAAAATCGACCGCCTCGCGCAGCTCGTCGTTGGCATCACCAATCAGTTTGCCGGCTTCGCGCACGCACAGCGCCAGCAGCGTGCTCGCATCGGCCTCCAGCGCGTCCGCGGCGCGTTCGAGAATCTCGGCACGCGCCGGTCCGCCGGCGCGATCCCATGCAGGCTGCGCGCGTTCGGCCAGCTCAAAGGCCTTTTGCACGTGTTGTTCACTGGCACTCGCCGTATGGCCGACAACGTGCTGATGATTAGCTGGATCAACAATCGGTTTGGCCTCACCCATGGTCGAGTCCTTACCCACCATGACCGGCGCCTCGAAGCGCTGTACGGCACTGTCGGCCAGATCGCCGGCCAGAGACTGCAGATAGTCGGTATCGGCGAGGTTGCGACCTTCAGAATTGCGTCGCGCGCTGCCGAACAGGTTTTGCGGCAGCGGGATATCCGGATGCGGCTTGTGCGCCAGCGATGAGAGCAGATCAAACGGATCGGCAACGATGTCCTCGACCGGGGCGTTCTCGTCCACGATGCGATTAACAAAAGACGTGTTGGCGCCGTTCTCCAGCAAACGCCGCACCAGGTACGGCAGCAGATCTTCGTGCTGCCCCACCGGCGCGTACACGCGACACGCTCGCGGGTCGTCGCCGCCAAGCGTGATTTGCGAATAAAGCTCTTCGCCCATACCGTGCAGCCGCTGAAATTCGAAACCGCGCGTATCACCGGCCATCTCCAGAATGCTCGCCACCGTGTGCGCATTGTGCGTCGCAAACTGCGGATAGACATGATCGCGTGAGGCCATCAGACGCTGCGCGCACACCAGATATGATACGTCGGTCGTGACCTTGCGCGTATAGACCGGATAGCTCGGCAGGCCCAGCTCCTGTCCGTGCTTGATTTCGGTATCCCAGTAGGCTCCTTTGACCAGGCGCACGGGAATCTTGCGACCGCCACGGCGCGCCAGATCGATCAGCCACTCGACAACGGCGGGCGCGCGTTTTTGATACGCCTGCACGGCCAGACCAAACCCGTTCCAGTCGGCGCAGGCTTCGCTGCTGTACACCGCCTCAAAAATATCCAGCGACAACTCGAGACGGTCGGCCTCCTCGGCGTCCACACAAAAACCAATGTCGTAGCGCTTGGCACGCGCGGCGAGCTCGGCTAGCGATGGCACCAGCTCGCGCATCACGCGGCCACGATTGGCCACGTCGTAGCGCGGATGCAGCGCCGACAGCTTGACGGAAATGCCCGGAGCCTGGAACACTGACTCGGCGTCTGCCGCCTTGGCGCCAATCGCATCAATAGCGCGCGCATAGGCCGCGTGATAAACCCTGGCATCGGCCATCGTCAATGCGGCTTCGCCGAGCATGTCAAACGAATAACGATACGGTGCGTTTTCCTTGTCACGCGAACGCTTGAGCGCGTCGTCAATCGTGCGCCCCATAACAAACTGGTGGCCCATGATTTTCATGGCCTGGCGCATCGCCGCACGCACCACCGGTTCGCCCGCACGCGAGACCAGTCGCGACATGACGGAGCCCGGCTCCTCGATGGCCGACTCGGCGGGACCCAGTACGCGGCCGGTCAACATGAGTCCCCAGGTGGAGGCGTTCACAAACATCGACGAGCTCGTGCCCAGATGCTCTTTCCAGTCACCGCCCTGCAGCTTGTCGCGAATCAGTTGATCGGCCGTGTCCGCATCGGGCACGCGCAGCAGCGCCTCGGCCAGACACATCAGCACGATGCCCTCTTGCGACGACAAATCGTACTGATGCAAAAACGCATCGAGGCCGCCGGTCTTGCCGCGCTCCGCGCGCACGGTGTGCACCAGGCGGGCCGCAGAGGTCTTTATCTTGCGACGTTGATTCGCATCGAGCGTGTTGGCATCCAGCAGCGCCTTGACGCATTGCGTCTCGTCCGCCAGGTAATGGGCGTTCATGACCTTCTGCAGATCACTGCGCTCGGGCAACGGCTGGTCGAAAACAAAAGAGCCGAGATTCTCAGGTCGGGTTTTGGCGTGCACAACGAGCTCCCGTAGATCGCACTGGACTGGGCGCCGATTATATTGGATTTGCCCCGCCGCGGTGCATTTTATTGTGCCGTGTGTCGCACCCGGCGACCGCTGGTCTCAGCGGCTAGGAGTTCTCTTCGTCATCGCCGTGATCCGGCGTGTTGGGCGGCACGTTTTGCTTGCGTACAAACCGGATCAGCCTGCGCCGATCGCGCTTGCTGGGGCGCCCCTCCGGGCGTGGTGCAGTGCGATAACTTATACGCCGCTGCGCCGCTTCGGCTTCGCGCCGTTCGCGACTTTCTTCCGACTCCAGATACGCCTTGACGGCCAGCGAGGCCGAAACTCGCCGTGACAGAAGCTCGAGGACTTCAATCTCGAACGTTTCGTCGCCGCGCGTGACCTTGAGCTGATCACCAACCTTGATGGCGCGCGAGGGTTTGACGCGCTGGGTTTGCCATAGAACCTTGTGGCCCTTGACGGCCCTGGCGGCGAGCGCTCGCGTCTTGAAAAAACGCGTGGCGTGCAGCCACTGATCGAGCCGAACCGTGGCCTCTGGCGGTGCTTCTGACTTCATGCAGATCGTGACACGGCAACCCAAAGAAGCGGCTATACTGCGGCCAATTTCAAGCGGAGACAAGCGCGTGACCAGCACCTATCTCGAGACCCTGCGCAACGACACCGAGGCCCTGCGCAGCGAAGGCCTTTTCAAGACAGAGCGTGTTATTCAAAGTGCCCAGGATGCGACCATTCGTGTCGAAGGCGCGGACGGCCAGACGCAAGAGGTCATCAACCTGTGCGCCAACAACTACCTGGGACTTGCCAACCATCCAGCGCTGATTGAAGCCGGCAAGGCCGCGCTTGATCGCTACGGCTTTGGGATGGCGTCGGTGCGCTTTATTTGCGGCACCCAGTCCGTGCACAAGGAACTCGAAGTCGCGCTAAGCGAATTTCTGGGCACCGAAGACACCATCCTTTATCCGTCGTGTTTTGACGCCAACGGTGGTTTGTTTGAAACGCTACTCGGTCCCGATGATGCCGTGATCAGCGACGCTCTGAATCACGCCAGCATCATTGACGGCATACGTTTGTGCAAAGCGCAGCGCCATCGCTTTGCGCACAACGACATGGCGGATCTTGAGGACAAGCTCAAGGCCACCGCTTCAGCGCGCACAAGACTGATCGCCACCGACGGTGTGTTCTCGATGGACGGTACCGTGGCGCAGCTCGACAAGATCACCGAGCTCGCCGAACGCTACGACGCCATGATCATGATGGACGATTGCCACGCGACAGGCTTTCTGGGCAAAGGCGGCCGCGGCACGCACGAGTATCACAATGTGATCGGCAAGGTCGATCTTCTGACCGGCACGCTGGGCAAAGCGCTCGGTGGCGCAGCCGGTGGCTACATCAGCGGCCACAAAGTGTTGATCGACTGGCTGCGTCAGCGCTCGCGCCCCTATCTTTTTTCCAACACGCTTGCGCCGGTGATTGCGGCAACCTCCCTGAAGGTGCTGGAGATGATTCGCGACGGCGATGATCGTCGCCAGCGATTGATCGACAACACGCAGTATTTTCGCCGCGCCATGACGGCGGCGGGCTTCACGCTTCTGCCCGGCGATCACCCGATTGTGCCGGTGATGCTTGGCGACGAGGCCCTGGCCAGCAAGATGGCGGACATGCTGCTGGGAAAAGGTCTCTACGTGATCGGCTTTTCATTCCCGGTGGTGCCACGCGGTCAGGCGCGCATTCGCACACAAATGTGCGCGTCGCATACGCGCGAGCATCTCGAGCAGGCCGTGCAGGCGTTTATCGACGTTGGCCTCGACCTGGGTGTCATCAAAGGCAGCATGTTGTGAAAGCGCTGGTCAAGGCGCGCGCCGAACAGGGACTCTGGCTGCAGGACGCACCGCGGCCTGAGATTGGTCCCAACGATGTGCTGGTCAAGGTACGCAAGACCGCCGTGTGCGGCACGGATGTGCACATCTATGGCTGGGACGAATGGGCACAATCCACTATTCCCGTGCCGATGACCGTGGGCCACGAGTTTGTCGGTACGATTGAGCAGATGGGCAGCGAAGTGCGCGGCTTCAGTGTTGGCGATCGGGTGTCCGGCGAGGGCCACATTAACTGCGGCTTTTGCCGCAAGTGCCGCGCCGGTCAGCGCCACCTGTGCCGTTCGACTCAGGGCGTCGGCGTCAATCGCCCCGGCTGTTTTGCCGAGTACCTGAGTATCCCGGCGACCAACGCGTTCAAACTTCCCGACGACATCAGCGACGACATCGCCTCGATGCTCGATCCGCTGGGCAACGCCACGCATACGGCGCTGTCATTTGATCTGGTCGGTGAAGACGTGCTCATCACCGGTGCCGGTCCGATTGGTGCCATGGCCGCGGCGATTGCGCGCTTCGCTGGCGCGCGCCACGTGGTCGTCACCGACATCAACGACTATCGTCTCAAGCTCGCCGCCGACCTTGGCGCAACGCGCACGGTCAATGTGGCCCGCGAGTCCATCGCCGACACCATGAACGATCTCGGCATGCAGGAAGGCTTCGACGTGGGTCTCGAGATGTCCGGGGTCGGCAGCGCGCTGCGTTCACAGTTTGAGCACGCCGTGCACGGCGGCAAGATTGCGATGCTTGGCATTCCGCCGTCGGACATTTCGGTGGATTGGAATCAGGTTATTTTCAAGGGAATTGTGATCAAAGGTATCTACGGACGGGAGATGTTCGAAACCTGGTATAAGATGATCAGCATGCTGCAAAGCGGTTTGGACGTAAGCGGGATCATCACCCACCGTCTGGCCTACACCGATTACGAACAGGGCTTCGAGCTCATGCGCTCCGGTGAGAGCGGCAAGGTGATACTGGACTGGGCACAATAAGCCCGGAGATTTTTCGCAGGGGATTTGGCATGCGTAACCGATTTTTCACTCTTCTTCCCGCGTTGCTGGCCGTGGTCGTACTCAGCGGCTGCGGCACCAACCCGGTTACCGGCAAGCGAGAATTTCAGTTTGTCGGTGAGGCCTCAGAAATTCGCATGGGCCAGCAGAGCTATTTGCCGGCACGGCAAATGCAGGGGGGAGACTACGTACTCGATCCCGAACTCACCCAATACGTGCGCAGTGTTGGTGAGCGTCTCGCACGTGTCAGCGACCGTCCGGACCTGCCCTACGAGTTTGTAGTGCTGAACAACTCTGTGCCTAACGCCTGGGCTATGCCCGGCGGCAAGATCGCGTTCAATCGCGGACTTCTCACTGAGATGCAATCGGAGGCTGAGCTTGCCGCCGTCATGGGGCATGAAATTGTGCACGCCGCTGCACGTCACGGCGCCAAGAACGTGGAACGCGGTATGTTGTTGCAGGCCGGAATGCTCGCCGTCCAGGTCTCGCAAATCGACAATGAGTACGGCGGCCTGGTGGTTGGTGCCGCAAACATTGGTGCGCAGCTAATCTCGCAGAAGTACGGACGCAACGCTGAGCTGGAATCGGACCTGTACGGAATGGAGTACATGCACAAGGCCGGTTACGACCCAAGCGCTGCGGTGGATCTTCAGCAGACTTTCGTGCGTCTGTCCGAAGCATCAGGCCGCAAGACCGACTGGCTCTCGGGCTTGTTCGCATCGCATCCACCGTCACAATTTCGCGTCGATAAAAACCGCGAGACGCTGGCCGCACTGGGTGCCGGCGGGGATTACGGACGTGAACGCTACAAACAAATGATCGCCCCGCTTATCCGCAACAAGCCGGCCTACGAGGCCTACGATGAGGGCGTCAAGGCATTGCGCGCGGGCGATGCCGGAAAAGCCGCGCGCCTCGCCCAGCAGGCAATCAACATCGAGCCGCGCGAAGCCAAGTTTTATGGCCTCGTCGGCAACACCCGCGTGCAGCAAAAAGATTACGACGGCGCCATCGCCTACTACCAGACGGCAATTGAGCGTAACCCCAATTACTTTGAGCCTTACCTCGGTCGCGGTATTGCTCACCGGGCCAGGGGAGAATTTGGCATGGCGCAGCGTGACTTCCAGAAGAGCATCTCGCTGCTGCCAACCGCAACCGCCTATCACGGCCTCGGCATGATTGCGCTGAACAACGGCGATCGCGCCAACGCCGTGAAGTTTCTCGAACAGGCGGCGCAGTCGAATTCATCGGTGGGTACGGAGGCGCGCGGCACGCTGGCTCAAATCCAACCCGAGCGTTTCATCGCCACGCGTGTCGGTACGGACGCGGAAGGCCGCGTCGTCGTGCAGGTTCAAAATCAGGCCACCATGGCCATGGGCAATGTGCAGCTCGAGGTGCAGGTGCTTGACCCGACCGGCCGGCAGATTCAAAGCCGCAAAACTGTGGGTGTGCGCGACTGGATTGGCGCCGGTCAGGCCACCGTGATCGCTACAGGTCTTGGACCGATTCAGGATCGCGCGCAGCTCCAGCGGGTGCAGGTCGTCGTGCGTGGGGCAACACCGCAAACGCAGTAGTCAACCAGAGTGGATAACGCCGGCAACCCGTACCGGACGCCCGATGCCGAGGTTTCCAGTCATCCAGCGTTGCAGGGCCAAAATTCTCAGGGCACCGAACTGCGAGGACTGGGTGGCTGGTTGATACTGGTAGGCATCGGCGTTGTGTTCGCGCCGTTGCGTCTCGCGCTGTTCATTTTAGCGACCTACGTACCCATGTTCTCCGATGGCACCTGGGAGGCTCTCACGTCTCCTGGCTCCGCCGACTACCATGCTCTTTGGGGCCCACTCATTGTCGGCGAGATTATCTTCAACACGATCATGATTCTCGCCGGTGTGTACCTGATCTATCTTTTCTTCAGCAAGCACCACCTGTTCCCCAGGCTTTACATCGCAGTCGTGCTCATCACACTGCTCGTCATTCCTATCGACGCATGGCTGGTAACATTGATCATTCCTGGCGAACCTGTTTTTGACCCGGCAACGCTAAAGGAGTTTATCCGAACGCTAGTTGGCGCCATGATCTGGGTACCTTACATGTTTATCTCAAAACGGGTTAAGCAGACGTTCGTCGAAAAAGCGCACAGCGTCCCCGCGGGGACCTCCAGCATCATCTGACAGGCCAGATCGCTACAGGAATCCTGATTCGCGGGCATGACCTTTGCGCGAACGTCGGCAACGCGCGATACTCGGCACATGCGGTTTCGATGTCTTGAACATCCTGTATGGCTAATCGCCAATGCAGTCTTCCTGGCCGGTCTTCTCGGCTGCTCGTCGCCTCCCGAAACGGGGAGCGACGACAGTGCCGGAGATACAGATGACGGTGGCGAGTTGCAAAAGCCGGGCGAACCGATCACCGACGACAATGTGTGGATCGAATTTGACTGGGACAGCGCGACGCTGCGATTGCGCGAGAATGGAACGGTCGCAGCCCTTATCGACAAGTCGACGGGCGTCAACCACATCACCGGTGACTACCCCTTCATAAGCCTCAACACCGAAGACGGACATCTGGCGCCCAGCATCGTGCGCCAGTTGGACAATACCGTTGTGTTTGACTTTCCTGTCGGGGCGACCGTTGAGTTTGGCGTTGAAACCGGAGCCGGCCACAGTCGCTGGAGTTTGCTGAACATCAAGGGCTACGACCCGGCAAGGATCCACGATTTACAGATGGGCACGCTACGGCTTGCCCAGGCGTCCGACAACGGCGGCCAGATTCTGAACAGCCGCTACATAGACGGCTTCGCCGTCGCCGTTATGGGCTCCACGCTCAATACACGCGGACTCGTTCCTGCCAATCAGCGCGCCGATCACGAGGGTGTCAGTCATGCTTTTTTGCGCGACACCAGCATTGCGCGCGTGGGCGGCGCCGCAGTGTATCGCGCCCAGTCACAGCGCGACGACGATGCGGGCTGGTCCAACCATACTCGCCCTTTTCATCCACCGCTTGACCTGAGTGGACTCGCCGAAATCAAACTCTGGGTGCGCGGCACCGGAGCGGTCGACGACGCGAGCTCGAGTGCGATACTCAAGCTGCAGTTAACAGATGGACGAGGCGGCTACAGAGTCGATGTGATCGACACACGTTTTGAGGGCTGGCGCGAAGTCACGCTGTCGAGTCCGTCGCGCAATACCGTTGACCTTGGTCACGTCACCCAGATGAATTTTCTCTACAACGGCATCCGTTCCGGTACCGTAATCGAGACCGCGCTCGATACAGTACGAGCGGTCGTATCCGCGGGCGGGGGCACGACGGAACGGATGCTTGAGAGCTTCGACAACCAGGCCAGCGGACTTTGGGAGTCCACCGTACTCACCGCGCGCGCCGAACAGGCGACCGGTCTGACAAATGCCGGGTTTGCCATCATTGCTAGCCCAAGGGCTCGCTTCGCCGCCGCCGTCGAGGCGTTTTCAATGGCGCAGGGCCTGCCAATGCCCGCGCCAGATGGGGTTTGGAACAAACGCTCCCCTCGCACCAAACGCAGCTACTTGTTTTTGCCTGGACTGAAACAATCAGAAGCCTCAGAGGCAGCGCGCTGGGCCCAGCGTGGTGGCTTCGACACGGTGCTGATCGGTCGCCAGTGGAGCGCCAGTCATGGTCAACATCGTGTCAATACCGACGACTTTCCCGACGGTTTGGCTGGTCTGAAAGCGACTGCGACAATTCTGCGCGACGCCGGTCTTCGAGTAGGCCTGCACGTGATGGCCCCCGCTGTGTTTACAGATGATCCGTTTGTTACGCCGGTGCCAGACGCCGGACTTTACAAGAGGACAGCGATTGCGCTCCGCGCACGGTTAAGTGCACGCGACATGTTCGTACCAACAAACACGCCGCCTCGACGCTTTCCAAAATCCGACGGCGGCTACCAGGGACAGGGCAGCTTTGTGCAGATTGGCGAGGAGATTATTCAGTACGAGTCTTTGAGCCTGGAGCCACCGTACGGTTTCGTAGTGAAACAACGCGGCGCCCTCGGCACTCGCAAGGCGGTGCACAACGAAGGCGAGTCGATCAGCCATCTTCTGCGTTCCTACGGTTACTTCCTGTTCGATCTTGATAGCGACCTTGGCAAGAAAGTTACGCAGAACTTTTGCAAGGTGGCCAATGCCATCGATGCGGACATGGTCTATCTCGACGGCAGCGAGAGACTACAAGGCGGCAGCAGGCAACACTGGTTCGATAACGCCCGGCTGCATCAGCTCTATTATGACTGTCTCGATAACCCTGACACGCTCATACAGGCATCGACCTACAGCCAGTACTCCTGGCACATACTGGCGCGCCACGCGACCGCCGACAATGACGGTTTCAGCGACGTGACCGAGTACTACGACACCCATGTTGTGCCGAGTTTTGCCCGCCTGCGCAATGACCTGATGCCGATCGATGCCGGCTGGTACTACATCTTTAACACCGACGTCACGGTGTCCGAAACCGAATACGCACTGCAGCGAGCACTGGCGCATGACACAAGTTTCTCGCTGCAAACCAATCTGCGGTACCTGCGCACACACCCTGACATGGGCAGAATTTTCGATCTGGCCTGCGCGTACGAGCGCATCCGTTTGACCGATTCTCTTGATGCCACGCTGCAAGAGACGCTGCTAAGCCAGCCCCGCGCCTACCGACTTGACTTAGCGTCCGGCAATAGCGGCAGCGCTCGCTGCGCGATCGGCACTGCAGACGATGGAAGCGACACCGCAACGCTGCCGCAATTTATTCCGGCAAACTAGCCTCAGCGCGAAGACTCGGTGGTCTCGACTTTCCGCTCGAACAGTATCGTGGAGTCGCTCACGGAAACCGGCACCCATCCATTTCTGACCACGTCGGCGTAGCGCGTGTTGATTCGTGCGACAGGGTCGAGCCGGGGCGTACACACCGCGAGACTCGTGGGAGACGTTGCCCAAACGCCTCCGCCATTACAGACCAGATGATCGAACTGTTCCTCAACATCATCCGCCGACTCCAGGGCTGCCAGTCGCTGGTCCTGATCGACAACATCCGATGCTAGCGAGGCAAGCTGCATGCCTTGCGCCGTCGACTCGGTCGCCAGCGTGTCGATACTTTGCGCCTGCATGTCTATGGATTGAGCCTGAGCATCAATCGTCTGTGCCTGAGCATCGCTGGCCAGTGCAAGCGCCTCGAGCTGCTCACCGCGCATGTCCGCACCCCCGGCGAGCGCCACCAACCGCAAATCCTGCGCGTTACTCTCGTCCACAAGGGCCGAGAAGTTGGCGTTGACCTCGGTTGCGACGGCCGTTGTGCCATTTGTGAAGGTGTTGGGCACCGATATCTGATCGGCGAACCCTAAAGGCGCCAAAATCAACGCTGCCATCAAAAAAGCCGTTTTCATTACTCTTATCCCCACGTCATTGCTCCCCAGGAACCTTGGCCCCAGACCGCCTCTTGTTCACCCTCTCCGCCACTGCTCGACCCTGAGCCCGTACAGGACGCCAGGCAGAAGGCCGTAACGATCAGCGCCGAATAAACAAAAATTCTTTTCATTGTGCTTCCAGTCCCTTCGCTTTGTCTTGAGGGGCAGTCTAGATCGCCCTGAAGCTAGTCACAAGACAATACGGTGCGGTGCATTCAACCGGCGACCGCGATCAACGAGGCCACACGCTCCGCGAGCATAAACAATTGATTTAAATAGCCTGTCGTGCTTCTGTCGTGGTGCTGACGCGGCCTTGTCGTGTTAATTTCCCTTTCACTTATCCATTCTAGACAACGACCGAACAGGAGCCCCGGTGTCCAGACCAATAAATGGCGCATTGATTAAACGACTGCGGGCCGAGCGCCACTGGTCGCAGGAAGAACTGGCGATCGCGGCCGGTTTGAGCAGTCGCACCATCCAGCGTCTGGAGACAGAGAGCAAGGGTTCGGTCCAGTCAATCAAATCAATTGCATCAGCATTAGAGGTGGATATGCACAACATTGAAGAAAAACCCCGGACACAACTGGTCGGCGTGCGGTATGGCTATGGCGGCGCCATCGTCGGCGGAACGATCTCGTCAATCGCGATACTCACAAACCTGTTAAGCGGACGGATGAGCAGTCTCGAGGCTGGCATCTACTTTGGACTGCTGGGCGCCTTCCTTGGCCTGACGTTTGCGTTGATTGGCTGGATGTCCAACCGATCATAGTCGAGAGGGTTGCAAACACGGCCTAGTCCACGCGGCAGAAACAATAGGCGTAGACACCAAACGGGTCATTGAAGCGCGCAATCGTCTCAATCTCGCGCTGCACCCGATCGAGGCCCAGTGTCGCACTGATCTGACGCAGCGACCGACCGGCCGGCGTTGAAAACACATCGTCGCCAAACCACACCTGTGTTTTGGCGGCGAGCATCAGCGCGATCTGTTCTTTGAAGGTGAGCTCTTTTTCCACGTAGCGGATGCCGTAGTCTTCGCCAAGATCAGCACGCTCGGCTGCCGCAGCGATGGCGTCATCCAACGTACCGAGGCTGTCCACTAGCCCGATACGCTTGGCATCCGCCCCACTCCACACACGACCGCGCGCAATCTGATCCACCTCGGGCACGGGCATCTCACGTGCCGTGGCGACCGAGGTGATGAACTGCTGATAGCCGTGTTCGGTCACGCGCTGGATAACCGTCTGAGCGTCTTCGCTCAGCGCGCGATCCGGACGAAACTCGCCGCTGAAGCGTGAGGTACCCACACCGTCCACGTGCATGCCGACCCGATCCAGCGTGCGCTGGAAGGTCGGGAAGAAGCCGCCGATACCAATCGAACCGGTGATGGTCGTCGGACTCGCCCAGATTTCATCGGCGTCCATGGCAATCCAGTAGCCGCCCGACGCCGCGACGCTGCTCATGTAGGCAATCACCGGGCGACCGGTGCGCTGGAATGCCAGGATCTCGCGCTGAATCACTTCGGAGGCAAACTTGGAACCACCCCCGCTGTCGACCACCAGTACAAGCGCTCTGAGATCATCCTGCTCGCGAGCGTCACGCAAAATTCGTGCGAGGCTGTCGCCGCCGATGGTGCCTGCCGGCTGCGTACCGTCGAGTATCTGTCCTGACGCAACGACCACGCCGACCGAATCGGTACCGGGTTTCACCACCGGACGATTCAGGCCGTTAGCCACAACATAGTCGCCGAGCGCCACGTAGGAGAAAGTGTTTTTGATCTCATCGCGCCCGACTTTGTCGACCATGTAGCTGCGAAACTCATCACGATTCCACAGCGCATCGACCAGATCGGCGTCCCGCGCCAGCGCACCGAGGTCGCCGCCATTGGCGTCGAGACTTTGCGCCAGGTTATCTGTGTAGACGGATATCGCTTCGGCACTCGTGCCGCGTGCCTCGCCGACCGATTCACGATAGGCCACCCACAACTGATCAAGCCAGACTTTGCTCGACTCGCGATCCTGTGGCGACATGTCGTCGCGCAGGTAAGGCTCAACAAACGACTTGAATTCGCCGACCTTGAAGACGTTCCAGTCCACCTGCAGCTTTTCAATCGCCTCACGATAGTAGGTGCGAAAACGCCCGTAGCCGTCGAGCACAACGCCGCCCGAGGGATGCAGATACACCTCGTCCGCGTGCGCGGCCAGGAAATACTGCGCCTGGGAATAGAAATCGCCGTAGGCATAGATCTTTTTGCCGCTGGCGCGAAAACGCATCAGCGCATCGGCCACCGACTGAAGCTTGGTGATGCCGCCACCGGCGAGCGTCTCAAGACTCAGCACAATCGAATCGATGCGTGCGTCATCGGCGGCCGTGTCGATGGCGGCCACCACTTCGCGCACCAGCTGTCCGCTGGTCGCGGCGCCCTGCAATTCGGCAAACGCCCGATCGACCGGATCGCCGCTGAGCTGTTCTACCAGCGGTCCGTCGGGATTAATCAGCAACGCACCACGCTCGGGCAACACCACGGGCGCATCGCCGGAGAATATGGCCAGCAAGAACATGAAGATAAATACCAGCACGATGAAATGCATGATCTTGCGCATCACATCAAACACGCTGCCGATGCCGCCAAAAATCTTACCTATTGCACCCATATCGCACCTGAAATAGTCAATCGATCAAAAACAAGGACAGCGCTGGCCAGAACGTAATGATCAGCACGCTGACCAGCAAAATTAGCAGAAACGGCAGCGTCGCGGCGTAGACCGTCATGATCGGCTGCCGGAAACGATAGCTCGCGATGAATAAATTTAGCCCCACGGGCGGGGTCAGATAGCCGAGCTGCATAGTCGCCAGGAACACGATACCAAGATGCACCGGGTGCACACCGTAGTTCGCCGCCAAGGGCAGAATCAGCGGCACCACCAGCACAATCGCCGAGAAAATATCCAGAATCGCGCCAAGAATCAGCAAAAACACAAACAGCGCAAACAGGAATGTGAGCTGAGAGCTTACGCGAGATTCTGTGAGCTCAAACAGCTTTTCGGGCACACCCGCGTCGATCATGTAGTTGGTTGAGGCAAACGACACGCCGAGAATAATCAGGATACCGCCCACCAGCACCATCGACTCACGCACGATTCGCGGCAGATCCGACCATGCAATCTCGCGTCGAATCAGCACCTCGACGACAAAGACATACAGCGCTGTGACGGCGGCCGCTTCCGACACCGCCAGAAAGCCACCGTAGATACCACCGAGCACGACGATGGGCAACGGCATCTCAAGCGCCGCGTCCTTGCTCGCTGCTGCCACCTCGCCCCACGAGAATTCCGACAGTGTTGTACGAGTGTCGCGATTGCGCCAGATCGACCAGCCCGCCAGCAGAATCAGCATCAACATGCCCGGCGCGGCGCCGGCAATGAACAGCGTGTCGATGGGCACTTTAGCCACGACGCCGTAAAGAATGATGGGCAACGACGGGGCAAACAGAAGCCCGAGACTCCCGGCCGATGTCACAAGACCAAGATTAAATCGCTCCTCGTAGCCCGCCTGCGCCAGCGCCGGATACAAGATCGCGCCCAGCGCAATGATCGTCACGCCCGAGGCGCCTGTAAACGCCGTGAAAAACGCACACGCGGCCAATGACACAATCGCCAAACCGCCGGGCATCCAACCGAACACAGCCTGTGTGAAGCGAACCAGACGTGCTGGCGCTTTGGATTCACTCAGTACGTAGCCGGCGAAGGTGAACAGCGGGATCGCCAGCAAAATCGGCGTCTCGGCAATCGCAAAAATCTCGATGGACAGAACGCTTAGGTCCACTTCCTGCTGATAGAAACCCCATAAAGCGCTGGCGGCGATGATGACGAACAGCGGTGCGCCAAACAGGGCCAGCAGGCCAAACAGAGCGTTAAGGGGCATCGCCGGCACCCTCTTCTTTTTCGCCCTCGGCCTGCGTACCGCTGAGCGCCTCAAAGGCGTGGCGACCCGCCCACAGCAGATAACGATACGCGATCAAGCCGAAACCAACGGGCAGTACCGCCTGAAACCACCACAACGGCAACTTGCCAAACGCCAGATCCTCAAACTCCCGCGTGCTGGCCACAAACTGCACGCCGTACCAGGCCACGATCGCGCACACGGCGAAGGTAAACAGATCCACAACCACGCGCATGGACTTGCGCAAACGAAACGGCAAAAAGCGCGACAGGATATCGATACGGATATGGTGATCGTCACGACTGGCCGCCACTGCACCGATCATCGCGACCCACAGCACCAGAAGCCGCAGCAGCTCATCGCTGAACGCCATGCCACCAATGCCGGCGTTACGCGCCACAATCTGTGCGACCGCCAGGACGATCATCGCGCCGAGGCTCAGAATCAGAAGTGTGTTTTCGGCAGCGGCGCCGACCTTGTCGAGACGCCGCCACCACGCGGGAAGGTTCACGGCGTTGCGTTAGCCGCGCGATACTCGGCGAGCAGTGCGTCGATGCGGGCCAGACGGTCGGCGCTATAGACGCCATCGGCCGCGAGTTTGGCGCGCACCTTGGCCGACTGTGCACTCCAGTCGCTCTCAAGTCCTTCTTCAGGCTCCACCAGTTCGATGTCGCCCTTGAGCATGGCCTCGAGGGCCTTCTCGTCATCCTTGATGTTGTCCACTTCAAACTGCGTGTAGACGTCGGCCATCACATCACGAACGACCTGCTGATCCGCCGCCGACAGACGATCAAAGATCTTCTTCTCGATCGCCAACGTGCCGTACAGGTAGGCCACAGGAACCGGCGTAATGAAATTGATCTTGGTGTGCCACTGCAGCACCAGTGCACCGACCGGCGATGAGCCAATAATATCGATCAGGCCAGTTTGCATACCGGTCAGCACGTCAGTGATCGGCAAGGTGACAGGCGACAGACCTAGCGACTCCATCGTCGCGTAGGAAATCAGATCGCCTTCTGGTACCCAGACTTTCTGTCCGTTCAGATCAGTTGCCACGCGCACCGGATCCGACGACATGATATTGGCGAAACCACCACCGGCGATTCCCAGACATACGAGTCCAGCCTCCTCCATGCCCTTCATGATGTCGGCGTCCATGGCCGCGCGCACGTAATTCACTTCATCTTGCGTGCGAAACAAAAGCGGCAGACCGTAGAGCTGGATATCAGGATAACGTTCGGCCAGGCCACTGGCCGTAAACGCGCCGCCGTGGAGCTGACCAATACGCATCTTGCGCATGACTTTCTTGTCATTGCCCATGACGCCGCCGCCGTAGAACTTGAGCTTTACGCGGTTGTCGGTGCGCTCGGCGATGGTTTTGGCACCGGCGCGCATGTTGTTCATCCACGAGGAACCCTCTGGCGCTACCGTCGCAATCTTGATGGTCTGCGCACTGACGAATGGCAACAGCGCGATGGCCAGCAACGCGACGGAAAATTTGGTGAGTAAACGCATGGCAGTGAGTTTCCCGAATGTGAGTATGGCGTTAGAAATAGTCGTCAGCAGAAGCAAGCAACGCCCTGGCCTGATCCTGCGCCATGACGTTAAACAACGTCAGGCCTTCGGCTTCAGGCGAGGCGGCGAGCACTTCGTTCAGCAGCTGATCGTGCAGCTCGCGATCGTAGAGCAGACGGGCGTAGCCGCGAGCAAACTCCACTTTTGCGCTCAGGTCACGACCTTCGCTCAATTCAATGGCCCGCTCAAAGTACTTGCGTCCCACTTCCGGCTTGCCACCGAGCGCCGGCGGCCGCAGCGTATTGAGCACGCCCAGATACAGCGCGATGTTGCCCTGCTCGTAGTCGGACTCCTGCTGATCCAGCGTGTTAAGCACGCTCTCGACCTTCGGCAGATCGGCCAGCACGGCCCAGTCATCCGAGTGAGCGCGCATGTAGGCGAGCCAGCTCACGGCGTAGGCGTAGAAGACCGGGACGTCTTTTTCGCTCATGTTGGCCAGCTGAGCATTGAAATCGTCGAAACCCGCGTCGCTCAAACGGCAGTACTGCTCGTCGTGCGCACAAATCGCGCGACTGCCGTAGTTGCGCGCGCGGCTGGTCAGACGCTTGGCGCGCTCGGCGTCATCAACGAACGCCACACCGTAAGCGGCATACAGCGTCGAGGCGGCCGACAAAGAGCTGGCACTCTCGGGATCGTTGCGCACCAGCGCATCGAGCAGCACCAGATACGCTGGCGCGGCATCGCGCACCGTGTCCGGATCATTCTGATTCAAAATAGCCTCGGACAGCGAGGTTGCTGCGCTGTCGGTCGCGCGCGACACCAGCGCGCCGCAGCCGCCAAGTCCAAAGCCAAGCGCGAGTATCAGCGTCAGACGCCAAACGGCCGTTGTTGCGGAGTTGTCCCTAATCATGCGTCATGCTCACCTATCTGCAGGCTTGGAGTGCCGGCGCGAGTGCAAAGTTCCGTTTACTTGTCGCCGTCTCCGGCGCGTCCCGGTCGTCGTGTCAGGCGTCCAGAATGGCGTTGTTCACGCGCGTCAAAAACGCGCTGGGATCGTCCAATTGGCCACCGGCTGCAAGAATTGCCTGCTCGTAGACCAGATGACTCCACTCCTTGAACTGCTCCTTGTCCTCAAGATTCGCAAGGCGGATGACCATCGGATGCGTCGGATTGATTTCCAGCACTTTTTGTTCCGTCGGAATCTCATGGCCGGCGTCGCGCAGCATGCGCTTAACGTGATCGCCCAACTCGCCTTCCGGCGCCACCAGACACGACACGGAATTGACCAGGCGCTTTGATACGCGCACATCCGAAACCTGGTCCTTCAGGATTGAAGCCATGCGCGCCGAGGTGTCACGGTATTGCTCGTTGAGACCGTCGTCGTCTTTGCTCTCATCGTCTTTGGCTTCTTCAGCCTCGCCGTGAGCCGCGCTGCGCAGGGGCTTGTCTTCAAACTGCGTCAGATGCGCGACGAGCCACTCATCCAGCGGCTCGGTCAGAATCAGTACTTCGTGACCCTTGGCCAACAGCCCTTCGAGGTAGGCTGACTTGCGCCCTGCACTCAGCGAGTCCGCCAGCAGGTAATAGATCGGCGCATCCTTGTCTTCCTGACGCTCGACATAGTCGGCCAGGCTGACGCTCTGGGCATCGCCCTCAGATTTTGTGGACGCAAAGCGCAGCAGTTTGGCAATGGCCTCCGCATTGGCATGATCTTCCATGATGCCTTCTTTGAGCACCATGCCAAACGCGTCCCAGAAGGTTTGATATTTGTCCTTGTCTTTTGACAACGTGGAGAGCATACCCAGCACTTTCTTCGTGGAGCCGGCACGAATGCTGTCCACGGTGCGGTCGCTCTGAAGAATCTCACGCGAGACGTTCAACGGCAGATCATCGGCATCGATCACACCGCGAATAAAGCGCAGGTAGTTGGGCAGCATCGCCTGCGCTTCGTCCATGATGAACACGCGCTTGACGAACAGTTTGACGCCGCGGGCCTTTTCGCGATCCCACAGATCGAACGTGCGACGCGAGGGCACATATAAAAGCGAGGTGTACTCGGTTTTGCCTTCCACACGATTGTGACTGCGCGCCAGTGGTGCTTCGCTGTCGTTGGAGACGTAGGTGTAAAACTCGTTGTACTGCTCGTCGCTGATCTCGCTCTTGGCACGGCGCCACAGCGCGGACGACTGGTTCACGGTATCGATCGTGACCTCGCCGTTCTCGCCTTCGCCCACGAGCTTAACCGGTACGGCAATATGGTCCGAATATTTTTGCACGGTGTAGCGAATGCGATGGCTTTCGCTAAAGCCCTTGTCGTCTTCGCGCAGATGCAACGTGATGGTCGTGCCGCGCGTGGTGCGCGAGCCGTCGTCGAGGGTGTATTCGCCGTCGCCGTTAGAGCGCCACAGTACGGCCGTGTCGTCGCCGGCGCGACGCGTGTCGACTTCGACCGTTTCGGCGACGATGAAGGCACTGTAGAAGCCCACACCAAACTGGCCGATCAGCGCCGCATCGCGCTTCTCATCGCCACTCATCTTGTCGAGAAACTCGCGCGTACCAGAGCGCGCAATCGTGCCGAGGTTTTCGATGACCTCGTCGCGGCTCATGCCGATGCCGTTGTCCTCGATCTGTACGGTGGCTTTTTCGGCGTCCAGCGTAATCGTGATCCCAAGGTCGGGATCGTCGGCCAGAAGCTCCGGGTTCTTGATCGCTTCAAAGCGGAGCTTGTCGCAGGCATCTGCCGCGTTGGAAATCAGCTCGCGCAGGAAGATCTCCTTGTTGGAGTACAGCGAGTGAATCATCAGATGAAGCAGCTGCTTCACCTCGGCCTGAAATGCGTGGGTTTTTGCGCTGGTCGTCGCCGTCATGAATGTCTCCTCAAACCTGAGCGAATACCGGGTTC
>CAZXCL010000022.1:0-14709 GCA_964639265.1 uncultured Gammaproteobacteria bacterium | reverse complement strand
CGATTTCTCTTCTTCATTTACACCCCGCGCGTCGAGCAAATCCGGTCTTCGCTCCCACGTGCGGCCCAAAGCCTGTTTCAATCGCCAACGGGCGATCTTCGCGTGATCGCCGGACAGCAACACCGGCGGCACGCTGCGACCCTCATATCTATCAGGTCGCGTGTAGTGCGGATGATCAAGCAGCCCGTTTGAAAACGAATCCTGCTGTGCCGACTCCGGATGCCCGAGCACACCGGGCAGAAGTCGAATCACCGCGTCCATCACACTGAGCGCGGCCAGCTCGCCACCGCTCAACACAAAATCTCCGATCGACCATTCCTCGTCGATCGTCTCATCCATCAGTCGCTCGTCGACGCCTTCATAGCGTCCCGCCACCAGGATCAGTCCCGGCTGCCCCGCTGCCTCCGCGGCCAGCGCCTGATCAAAGCGTCGCCCCTGCGGGCTCATCAGCACGACTTTGCTGCCTTGCGGGCAGTCCGTACGCGCTTGCGCAATGGCCTTGTCCAGCGGCTCGGCCTTCATGACCATGCCCGGTCCACCGCCAAACGGTCGGTCATCGACCGTGCGATGCACATCGCTGCACCAGTCGCGCGGGTTATACAGCGACAGCGTCGCCGTCCCCCGCTCCAATGCGCTTCCGGTGACTCCCATCCCGGCGGCCGTCTCAACGGCATCAGGAAAGAGCGTCACCACGCCAAACCTTGTCATGGCCAACCCCGAGGCAAACTAGAACTCGGCGTCCCAGTCCACCACGATGGTCTGCGTTGCCAGGTCGACCGAATCGACGACCCGGTCGCGCGCGTAGGGAATCAATCGTTCCCGATCGCCGTCGACCACCATGACATCGTGGGCGCCGGTCTCCATCATGCGGCTGACCGTGCCCAACGCTTCACCGGCACGATTGATGACACTAAGGCCCACCAGATCACTCCAGTAATACTCGCCGCTTTCCAGCTCGGGCAACTCGGAGCGATCCACTTCGATCTCACGACCAACCAGAATCGCGGCGCGATCCCGATCATCAATCCCTTCCAGGTGGACGATCAGTCCCTTGCCATGTGCCCGACCTGACGTCGGCTTTGCCGATCCATGGCCGTCAATCTGCCACGGACCGTAGTCCAGTATGTTCTCAATGGGTTGCGTGTAGGACTGAACACGCAACCAACCTTTGACGCCGTACACGCCCGCCAGTCGCCCGACGATGACGCGCGCGGCGCTCATTCAGGATTTACTCAGCGGCAGCCTGAGCGCGCGAGCGCTTGAGCAGCTGACGAACGCGGTCAGAGGTCTGAGCGCCCTGACCTATCCAGTAATCCGCGCGTTCTGCGTCCAGACGCAGACCTTCCGACGCACCGCGCGCCAGCGGGTTGAAGAACCCGAGTCGCTCAATGTAGCGGCCGTCGCGGCGGTTGCGGCTGTCCGTAACAACAATGTGATAAAACGGACGCTTCTTGGCCCCGCCACGGGACAAACGAATCGTAACCATGATGTAGTTTCCCAACTGATAAAAACGGCCCGACGCCTGATTAAAAGGCGGCTGGGCCGGACAAACCCGGCATATTACTGTATTCGCCGAAAAAAGAAAGGGTTTTTGCACGGCAACATCAGGCCCGCGCCATTCCCTGAAATTACGCCAAAAGTTCTTTGAAAACCGCTACTTGAGCGTCTATCGCGGCCCCATACCCGGCGGCAAACGACCCTGCAGACCGCGCATCATGCCCTTGATGCCCACTTTGCCTAGCTTTTTCATCTGTTTTTGCATCAGATTATGTTGCTTCATAAGACGATTGACGTCCTGAATGGTCAGGCCCGCGCCGTTGGCAATGCGGCGTTTGCGCGAGCCGTTGATGAGCTTGGGAAAGCGGCGTTCGCGCGGCGTCATGGAGTTGATCAACGCAATCTGGCGCCGCAGCACAGAATCGTCGGCCTGCTTGGAAAGCTGCTGCGACATGCCGCCCATGCCGGGCAGCTTGTCCATCATCGCGCTCATACCGCCCATACTCAGCATCTGATTGAGCTGGCTGCGCAGGTCGGACAGATCGAAACCCTTGCCCGACTTGAGCTTGCGCGCCAGACGCTCGGCTTCGTCATGATCGGCCTTCTCCTGCACCTCTTCGGCCAGCGATACCACATCGCCCATACCCAGAATGCGTGAGGCGAGGCGGTCGGGATGAAACGGCTGCAATGCATCGATCTTCTCGCCGCTGCCAAGAAACTTGATCGGTTTGCCCGTGACTTCACGCACCGAGAGGGCGGCGCCGCCGCGCGCATCACCGTCGGTTTTGGTCAGAATGACGCCCGTAAGATCAAGCGCCTCACCAAAAGCGCTGGCCGCCGTGACCGCATCTTGCCCTGCCATCGCATCGACGACGAACAGCGTTTCGACCGGCGTGATCGCCGCATGCACGGCTTTGACCTCGGCCATCATGTCGCCGTCAACGTGCAGGCGACCCGCCGTATCGACAATCAGAACGTCCATGCCGGACTTGCGCGCATCATCGAGCGCACGGGACGCAATCGTCGTGGCTTTTTCCGACGCCTCGCTTTTGTGGAACGTCGCGCCGACCTGCTCGGCCAGGCGCTCGAGCTGCAAGATCGCGGCCGGGCGATAGATATCGGCACTGACCACCATGACCTTTTTCTTCTCACGCTCGATCAGGTGGCGCGCGAGTTTGGCAGCCGTGGTCGTCTTACCTGCGCCCTGCAGACCGGCCAGCAATACGACGGCCGGCGGCTGCGCCCGCAGATCCAGACTTTCGTTGCGCTCGCCCATAACCTGCACGAGCTCGTCGTGCACGATCTTGATGAAGGCCTGGCCCGGCGTCAGACTTTTGGAAAACGCCTGCCCTTGCGCCTTTTCACGGATATGCCCGACAAAGGTCTTGACCACGGGCAGCGCCACATCGGCTTCAAGCAGCGCCATGCGCACCTGCCGCAGTGCGTCCTTGATGTTGTCATCGGTCAGTCGGCCCTTGCCCTTGAGCAGTCCGAAGGTATTGGAGAGCCGATCGCTTAGTGTGTCGAACATGAAAATTGCCGGGCCATGGAAACGGGGCGCCGATTATACCAGTCCGCACGCAGGACGCGCGCCGTAGCTACATGTTGAAGACGTCGCCGCGGCGAAGTCGCTTGATGAACCGGTCGGGCATGGCGTCGAGCACTTCGGAGAAGATCAGATCCTCGGCACCGGGCTTCATGGCCGTGACCCAGATTTCCGGGTTATGGCGCAGATTCTTGAGATCGGCGGCCAGCGTTTCCGGGCAATAATGGCCCGCCTTGTCGGCAAGCGCAGCTTGCTGATTCGGAAACGAGACTTCCATGATCAGCGTGTCGACGCGTTTGTATCCGTTGAGCAGCTGCCACAGCGTCGCGTTGGTCTTCGTGTCGCCGCTGAATGCCAGCACCGAATCACCGCGCTCGATGCAGTACCCCAGCGACGGTACCGAGTGATGCACATCCACAGCCTTCAGAGCGCACTCCTCAAACTCAATTCGGTCGCCAGGAGCCAGCGTCTCGAAGCGCAGCATCGGCTCGTCGGGGCTGGGGAGTGCTTCGAAGTCCGGCCACAGAACCCAGTTAAAGACGTGCGAACGCAAGGCGTCGATGGTCTCGGCCCGGGCGTGGACCGTGATGGGATGTTCCATCAAATCGTCAAACACGCTGTCCAGAAACAGCGGCAGACCGGCAATGTGATCCAGGTGACTGTGCGTGAGAAAGACATGACGAATGCCTTTGAGCTCGCTCACGGTCAGGTCGCCCACACCTGTGCCGGCGTCGATCAATATGTGGTTGTTGACGAGGATGGAGGTGGTGCGCAGCCCTAGGCCAATACCACCACTGCATCCTAATATTCTGATGCGCATGGTTGTGTTTCCGGCTCTTGCACTCTTCTTTTCGCAGGGTCCTTGTGCGATCATTACAGCCTAAGTATAACCTAGCGATTTCATTAAAGGTTTTCTGTGCTTCAATTCACAGTACCTCTGTGCTACGCCACGCTTGGGGGCTGGCTTGTCCGCCACGACCCGGGCAACGATCGTGGGCTCACATTTGCCGCCATGGGGGTTGCGCTGCTGGCGCACGCGCTCATGCTCGGTCAGATGCTGTCCATGCACAAGGCTGTCAGCCTAAGCATCGGTGAGCTGCTCTCACTGATCGGCTTTGCCGTCGCACTGGCCGCTCTGGCCGGCGCTGCGCGGGCGCGCTCGAAAATTCTGGCCGGCGCGTCGCTGATCCTGGCAGGCGTGTTGAGCGCGGCGTCCACGTTTGGCACCCAGCAGGTCTCCACCGGCGACCTGGGTTGGCCACTGCTGGCGCACGTCGTATTTTCGGTTCTGTCCTACGCCCTGCTCAGTATCGCCGCGATTACGGCCGTGTTTCTTGCGCTGAAGCACCGGGCCCTGAAGTCGGGTGTGGGCGCGTTGCAGTCGCCATCACGTATCTCCATGGAGGCGCTGGAAACCGAGCTGTTTGGCGCGATTGGCGCCGGCTTCGGCTGCCTGTCGCTGGCCATTTTCAGCGGTCTTATCTACGTGGACGACATGTTCGCGCAACATCTGGCGCACAAGACGGTTCTGACCATCGCAAGCTGGGTGTTCTTTGGCGTGTTGCTGATCGGCCGCTGGCGCTTTGGCTGGCGCGCGCAGACCGCCGTACGCTGGACACTCGGCGGTTTCGCGACCTTGCTGCTTGCCTATTTCGGCTCGCGTATTGTGCTCGAGCTACTGCTGCAGCGTCAGTGGGGGTAACAGTCCACTTCGGACGCCCGTGAGCAACACCCAGCTTTTTATCATCCTCGGCATACTGCTGCTGGTATCCGCATTTTTCTCCGGCAGTGAAACCGCGCTCATGCGTGTTTCGACATTTCGCCTGCGTGCACTGTCACGTAAAGGCAGCCTGGGCGCTCGCCTGGCGGAAAAACTGTTGTCGCGTCCGGACCGGCTCATCGGCCTGATTCTGGCCGGCAACAACGCCGTGAATTTTGCCGCCTCCGCCATCACCAGCGTCATCGCCGTGCGCCTGGGTGGCGAGACGGCCGTCGGCCTTGCCACCGGAATACTGGTACTGGTGGTGCTGATTTTCGCGGAACTGACGCCCAAAACTCTCGCCGCACTTCATCCGGAGCGTGTCGCCCTACCCGCCTCGCTGGTCTACTACCCGCTGTCGTTTGTGTTCTCGCCGATCGTGATTTTCGTCAACGCGATTGCCAACGGTTTGCTCAAACTGTTCGGCGTGCCCGTGGATGCGGACAGTCTTGAAACCATCACACGCGACGAACTGCACGCCACCGTGGCCGCCTCGGACGGCGTGATTCCGGCGCGCCGCCAGAGCATGCTACTGCGCATCCTCGAGCTGGAGGAAGTAACAGTAGAGGACATCATGGTGCCGCGGGCGGATATTCACGGCATTGACCTCGACGACGACTGGCCCACGATCCTCGCCGACATCAACAGCGCCACGCACACGCGCCTGCCGGTGTTTCGCGACAACCTCGATCAGGTTGAAGGCGTGCTGCATTTGCGCAGCGTGGTCAAAGCGCTTGCTAGAAATGCGCTGGACAAGGACGGCCTGGAAGAGGCCGTGATCCCGGCCTACTTTGTGCCGGAGGACACGCCGCTCAACAAGCAGCTGCTCAACTTTCAAAACGCACGCCAGCGTCTGGGCCTGGTCGTCGATGAGTATGGCGATCTGCAGGGCCTGGTCACGCTCGATGATCTGCTGCAGGAAATCGTCGGCGACTACGCGCCCGGCGCAACGCCGACCGATGAATCGATCACCGCCAACGACGATGGCAGCTACGTGGTCAGCGGCATCGCCAACGTGCGCGCACTGAATCGCACGCTGCGGTGGGAGCTGCCGGTCAGCGGCGCGAAAACCCTTAACGGTCTGATCACCGATCATCTGCAGACGATTCCCGAAGCTGGCACGCAGCTCGATGTGAACGGCTATCAGATGACGGTATTGCGCACGCAGGGCAATGCGATCAGTTCCGTGCGTGTCGTCATGCCCGAGCAAGACGGCGACGTCGATGGCGCCGATTCGACGCACGCTTCGGATCACACACCGGGCCGCACTTCCGGGGACTAGCTGGTTGCGATCTCCAGCGCCTGAGTCAGTGACTCAACGGCCAGCACCTCCATCCCCTTGATCGCTTTGCGCGGTGCATTGGCCGCCGGCACGATGGCGCGCTTGAAGCCCTGCTTGGCGGCCGCCAGCAAGCGCTCTTCGCCAAACGGCACGGGCCGGATCTCCCCTGCCAGCCCGACTTCGCCAAAGGCTACGCCCACGCCCTCAAGCGGACGATCGCGATAGCTCGAAAGCACCGCCAGAAGCAGCGGCAAATCGACCGCCGTTTCGCTCACACGCACGCCGCCGACCACGTTCACGAATACGTCCTGACCACCCACTGGCACGTTGCCGTGACGGGCAAGCACGGCCAGCAGCATGACCAGCCGATTGGGCTCGAGCCCGACCGACACGCGACGCGGATTGCCCGTGGTGTCGCTGGCCAATGCTTGCACCTCGACAAGCAGCGGACGGCTGCCCTCGCGACTGACCATGATCGCGCTGCCGGCCACCGCGCGACTGTGTTGCGACAGGAAAATCGCCGACGGATTCCTGACCTCTTTGAGGCCGCTGTCGGTCATGGCAAAGACACCAATTTCGTTGGCCGCACCGAAGCGATTTTTGGCGGCGCGCACGATGCGATAGCGGCTGCCCGCATCGCTTTCAAAGTAGAGCACCGTATCGACCATATGTTCGAGCACGCGCGGGCCGGCAATCACCCCTTCTTTGGTGACATGGCCGACGAGAAACACCGCCATGCCCGACAGTTTGGCCAGACGCACGAGCTGCGCGGCGCATTCGCGCAGCTGACTGACCGTGCCCGGTGCGGCCTGCAGCGCATCGGAGTACATCGTCTGAATAGAGTCGACAACCAGCACGCCAGGCTTGCGCGCCACGGCTTCGGCAACGATCTTTTCGACGCAGGTCTCGGCCAGCAGGTTCAGCTCGACATCGCCAAGGCCCAGTCGGCGGGCGCGAAGCCCGATCTGGCGCAGCGATTCCTCGCCGCTGACGTACAGCGTGGACAGGGTTTTCGAAAGTACGGCGCCGGCCTGCAGCAGCAGCGTGGATTTGCCAATGCCGGGATCGCCCCCGATCAGGCTCACCGAACCGGGCACCAGCCCTCCGCCCAGCACCCGATCAAGCTCGCGCAGGCCCGTGTCGATACGCGGCTCGGGCTCATTGCCAACGTCGCTGAGCGGACGTACGTCTCCGGCGGCGCCACCGGCATAGCCGCCGCCGCGTGCACTCTGGGGCGCCAGCGGCTGGGACTCCTGCAGCGTGTTCCAGGCTTCGCAGTCGGGGCATTGACCCTGCCATTTCGGGGTCGTCGCGCCGCAGTCGCTGCAGACGTAGATCGTTTTGGATTTGGCCATGTGCGCGGGATGGTAGCACTATTCGACCCCGTCGGACGTGCTGCGAAAGGTGCCGAAAATTGGTACTGCGTCACAAAATAACCGCAGAATTAACAGGTTCTTATGGTCTATACTCACGTTCGACATAATGGAGTTGAACCGTGACAGGCGAACGTCGCACCCCCTTTTTCAAATCCGACCTTTTTGCGGGTGCGCTGTACGCGCTGGCCTTCGCTGTGGTCGCGATGCTGTTCGGTGCGCGTTGGTTCTATCCGCTTGAGGCTGGCCTCTACGATCGTATCCTGACCTCGCGCGCGGTCGAACCGCATCCCGACATCACCATCGTGGCCATCGATGAGGCCAGCGTGCGCAACATTGGTCGCGTGCCATTCTCACGTGACGTCATCGCCGCGGTCATTGACACGCTTGCCCAGGGTGGCGCGCATACGATCGCCAGCACCATGGCGTTCTCCGAGGCGCAGGTGGATGCGGGCTCTGACTACCTCAACGATGTTCGCGACACGGTCGGCGACCTGGCCGCATCGCTGAGTACGTCCGAGGACGGTAACCCTCTCGAGGGACTCGCGCGCCAGATTGACGGTGCCATCGCCGCCATCAATTACGACCAGACTCTGGTTGACAGCGTCGACGCGGCGGGCAATGTGCTTTTGCCCGTACTGTTTGACGCAGTGGGCCGACCATCCGGAAGGCTGGCGTCGCCACTGCCGGCCTTCGCGCGCGAGCATAGTCTGGATAGCTCTCGTCCCCTGCTATCGGTGCCATTTTTGCGGCCCGCATTTCCCCTCAGCGCGCTTGGCGAATCCGCCGCCGGTGTGGGGCATCTTGGTTTGATCCCGGATATCGACGGTGTCGTTCGCGATGTGCCACTGATTGCCGATTACCACGACAACGCGTTCGCCTCGCTCGCTCTGACGACAGCGCTGCACATGCTCAATCTCAAGACCCAGGATGTTGAGATGGGCGAGATGCCTGCGCTGACCGCAGGCGGGCTCACTCTCCTCGTTGACACCGACGGTCGTGCGCTCACGCAGTTTTACCGTGCGCGTGAGGGTGAGGTTACTTTCCGCACGGAATCGTTTTACGACGTGTTCTCGGGCATCACGCCGGCTGCGTCTTTTCGCGGCAAGACGGTACTCATTGGCCCGACTGCGCAAGGCGTCGGCGATATGCTTGCCACGCCAGCGGGCACCGACACGGCGCCGGTCGTGCTGCTCGCCCATGCGGTCAGTGCCATCGTTCAACAGCAGATCATTAGTCGCACGCAACTGACGCGCCTGTTTGAATGGCTGGCATTCGGGCTCCTGGCCATTTACATCGCCGCGGTGCTGCCGCGATTGTCAGCAACCGTCGCGGCAGCGGTCACGGCGCTGCTCGTGGTCGCGCTGCTGGCCAATGAATGGTTCTGGCTGAATACCTCGGGAATATGGCTGCAGTTCCTGACGCCGGTCTGGTTTTTGCTCGGCGGCTATCTGGTCATGACGAGCAAGCGCTTTGGCGTGACCGAGCGCATCAAGGTGCAAAGCGAAGCGGCCAGCGCCGAGTCCAATCGTATGCTCGGTCTGGCGTTCCAGGGTCAGGGACAACTCGACTTGGCATTCGAGAAGTTTCGACGCTGCCCGCTGGACGATTCAATGATGGAGCCGCTCTACAACCTTGCGCTGGATTTCGAACGCAAACGTCAGTTCAGCAAAGCCGGCGCGGTGTATACGCGCATGGCCTCGCACGATGCTGACTATCGTGATCTGGCCAGCCGCATCAAACGCAATGAGAAGCTCGACGAAACGCTCATGATCGGGCACGGCGGCGAAGCCGGCGCCACGTTGCTGCTTGACGGCGACGATGTTCAAAAGCCCATGCTGGGTCGCTACACGGTCGAAAAGGAGCTCGGCAAGGGCGCCATGGGTACCGTGTATCTTGGACGTGATCCGAAAATCAATCGCGTGGTGGCCATCAAGACCATCGCGATCTCGCAGGAGTTCGACGAGAACGAAGTGGCCAGCGTGCGCGAGCGTTTTTTCCGCGAGGCCGAAACCGCGGGCCGACTCAACCATCCCGACATTGTCACGGTGTACGACGCTGGCGAGGAGCACGATCTGGCCTATATCGCCATGGAATATCTGCGCGGCACGCACCTGAGCGGCCATACGCGCTCCCCGGATCTTTTGCCCGAACAGACCACAATCGAGCTGATGGCACGGGTCGCGCAGGCGCTCGACTATGCCCACCGCGAAGACGTGGTACATCGGGATATCAAACCGGCCAACATCATGTATGACCCCGAGTCCGGCGACGTGAAAGTCACAGATTTCGGAATTGCCCGCATTACCTCCTCGTCCAAGACCAAGACCGGGATCGTGCTGGGCACCCCCTCCTACATGTCGCCAGAGCAGCTCTCAGGGAAAAACGTGACGGGACGCTCGGACTTATTTTCACTCGGTGTTACGCTTTATCAGTTACTTGCGGGGCAATTACCGTTCCGCGCCGACTCGATGGCGACGCTGATGTACAAGATCGCCAATGAGCCGCACACGCCCCTGAGCGTCACGCGACCTGATCTTCCCGGTTGCCTTGAAGCGGTGATCGACAAGGCGCTGGCCAAAGATGCCGAGCAGCGTTATCACACCGGTGCCGAAATGGCGCTGGATTTGCGCGAATGCCGGTCGCGGCTGGCGGCGTAACCGTGGGGCAGCAGGATATTTAATGCGGGTTCGAATGTCAGATGAGTCTTAAGGGCAAAATTGAGCACGTGACGCTGACCGATACCGGTCTGGTGCGCGAACACAATGAAGACGCCATCGGTTCGGATATGGAGATTGGACTGTTGGTGCTCGCCGATGGCATGGGCGGCTATAACGCGGGTGAAGTCGCCAGCGGCATTGCCGTGAAAACCACGATGGACATGGTGCAGCACGCGCTGGATCGAGAAGATCGCGGCGCGATAGACCCGGAAACCGGGCTCATGCGTCAGACCATTGTGCTGCGCGATGCGATCATGCGCGCGAACAAGATCATTCATCAAACCGCGCAGACACGCTCCGAATGCGAGGGGATGGGCACAACTATCGTGGCCTGTCTGTTCTGGGACAACACGGTATCGATCGCCCACGTCGGCGATTCGAGGCTCTATCGACTGCGCGACTCGCGCTTTGCTCAGGTCACCAAGGATCACTCACTTTTCCGCGAACTCGTCGACCGCGGGTTTTATTCACCGGAGGAGGCAGAACGGTCCCTCAACCGTAATTATGTGACCCGCGCACTGGGCATTGAGCCAAAAGTTGAGGTAGAACTGACCGAGGAAAAGGTGCGGCCGCAGGACGTGTATGTGCTGTGCTCCGACGGCCTCTCAGACATGGTCGACGATGAGGATATTCATTTAACTATCAGCACTTTTAATGCTAATCTTAATTTGATTGGTCAACAGCTCATCCGGCTGACCAACGACAATGGCGGCCGCGACAACGTCTCGATTGTCGTCGCCAAGGTGCTCAAGCCGTTTTCCGAACGGCAAAAACTGCTCAAGAAATTGAGCTCCATTTTCAGCTAGACGCATAGAGATCGCGACATGGCACGCTTAATTTTGAATCTCGACGGGCAGGTGCTCGCCGAATACAACATGCAGAAAGAGCGCTACACGGTGGGTCGCCTGCCGGATAACGACGTGCGTATTGATAACCCGGCGGTTAGTGGCCATCACTCGCTGGTCATCAATATTCTCAACGACTCGTTCCTTGAGGATCTCAACAGCACCAACGGCACCTATGTGAACGGCAAGCTCGTCAAGAAGCATGCCCTGCAGCACGGCGATGTGATCACCATCGGCCACCACCAGCTGCGCTTTGTCGACGACGACAAGGAAGATCAGAACAACGACGAGTTTGAGAAAACCATGATTATCCGCCCGGGTGCCCAAAGCGGCGCACCCAGCGTGGACAAGGTCAACGACGCGCTGGTTTCAGCGGGCCAGGGTGAAGTCATTCGCCCGCCGGCCTCACCGCCGCCGACGGCCACCCAGACGCTGGACGAGTCCGACGTCGCCGCAGCGGTGACCATGGCAGAAAACAAGAGTCAGGCGCTACCCAAGGCCAAGCTCCAGGTCCTGAGCGGCGCGTTCGCCGGCAAGGAACTGGCGCTGACCAAGGCCCTCACGACGCTGGGACGGCCCGGCGTGCAGGTCGCCGCGATTACCCGTCGCGCCGAGGGCTACTCGGTGGTCCACGTGGACAGTGGCAAACCCGGGCACTATCCGCACGTCAACGGTCAGCCGATCGGTCCTCAGGCCCGACGTCTCAATGACAATGACGTCATCGAGCTGGCGGGCGTCAAGATGGGATTTTTTAACACCTCTTCGGACTAGGCGCCGACGCCAATAGCTGAGGCGTCGCGAATTGCCGTCACGCTGAAATGATTTGTCCGGTGAGGCGGTCTGACTCGTATCCTGAATTTTGGAGACGACGATGGACCTGACATCACCCCTTTCACGCCCTACGCTGACACACTGGCTTGGCGCCGTGCTGGCGCTTTTGATGCTCGCCAGCGCTCCGGCCGCACTGGCGGACAAGCCCCCGGTATACACCTCGGTACTCTCGAACAAAGGCCTCAAAGGCTATGACCCGGTGAGCTACTTCGCAGACGGCGCGCCGGCCAAGGGCAACAAGTCCATCGCCTATGAATGGAATGGCGCTACGTGGTTGTTTACCAGCGAAGAACACCGAACTCTTTTCAAAGCCGACCCGCAAAAGTATGCGCCGCAATACGGTGGCTACTGCGCATGGGCCGTATCTCAGGGCTATACCGCGTCAGGCGATCCGCAAGTCTGGCGGATTGTGGATGGCAAGCTGTACGTCAACTACAACAAAAAAGTCGGTGAAACCTGGAGCGAGGACCCTGAGGGTTTTATTCGTCTGGGAGATAAAAACTGGCCCACCGTGTTGGCGCAGTAGTAAACGAAGCTGATTCCCGCGATCGGCGGTTTACCGATCTCGGGACAGCGTCTACAGGTGGTTGGCAATTTTTCCGTAAAGCTCTTCGGTCGAAAACTGCCCCTTCACGAGATAGTCCGCGACAAAGTCATAGCGCATCGCATCGTCTATATCGTCCGTACGTTCGGATGAGCTGAACATGATGATATTGACGGATTGCAGTTCCTCGTCTTCCCTGAGCGCCGCGAATTTTGCAAGAAACTCGTGGCCGTTGACCTTCGGCATGTTGATATCCAGAAATACGATGAGCGGCGGATACTCATCCGGGTACATTCTGAAATTGCGTTCGTAGCGCCGGAAAAACTCGAGCGCATCGCTGCCATCGGATGATTCAAAAATGCGCGTAATTGGCTTGCACAGTTTCAATTGCCGTCGCAGAACATAGCGATCAACTTCCTCATCATCCACGATCATCACGGCGTTCTTTTTCACATCAGCTCCTTGACGGGCACGGTCACTCTGAACGTGGTCCCGTCATCAGACGTTTCGAAGGTGATCTCTCCCTTCAGTGCTTCCACGTGTTTTTTCACGATGGCCAGACCGAGCCCGGTTCCCTCTGCACTGTGCGGGTGAAAACGTTTGAACATACCCATGACGTCCGTGTGATATTCCTCGGGTATACCAAGACCGTTATCGACCACTTCGACGAGAAGTTTATCACCTTGCCGTCTGCACCGTACCGTAACCCTGCACTGGTCTCTTTCGGTGTTACGATATTTGACACTGTTACTGACCAGATTCTCCAGAATTTGCTGGAAACGCGTTTCGTGGCCTGCAATCGGATGATCAAGATCAGACTCGACGCCAAGCTCGCATCCTGAATCTTCAAACAGCCAGTCGAGATTCTCCCGGACCTTGTTGGCCAAAGACACAAATTCAAAGGGTTGGGACTTGTTGTAGTCGGCATGACCCGATCGATGCAGATCGAGCACGTCGCGGACCGTACGATCCAGCCGGCTTACCAATTGATCAACTCGATCGAGATTTTTGATCACCTCTTCGGTGTTGCCCTCCTCAATATCCTCCTTCAAAAACGCCGACAACCGCGAGATCGAAATCAGCGGCGAACGAAGGTCATGGGAGGCACGATACGCAAACTGATTTAACTCGTCGTTGGCTTTGCTGAGCGACTCACTAAAATTTACCAGCGCCGTGACCTCGTTTGCGACGATACTCACGCCACCAATCGTCCCGTCGGGAAACGCCCACTGACTGATTGCGACATTGAAAAATCGCTGTTCCGACTCCCTGTCGGTCAGTTCGATGCGACGATGTTGAGGCGCTGCATCTCTTGCTGCCTGCGACACGAAATCCTTGAGCGTTGCCAGAAGTGGATACTGTTCGAAGAAAAACAGATTGGGCGATTCGTCGTAGGCGCCAAACTCTGCCTGCCACGACGGACTGCTGTTGAGAATACGCCCACGCACATCAAGCAAAATGAGCGGCGACGGGAAGTTCCGCGTGAGTCTTGTTAGCGGCGCGGCAAACAACTTGGCGTCGTTATGCGGCAGCGCTCGATGCTCCGCCGCGTCCAGTTTGATTCTTCGGGAAACCCCGACGCTTCGAACAACTTTCCCGTCGTCTGAATGAATCGGCGACTTGACGGTGTGAGCATCAATCACCTGCCTATCCTTACCGGTGATTTCTTCCGAGGCGATATTCAGATGAGTGCCTGAATCGAACACGCGCTGATCGTCAATGACGTACTGCAGCGTATTGTCGGGATTGGAATGCGGCGCGTCGACGATATCCCGCAACTGCGACTCACTCATTCCGTAGAAATCACGAAACGCACGATTGGCCCACAGCAGCTTTGAGTGCTCGCCTTTGACCAGCACCATGTCCTGCATGGCGTCGAGAACTTCCCTGAACCAAACCGCGTCGTAGTCGCTCATCCTGAACCTCGCACCTCCGTGTGCACTTTAACAGACCAAACTGCGTTGCTGCGAATGACGCTACCGCGCAGAAGACGCGTGCGTAAGATCAATCCGCACCCGTTGGGAAATTCCACACAGCAGTTCGTAGGGAATAGTCCCGATACTGTGCGCCAGCTCCTCAACGCCGAGCCCCGGGCCCCACAGGATGGCCTCATCGCCGATCGCAACCTCACTGCCCTGCCCCAAATCCACGGCGATCATGTCCATGGATACACGCCCTACGGTGCTGACACGATGGCCGCCAATAAGCACCGGTGTACCTGAGGGCAGGCGCCACGGATAGCCGTCACCGTAGCCGGCGGCGACGATGCCCATCACGGTATCGTTCGGCGCGCGCCAGGTACCGCCGTAGCC
>CAZXCL010000021.1:47406-55047 GCA_964639265.1 uncultured Gammaproteobacteria bacterium | reverse complement strand
GCATATTGTGCGAGCGCAATGACGGCACATTTGTGGCTCTGAACGACTTTCGGGAGTGAAAGTATCCAGTTTGTCGACGTGGCGACTTGCGAACTGTGAAACAAAAGAGTAGAAATTAGTAGTGGTTTCGTAGATCTGCCCGTCTACATCAATTCATCCTGGAGACGCTATGAAAAATCCAGAAAGCCGTGGCCGGGTCGTCGGTCTCATTCTGAGCGCCGCGCTACTCGCGGGACCTTCGAGTTTTGCGCTTGACGATCCGCAGCCCAAAACGGACACCGCCGAACTCAAATCCGAAGCCGAACCCACGCCCAAGCCCAGTGCTCAGGAACCGACCAAGAAGCGCCATCAGCGTTTTGTTGCAGAAGACGCGGGCGTGATTAAAAAGCGCCTTGAGGCCTACAACAAGTTGGTGAAGCGAGAAGACCGCGTGCACTGCGCTGAAGAAGCGGTGATCGGTTCGCACTTCATCGTGGACCGCTGTGTGACCGGCGAAATGCGCGAGCGCGAGCGTATTTTTGCGCGTAAGGAGATCGAGCGCATACGACGCAATGCGCTGATGCAATAGCCTGTGCATTCAGTGTCTGATCAGGCGCCGAAGGTTTGGCGCTGATCAGGCACTTACGGTACTCTTTGCGCCTGCTATTTGTAGATTCAGGGCGCAAAAATGGGCGAGATTTCCAAGAGAATCGCATGGCTTGCCGGGAGCAGCTTGCTGGCGGTTATCGTGGTCAGTCTGGTTAGCTGCGACGGGAATGAATCGGCAACCGAATCGGCCCCGAGCCAACACATCTACCGTCACTCATTTGACGAGGCGCCGCGCACGCTTGATCCGGTGCGCTCGGCGACGGTGTACACCAGTTTTATCGTCCTGAACGCCTACGACACGCTATATTCATACAAGTATCTGGCACGCCCGTTCGAGCTCAAGCCGAATCTGGCATCGGCCATGCCGGAGTTTTCAGACGACGGTCTGATTCTTACGATTCCACTTAAGCAGGGCGTCCGCTTTATCGACGATGCCAGTTTCGACGGCGGACTTGGACGGGAAGTGACGGCCCACGATGTGGTCTATTCCCTGAAGCGCCACTTCGATCCGGCATCGTTGTCACAGGGCAGCTGGCTGTGGAAAAACCGAATCGTCGGTCTTGATGCCTGGGGCGCCAACGGCGCCAACTACGCGCAGGATGTGCCGGGCCTGCTGGCGCTGGACGATTACACACTGCAGATTACCCTGGTCAAGCCGTTTCCGCAGATCATGTACACGCTGGCGATGGGTTTTGCTGCCGTCGTGCCCCAGGAAGCCGTCGAAAAATACGGTAGCGAACTGGGTGTCCGGCCGGTTGGCTCGGGTCCGTTTCGCGTCACGAGTTTTGATTCCACGCAAGTGACCATGGAGCGCAATCCCGATTTTCGTTCCGAGCCGGTTGATCTCGCCGCCGAGGGCTATGACGCTGACGTTCACGCGGGCTACAACCTCGAGAAACTCGATGGGCGCAGTCCGCCATTTGTGGACGGCATCCAGATCAGCTTCATCAATGATGATTCCTCGCGCGTGACGTCGCTGTCCAAGGGTGGTGAGTTGCATTACGCGCGATTGCCGGCACCTTATTACGACCGCTATCTGGATATGTCATCACCGACGACGCTCAAGCCGACGTATCGTGAACGCTTTCAGATGATCAGCGGTATCGAGCCGGCCTTTGTCTATCACAGCTTCAACATGCTGGACGAGGACTTTGGTTACAACGAAGATCCGGAACAAAACGAGCGCAACAAGTCACTGCGTTGCGCCATCATCAAAGGCTTTAACTGGCAGGAACGCAACGATCGTTTTTATGCCGGAGTCGCAGAAGTGTTTCCAGGCGTCATTCCGCCGGTTGCTCAGGAGTATGATCCCGGCCTTTCGCGCGAAAGCGTGACCTATGATCCGGAAGGAGCCAAGGCGCTCCTGGCTGAGCACGACTGGACGGCGGAAAATTTACCGACGCTTACCTACGCTGTGCCCGCGTCGGTACGCCAGACCCAGATGTTCGAACAGTTTCGCGGTTTCATGCAGAAGATCGGCTATCCCGGAAACAAGATCGAACTCAAGCAGTACGCTACGTTTGGCGATTTGGCCGAAGACTGGGCGTCCGCGAAACTTCCGTTGATAAACAAGGGCTGGTCGTTGGACTATCCGGACGCCGAGAACACGCTGCAGCTTTACTACGGCCCCAACCGCTCGCCGGGTTCAAACGACAGCAACTACGCCAACGATGCCTACGATGCGCTTTACGAAAAAACCTCGGTCATGATGCCGGGACCCGAACGCACTGCGCTGTACCATCAGATGAATCAGATGACCATCGATGACTGTCTCGCCATGTCGGGTTTGTCACGCAAAACGATCTTGCTGTGGGACAAGAATGTGATTGCCTATCCGGACCGCAATATCGTTGGCGGCCACTGGACGCGCTTCGTCGATTTTGTGGAATAGCGCCGCGCCGTGAGCTTGCGCGAATATTGTCTGCGGCGGGTGTGTTTTGGCCTGCTGCTTATCGCTGGCGTGACCTTCGTCAGCTTTACCCTGATGGTCTATTTCGGGCCGGACGTGGCGTTCGTTTTGGCCGGACGAAATTCCACGGCGGAGGAGCTGCAGGCGATTCGCGATCAGTTTCATCTGAGCGATCCGTTCCTCGTGCGCTACGGCCTGTTTCTCAAAGAGCTCGTTACGCTGGATTTCGGCAACTCGTTTGTGACCGGTGTGCCGGTCATGCGCACCCTCGCCAAGACCATACCGATATCGCTGGCGGTGGTGTTGCCCGGATTTGTGCTGGGAAACGTGCTGGGGCTCGGCTTTGCGCTCATCGCCGCGCGCTTTCGCGGCGGCTGGGTGGATCGTCTGATCATGGGCGCTTCGGTCGTTGGCATGAGCATCAGCTTGCTCATCGTCGTGATCGTTGCCCAGATTGTGCTGAGCTCGGAATACGGATTGAACCTGTTTCCCTCGCGCGGCTGGCGCATGGGCAGTCTGTCGGAGTATCTGACCTACGTGACCGTGCCCACCATTGCGACGGTGTTTGTTGCGCTGGGTTACAACACGCGTTTCTATCGCGCGGTGCTGGTTGAGGAGTTGTCGCGCGACCATGTGCGCACGGCGCGCGCATTCGGCGCATCGCCGTTGAATATCATGACGCGCCACGTTCTGAAAAATGCGCTCATTCCGATCATCACCCGTATCCTGTTCACGATCCCGCTGATCGTGGTGAGCGGATCACTGGTGATCGAGAGCTACTTCGGCATACCCGGCGTTGGCAAAATCACCTTCGATGCCATTCGGTCCAATGATCAGCCGATTCTAAAGGCGGTGGTCTCCCTGACCGCTATTTTGTTTGTGCTGATGCTTGTTGCCGCCGACATTCTGTATCGTGCCGTGGATCCAAGGCTGGGCGACCAATGAGCGCGGGTGAGACTGCCAGACAGTCGCTGTGGTCGCGCGCCGTTTACAAGCTGCGACGCGACCGTGTGGGTATGGCGGCGCTTGGGGTTGTGCTGTTGTTTGCGCTGATGGCGCTGGGCGCCGCATTTGGATGGTGGGCCGGCGACTGGAGTGAACTCAAGGGCGGCTACTACGATCCGATGTCCAGGACCTATTGGTTCGGGACCAACGTGAACGGTCAGGATATTTTCGCGCGCACCATCTACAGCACCCGTGTGGCGTTTGAGGTTGGCCTGATTGTGGCGCTCATGTCGACGTTGCTCGGCGCCGTGCTTGGCGGTGTGGCGGGTTTCTTTCCAGGAAGCTGGATTGACGAGATCGTTCTGTGGGTCAAGGGTGTGCTCGATTCGATTCCCTTTTATCTGTTTGTCGCCGCCGTGGCCTACGCGATGCAGGGCAGTGCCTGGGGCATGCACGTGGCGCTGATCGTCACATTCTGGACGACTACGGCACGCCTGGTGCGCGGCGAGGTGATCAAGTTGCGCAAGTTTGAGTTTGTGGAGGCCGCGCGTTCCATCGGTGTGCCCGAACGAACGATCCTGTTTCGTCATGTGCTGCCAAACACGCTCCCCATTCTGTTGGTTCAGGCGACCATCGTGTTTGTTTCGGCCATCAAGTCCGAGGTTATCCTGAGCTTTCTCGGCCTTGGTGTGAAAGACGGCGTGAGTTGGGGATTGATGATATCCGCGGCGGCTCAGGAGGTACTGGCCGGACATTTCAACAACTTCATCTGGGCGTCGATCTTCATGTTCACGCTGGTCATGGCATTCAACCTGTTTTCTGATTCTTTGCAGGACGCGCTGGATCCGAGGAAGGTCTGATGAGTGCGCCGCCGATCCTGTCTGTTCGAGATCTGGTGGTGGAGTTCGCCACCGAGCGTGGAATCGTACGCGCGGTCAACGGCGTGAGTTTCGACGTCTCTGCCGGGGATACGCTCGGCATCGTGGGCGAGTCGGGCTGCGGCAAGACGGTTACGTCGCTTGCGCTGCTCGGACTGGTGCCTTCGCCGCCGGGTCGAATTGTGCGCGGTGAAATTCTGCTCAACGGTCGCGACATCGTCGGTCTTGGTGACCGGGCGATGCGCGAGATTCGCGGACGCGATATCGCCATGATCTTTCAGGAACCCATGACCGCGCTCAATCCGGTGTTCACGGTTGGCACACAAATGATCGAGGTGCTGCGCCGCCATGAGAGACTCTCGCGCAAGCAGGCGCGTGCAAGTGCCGTCGAACTGCTGGCGACCGTGGGCATCGCCGCGCCGGAGCAGCGCATTGATGAGTATCCACATCAGCTCTCCGGTGGCATGCGCCAGCGCGTGATGATCGCGATGGCGTTGTCCTGCCGCCCCAAAATTCTTATTGCGGACGAGCCAACGACCGCGCTGGACGTTACAACCCAGGCCCAGGTCATGGAGCAGATCGTCAAGCTTCAGTCACAGTTCGAGATGGCCGTAGTGCTGATTACCCATGATCTTGGCGTAGTGGCGCAAAGCTGCGAACGCGTGTTGATCATGTACTGTGGCGAGGTCATCGAACAGGCGCGCTCGTCAGCGCTGTTTGCGCGTCCGGCTCATCCCTACACGCACGGCCTGCTGACCTCGATTCCGCGAGTGCGCGAAACAGCCCTTGACCATCTGCCAACGATCGAGGGGCGGGTGCCCGACTTGATGGACCTGCCGGACGGTTGTCTTTTTGCGCAGCGCTGCTCACGTGCTGGCGACGCGTGCCGCGCGCAGCGCCCCGCACTGGCGGAGTATCAGGATTCCGTTGAGCAAGGCCTCACGCGCAGTGTCGCGTGTATTGATCCGGTGACGTCGTGAGTGCGCTTCTGGAAGTCCGCAATCTGAGCAAACACTTTCGTGTTTCGGGCGGGCTGTTCGGTCGCGACAAACGCGTTGTTCGGGCGGTGGACGATGTGAGTTTCACCATCGAACAAGGGCAAACGCTGGGCTTGGTTGGGGAATCGGGTTGCGGCAAGTCGACCCTCGGAAGAGCCATCTTGCGATTGCATGAGCCGACCGCGGGTCAGGTGCTGCTCGATGGCGAAGATATCACGGCGATGGATGCGCAAACGTTGCATGCCTCGCGGGCCAAGATGCAGATGATGTTCCAGGACCCGTTCGCATCACTTTCGCCGCGACGCACGATTGGACAAACGTTGCTCGAGCCGCTGGAGTTGCATCCGTTTGGCAGCAAGGCCGCGCACGAGCGGCGCATCGCGGAGCTTCTGGAGGTCGTCGGGTTGCGCACGTCGGTGCTGGACCGTTACCCGCATGAATTTTCCGGTGGGCAGCGACAACGCATCGGAATTGCGCGCGCGCTGGTGCTCAAGCCGCGGCTGATTGTGGCCGATGAACCAGTCTCGGCGCTGGATGTATCTGTGCAATCACAGGTGCTCAATCTGATCAAGGATCTGCAGGCGCAGTTTGGTATCGCCTTCTTGTTTATCTCGCACGACCTGGCCGTCGTGCAGCACGTCAGCGACGAGGTGGGCGTGATGTATCTGGGCAAACTGGTAGAAAAAGCACCGGCTGACCGGCTCTATGGCGCGCCAGCGCATCCGTATACGCGGGCCTTGCTCTCGGCGGTACCGGTGCCCGATCCCGCGGCATCGGCGCGCCGCACCGTTTTGGAAGGTGACGTGCCCTCGCCGTTGTCTCTGCCTTCGGGCTGCGCATTTCACACACGTTGTCCCGAGGCAATGCAAACGTGCAGCAGCGTCGTACCGACCGTGGCGACCTTGCCGGACGCCTCAAACCACCACGTGCGTTGTCATTTGCATAGCGGCGGCGAATAAATCACGCTTTGGCTATGACCAACATGACTGAACTTAGTACCACGCGCGTTTTCGGCGGACGCCAGACGCGTTTTTCTCACGTATCGGATGTATGCGCGGCGCCAATGACCGCGACGGTGTTCGTGCCCGATGGCGTGGCGCATCCTCCGGTGGTTCTGTGGCTGTCGGGATTGACCTGCACCGATGAGAATTTCGTGCAAAAAGCCGGTGCGCAGCGCGTAGCGGCCGAGCTTGGCATCGCGCTCGTGGCACCCGATACCAGCCCGCGCGGGCTTGGCCTTGACGGGGAGGACGAGCACTGGGATTTTGGTAGCGGCGCCGGCTTTTACGTCAATGCGACGCGCGCGCCGTGGGCGGCGCACTACCAGATGTTTGACTATGTGACCGTCGAGCTGCCGTCGCTCGTTGCGAAAGCATTTTCTCTGGGCAAGCGCTGGGCCATCAGCGGTCATTCGATGGGCGGACATGGCGCGCTGGTCGCGGCGTTACGCGAGCCAGCTCGGTTTGTCAGTGCCTCGGCGTTTGCGCCGATTGCCAATCCGGTCGCGTGCGGCTGGGGCGAAAAAGCGTTTGCGGGTTATCTGGGTGAGGATCGGGACGCCTGGCAGCACTACGATACGGTGTGTCTGCTGCGGCAGGCAAAGGACGTCATACCCATGCTCATCGATCAGGGTTCGGCCGACGAGTTTCTCGACCAATACCTGCACTTCGATACGTTGCTGAAGGCCGCCGAGCCGTTTGGCTCGAAGATCACCGCCACGCTGCGGGAGGGCTATGATCATAGTTACTATTTCATTGCTACATTCATCGAGTCGCATCTGCGATTTCATCATCAGTTTTTGAAGGCCGGCGCATGACCCACTGTGTAGCGTTTATTGGTTTGGGCGTGATGGGATTTCCCATGGCGGGACATCTGGTCAACGCAGGTCATCGCGTGCGTGTTTTCAATCGTACCGCGACGGTGGCCGAGCGTTTCTGCGCGGAGCATGAGGCTGAGCAGGCGGCCGCGCCCGCCGAGGCGGCGCAAGGTTGCGACGTGGTCTTTCTGTGCGTGGGCAATGATGATTCGGTGCGCGAGGTTGTCATGGGTCAGGACGGGGCGCTTGGGGCCATGCGGCGCGACGCCGTGCTGGTCGATCATACGACCGCCTCGGCGACTCTGGCGCGGGAGCTTGCCGAGGCGGGTCAAAAGGTCGGTGTGGAGGTGATCGATGCCCCGGTGTCCGGCGGTGAAGTCGGTGCGCAAAATGGCGCCTTGAGCATTATGGCCGGCGGCAGCGAGGTGGGTTTCAGGCGCGCCGCGGCCGTGTGGGAGTGCTATGCCAAGCAGGCCACGCACATTGGTCCGGCCGGCTGCGGGCAGC
>CAZXCL010000021.1:20451-47396 GCA_964639265.1 uncultured Gammaproteobacteria bacterium | reverse complement strand
AAAATGATGAATCAGATTTGTATTGCCGGCATCCTTCAGGGACTGTGCGAGGGAATCGGCTTGCTGGAGGCGAGCGGTCTTGACGGCGAAAAAGTATTCGAGGCGATTGGCGGAGGCGCGGCGCAGTCGTGGCAGATGAACGAACGTGCCGGCACGATGCTTGAGCGCACGTTTGATTTCGGATTTGCGGTCGACTGGATGCGCAAGGATCTGGGCCTCGCCATAGACGAGGCGCAGCGCCACGGCGTGTCGCTGCCGCTTACGCGCGAGGTCGATAAACTCTATGAAACCGTTCAGTCACTCGGTGGCGGGCGTTTCGACACCTCGAGCCTGCTGCTCGCCCACGACCACAACGCCAAACACGACGACTAGGCCGGCAGGGCGTCCGCAGCTTCATCCTTGTAGTAGGCGCTCACGCGTGGGTTCATCACGCGACGCCACAACGGCGGGCACCAGGCCAGAACCATCATCGTGGCGTAGCCTGCCGGCAGCTGCGGGCTTTCGTCGATGTGTCGCAACACCTGATAGCGTCGCGCGGGAAACTCGTGATGATCCGAATGACGCTGCAATTGAAACAGCAGCATGTTGGTCAGCAGATAGTTGGAATTCCACGAGTGACGATGGGTGGTGCGTTCGTATTTGCCATTGGCGAGTTTCTTGCGCCGCAATCCGTAGTGTTCGAGATAGTTCACCGTTTCCAGTGTGATAATCGCGACCAGCGACTGCGTCACAAAGAACACCAGTCCGGCCAGGCCAAACAGGGCAAAGAACACGGCGGCGATCGATAGCGACACGGCATAGCCGCGCAGAAGTTCATTGTCTGGCCCGAGTACGCGCTGGTTCTTGCGCAGAAGCCGCTCACGCTCGAGGTGCCAGGCGGCCACCACGTTGCCGCGAATCGCGCGCGGCAGAAAATGAAACAGCGATTGTCCAAAGCGCGCTGACGACTGATCGGCCGGCGTCGAGACGTTGCGATGATGACCGCGCAAATGTTCGATGCGAAAACCTGAGTAGCACACCATTGCCAGAAGCAGGTCACCAAGCAATCGCTCATGCCGGGTGTTCTTGTGAATAAGCTCGTGCGCCACATTGATTCCAAGCGCGCCGGCGATCGCGCCATGCGACACGGTCCAGCCGATCAGACCCACAGTCCCGAGTGCCTCGAGGTTGGCCACGCCCCAGCCGCCGCAGAGCATCGACGCAATATATACAGGCACGCAACCGTACGTGAGCCAGCGATAGAACCGGTCCTCGGTGATGGCCTCAAAGCGAGCCGGGTCGAGGTTCACAGGGTCTTTACCGATGAGCAGGTCGAGCAGGGGAATCGCGACGAACAGGTAGCCCAATGTGAAAAAGGCAAAAACATTGGCATGGCCAAAGTGTTGCCACAGCGCGACCCCGATCCACGGCAGCAAGGGCGGTATCAAAAAGACCAGGTATCCGAAACGTTTGATGCGGCCTGCGCGGGCGGTGGAGACAAGAGGCATGGGCGGTGTCCATGAATGTGCGATAGCATAACTATGTCTGTTTTTCGTTGGATTGTCCAATTGTAGGACAATTTTTGAGGTATCTATGTCTGAACACCCCGCAGATTCGCCGTTGAGTGTGGCGCCAGTGCGCTTTTCGCCTGGAGTACCCGAACAAATCGCGGATCATCTGCAGGCGCGAATCGTGCGCGGTGAGCTTGAACCCGGTGCGCGCATCGCCGAGGCCAGCGTAACTGAGTCGCTCGGCGTCAGCCGCGGGCCCGTACGCGAGGCTCTGCGCATGTTGGTGACGCGGCATCTGGTTGTGATCGAACCGCGCCGCGGCGCACGCGTCAGCGCGTTTGGTCTGGCCGACGTACAGGCGCTTTTCGATCTGCATCGCGAGCTGTTAACGCTTCTGGCGCTGCGCATCTCCGAGGTGCTCGATGAGAATATGCTTGCCACTCTGGCGGGCTTTCGCGCCGCCGTACGCGAGGCGGCTGAGCAGGGCGACACCCTCGCGCTGCTCGAGCGCTGCGACGCGTTCATGGATGGCGCATGCGCGCTGGTAGGAAACGTGTATCTGCGTGACACGCTGGGGCGGTTGGCACCGGCGTTCAGTCGCGCACACTATCTGGCGCTTGCCGAATCAGACACCCAGACCCAGCGTCTGGGCGAGTTTCTTGATGCGTTGATGGCCGCCGTCATTGGCCGGGAGCGGGAGCAGGTGGCGACGCTGGTGGCCGACTATTCGCGCGATCAGGTGCGCGTCGTCGCGGCGGCGCTGGCCGTGTGACATAACGCCAAATTCCGGTGAAACCCCGGGTTCTCATTGGACCTTGAGGCGTTTATATTAAATAGACATAACGCTCGCAAGGATGCGCGGTGCGTTGCGCAAAACATTTTCACGGAAGAATAAAGGACATGCGATGACCCTGACGGTAGCCAAGCCGACGATTCGGCGGCGTGAAGTGTTGACCTGGCTCGGACAAAGCGCCGTTTTCCAGTCACTCTCCACCACTGATCTTCAACTCTTTCTCCCTTCGATTCGAATTCTGAACTTCAAACCCATGGACCGCGTCATCGGCGAAGGGCGTTTTTCGTCTGCGCTGTACATCGTGATCAGCGGCCACTTCAAGGTATTGCGTCCTTCGGGTGTGGTTGTGCCTATGTTGCAGCCCGAGGAGCTCGACGCGCTGTATGAGTTTCACGCGGGCGATTGCTTTGGTGAGTATTCGCTGATTGACAATCAGCCAGCGTCTGCGTCCGTGGTTGCGGCCGATAGCGCACAGGCAATCCAGATTCCACGACGCGAATTCAATTCGGTCATCATGTCGGATTATCGCGTTGCGAAAAGCGTGTATCACAATCTGTTGTTGCTGCTCACCGGTCGGCTTCGCCGCAGCCTGCGCGTTTAGCTTTCTTCGTCGCCTGAACTTTGTAGCGGGCGAGTCAGCACCGGTGGCGCGCTCACCGGCCGACTCAGCACGGGAACGCTCACCGGCTTGTCGACGACTTTCGGTGCCACCGACGGTGGCTTAGCTCTTTTTTCAGCTTCGAATTTCTGCCGCAGCGTCGCGACGGCTTTGTCGAGCACTTTGACCTGAGTCTGGCTCCTGGCCAGTTCGCTTTTGAGCTTGGCGACCGCCTTGGCGTAGGTTGCCTGCGTGCGCGAACTGGTCTCGAGCTTTTGGGTGAGCGTCTTGCCGGTCTTTTCGGCGAGCTCAAGATCAGAGCGCAATCGCTGTATTTGTGAATCGGTTTGAGCGCGCACGGATTTCAAAGCGTCGCGCAAAGCCAGATTGGCCTTGGCCAGTTCTTCATCGCGCTGCTCGTGCTGCTGCTGCGAGCCCAGCGCGTCCTGAAGCTTCGCACTGAGCTCGTCGCGCTGTGCGTGCGACGCGCGGATAATCTCGTCGACCTCCGCGGCTTTGGCGACATACTCGCCGCGCGACCTGGCCAGCGCTTCTTCAGCGTTCGCGAGGCGCGTTTCAAGATGGGTTTCCACGCTTGCCCACTGGCTGTCGCGCTCCTCAAGCTCCCGCTGCAGCGACTCGAGCTCCGCGCGGGCGGTGTCGAGCTGTTTTCTGGTGTCCGCCAGTTCGCTGTCGGTTGCCGTGCGTTCCTGCAGCTGGTCTTCGAGCGCACTGATTCGTGCGAGCTGCTGATCCGTGGCGTGTTGCAGCGACACACGTCGCACCTGCTCGCGTTGTGCGCTCGCCGCGGCTTCGTCGTGCGCGCTGCGCGTTTGTGCGAGACGCCGGGCAAGCTCGGATCGATCCTCGGCCAGTGCATCGATACGCGCGACGACGTCGTTCTCGCGCTCGCTCCAGTCGTTGAGTTCTGACTGAAGCTCCGCGCAACGTGATTCGAGCTGACTGCGATCGCGCAGTGCCTCGTCAATGCGTGCGACCTGTTGCTCAAGCTCCTGCACTCGCGCCTGCGCCTGGTCGCGTTCGCTGGCGGCGCTTTTGAACTCGGGCAGGAGTGCGTTGAGCGCATCGTTGACGCGAATCGACTCGGATTCGGTCATGCGCAGACAGGCGTTACTGTCCTCGAGATCCAGCTCCAGAGCGCGCTCAAGGTCCTGCACAATTTCAAGTCGCTCCCGGACCCGCTGCACGCTGTGTCGGGCATCGCGGTGGAGTGCCTTGGCGTCAAACTCGATCTCGTCGTCGATCTCCGGCAGCGACGCTTCGAGCAAGTGGCCGAAGTCGCGGCTCAGTGTCTCAAGCTCGCCAACTTCTTCTTCCAGTGCGGCGCGCTGCGATTGCTGATCGGACAGCTGGTTGCGAAGCTCATCCAGCGCGTTGGATTCAACCTGCAGAGTTTGCTCAAGCTGTTCGATGCGTGTTGCGCGTTCCTGTGCAAGCTGGTTGGCACGCTCGAGCGACGCCTCACGCTCTTGCAGCTGCTCTCGTGCTTCGCGAAGAGCGCTTGATTCTCGCTTGAACTGTTCTTCATATTCGGCGGCTCGCGCCGCGTTTTGCTGCGCGCGCAGCTGTGCGTCGTGCAATGCCTCGTCGCGCTCGGTCAGGCCGCTGTGAAGCGCGGAGACGTCAGAGCGCGTGGTCTCATGGGCCGTGCGCGCCTCGCGGGTTTGTTCAATCTGAGCGGTGAGTTGTTCTTTGAGTTTGGAAATCTGAAAGCCGCGCGTGTCGGCGGCGTTCTTGTATAGCCGCATGCTGTCCGCGGCATCCTTGAGCACCCGGGAGAGGGCGGACTGCTCTTCAAGTCTGGCATGCAGCGGTGCAACCTCGTCGGCCAGTGCCCGCGCGGCAATCAACTGTTCGGTGGTCTCGTCGAGCTCAGTGCGCAGCTCCTGGTTGCGTTTGTCCTTGTCGCGCAGATCGGCGCGCAGCGTATCCACGGTGGGTTGCCACGCGTTGAGCCGGTCACGCACTTCGCCGAGGGACGCGACCTGATCCACGTGCAATGCCAGATCCTGGCGCAGGTTTTCAAGATTTGTATCGCGCTCGGCCAGCGACGCCTGCGCGTCATTCAGTGAGGCGGTGAGCGTGTCACGCTCTTGCGTAAGTGTGTCGATGGTCGCTCGCAGTTCGGCTTCCAGCGCTTCGCGTTCACGCTGTGTTTCGCGCGTCAGCGTGGCAACCTGAGCCTCCGTGTCGTCGTGCAGAGCCTGAAGTTCCTGATCGGCAGCGTGAAGCTGCGCGCTGAGTTCGGTGTTCTCATTGCGCTGCTGTTCCAGCGACCGGGTGGTACTAGCCAACTGAGCGTCGGCCGCCAGGAGCGCTTTCTCAAAATCAACCGTAATGACGCGCTGATCAACGCCGTCCTGATCGAGAAGCGAAATCTGTTGCTGGGCCGCCTGGGTCTGGTCATTGGCATGCGCCAGCGCCTGTTCGAGATCCGAGATTCGCGCATCGCGCTGCTCGGTATCGGTGCCGGTTGCCGTCAAACGGGCTTTGATATCGGCAATGTCGTTGTCGCGCTGCGTGATGGTGGCCTGCAGCTCCACCGCGTTTTCCTGCGCCTCGCCGAGCTGGGCCTGTGCTTCTTTGAGTTGCGCCGCGAGTTCTTCGCGCGCGGCGTTGCTCGAATGCAGATCGTCTTCAACCGCGGCCAGGCGCTCGCGCAGAGCGCGCATGGTCGCTGCATTGACGTTGTCGACGGCCGCATCGTTGTCAAAGACCGGTTCGCTGCGTTGCGGTGGGGCCGGTTCGGTCGTGGGCGCGGGAATCGGCCCGCGCCACGCGCGCACAAACGCCATGCCGAGCAGGCTGGCACCGAGCATCAGCGCAAACCATCTCAGATCGAGACGCTGCCACCAGGATGGAGCGGTGGCCGCCGGTGCGCGGGCAGACGTTGATTGAGCCGGTCGCCGCGAGAGTCGCGGACTCATCTTCAGACGAAAGCCGTCTATGCGGCGCAGCGGCGCTGCAGTCGTCCCATTTGCGCTGGTGGTCGTGTCGGTTGCCGGCGAACCGATCCAGTTCAGTCGTTCTGCGCCGAGCAGTGTGCCGCCGAGGACGACAAGCAGCAGGAGAATCAGGATCAGTCGGCGCATGGATGTTGCATCTTCGGTCCGGCGGGCGCTGTCTTCGTGCGCGCCGCGACGTGTGGCTCTTTAACCCCAGACCTTACGTAGTTTCCTGTTCTGGTTCAAACCTTTACACAGTTATTTAACCAAAAAGCCCAATGCATGGATAAATATACAGTAAATAGCTATATTTCCGGCATGAGTGATGTGTCCTATCTTGAACAACTCAATCCGCAGCAGCATGCGGCCGTGACCCACGGGCGGGAACCGCTGCTGGTGGTGGCCGGTGCGGGTACGGGGAAGACGCGCACACTGACGCATCGCGTGGCGCATTTGCTGGTCAAAGGCGAAGATCCCGCGTCGATGATGCTGCTGACGTTCAGCCGGCGGGCGGCGGCGCAAATGACGCGCCGCGCGCGGGATATCGCGGCCAACGCACTGCGCGTGGAAAAACGACACGGCGCCATCACGTTGCCCTACAGCGGCACATTTCATGCGCTGGCGCATCGTTTTCTGCGCGAATACGCCACGGCGCTCGGGCTGGACCCCGACTTCACGTTGATGGATCGCAGCGATTCGGCCGATCTGATGTCCGTGGCGCGGCAGGAACTCAAAACCGCCGCTGGCGAGCGGCGCTTTCCAACCAAGGACACCTGCCTCGATATTTACTCGCGCTGTGTCAATGCGCAGCAGCCTCTTGAGGACACGCTGCAAAGCGCGTTTGCTCAGCATGCGCATTGGCAGGACGAGTTACGCCCCCTGTTTCGGCGCTACGTTGAACTCAAGCAGGATGCGCACGTGCTCGATTTTGACGATCTGCTGTTGTACTGGTTTCACATGTGCCAGACCCCCGCGCTTGCCGCGCAACTCGGGGGGCGTTTCCGGCATGTTTTTATCGACGAGTATCAGGATACGAATCGACTGCAGGCGGGCATCGTTCGTGCGCTTTGCCCGGGCGGCGAGGGGGTCACAGCGGTTGGCGACGATGCGCAGGCGATTTATGCATTTCGCTGCGCCAGAGTCGAGAACATGCTGGAATTTGAGCAGCAGTTCGAACAACCCGCGCGCGTAATGCGGCTGACCCAGAATTATCGCTCGCAGCCGGAGATTCTGGCGCTGTCCAATGCGCTTATGCAGCAGGCGCAGACGGGTTTTCGCAAGTCACTGACCAGCGAGCGGCCGGCACTTGGCAAGCCCGCCCTGGTGCGCGTGGCGGATGAGGACGCGCAGGCCACCTACGTGGCCGATGGCGTACTCGCCGCCCGTGAGAAGGGCGTGCGTCTAATGGATCAGGCCGTGTTGTTTCGTAACGCTCAGCACGCCCTAGCGCTTGAGCTCGAACTCGGGCGTCGCGACATTCCGTTCGTCAAGTACGGCGGTCTGCGATTTCTTGAGGCGGCCCACGTCAAGGATTTCCTTGGTTTGTTGCGCTTTGCCTGCAATCCCCGCGAGCGCAGTGCCGCGTTACGAGTCTTGCTGCTGATCCCGGGTATCGGCCCGGCGCGGGCCGGGCAGGTATGGCGTGGCCATGAACAAGCCGGGTTTGATTTGCGTCATCTCGCACAGGCCAAGGTGCCTGCCGCTGCAGCCGAAACGTTCGAGGCGCTGACAACCGCACTGGCGGCGGTGGCAGATGGCGAAGTCCGCTGGCCCGAATCGTGCCCGCATCTTCTAAAGTGGTATTTGCCACTTCTGAAGACGCGCTACGAATCGTCACAAACCCGTACGCAGGATCTTGAGCATGTGTGCGAATTGGCCGCCCGCCACGAGGACGCCGCCGGGTTTCTCAACGCGTTCACGCTGGACCCGCCCTCGGCCACGAGCGATCTTGCCGGACCGCCGAAGGTTGATGACGACTACCTGATTCTGTCGACTGTGCACTCTGCGAAGGGTCTGGAATGGGACAGTGTCTATATTCTGAACGTGGTCGACGGAACCTTTCCGTCCGAATTTGCCTGCGGCGACAGTGCGGCAATTGAAGAGGAACGTCGGCTGTTATACGTTGCGATGACCCGAGCGAAGAATCAGCTGCAACTTATGCATCCATTGCGTTTTTTTGTCACCCATCAGCCGCGACTTGGAAGCCGCCACGTGTTCAGCGCGCCCAGTCGATTTCTGACGCCCGCGCTGACACAGCTGTGCGAATCGCGCTACGTCGCGGATGTTTCATCCCGACCTTCAGCCGGCGGTGAAACCGTTGTGGACGTGCCCGGTCTGGTGAGGGATCTTTGGTAAGCGCGCAGCAGCCCCGACGCCGTTACCAAAACCTGATTGTGTTGTGTACCGGCAATATTTGCCGTTCACCCATGGCCGAGGTGCTGCTCGACGCGGCTCTCGATAATGTCAGCGTCGCGTCAGCCGGAGTGGGCGCTCTGGTCGGGCACAGTGCGGACGCAATAGCCATGCGTTTGATGGCCGCACGCGGCTACGATCTTACGCGCCATCGTGCCCGCGCTTTCGACGGCGCGATGGGTCTGCAGAACGACCTGATTCTGACGATGAGTCAGGCTCAGCGCCATCACGTTGAGCGTCGTTGGCCCCTGTTGCAGGGACGGGTGTTTACGCTCGGCTACCACGACGATTCGGATATCGATGACCCCTATCGCCGTGGCGAGAGCGCGTTTCGAAGAGCGCTAGAAGACATCGAAAAAGGCGTTGATGCCTGGACCGGGTATCTGACCCAATGACCCAGCGTGGGCGCACGATGCTGATCGGAGCGTTGGTCGGCACGGCGATTGCTGTGGCCGGGCTGCTGGTGGCGCGCGCTTTGACGCCCGCGATGCATGCGGCCTCGGTGCTGCTGCTGGTGCCGGAAAGGCCCGAGCTGTTTGACGATGAGCGTGAGGCCATGCGCAGCATGCAACGCAGCGTCCGCGACGCTCTGGCGCGCCGCATCGACGACCCTGAACTCTTGCCAAAAATCGTGCGTGACCAGAATGTGCCGAACGCGGCAGCGGCAGAATTCTCGCGCTCGTTGAGTGCGATTGCGGTTCAAAGCAGACCGTCTTTCGTCGCGCTGTCCGCGCGTTCACACGATGCGCAAGCGCTTGCCGCGTTGCTTGATGCGACCGCCGATACGTTGCTGCAGGCGGATGCGGGGCGGGCGTTGCTGGCGCAGGATGATCAGATCGCTGCGCTTGAACAGCTTGACGCTCAACTGGTAGCGCAAGACGAGACGGCCGCACGCGAACTTGCTGACGTGGTCTTGCCGACCTGGGCGAAGGCCGGTGCAACGGCACTGGGCTTGCTCGATGCACGCCGCTTCGCCGCATCGCTGGGTCCCACGCTTGGTCGACTGTCGACGAGCTTTGAGCAAATGGAAATAGCGCGTGTGGATAGCGAAATTCAGGCGCTTGGCAAAGATATCGGCGGCAAGCCGTCAGTCACCGCTGAACATTTTGCCGCAGCGCGACTGCGTGCATCCACCGCCTCACGGCGCGCGCATCTGGCGCGCGCTCGCCAGCAGATTCTGGAGCGCGATCCGACGGCCAGCGGGTTGAACGTGGTTCAGTACGCGCAGCCGATTGCGATACCGCCGCCGCGACGGCGCTTGCTGTGGATCGCGTTGGTGGGTGCCTCATTGGGTGCGCTGACGGGATTCCTGCGCTTTATGGGTCGCCCCGAAGAAGCGGGCCAGCGTGACGGTCCAACACTTGAAACGCATCTGCACGTGCGTGTGCTTGGCAATATGGCGGCCGCACTTTGTGACTACGCCGAGCGCAAGAGCCGGCCATTGGCGCAAACGCATCCGGATCATCCTGCAGTGGAGGCCGTTCGCAGTCTGGATACAGCGCTGCACATCGTGCGCCACAGCAGCTCGCTCACGGGCCCTGTCATCATGGTAAACGCGGACGCAGCGCACAATGCCGGGCACGTGCTTGCCAATCTGGCCATGCTTGCGGCCCTGCGCGAAGAGCGCGTGCTGCTGATCGACACACAGGGTGAGGAAAGTGTACTGTCTGATTTGTTCACGACCGGTACCCGGACCATGCTGTCCACCGCGGTCGACGCGGATGATCTTGAAAAGGCGTTACCCAAGCGCAAGCGTGGTGGCCGCATTCGGTTTGTCGTTGCCGAAGATCCCGAGTCCGACGATCCTCCCGTGCCCGGTGCGTTTGCCAGTCATTTCGATCGCATCTATATCCGCGCCCACAGCATCGAGCGCGCGGCAAAACTAGCCGCAAGCTATGACGGTGCGACGGGCGTCCTGGTTGCACGGCATTCACTGTCGATTCGTGACTGGCAGGATGCCAGAGACGAATGGCGCGATCTGTCGGACTCGCTCATTGGGCTGGTGCAGTGCGGACACATCATTGATGAGTCGGCCTATGCCGCGCCCAAAACGTCGTCTTGAAACATAATTTATCCTTTGACTGTCGAACCGGTTTACACGTTGCTGTTTTGGCGCGGGCGTGAATTCCGGCTTTGCGTATTCAATTCATTCGCTTGCGTGAATTGGCACGACGCTTGCTAACCACAGATCATATGACGGGGCGCAGACCCTGATGGCAGAGCACGCTGCACTGCTTGCGCGGTGCAGCCGAGGGGAGAGGTACGCAGAGGGAGAGACGAGCCGTTGCCGGCAAGAGCAACGCTCGTACGCAGAGACGGAAAAATACGGAGTGGCAAGCTCTATGCAGGTCCAATAAAAAAACCAATACGGACCGCGCGAAAAAAAACGGATGCACAGACATTCGAAACGCATCAGAACCCGCCCACAGGCGGGTTTTTTTTAGGGACGTTAGCCCAGCAGACCCAGCGCCAGCTTGCGACGCAAAAGCGCCTCGAGATCGTCTTCGTCCAAGTGCGCGTCAAGGCCACTGCCTGGGAAGGTGTAAGCCCAGCGATAGAGCTGCCGCGCACGCTCGAGATCACCGCCGAGCAAGGACGGTTCACTGCGCACTTTGTCGAGTTGATCCACAATCTTGCGACTCATCGGCGCATAGAGGGCGTCGAGAGTTTGCGCGGGATCGTCACCGTCGCGATGTCCCGCCTGAAACCAGGCCATTGCGTTGAACTGGAATTTTCGGGCACGCGGATAAAACGACACCATCAAATTCCAGTCGTCCCCATCCTTGTTTTGATCGCCCGCGCTGCGAAAGTCTGAACGCACGATCAGCGATGGGATGTCGAGCATCTTGGCGAGCATGAATTCGACGACCGTGCCGGAGTCCAGATCGTCGCCATCAAAATTGAACAACGCCAGATCACACTGCATGACCTGCAGCAGATCCTGATTGCGAATAGACACGGCGCGATTTGAGGCCTGCTCCAGATTCTGCGGCAGGACACAGCGGTAGCGATGCGCGGACTGGGATTCGATGTGCTGTGCCAGAAGCGCATTGCCGATAAGGTCTTTGTGGTCAAAGATATCGCCAGCGAAGTAGATGCTGTAAGTCTTATCCATGGTGTTTACTGCGTGCCAAAGTAGCGATCACCGTAGTCACCAAGACCCGGACGAATGTATTTGTTAGCGTCGAGCTCACGATCGACGGCGGCAGTGACAATGGTGACATCCTCGTGTTCCTGCTGCAGACGCTCGATCCCCTCGGGCGCGGCGACAATACACACCGCGAGGATGTTGCGACCGCCGGCGCGTTTGATCGCCCTCAGCGTGTCGGACATGGAACCGCCGGTGGCAAGCATCGGATCGATCACACAGATGCGGCTGCGTTCCAGATCGTCGGGCAGCTTGCAATAGTATTCGGCAGCCTTGGCCGTGGCCTCATCGCGTTCAAGCCCAACGAATCCAACCCGAGCGTCCGGGATCAGCTCCATGCCGGCAAACAGCATGGCCAACCCGGCACGCAAAACCGGCACAAAGACGACCGGCTCTGTGCAGCGGGCGCCGGTGACCGGCTCCAGCGGCGTGTCGACCGTGACGTTTTGCTGTGGCAGTGTGCGTGTGGCCTCCAGCAACAGCATGCGCGACACGCGCTGTGAATGGCGTCTGAAATCGGCCATGGAGAGCGTTTTGTCGCGCAGAGCGAGCAAAGATTCGTCGGCGAGCGGATGAACAAGTTGAATTAGCTGACTCACGATCCTGTCCACAAAATTGAAACGATACAGCCGGTCATTTGCGTGGCAAGCGTACCGGCGAGTACGGCGCGCAGACCGAAGCGGGCGATGTCGGGCCGACGGTCAGGTGCCATGCCGCCGATGCCGCCAATCATGATGGCGATCGAGCTGAAGTTGGCGAAACCGCACAGTGCGTAGGACGCAATGACTGCCGAGCGCGGCGCCACGCTGCCGTCCTGAATAAGCTGCCCAAGTTCGACGTAGGCGACAAACTCGTTGGCGACGGTCTTGATTCCGATCAATGATCCGACCGCCTGAGCATCCTGCCAGGGTATACCCATAAGCCACGCAAACGGGGCAAGCACCCAGCCGAGGATTTTTTCAAGCGTCAGGCCTTCTACGCCGACAATGCCGCCACCCCAACCGATGAACGCGTTCAGTAGCGCAACGATGGCGACAAAAGCAATCAACAGAGCGCCAATATTGGCGGCCAGACGCAACGCGGCAAGGGCGCCCTCAGCCGCCGCATCGATGGCGTTCACCGTGGTGCGCTCCACAGCGAAATTGTTGTCGCCCATGGTCAGTGGCGCGCCGTCCTCGGGCACCATGATCTTGGCGATCAACAGCGCCGCCGGCGCGGACATCAGACTGGCCGTCACCAGGTGGCCGGCGTATTCAGTGCCAAGCATCTGCGTGTAGGCCAACATGACCGAGCCTGCGACCGTCGCCATACCCACCGCCATCAAAGAGAACAGCTCCGACTGGGTCATGCGCTGGATGTAGGGTTTGACCAGCAGCGGTGCTTCAGTTTGACCGACAAATATATTGGCCGCAGCAGCGAGCGATTCCACGCCGGACACGCCCATGGCCCGCGACAGGACGCGCGCGACCTGACGCACCAGAAACTGGGCGACACCCCAGTGGTAGAGCACCTGAAAAAGGGCGCCAAGCATGATGATGCCCGGCAGTACGTTGAGCACGAATGAAAAGCCCGTATCCATAAGCGGGCCAAACATGAAGCGTGAACCTTCATCAACGAAGCCCAGTAGCCGTGTTACCCCTGCGCTCATGCCAACAAAGAAATTTTGGCCGGCGCTCGAAACGAGCAGGAACAAACCCAGCGTAAACTGGATCGCGAGGCCCCACAGCACCACGCGCAGCGGAAAGCGACGGCGATTGGTGGAAAACAGCCAGGCGATGCCGAGCAGGACGAGAAGGCCCACAGCGGCGATCAGGCGAGAGGACAAATCATTCAAAACGGCGCCCTTGAGCGTGGCAAATCGCAGACGCAGACACTATCAGCATAAGGCGCGCGGGTCACTGTGCCGCTTCGGACATGACACTGGTAAACTCAAGGCCTTGATTAAACGCCCCAGAGGAGACCGCCCGGGCATGTCAAACCGTGCTTTGAAATCCGAACCACCCTGCATCGTCGCCGTAGCAAGCGCTCTGATCATGTGCTGCGGCGTTGGCTGCGCGACGACCTTGGACGATGTGTCCGAACGCACGGCAACGCCGGCGGCCATTTTTGAAAGCGTGCGCGCCGACGCGGGGCGTCTTGCCGGATTCATGCGCGCTTTTCCCAAAGGCGGGGACATTCATCATCACTTGGTTGGCGCGCCGACGCCCGAGCAGTTTTTGGCGCTGGCGTCCGAGCAGGGCTACTGCCTTGATCCTTCATCGCTCGAAGCGTCGGCAGGGCCGTGTAGCGCGCCCCGGATTTCGTTTGCGCAGGTCGCGAATGACTCCGAGCTCGTGGGCCGGCTGCATGAACTTTGGTCGATGCAGCAGTTCAGCGCCGGCGACGATGAAGCGCCTGCGCACTTTTTCGGTGTCTTTCCCAAAATCTGGCCGATCGTGTCCGACCGTGGCGCCGTGTTGGCGACGCTCAAGCAACAGGCGGTCAGAGAAAACGTTTTGTATCTGGAAACCCAGCTGCAGGCACCGCCGCCAACCGATGCGTTGCGTGCAGCGGCTATGGAACTGGGTCCCACCGATGGAGATGTGCTGGCCTTGCGTGAGGCACTGACCGCAAACGGCGCGCTGGAGAAGAATGTCGAGGCCGCGGCGGCGCTCCTGCGTCAGTACGATCGCACCGCCGAGCGCCGACTCGGTTGCGATACGCCGATTCAACGCAGTGCAGCGTGTGATGTGGTGCATCGTTATCAGGTGTACGCGCTGCGCATCCTGCCCAATCCGATGGTGCTTGCCGACATGATTCTTGCCTTTGAGCTGGCGCACCGGATGCCAGAGGTGGTTGGCGTAAACGTTGTGGGCTTTGAAGGCGATGCCAATTCGCTGGCCAACTACAAGCTGCACATGCGCGCGCTGGGCGATCTGCGTCGCGCCTATCCCAACGTGCGTCTAGCTCTGCACGCCGGAGAGATCACTGCGCGTGAGGCCAATCAGGTGGCGCTTGAGACCCACGTGCCGGACGCGGTATACGTTGCCGGTGCGAACCGGGTTGGCCACGGCAATGCGATCGCAACCAGCGCATCGCGCGACAAACTGCTCGAAGATTTGTCGTTTTCCGGCACGGCTGTGGAATTGTCGCTGACCAGCAACGCGCTTTTGCTCGGACTTACTGGCGATCGCCATCATTTGAAGTTGCTGTGGGACGCGGGTGTGCCGGTCACGCTCAATACTGACGATGCCGGCATCTTCGGCACGGATCTCAGTCGCGAATACGCGTTGGCGGCGACTCGCTACGCGTGGCTCGACTATGCGGACTTCAAGATGCTGTCGCGCCAGTCTTTGGAAGTGTCGTTTCTGCCGGGCGCGAGTCTGTGGCGTGAGCGCCAGATTGGCACGCCGGTGGCGGTTTGCCGCCAGCTGGCCTCGGATGCGTGCGAGGAATATCTGGGTTCCAGCGCCAAGGCGCGGCTTCAGGCCAGGCTCGAACAGCGCTTCGTCGCGTTTGAGCGCGACGTGATTCAGGGGCGTTTGTGAACCTGCGCGCGACATCAGAACGCTATTGGCGTGCACTGTGCTGGGCGGCGGTGCTGCTGATTGGGTGTGCACCAACGGCGCAGGGCGCCACAGAGCGCGGCCTGATCAAGGCGCCGTTTGATGTCGTGCGCACCGGCGTAATCGGTGACAAGGTCTTGCGCGAGATCAGCGGTATGGCGGTATCGCGACGCGACGCCAGCGTGCTGTGGGTGCACAACGACAGTGGCTCGCGTGCTCATCTTTATGCGATCACGGCCGACGGTCAGCGCCGCGCGCGGGTCACGCTCAAGGGCGCAACGTCACGTGACTGGGAGGATATGGCCGCGTTTGAAATGGACGGTGAGCCGATGCTGGTGGTGGCGGATGTTGGCGACAACAACGGCAGTCGCAGCGTTCTATGGCTGCACTTTATCCACGAGCCGGACCTCAGCGAGCTGGAGGCTGGCGCGCAAATTGAGGTCGATGTTGCCTGGAGTATTCCGTTTCGCTATCCCGGCGGCGCGGCCGACTGCGAATCGATCGCTGTGGACACCGAAGCAGGCCAGGTGCTCCTGCTGACCAAAAGGCAGAATCCGCCGCAGCTGCACGCTTTGCCGATCAAGCCCGAAGGCGCAAAGCCGCTGCGTGGCTCACGCATCGACGCGGTGGAACTCGGACCGATCAATACGATTCCCCGGCCGCGTGCCGAAGACCTGCTCTCTGATCCCATGTTTGGTGCCTACAGCTCGCAGCCCACCGCGATGGACCTGACACAAAATGAGCTGCTGGTCCTGACCTATCGTCATGCCTACCTTTATTCGCGCGACGATGATCAGAGCTGGGCTGAGGCCGTTGCGCAAGCGCCGCGCATCGTTCTGTTGCCGCGTATGCTGCAGACCGAGTCGGCAGCGTTTGATCGCGATGGACGAGACGTCTATGTAACCTCTGAGCGCGCCAACGCGCCGGTGTATCGCTTGCGACGCAAAGGTCCATTGGACACGGCGCCTGAGGCGCAACCCGGAGGCCAGTAATGCTGCAAGGTATGACGTCTAAACTGTTGCCGATGGCCGGCGTATGCGCGCTGACCATGCTCATTGCTGCGGGATGTGCAACGCGCTGGCAGGAGGTTGAGCAACGCATTTCGGTGATGACGTTTAACGTAGAAAATTTGTTCGACACGACCCACGATGAAGGCAAGAACGATTACACCTACATGCCGCTTGCGGCCAAGCAAACGCCCGAGCATCGCGCCCGTTGCGCCTCGATTTCGGTCGAGAAATGGCGCGACGAGTGTTTGAACCTGGATTGGAGCAAACGGCTGCTCGAACGCAAGCTCGGTGCGCTCGCCTCGACGATTCTTGCGAACGGTCAGGACGGCCTCGGACCCGATATTGTGGTGCTGCAAGAGGTCGAAAATCTTAACGTCCTTGAGCGCCTGCGCAGCGAGTATCTGGTTGCCGCCAACTACGGTCCGCCGATTCTCGTGGAAGGCGAGGACCTGCGCGGCATCGATGTGGCGTTTCTCTCTCGCCTCAAGATCGTTGGCAAACCAGTCCTGCATCCCACTCAATTTCGTCGCATCGATGATCGTGCTCGCCAGGATACCCGCGGCATATTGGAGGCGACGTTCGAGCTGCCGGGCGGCGATCTCATGACGGGGTTTGCTGTGCACTTCCCCGCGCCGTTTCATCCCACGACGCTACGTATTCAGTCGTACGAATTTCTGGCCGAGCTGCGCGCGACACTGCCAACGGGACGACTGGTGTTTGCCGCGGGCGATTTCAACACCATTGCCGCGGAAAAAAGCGTTCTGGATGAGCACGTGGCGCCGACCTGGACGGTGGCGCATCGCGCGGGCTGCCGGGACTGTCGCGGGACACATTACTATGCCCCCAATGACGACTGGTCGTTTTTGGACATGATCCTGGTGTCCGCCGACGCCGGGCGTTGGGCGCTCGATACCAACGCGACCCGGGTGGCAACCGGCTGGCCGGCACAAACCTCGTCAGCGGGCACGCCACAGCGCTTTGATCCCGCGACGGGGCGGGGTGTTTCCGACCACTGGCCGCTCGCGGTCACGTTCGAACGCCGCTGAATCTGGACCGCGTCTCATTTACGTTGATCCAGGGCGTTGATCTGGCCGGTGGGCCACGGTAGCTTTGGCGCCCGAGTCGTGGCCATATGTGAAGTATTTCACATAATTGGCCTGCGCCATGGGCTATTCTCGGCCATCGTCCGGAGCGGCCTCGAGAGTCGCAGACGAGGTCTGTGGTGCACACAGGCGACTAATTTTTAAAGGATCATCGTGCCAGTTCGGATTCTGAATCATTACGTCCACATGCAGGTTTTCCTGCTCGCGGCGCTGGAGTTTTTTGCCCTGGTTGGCGGGGTCTATGCCGGCGTGTATCTGCGTTTTGCCGGCGACATGGACAATGTGTTCGGTTCGGTTGGCACCATGTGGCATCGGGCACTTTTTTTCGCCGTGGTGATCATGCTGAGCATGACGGCCATGGGCCTGTACCACGCGCGGCTGCGCCCGCAACGAACCGGCATCGCCGTCAGACTGATCGTGAGTTTTGTTTTCGGCGGCGGCGCGCTCGTACTGATTTTCTATTTGCTGCCTTCGTTGTATGTTGGTCGCGGCGCGTTGGCGCTCGCGCTGGTGCTCGGTTTTGTCATGATCTCGATCGTGCGCGCCGCGTTTTTCAGCATGGCCGACGATGAGATATTCAAGCGCCGTATACTCGTCTTCGGGGCGGGCGAGAAGGCGGCAAGCATTCTTGGCCTGCGGCGTCGCTCCGACCGTCGTGGATTCGTGATTCACGGTTTTGTCAAATCCAACGAAGGCACAGCCCACGTTGAGGCAGATCGTATCCTCGATATACCGGGCTCGATGGCGGACTACGCCATTGAGAACGATCTTGACGAAATTGTCGTGGCGATTGATGACCGTCGGCGCGGCGTGCACATACCGGCACTGCTGGACGCCAAACTCAACGGCATTCGGGTGACCGATGCGTTGTCGTTTTTTGAGCGTGAGACCGGCAAGGTTCGACTCGATCTGCTTTATCCGAGCTGGCTGATCTACTCGGATGGCTTTGACCGTGGGCGCCTGCAACGCGTTCTGGGGCGCGTCTTCGACATTGTGTTTTCGCTGATTCTGCTGCTGTTTGCGCTGCCGTTCATGCTGGCGGTGATTGTGGCGATCAAAATGGAGGACGGCTGGAGAGCGCCGGTGCTCTATCGCCAGACCCGGGTTGGCTTCAAGGGCAGACCGTTTGACGTGCTGAAGTTTCGCAGCATGACCACGGATGCCGAGCGCGACGGCGTGGCGCAATGGGCGCAGAAAAACGACACGCGCGTGACCAAGGTCGGTGCGGTGATCCGCAAGTATCGTCTCGACGAGCTGCCGCAGGTGCTCAACGTGCTGCGCAACGAAATGGCGTTCGTTGGACCGCGCCCGGAACGCCCCAGCTTCGTCGAAGAGCTCAGTGAGAAAATTCCCTACTACAGCGAACGTCACTGCGTGAAACCCGGCATCACGGGCTGGGCACAGCTTTGCTATGAGTATGGTGCGTCCATGGAAGACTCGATGGAAAAGCTCCAGTACGACCTGTTCTACGTCAAAAACAGAACGCTTCTGTTTGATCTGATGGTCATGTTGCAGACGGCCGAGGTTGTGTTGTGGAAGTCGGGTGCGCGCTAGTCAAAGAGCATTGATATGACGCCGGGAGCGTTGAGCTACGGCCTCGCGGCGCTTCTGTTCTTTGGCCTTCTGGGCGTGATCGCGACCCGCTGGCGAGGGCGTTTTGGCGGCGCCTTTCTGGTCGCGGTCGTGCTCTTTAGTGCCATCTGGGCCGCGATTCTGGCGTTCGCATCGTTGTATCCCCAGATAGCGCCGGTGCGCGCGGTTGCGCTGGTCGATAATCTGCGCTCGTTACTGTGGTTTACGTTGCTGTGGCGCCTGCTCACGCGTCGTGAGGACGCCGAATCGACGGATGCACCCATCGCGCCGGTACTGCGTAAGCTGTTTGTCGGCACTTGGGTAGCCGTGATTGGTCTGCATCTGGCGGCGTTCATTCATCAGCTGGTCACAGGTCAGCCTGGCCTGCAGACCACTTTGTTCATTTCGACGGGGTTTGCGCTGGCGCTGGCTTCGTTGGTGATGGTCGAGCAGTTGTTCCGCAATTCGGCCACCGAAGTGCGCTGGACCATCAAGTTTTTCTGTCTGGCGGTAGGCGGGATTTTCGCCTACGACATTTATCTGTTTGCCAGCGGCTTTTTGTTTTTGCGTCTCGACGGCGACTTGTGGGACGCGCGGGGGGCTGTCAACGCACTCGCCGTACCGTTGCTTGCGTTGTCGATTTCGCGCAGCGGCCGACTCAAGCGCAAGCAGTTCGTGTCGCGTCGTGTGGTGTTCTATACCTCCGCGCTGCTGGGTGTCGGGCTCTATCTGATTTTGATGGCCGCGGGTGGTTTTGCGGTACGAGCCTACGGCGGCACCTGGGGCGCATTCGCGCAGATCCTGTTTTTGTCCGGTGCGCTGTTCGTGCTGGCGATTGTGCTTTTTTCCGGCCAGGCCCGTGCCCGCGTCAAGGTGTTTCTGACCAAACATTTTCTGGACTATCGCTATGACTATCGTGAGGAGTGGCTGGATCTGACCCGTGCGCTCACTGCGACGGACGAGGAAACGCCTCTCACCGCGCTTTCCATTGATGCCGTTGCCGGCTTGCTGGACAGCCCGGGTGGGGCGTTGTGGCTGCGCGATGAAGGGCAGTACGCACTGCGCGAAGTCCACAACCTCGCGCTGGCATCACAGCAACCGATTGCGGCCGAAAGCGCTTTCACGCGCTTTCTCGGCGAGCGCGAATGGATCATCGATTTGACGGAGCTGGAACGCGAGCCACAGTTGTACGACGATCTTGAGCGCCCGGCGTGGCTGCAGGCCATTGAAGATGCCTGGGTCGTCGTGCCGCTCAAACAAGGCGACAATCTGCTCGGGTTCATCGTGCTTGCGCGCGCGCTTGCCATGCGAGAACTGACCTTTGAAGACCATGATCTGCTCAAAACGGTCGGGCGGCAGATTGCCGGGCACCTGGCGCTGGATCAGTCGGTGCAACTGCTGGCCGAGACGCGTCAGTTCCAGGCCTACAATCGTCTCACCGCATTCATCATGCACGATCTGAAAAACCTGATTGCCCAGCAGTCTCTGGTGGTCAAGAACGCTGCACGACATAAAGACAAGCCGGAGTTTATCGACGATGCGATCGCCACCGTCGACAATTCAGTCAAGCGCATGAATCATCTTTTGGAGCAGCTGCGTCGCGGCGGCAATCAGCGCGGTGCCCAGACCTCCCGCGTGGGTGAGGTCTGTCGCGATGTTGTGGCCCGCAATTCACAACGCAAACCCTTGCCAGAGCTGAAGATTGAGGCCGAAGGGCTACGCGTCGCGGCGCCCACCGAAACGCTGACCATGGTGCTTGGGCATCTGGTGCGCAACGCCCAGGAAGCCACGCCGGCTGACGGTAGTGTGATGGTTATCGTTGGGCGCGACGGGGAAAACGCTATGATTAGCATCCGCGATACGGGCTCGGGCATGAGCGAGGAGTTTGTGCGCCAGCGCCTTTTTCGTCCTTTCGACACGACGAAGGGCACGAAGGGCATGGGTATCGGCGTGTATCAGGCGCGCGATTTCATGCGCTCGATGGGCGGTCAGTTAACCGTAACCAGCGCGCCGGGCGAGGGCAGTACATTTGTGGCGACACTGCCACTGGACGATACAACGTCAAAACCAAGCGCGCAGGTCGCGATTGAGGAAAACCTTTGAAAGAGAAAAAACCCAAGCTGCTTGTTGTTGAGGACGATCCCGGCATCCAGAGTCAGCTCAAATGGTGCTTCGAGGACTACGAAGTGATTTTTGGTGACGACCGTCCGTCGGCGATTGCCGAATTGCGCCGTCACGAGCCCGCCGTTGTGCTGCAGGATCTGGGTTTGCCGCCCGACGCGGAGGGGGTCAGCGAAGGCCTGGCGACGCTCGAGGAAATTCTGTCACTGAAGCCGCATACCAAGGTCATTGTCGTAACCGGCAACGATGAGCGCGACAATGCCGTGCGCGCTGTGGCAGGCGGCGCCTACGACTTCTACCAGAAACCCATCGATGCCGACGTGCTGCTTCTTATCGTCAAGCGCGCGTTTCATATGCACACGCTGGAGGAACAGAATCGCAGACTGTTGAGCCAGCACGGTGAAACGCCGCTGAGCGGCATCATTGCGGTCAGCGCCGATATGCTCAAGGTGTGTCGCCTGATCGAAAAGGTCGCTCCGACCAATGCGACCACCTTGCTTCTCGGTGAGAGCGGTACGGGCAAGGAGTTGCTCGCGCGTGCAATTCATACCGAGAGCCAGCGCGCGGACGGGCCGTTTATCGCGATCAACTGTGCGGCGATTCCCGAAAACCTACTTGAAAGCGAACTGTTCGGCTATGAGAAGGGGGCGTTCACAGGCGCCACCAAACGGACTGAGGGCAAAATCGAATACGCCAATGGCGGCACCCTGTTCCTGGACGAGATCGGTGACATGCCGATGGCGCTGCAGGCCAAGCTGCTGCGTTTTTTGCAAGAACGCGTCGTCGAGCGCATCGGCGGGCGTACAGAGATTCCGGTTGATGTGCGAGTGGTCTGCGCGACCAATCAAAATCTGATGACATGTATCAGCGACGGTCGCTTCCGCGAGGATCTGTACTACCGCATCAGCGAAGTAACCTGCAATATCCCGCCGCTGCGTCAGCGCGAGGGCGATGCGGTGGTGCTGGCCAGAGCGTTTCTTGAGAAGTTTGCCAAGCGTCACAACCGATCGCTGCGCGGGTTTTCGAACGACGCCGTTCAGCTGATCGAGAACTATCCCTGGCCGGGCAACGTGCGCGAGCTCGAGAACAAGATCAATGGCGCGGTGATTATGGCCGAAGGCAAGCAGGTCAATGCGGATGATCTTGGGCTGATTGTGGATGAGGCTGCCGCACAGCCGCTGAATCTGCGCGAAGTGCGCCATCACGCCGAACGCAAGGCGCTCAATCGTGCGCTGGCCCTGACAGACGGAAATATCTCAAAAGCGGCGGAATTGCTGGGAATTACACGGCCAACGTTTTACGATCTGATGCAGCGTCACGATATTACAGATAAAAAGAACGCGCCTACTGAGGAGACCCCATGAATCGATCATCCGTCCTGGCCGTCGCAGCTTTAGCGATCGCACTCACCCCGCTTGCCGCCTGCGGCGACACGCGCAGCGAAGAACAGAAGCTCACCGACGCCAATTTGAAAATCGAAAACATGAGTTTTCGAAGTGCGGTGATCGAACTGCGCAACGTATTGCGTGCCAATCCCAAGAGTTTGCCTGCGCGTATGGCGCTGTCGCGGGCGCTGGTGGAATTGCAGGATTTTGACGCCGCAGAAAAAGAGGTGGAGCGAGCGATCGAACTCGGTGCCGCGGCGGATGACTACATGCCATTGCTGGCGCAGATCTATGTTGGGCGCTCGGCCTATGCTCAGGTGCTGGCCGAGATTGATACGTCGAAAGTGAATTCGCCATCGGTCCGAAGCGAGCTTGAAGCGTTGCGCGGCAACGCGCTGATGGCGATGGGCTCAAAGTCCGAAGCCGACGCGCTGTTCGATCAGATTCTCGCGGCGGGCCAGAGCACGGAAGCGCAACGTATTGCGCTACTTGGCAAAGCCACGCTCGCCAGCGACCAGGCTGACTTTACGCTGGCCGAAAAACTGGCGCGGCAGTCGCTCGAGATTGCGCCCGACTCAGCCGAGTCCTTCCTTCGTGTTGGCCAGCTCCTTCTGGTGCAAAACAAAAAGCTGGAGGCGGCGGAGTTTCTCCGCGAAGAAAACACGACCGATCTGCGGCTGGCACCGATGGATCGATTCCGTTTGCTCGGCGAGCGTGCGCAGGCCGCGATGCTGAACAAGGATCTTGATGCGGCCGCGGCGGCGGCGCAGGCCATGTCGAAGATCAACTCAAACCATCCAATGTCCGCGTACTTGCGAGGACAGGTCGCCTATCAGCGAGAAGACTACGACACGGCGATCGAGGATCTGCAGGCCGTTGCGGCAAAGTTTCCGAATTTTATTCCGGCCCAGGCGCTCCTGGGTGCGGTGAGCATGCGGCGTGGAGAATACGAGCAGGCTGAGGTGTTTCTCTCAACGGCCATTGCGGCGCAGCCGGACAACGCGAGCGTGCGTCAACTTCTGGCTGAGACGCGCATGCGTATGTCGCGTCCGGATGCCGCGGCGCAAACGCTGCGCGACGGGCTGCGCAACGATCAGGGCAATTCCACACTCTTGACCATGCTCGGGCGCGCCACGGCCATGCAGGGCGGTAGTGACACGGGCGTGAGCTATTTGCGTCAGGCGCTTGAGGCCGACCCTGAAAACCTGCAGGCCCGACTCGCGCTGGCGGCGGCGTACGTCGGCAACGGTGAGAACGCCAAGGCGGTCGAGATGCTCGAGTCGCTGCCCGAGGGAGCGATCGATGAGAAGCGCCGCCAGATACTTCTTGTTGTGGCGGGTTTTGATGAAAACGACCCCAGTGGTGCGCGTGAGCAGTTGAACGAACTGTTGGCGGATGCCCCAGACGACGTAGCGGTGCTGGCTCTGGCCGGAAGCTTTGCGCTGAGTACCGGTGACCTTGCCGGTGCCCGTGAGCGTTTTGAACAGGTGCGCGCACTGGAGCCCGACAATCGCAGCGCCTTGCTGGGCATTCTTCGCGTTGATGAACAAGAGGGCGATATGAGCCGCTCGCGCCAGGTGTTTGGCGAGTTGCTACAGCGTAGCCCTGACGATTTTCTCGGCAATCTTGTGCTCGCTCGTATCGCCGAAGAAGACGGCAACCATCAGCGCGCGATTGAGCTGGTGATGCGCGCCAATCAGGTTGATCCTGGTCAGCTGCAACCAAACCTCATGCTGGTGACCGAGTCGCTGCGCAAGCGTGATCTGGATGAGGCCGAGCGCTATGCGCGACAGGCACTGTCCAACAACCCGCAGGCCGGGCGCGCGCATGCGGCGGTTGGCTTGGTCATGCTTGAACGGCGTCGCTTCGACGAGGCGCGTACCGAGCTGAAGAAAGCCACCGAGTTTGAGCCGGAAAATTTCTTCTTTCACTACAACCTGGCGCGCGCGTGGCTTGGCTCGGGTCAGCTTGCTCAGGCGCGTGACAGTTTCCGCGAGTCGTTTCGTCTGAATCCGCGTCATCTTTCTTCGCTGCGCTCGCTGGCGATCCTCGAAGTGCGCGCGGGTGAGGAGCAGCGTGCCGAACAGCTGCTGCGTTTCGCGAAAGACAATTACGGCGAAGGCCCCGCGCATGACGAACTGACCGGAGATATTCGCTCCGCACAGGGACAGCACGCCGAAGCGCTGCTGGCCTACAACAAAGCGCTCGACGCCGCCCCGTCGTGGCCTCTCACGGCCAAGATGTTCAATGAGCGTAAGGCGCTTGGCTCGCCCGACGTCACGTTGCCGTTGCGCAACTGGCTTGAGAACAATCGGCAGCATGTGCCGGCCCGGCTAATGCTGGCGCAGGAGTATCAGCGCGCGCAGGACAACGTCAAGGCGATCGAGCAATACGAAATGCTGATCGTGCAGAATCCCGATTCGGCCTATGCGCTGAACAATCTGGCGTGGCTGTACTTTTCCCAGGACGGTTCGGGCAATCGCCAGCGAGCGCTCGAAATTGCCGAACGAGCGTTTCGTCTGGCGCCACTGAACGCCAACGTGGCCGACACCTATGGCTGGATCCAGTTCAACAGCGGCCAGCCCGAGGCCGGGCTGGAGACGCTGCGCGGCGCGATGTCCGGCACGACAGCGCGTCGCAGCCCCGACATTGCCTATCATCTGGCGGCCGTGTTGCACGAGACCGGCGCGCGGGATGAGGCGCGGGAGACCCTGATTCAGGCGCTCGCCTCGACACGGCCCTTTGAAAGCCGCGCACAGGCAGAGCAGTTGCTCGAATCGTTATAGTTTTTGCGTCGCCTGGAGTCGCGTGAGCACGCGCTGCATCTGGCGATCACTTGGCTTCGTGCGCACCCACGCCTGAAGCGGATTCAGTGCACTGCGACGCTTCGCTGCGTGTCCGGCAAGCGCCGCCTTGAAGGCGGCGCGACGCCCGGCGGTATGGCGATTTGCGCGTTCATAGGCAGATGCCGCCGCTCTGTAATCACTATCCAGCAAATTCAGATCACCAAGCAGCTCAAGACCAATGCTGCGTGATTTGTCCAGGCTCAACAGATCGTCCGCCAGCGCATGCGCCTGCTCGCTGTTTCCACGCCTGTGTTCTTCAATAGCCAGACCGGCAATGCTGTGGGGTGAGAGCGAATCGCGCACGAGCGCGTTCTTGATGTCGCGCCGGGCTTGCCAGAAATCGCCGGCCGCAAGCTGCGCTCGAACCAGTTCGATGGCCGAGTTTGGCGAGGAGGGTGAAACACGACTGGCTTCGCGAAACGTTTCGATGGCGGCGTAGGCATCACCATCGAGCAGGCTGGCCTCGCCCAGCAGAGTGAGTGCTTCGGCGTTAAACGGCTTTTGCGCCAGAATTTCTTCTGCGAGATCGCGCATTTTTTTGGCCTCGCCGTCGCGCTTCACGTAATCGGCCAGGAGCAGACGCGGCTCGATCGCTTCCTCATTGCGCTCACGCGCCATTTGCAGCCAGCTTAAGGCCTGCTCGCGGGCGCCGCGTCGTTCTGAAATCTCGGCCAGCGCGAGCATCGAGATCAGATCGTTCGGATCGTCCCGGCGGCGGCGCTTGGCCAGTTTTTCGGCACGTTCGAGGTCGTCGGCGCGAAGGAAGCGCAGCAGACGAAGTACATTGCGCGCGTTCTGCGTTTTGTCATTGGTGGGCCAATCCGCCATCGCGCGATCGCTGGCGGCCAGATCGCCGGCGTGCAGGGCGGAGGCGGCCGCGCGAATCTGCAGATCAAGGTTGTCCGGTGACTGCTCGAGTACCATCGCGTAGGCCTTGCGTGCGGTGTCATAGTCGCCAGCCAGCGTATGGGCCCGTCCGGCATGACTGAGTGCGCCGGCGGCGAGCGTTTCCAGAGGTGCACGCGTGATGACTGCTACAGATTCATGCGCATTGCCCATGCCCAGATAGATGCGCGAGAGCAACTCGTTCATCAGTGGATCGCTTGACCACTCGGACCATTGCTCGCTGAAGCGAATCTGGGCACTGCCAAACTGACCTTGCGCAAGATCGGCCGCAGCACTCAGTTTCTTCGAAGGTTCATGGTCCGGCACCAGATTCAGCACGCTGCGCAGATATTCGCGGGCAAGCCGATAGTCGGCATCTTCATAGGCAAACAGGGCGCGCAGGTACTTGGGCAGCGGATTGGAGGGAAACTGATCGACCAGCTCGTCGAGTTGCGCGGCGGCGGCTCGCTGCTTGCCAAGACGCCAGCGCACCTCGGCCAGGCTCACACGCGCGCCGAGCCAGTTGTGAGTGTTAGTCAGATCGCGCGGCAGGCCAATCGCATCGACAAGCGTTAACTCGGCTTCGGTCAGCTGTTCCATATCCACCTGCACGGCCGCGAGCGCATTGTGCGCCGCAATGTTGAGCGGCGTTTCTTTAAGCAGATTGCGCAGGCGACGCTCGGCCTGCTGATAGCGTCCCAGCGCTTGGTCGGTTTTGGCCAGACCAATGAGTGCCGGCGCAAAGTCTGGCGTGTCATACAAGGTTTCGGTGAAAAGGCGTGATGCCTCGGCAAAGTTGCCCAGGTACAGATAGGCCATCGCGCGGCAGCTCATGCCGACGTTGCTGGCATCGTCAATGTACTCACTGAGAATCGAGTCGAAGGCACCGCGGGCCATGAGCGCCTCACACAGCAGTTCGCGCCCGCGCGCCGGATCGCGATCGATGCGCGCTACCGCGCGCGCCTGGCGCTCGGTGACCGAAACGCGGCCTGCGATCAGGGCAACGCGCGCCAGCAACAGCCGAATCTCTGAATCACCCGGGCGAGACTGCAGCGCGTTGTTGAGCTGGAG
>CAZXCL010000021.1:0-20441 GCA_964639265.1 uncultured Gammaproteobacteria bacterium | reverse complement strand
ATAAACAGCGTAATCTTTTAAACCCGGGGGCGATCCTGCCGGGGGTTTTTGAGGTGGTGGCGGGCCGCGTCGTAGGCATCGGCATCAATCGCCTCGCGCGCAGCGGCCAGATGCGCATCGGCGCCCTCGCGTCCGCCACAGCCGTTAAGCGTGGCGGCCAAGCTACAAATTGTGATCAGGGCCGCTGTGCGAAGCCGATTCCATGGTTTCGCGGCAGGTCTGGATGCAGCGGTCCAGACAGACTCTTCATTACGCATTGAAAAATTACCACGTATTTTATTGATTTTTATAATAATTAAAGGGCAGCAGAGCAGTGACTTGGAATGCATCGCCGTGCGCGCCGGGCCATTGTCACCGGCTCCGTTAGAGACTGTCAAAAATATTCTGCAGGCTCAACATTTTATGACAAAATCAGACTGGGCCAGATGTGAAATACGGCAAGGCTGTTGCAAGTCTCCTATGGTAAAGTCACGTCCCATTTTGAACACCCCGATTCTGAGAGGATCGTAAGTATGAGCACTGTTTTTCCGCGTCTGGCCGTTGTTCTTCTGGCCGGATTCCTGGTGGCCTGTGGCAGCGCGCCACCACCCGCTGAAATTCGCAACGCCAATATCGCCACGGCAGTGGACACCGTCGAGTACTCGATCGGCGCCGGCGATGCGCTCGATATTTACGTCTGGCGTCATGATGATCTGTCACGCGGCGTACCCGTGCGCCCGGACGGCAAGATTTCGACACCTCTCGTTGAGGACATGCAGGCCGCGGGAAAGACCCCGACCGACCTGGCGCGCGATATCGAGACCGTACTGGCTGAATACATCAAATCGCCCAAAGTTACGGTCATTGTGACCGGTTTTCAGGGGGCATCAACCGACCAGATCCGGGTGATCGGTGAGGCCAGCCAGCCACGGACTATTCCCTATCGGCAGGGTCTGACCCTGCTGGACGTCATGATCTCCGTTGGGGGACTGACAGAAATCGCCTCCGGCAAGCGAACCAAGATTCTGCGTCGTGCGGGCTCACAGATGGAGGAGATCGGCGTACGGCCTGATTTGCTTCTGCGCAAAGGTGACGTGCGTTACAACGTCAATATGCTTCCGGGTGACGTATTGATCATCCCGGAATCGCGTTTCTAGGTCCCGAATGCAGGCGGTGGGCGTGGCAAGAAATGCTACGGCCACCGGAACTTATGTGAAATCGGTCACGGCACCGATTATCCCGCTCTGTCAGCATGATGGGGCTCGTGTCCAGACGTCGCTTAAGAGAATATTATGGCTGAACTGATTGCGAAACTGATCGCCTACCTGCGTGGTATGTGGCGCTTCCGCTGGCTCGCCCTGGCTGTGGCCTGGGTTGTCGCCATGCTCGGCTGGTACCACGTGTATTCGATGCCCGATCAATATCGCTCGCGTGCTCAGGTTTACGTGGATACCGAATCGGTTTTGCGACCGCTGCTGCCGGGTAATCCGCGCGGCACCGACGTCATGAGCGAGGTCGAGCTCATGACCCGCGCTCTGATGTCACGTCCGAATCTTCTGGATGTGGCACAAAAAACCGACCTTGATCTTCGCGCCGGCACCGATCGGGAAATGGATGACCTGATCAACCGTATGAAGAGCAAGCTCGAGATTCGCTCGGTCGGCAAAAGTCTCTACACCATTGCATTTCGTGATCACGAACCCGAAGTCACGCGTAACGTCGTGCAGACGTTGCTCGGCAGCTTTGTCAGCGACACGCTGCGCGAAGGTCGGGAGAAAAACGATGAAGCAATGGAGTTCATCGAAACCAAGATTTCCGACTATGAGCAGCGACTGGCCGAAGCCGAGCAACGACTGGCCGATTTCAAGAAGCGCAACGTCGGTTTGATGCCGGGCGACTCCGGCGGCTACTACCAGCGGCTTGAAACCGCGCTTAGCAAGCAAAAAGAGCTCGATCAGCTGATCGCGCTGCAAATCGGTACGCGCGATGAATTGCTCAGCCAGCTCGAGGGTGAGGAACCCACGTTTGGTATTGCGCGACCCAATACACCGACCACGAGCGGGGCGGGCTCTTCGTACGATGCTCAGATTGCACTCATCGACAGCGATCTGGCCCAGCTGCGCTTGCAGTTTACCGACAAGCATCCCGACGTTGTGGCACTGCTGGCACGCCGCGACAATCTGGCCAAAAAACGCGACGAGGAGCTTGCGCTGCTGGCCGGCGATATGGACTCCGAGCTGCCCACCTTCGATCCGCTTGATCTCAATCCTGTGTATCAGCAGTTGCGTGGTCAGTTGAGCGTGGTCAACGTCGAACTCAAGCAACTGCAAACCCGACGTGCGCAGCAGCGCCGCGTGGTCAACGAGTTGCAACGTTCGGTTGATATCGTACCGGAAGTGGAAGCTGAACTAGCGGCCCTGAACCGGGACTACGAGGTCACCAAAGCGCGTCACGACGCGTTGCTGCAGTCTCTGGAAGACGCCCGCCTTGGCGGCGAAGCCGAATCAAGCGTCAGCGACGTTCGTTTTCGTGTGATCGAGCCGCCGCGCCTGCCGCTTGAGCCCTACGGTCCGAACCGTCCGGTGTTCCTGACCATGACGCTGCTGGCCGCGCTGGGTGCCGGTATTGCCGTGTCGTTCCTGCTTGATCAGCTGCGACCGGTGTTTATCACGCGTGACGACCTGGCCGCGAAGTCGGGACTGCCCGTGCTTGGTGCCATTGGCGTCGTCATGATGCCGCATCAGAGTTTCATGATGCGGATTCAGAAAGCCGGCTTCCTGGCCGGTCTCTTGGGTTTGCTGTTCGTGTACGCGATTGTCGTGGTCTTCGAAAGCGGCATCCTGCGCATTATCGAATCAATTTCGCTGAGTCTTGGTCTATGAGCATCGTTGAAAAAGCTGTCGGCAAGCATCTGCAGAACAGCAGCAAGAAAAAAGAAGTGCGCAAAGAGGTGGCCTCCGTCGAGGACAACTCGGCGCGCCTGCTGCCGGTTGAAGATGACAACGGCGAGGATTTCGGCCGTGCGATTCCTCTGCCGGGCGAAGACGGAAACCTGGGCAAGGATCTGCTGGTGCTCGATTTCGAACAGTTGCGTGAAGCGAGCATCGTGCCGCCCGAAGAGCTGGCACCAAATCTAGCCAACGAGTTCCGCCGCATAAAACGTCCTTTGCTCAAGAGTGCTTTTGGCAAGGGTGAAGAGCGTATTGAGCAGGGCAACCTGATCATGCTGTGCAGCGCCCTGTCGGGCGAAGGCAAAACGTTTACGTCCATGAATCTGGCCATGAGCGTAGCGCTGGAGCGCGAGCGCACTGTGCTTTTGATCGATGCCGACGTTGCCAAGCCGCACATCAGTCGCGCTATGAATCTCGACAAGCGCAAAGGTCTTATGGACCTGCTGGTCGATCGCACGCTGGATATCAGTGAGGTGCTGGTGCAAACCGACATGCCGGGTTTGCGCGTGCTGCCTGCAGGCACGCAACACGAATACGCGACCGAGCTGCTGGCCAGCGAGCGTATGGAAGAGCTCATGAGTGAAATTGCCGGTCGCTACCAGAACCGCATTGTCATTCTCGATTCACCACCGCTTCTGCAAACGTCCGAAGCTCAGGTGCTGACCGGACTTGTTGGGCAAGTGGTGGTGGTTGTGCACGCGGGCTCCACGCCGCAGTCGGCCGTCGAGAGCGCCCTGGAGCTGGTGGACCCGTCAAAGCACGTGAGCCTTATTTTGAACAAGAGCCGCATCTCTACGGGTGGTGACTCCTACTATGGAAGCTACTACGGTCAGGACGATCCGGGACAAAGCGGATAGACCTATGGCAGCCGACAATAAGAATAATATTGCAGCACTTCTCGTCCTCTGCACCATGCTTTGCGCCAGCGTGGCCCATGCGCAGTGGGAGTTTCAGCCGACGATCTACACCGGAGTGCTGTGGACGGACAATCTCGGCTTGCAGCCGGAAGGGCAAAAGCGTGATGACCTGAGTTTTGAGGTAACGCCGAGCCTGCTGATGAGCCACAAGGGGCCGCGTTTTACGCTCGACTCAAACTACATTTTGCAGGCACGTCAGTTCAAGGAAAACGACGAGAATGACCAGGTATTCCATAACCTTGATCTGAGCGCCGACTTTATCGCGCTGGCCGATCAGGGCAATCAGGCGGGCGTGACGTTTTTGTCCAACATTCGCCAGCAGATTGTGGACCTTCAACTTGGCATTGGCAGCACGACGGCCACGCGCGTCGGCAACCAGACCGATATTCAGAGTTACGCGATCGAGCCGTACTGGAATTTCAGTGCCGGCTCTGCGGTGACGGGGCGTTTGGCGTATCGCAAAGGCCTGACCGAATTCGACGCTCCGCGGCTGCTCGACAGCACGGCCGACAACATTACGTTTGTGGTTGGCACCGATCCGGAGCGGGCGCGCTGGTCACTGGGAGCGTCATACACCAACTCGGACATCGAGTACGACACGGGTCGCTCGGTAACGCTGGCGCGCACCAGTGTGGATTTTGGCTATGACGTTACGCCGCGCACCGAGTTTGTGCTCAGCGTTGGACAGGACGACAACGATCTGGGCAATTTGCCGTTTCTCGGCGATATCGACGGTGCCTTTTGGCTGGCCGGCTTCAAGGGGCGTCTCGGGGCCAACACCAGCTACGAAGCGCGCGTCGGTGAGCAGTTTTTTGGCGACTCCTATCTGTTTTCGCTTGAGCGTGCCCAGGGCAGGCTGACCTTTTCGGTGTCCTACTCCGAGCAGGCCAGTACGTTTGGTGGAGCGCAGATCGATTTTCAAACCATCCTGAGCCTTCTGACCAACGTGGGCGGCATCGATCAGCCCAACACGACCCAGGATGTGTTCGTATCCAAGCGGCTCAATCTGGGTATGGGCTACACGCTGCCAAAAAGCAGCTTCCAGCTGACCGTGTTTAATGATGACCGCACCTTTCTGTCCAATCTCGACGGCAATCGGGAAGACAGTGGCGGTGGCGCGCGTCTGACGTGGAACTGGCAACTGTCTCAAACTTCCACGTTTATCTTTAGCGCCAACTATCGTCGCTTTCAGATTCGCAATACGGGTGATGAACCCAAAGATCTGTTTGTCGAGGCGCGCTGGCGTCGCGACCTTTTTGAACGTGCGTTTATGGATTTGCGCTTGCTTCACAATCAGCGACAGTCCGACATCGAACAGTTCGATTTCGAGGAAAACACTGTTGCGTTCGGTGTCGGGTACAGTTTCTAGGGCCAACCATGTACGAAAATTTTTACAACTTTCGCGGGCGACCGTTTCAGCTTACGCCTGATCTCAAGTTTCTGTATCCCAGTCAGGGCCACAAACGCGCGCTTTCCTATTTGCACTACGGTCTCGAGCAGGCCGAGGGCTTTGTCGTGATCACCGGTCACATCGGCACCGGCAAGACGATGCTTATCCAGACCTTGCTGGCCGAACTGCAGGACCAGGAGATTGCAACGGCGCGCATCGCGGCGGCCAACCTCAATGATGAGAATATCCTGCAGATGGTCGCTTCTGCGCTGAAGCTGCCGCACGAGGGCAAGAGCAAGGCGGCGCTGCTGCGCGATATGGAACTGTCGTTACGCCGTGCCCAGGACTATCTCAACGGTGTGCTGCTGATCGTCGATGAGGCACAGGAGTTGAGTACAACGGCGCTCGAAGAGCTGCGTATCCTCTCAAACCTTGAATGCAACGGCTCGGCGCTGCTGCAGGTGTTTCTTGTGGGCCAGACCGAACTGCGCACGACACTGCGCGATCCGAGCATGGAGCATCTGCGCCAGCGGACTATTGCTTCCTACCACCTTGAACCGCTGTCGCTGGAAGAGACCAAGCGCTACATCGGCTTTCGATTGGTCGCGGTTGGTTGGGATGGTGAGCCACAGTTTGATCCGGATTTTTATGAGGCCGTCCACGAGCAGACCAGTGGTGTACCGCGCAAGGTCAATATTCTGATGGACCGGCTGCTGGTGTACGGCTATCTCGAAGAGCTGCGCGAGTTCGGTGGCGAAGATGTCGAAGATGTCGTTGCAGAGATGAGCCAGGAGATTGCGGGCGATCTGGTTGTGGTTGAGCCGCCAGCGGCGAAAGGCGGCACCGAGACCGAGACGAAGGGTGAGCCGAGTCGGGCTGACCTCGAAGCGCGTCTCGCGGTCATGGAAGAACGTCTGCGCAAGCTTGCCGGAGATGCAAAATGAGCACGGCTGCCAAATTGATCAGCGATGCGGTCGATCCCGCATCCATGTTTGAGCCCGACAGCGCGCGTTTGCAGAGCGCGTCGCCGACCAATGCGATGTCTATTGATGTCGAGGATTACTTCCAGGTGTCGGCGCTCGAGTCCCAGATCGGACGCGAGCGCTGGTCCCAGTGGGAAATGCGCGTGCAGGGCAGCACCGAACGTGCGCTCGCCATGTTTGAGGAGGCCGGCGTCAAAGCCACCTTCTTCACGCTGGGCTGGATTGCCGAACAGTGTCCGTCGCTGGTGCGGATGATTACCGAGCAGGGCCATGAGCTGGCCAGCCACGGCTACGAACACACTCGCGCGACCATGCAGACGCGAGAGCAGTTTCGTGAGGACGTAGTACGTACCAAGAAACTGCTTGAAGACATGTCGGGCACGCAGGTGCGCGGCTATCGCGCGCCGAGCTATTCGATCGGGCGTGACAACCTGTGGGCCTTCGATGAACTGGCCGACGCGGGTTACGTCTACAGCTCGAGTGTTTATCCAATTGCTCACGATCTTTACGGCATGCCGGAGGCGCCACGCTTTGCGTTTCGACTGCGTGCATCGGGTCTTCTCGAGATTCCAGTGACCACGGTGAATGCGGCCGGCCGCAACTGGCCTTGCGGCGGCGGCGGTTTCTTCCGCCTTCTGCCCTACAGTGTTTACCGCACAGGACTGCGCCGCGTAAATCGTGACGATCAGCAGCCCGGATTGTTTTACTTTCACCCTTGGGAGCTTGATCCGGAACAACCAAGAGTGCCGGGCTTGAGCGCCAAGAGTCGCTTCCGCCACTATCTCAATTTGTCTCGCATGCAGCCGCGGCTGGCACGTTTGCTGCGCGATTTTTCATGGAACCGAATGGACCGGGTGTTTCTGCCCGAAAGCGATCAGGTATGAACGCCGTGTTGAGCGAAACTAGCCCGAGCCTTGCTGCGCCTGCGATTCGTGTAGCCGCTACGTCCGATGCGGCGGTCTGGAATGACTATGTGTTGGCGCATGACGACGCAACGTTTTTTCATCGTATTGAGTGGCGTGAGGTGCTGGCGCGTGCGTTCGGGCATCAAAGCTACTATCTGATTGCCGAAGACGGGGATGGCGCGGTGGTGGGTGTGCTGCCGCTGGCACACGTCAAGAGCCGACTGTTTTCCAATGCGTTGATCTCTACACCCTTTTGCGTGTACGGCGGCGTCCTTGCTTCCAACGATGGCGCCTACAAGGCGCTACTGGATCATGCCTGCGGTCTGGCCGACGAGCTCGGCGTCGACTACCTCGAGTGCCGCAACATGACCACGCGCGAGCCGGACTGGCCGTCCAAGGATCTCTACGTGACCTTTCGCAAGGAGATTCTGCCCGACAGCGAGGCCAACCTTTTGGCGATTCCGAAAAAGCAGCGCGCCATGGTGCGCAAAGGGATCAAGGCTGGCCTGACCGCTACGGTGGAAGACAATGTCGACACGCTGTATCGCTGCTACTCCGAAAGCGTGCGCAATCTCGGTACCCCGGTTTTTGGCAGCGACTATCTGTCCATTCTGGCCGACGTGTTCGGGGATGACTGTGAGATTACGGTTATCCGCAACGGTGATTCTCCCGTTGCGGCAGTGATGAGTTTCTTCTTCAAAAACCAGGTGCTGCCTTACTACGGCGGCGGCACGCTGGAAGCCCGGGCTGTCAAAGGCAATGACTTCATGTACTGGAGCGTCATGGAGCAGGCGCGCGAACGCGGCCTGACGCTGTTTGACTACGGTCGCAGCAAAGTGGGTACCGGCGCGTTTCGATTCAAGAAGCACTGGGGTTTTGAACCGCAGCCGATGAGCTACGAGTATCACCTCTCGGGGCTCGATGCGATGCCTGATCTGTCGCCCAACAATCCGAAGTACAAGATGTTCATCGGAATGTGGCAGCGACTGCCATTGGGATTGTCTCAACGACTTGGCCCCTGGCTCGCCCGCAGCCTGGGCTGAGCGTTCTGCTACAGCGTTGGCGGCGCTTCGTTCGATGCGTTGCCAGGAATCTGGAATCAACATGAAGCGTCACCAAACATTGCGCGGTCTCAAGGACCGCAGTCACAACACGCCAGCGGGTCAGATCTGACATGTGCGGTATCCACGGTGTCATCGCACTTGGCGACGGATCGACGGTGGACGCGGTCGATCTGCGCCGCATGGGCGAGGTCGCACAGCATCGTGGCCCAGACGATTTTGGCGATCTGATTGATGGCCCGCTTGGCTTTGGTATGCAGCGACTGTCGATCATCGACGTGGACGGTGGGCATCAGCCAATCTACAACGAAGATCGCACCGTCGTGGTTGTGTGCAACGGCGAGATCTATAATTTCCAGTCGCTGCGTGAAGATCTGATCGCGCGAGGCCATCAGTTCTCCACGCACAGTGATGTGGAGGTCATCGTGCATCTTTACGAAGAGTATGGCGATGCCTGCGTCGAGCATTTGCGCGGCATGTTTGGCTTTGCACTGTGGGACATTGCCAGGCAGAGGCTTTTGCTGGCGCGCGACCGGACCGGTATCAAGCCCCTTTATTTTTGCGTGCAGGACAACCGTCTGGCGTTTGCCTCAGAGGCGAAGTCGATCCTGGCGCTACCCTGGATTTCCCGCGCTCTGAATACCGATGCGTTGCCGCACTACCTGCATCTGGGCTACGTGCCTGCGCCGTGGTCGCTGTTTCAAGGTATTGAGAAATTGCCGCCGGCTACGCTCATGATTGTCGAAGATGGCCGCATCCGTCAGCACACCTACTGGACGATGCCTGCGACGACGAATGATGATGGCGATCTGGAGACCTGGAGCGACCGGCTGCGCGAGACGCTGGCCGACTGTGTCGAGCGGCAGATGGTCAGCGATGTTCCGCTGGGAGCGTTCCTGAGCGGCGGCATCGATTCGAGTGCCGTTGTGGCCATGATGAGCCAGTTCAGTTCAGATCCGGTGCGCACATTCGCGATTGGTTTCGGCGGGTCTTCTGGCGGGCAGTTTTACAACGAACTGCCCTATGCGCAGCGAGTCGCGGAGTTGTTTGCCACCGATCACCGCGAAATCGTCGTGGAGCCGTCTGTCGTTGAGCTGATGCCACGGCTGCTCTGGCATATGGATGAGCCCATCGCCGATACGGCGTTTGTGACCACTTATCTGGTGTCAGAGTTTGCGCGGCGTGAAGTCACGGTGATTTTGTCTGGCGTCGGCGGCGACGAATTGTTCGGCGGTTATCGCCGATATCTTGGTGGCTACTACGCACGTGCGCTGGCGCGCGTGCCGCGTATCGTACGCCAGGCTGTCGTCAAGCCCGTGCTCGGCCGCATGCCGGTCGATCGCCACTCGCGTGTGGCCAATCTCACTCGCTATGCGCGGGCCCTGGTACAGGCGGCCGACTGGCCGCTGGCCAAGCAGTACCAGTCATTTGTCGAGGCCGCCAGCATGACCGACGTTATGCAGCTTTTGGCTTCCGCCCCCGAGAGTTTCGAGCCGCACATCGAAGCGGCGTTCGCCAGGCTCGGTGGCGGCGATCCGCTGGAACAAATGACGCGTGTAGATTTGATTACACAACTGCCCGACGATCTTCTGAGCCTGACCGACCGCATGTCGATGGCCACGTCGCTCGAGTGCCGTGTGCCACTGCTCGATGAAGCGATCATCGATCTGGCCATGGCCATGCCTTCGCGTCACAAGATCGCGGGTCGCGATCTCAAGCATGTACTCAAGCACGCGCTGCGCGACGTGCTGCCGCAGGACATACTCTATCGCCAGAAGCGCGGCTTTGGCGCGCCGATGGGCGCGTGGTTCAAGAACGAACTGCGGCCACTGGTCGATCAGCTTTTGTCCGCCGAGCGCATCGAATCGCGCGGCTGGCTAAACCCGGCGACCGTGCACTCGTTGCGCGAGGAGCACGATGCGAATCGCGCCGACCATACGGACAAACTCGTAGCGCTGACCAATCTCGAAATGTGGGCGCAAATCTATCTGGATGGACGTGAGGTCGACACCGTGCGTGATGAGCTATTGGCGCTGGTGGCGGCATGAAGATTCTGTTTGTTTGCCATCGTTTTCCGTTTCCGCCCAAGCGCGGTGGCAAGATTCGCCCCTTCAACATTATTCGCCATCTGACCGGGCAGGGGCATGAGGTGACCGTCGCCTCACTGGCCCGATCGCCGGAGGAGGCGCAGGAGGGCGAAGGACTGGCGGAGCACTGTGCCGGCTTCATGGTGGAGACCGTAGGTAGTGTTGGTGCCTGGACACGCATGATTCTGCGTTTGCCTACGCCGGGCCCGTCGAGCATGGGCTATTTCTATTCGAGCGCGTTGCGTCGACGTATTGACGAGGCCCTGCAGACCAACCGCTACGATCTGATTTTTGTGCACTGCTCGTCCGTCGCGCAATACGTCGCACACGTCACCGACGTTCCAAAAATTATTGACTTCGGCGATATGGACTCACAGAAGTGGCTGGCCTACAGCTCGTTCAAACCGTTCCCGTTATCGATGGGTTACTGGTTGGAGGGGCGCAAGATGGAGCGGGCTGAACGCGCATTGGCGGCCAGGTTTGATTTGTGCACAGCGACAACTCGTGCCGAACTCGAAACGCTGCAGACCATGTGCGCAAAGGAAAAGACCGGCTGGTTTCCAAACGGCGTTGATCGCAACTATTTTTCGCCGGATCCGGATCAAGCGGATTACGACAGTGATGCGATCTGCTTTGTCGGGCGCATGGACTACTATCCCAATCAGCAGGCGATGTTCGATTTTTGCGAGCGAGTGTGGCCGGTTTTGCGTGAGCGGCGCCCCGCAACCACGCTGACTATCGTCGGCGCCGAGCCGACCAAAGCGGTGCAAAATCTCGCCCAGCTCGACGGCGTCAGCGTGACCGGTTCGGTGCCGGATGTGCGGCCGTATCTTCGGGCCAGTGCTCTGACCATTGCACCGCTGGCCATTGCCCGTGGCACGCAAAACAAGATTCTTGAGTCGCTGGCATTGGGCGTGCCCGTCATCTGCTCGCCCATTGCCGCGGGCGGCGTGGACGTTGAGGTGGACAAACAATTGCTCGTGGCCGACACGAAAGACCAGTGGGTTGATCAAATTTGTCGGGTTCTGGATGATCGCGATCTGCGCGCGTCCTTGAGCGAGGCCGGACGCGAACGCATGGCGACCAATCACGACTGGCCCACGTCAATGAAGCGAGTGGACACTTTGATCGAGCGCGCGCTGGAGCTTGCCAGGTGAACACGTCCGGCGTTCGTTATCGCTGGTCTTTGGCGCTGCCGCTGACACTCGGCGTGCTTGCGCTGTTCATCCTGCTCTACCATGGCAGCCTGATGTCGATGGTGGGTATCTGGCTTGAGTCCGATACCTTCTCCCATGGTTTTCTCGTGTTTCCCGCGGTGGCCTTTCTGATTTACCGCGCGCGCGATCGACTGTTGGCGCTGGATCCGCATCCGTCGTGGCTGGGATTGCTGGCGCTGGTCGGGTGTCTGGCGCTGTGGTTTGTGGCCCACGTGGGATCGGTCCAGGTCGCGGAGCAGTTCGCGTATGTGGCGGCGCTTAGTGCCATAGCCTGGGCGCTGCTCGGAGGCCGCGTCATGCGCGTGCTGGCATTTCCGATTCTGTTCGGTTTTTTTGCGGTGCCGTTCGGCGATTTCATTATCCCGACGCTGATGCAGTTCACGGCCTGGTTTGTGGTGGAGGCGATTGAACTGACCGGCATCCCGGTGTTTCGCGAAGGCTACATGCTGAGTATCCCGCGGGGCGATTTCGAGGTCGCCAAGGCCTGCAGTGGCATTCGCTATCTGATCGCGTCGGTGTCACTGGGCACATTTTACGCTTACATCACCTTTACAAGCTGGAAGAAGCGACTGGCCTTTGTGGCGCTCGCTATCGTGATGCCAATTGTTGCCAACGGTCTGCGCGCGTTCGGCATCGTCATGATTGCGCATTTCACGAACATGGAACACGCGGTTGGCGTGGATCATCTGATCTACGGCTGGCTGTTCTTCGGGGTTCTTATTTTCCTGATGTTCTGGATCGGGGGACGTTATGCCGATGAGCCGCCAGCCGCGCTGGCGGCGAGCCCTGCCGACGGCCGATCTCTTGCCGTGGCAAGTCTGGGGGGCGTCTGTGTTGCACTGCTGGGCCTCATGTTTGTTGTGCCTTTGCTCTCTGGCAAGGCGCTGGCCGCCGCAGATGCGCCGATGGCACCGGCGGCGGTTCCGGCGGCAACGGCGCAGTGGCGTATCGATGCCGCAGGTGAGTCGGCCTACATGCCAGACTTCAAAGATGCCAATGCGATCGCTCAGCTGGTCTACGCTCAAGGCAACGATCGAATTGGTGTAACCATTCATACCTACAGCGGCGGCGATCGCGAAGTGGTGCGTGCCGGCAACCGTTTTCCCATGCAAATCGGCCACAAGATAGTACGCGAGCTACCCATGACGCTCGTCTCGCAAGGGCGAGAGTTTGACATTGGCCGTCTGGACCTGCTCGAACGAGGCCCGCGTCGCGCTGTGCTGTACTGGTATCAGATCGGGTCTGTCACGACGCCGTCGCCGACGACTGCGAAGATTCGTGAATGGGCGGCCCGACTTACCGGCAAGCCGACGCGTCGGGCTGTGGTCTCGCTGTCGGTACTCACGGATCCACGCGATGACGTGCCGCCAGAGCTGATGGCCTTCGCGCAGAGCTTTGTCGCATCGTTTGTCGACTGCGTCAGCGATCCGGCCGGCAGCAACTGCACGGCTGCTCCGAGCAAGAGCGCGCCGTGAGTGGGTCCGGGCGCATTGTGCATGTCGTGTATCGCTTCACCATGGGCGGTATGGAAAACGGCATTGTGAATCTGATTAACGGCATGGACCGTCGCTTCAGCCACGCGATCATCTGCCTGGATTACTCCGATGAGTTTCAGAATCGTCTGCAGCGCGATGATGTAGAGATCATTGCGCTGAACAAGAAACCGGGCAAGGACCTGGGTCATTACGGACGCATGTGGCGCGCGCTGCGGCGCTTGAAACCGTCGGTGGTGCACACGCGCAATATCGGCACGATCGAGGCGGGCATGGTGGCCCGCGCGGCAGGCGTGCGACATGTGCTGCACGGCGAGCACGGCTTCGACATCAACGATCTGCATGGCGCACATAGCCGCTATCGACGCTTGCGTCAGTTTGCTAATCCTTTTGTGCGGCGTTTTGTGTGCGTGTCGCAGCAGATCCAGCACTGGCTGCAGCGCGATGTGGGTCTGCCCGAGGACAAGCTGGTTCAGATCTACAACGGTGTTGATATCCACAAGTTCTCGCCAGTGCGCCAAGACGCACGCGCGCGGCTGCGCGAGCTGGGTGTGCAAAGTCGCTGCATCATCGGCTCAGTAGGACGGCTCGAGGCGGTCAAGAATCAGATCGAACTGGTACGCGCGTTTTTGAATCGTTGCGAGCGCTCGCCGGCCTTTGCCGAAGACACGGCGCTGGTCCTGCTGGGCAACGGGTCGCAGCGCGAGCTGATCGAGGCGCAGATCAACAATAGCGAGTTTGGCAGCGGCGTGCACTTGCTGGGCAAACGCGACGATGTTGCGAAGCTGCTTCCTGGTTTCGATGTGTTCGCTTTGCCCTCGCTCAATGAGGGCATTTCCAACACGCTGCTCGAAGCGATGGCGTGCGGCGTGCCTGTGATTGCGAGCCGCGTTGGCGGCAATGCGGAGCTTTTTACCGACGGCCGACAGGGCACGCTTTATGAATCCGGCGATGAAGAGGCGTTGTCGGCTGCGCTGGACCGGTATTTTGAAACGCCGGATATGCGAACAGAGCGCGCCGAGGCGGCGCGCAAGCACGTGGTTGAGCACTTCTCGCTCGAGCGCATGATTGAACAGTATGAGTCGCTTTATGCGGCCTACTGCTAACCGAAGAAGGTAGTCTGAGACGATGTGCGGAATCAGCGGAATTTTTGACACGCAAACGGCAGCCCCGGTTGACGAGCAGCTGCTAAGAACCATGAACGACACCATGGAGCATCGCGGACCGGATGACTTTGGTCTGCATATTGAGGTGGGCGTCGGTCTTGGCCATCGTCGACTTTCGATCATTGACCTTGAAGGCGGCAAGCAGCCGATTGCGAACGAAGACGGTTCGGTGATCGTGACCTTCAACGGCGAAATCTATAATTTCCAGCCGCTGCGTGAACAGCTTATCAACAAGGGTCACACCTTCCGCACAAACAGCGATACCGAGGTGATTGTGCACGGTTATGAGGAGTGGGGCGTTGATTGCGTCAAACGCTTCAACGGCATGTTCGCGTTCGCCGTCTACGACCGCAACAAGCAGACGCTGTTCATGGCGCGTGATCGTCTGGGCATCAAGCCGCTCTACTACACAATTTTGCCAAACGGCCGTCTCCTGTTTGGCTCTGAGCTCAAGGCGCTGCAAAAGCATCCGGACCTGTCACACAATATCAGCGCGCGTTCGGTCGAAGACTATTTCACGTTTGGCTATGTGCCCGATCCGGACACGATTCTCGAGGGAGTCCACAAGCTGGCGCCCGGTTACCGCCTGCTGCTCGAGCGTGGCAAACCCGTGCCGCAGCCCGATCAATACTGGGACGTGCCGTTTGAGCCGGGACCTGAGCGATCGCAGGCAGATCTTGAGACCGAGCTTCTGGCGCGACTAGAGGAGGCCGTCAAGCGTCGCATGATCGCCGACGTGCCCCTTGGTGCGTTTCTGTCCGGCGGCGTCGATTCCAGCGCCGTCGTCGCGCTCATGAGCGGGTTATCCGACAACCCGGTGTCGGCCTGCTCGATTTCCTTCGGTGATCCCGAGTTCAACGAGGTCAAGTACGCCAAACAGGTAGCCGACTATCTTGGCACCGAGCTTGCCGTGCGGCAGGTCGATCAGCATGACTTTGATCTGCTGGATCGCCTGGGTGAGCTCTACGATGAGCCCTATGCAGACAGCTCGGCGATGCCGACCTACCGGGTGTGCAAGCTTGCGCGCGAGGGCGTCAAGGTGGCGCTTTCAGGCGATGGCGGTGATGAGAATTTTGCCGGCTACCGGCGCTATCGCTGGCATGCCTATGAGGAAAAGGTGCGTCGCGTTCTGCCGCAGGCCATTCGCGGGCCGGTGTTCGGCCTGCTGGGCCGGGTCTATCCCAAACTCGACTGGGCCCCCAAGGTGTTGCGCGCCAAGTCGACACTGGAGGCCATCGGCCGCGATACCGCCGAGGGCTATCTGCACGGCGTGTCGATTTTTCCCGCGCCGCTGCGGCGTAAACTTTTATCCGAACAAACCATGAGTGATTTGCAGGGCTACCGGTCCATAGATCGCTTCCATGCGCTGGCCGCCAACGCGCCCACCCGTGACAGTCTCTCGCTGGTGCAGTATCTGGATTTTAAAACCTATTTGCCGGGGGACATTCTGACCAAAGTGGATCGGGCGAGCATGGCGCACGGTCTTGAGGTGCGCGTTCCATTTCTGGATCACGAATTTGTGGAATGGGTGTCGGGCATTGATGTTGGTATGAAACTGCACGGTCGCGAAGGCAAGCATGTTCTCAAGAGTGCGCTTACGCGGGTGTTGCCACGCGACATTCTCTATCGCGAAAAAATGGGTTTTGCGGTGCCTCTGGGTTCGTGGATTCGGGGCCCGCTGCGTGAGCGCGTGCACAGCAGCGTGTGCGGTGAACGCATGGCCGATTCGGGTTTTTTCAATCCGGCCATGCTCAAACAGGTATTCGACGATCACGTCGCCGGCCGCCGCGACTACACGCCGGTCCTCTGGGGTCTTTTGATGTTCGATGGCTTCCTGGGGCGCACGGGCGCCGGTCGCGCCTGATTCGGATGCCCGGCCGTGGATGTGATCACCTACAGCACGTTGTTTCCCAACGCGGGGCAGCCGCGTCACGGGTTGTTCGTGGAGGCGCGGCTACGCGAATTGCGTCGGCGGCATGATGTCGACGCACAGGTGGTCGCTCCGGTGCCGTGGTTTCCGCTGCGGCACCCGGCGTTCGGTCAATACGCTCAGTTTGCCAAGGCGTCGCGCGAAACGCAGAGAGACACTGTGCGCGTTTACCACCCGCGCTACTTTCTGCCACCCAAGATAGGCATGCACGTGGCGCCGCGTACGCTGGCTGCCGGTTCGACGGCGACGGTCGCCCGTTGTGTGGCCAGCGCCGCATCGCGGCCAGTGCTCGATGCCCACTACTTTTATCCTGATGGCGTTGCGGCGGCCCATATTGCGCAGGTCCAAAAGCTGCCGCTGGTCATCAGTGCGCGCGGTAGCGATGTCAATCTTCTACCGCAAAACCGGGCCGTTCGTCGACGTATGCTGTGGGCCGCCCAGCGCGCGGATGCGCTGGTGGCCGTGTCGAAGGCGCTCGGCGAGCGTATGGCGCAGATCGGGATGCCGAAAGACAAGATTCACGTCCTGCGCAATGGCGTGGATCTGGACACGTTTCAGATGTGCGACCGACGTGCGGCAAAACGCGAGATCGGCATCGACGGACCGCTTATTCTGAGCGTCGGCAATCTGTACGAGCTCAAGGGCCACGACCTCGTCATTGAGGCCCTGGCGCAACATCCGCGGGCGTCATTGGTGATCGCCGGCAGCGGCCCGGAGCTCGAGGCGCTCAAATCCTGCGCCGAGCGGCACAATGTGGCCCAGAGGGTCCATTTTGTGGGGTCCGTCGCTCAATCCGAGCTCGTTCAGTATTACAATGCCGCCGACGCTTTGGTGCTGGCCTCCAGTCGGGAGGGCATGGCCAACGTTCTGCTCGAAGCGCTGGCCTGCGGCACACCCGTCGTGGTCACGCCAGTGGGCGGCAATCCGGAAGTCGTGGCAGACGCGGCGGCCGGCATTGTGCTGCCTGAACGAAGCGCGCAAGCGGTTGCAGACGGGATCGGGCAGGTGCTGTTTGCGCCTCCGACGCGCGAGGACACACGCAAGTATGCCGAGACGTTCTCCTGGGCAGACGTTGCGAAGAGGTTGTACCAACTGATGAGCGACGTGCGATCGGCACACGCATGAGTGAGGGATACGACATAATGCTTGAGTTAGACAAAAAGGTTGGATCATGAAAATTAGTATTTTTGGGCTGGGCTACGTGGGCGCGGTCTCGCTGGCTTGCCTGGCACGCGACGGTCACGAAGTGGTTGGTGTCGACATTGACCCGACCAAACTCGACTTGATCAAGAACGGCAAGTCGCCGGTGATCGAAGAGGGCATTCAGGAGGTCATGGCCGAGGTCGTTGCCAGCGGGCGCGTGTCGGTGACGGACAATGCACGCGATGCCGTGCGCGATACCGACCTGTCGTTTGTGTGCGTCGGCACACCGTCCATGCCAAACGGCAGTCAGGACCTGCGCGCTATGCGTCGACTGTCTGAAGAGATGGGCAAGGCCCTCAAGGACAAAGACAGTTTCCATACGGTAATGATTCGCTCGACGATCGAGCCGGGCACCATTGCCGAGACCGTTGAGCCGATTCTGGTTGAGCACTCAGGCAAACAGAGCGGTGTCGATTTTGGTTTGGGTTTCCAGCCGGAGTTTCTGCGCGAAGGTACCTCGATTCGTGACTATGACAATCCGCCGATGACGGTTGTCGGCGCCAATTCCGAGCGCTCCATCGAGCAGCTGCGAGATTTGTTCGGCGATCTGCCGGGCAAGTTTCTGACCACGGACATCGGCACGGCCGAGTGCCTCAAATACGCCTGCAATGCCTACCATGCGGTCAAGGTCACCTTTGCCAATGAAATCGGTCGTGTGACGCAGTCCGTTGGTGTGGATTCGCGCAAGGTCATGGAACTGGTGTGCGAAGATCACTCGCTGAATATCTCGAAGGCCTATCTGCGTCCAGGCTTTGCTTTCGGCGGTTCGTGTCTGCCCAAGGATCTGCGCGCACTGTTGTACGTGGCGCGCAGTCGCGACGTTGAGCTGCCGATGATGGCGGGCCTGATTCCAAGTAACAATCAGCACGTTGATCATGCGCTGTCGACGATTCTTGATCGCGGCACGCGCAAAGTGGGTTTTCTTGGCTTGAGCTTCAAGAGTGGCACGGACGATCTGCGTGAGAGTCCGCTGCTGACGCTGGCCGAGCAGTTGATTGGCAAAGGCATGGAATTGAAGATCTATGATCCGGAAGTTAACGTGGCGCGTCTGATCGGCGCCAACCGTTCTTACCTGGAGGAGTCGATTCCGCACGTGTCGTCCCTGATGTGCGACAGCGCCAAAGATGTAATCGAGCACGCGGACGTCATTGTGGTGGGTTTGAGCGACAAGGAGATCATTGACGAGCTGCACGCCCACAACAGCGACAAGCATTTCATTCTTGATCTGGTCAGCCTGCGTGATGCCGATCAACTCAAGGGCGAATACCGCGGCGTGTGCTGGTGACCCGCCCACGACTGCTTTTTGTCTCGCCGCGCTTCCTGTTTCCGATCGACTCAGGCGGCAAGATCCGCACGACCGGAATTCTGCGCGAGATGAAAGGCGGTCGCTATGACATCACGTTGTTGTCGCCGTCAGCGGATGATGGCGGCAACTATGATGATGAACTTGCCACCGTCGCCGATCGCTGGGCGTTCTGGGAACCGGTGCGCGGTCTTGAGCGTAGCCTGCGGCGCGCGATGCATCTTTTTCATCGACTGCCGCTGCCTGTGGCCACCGATCTGTCGGACCTTGGCAGTCAACTGGTGGCGCAGGAGCTGCCAAAGCACGACGTGGCCATCTTCGACTTTATCCACGCGGCCGTTCTGGCGCCGGAGAATATCAGCACCCCCAGCGTGATGTTCACACACAATGTCGAGTCGCAGATTTTCGAGCGCCATTCCAAAGTCAACACAAACCCGGTTATGCGCCGTATCTGGGCCTCGCAGTGGCGCAAAATGCAGCGCTTTGAAGGTGCTGCGCTACGCCGCTTCGACAAAGTAGTGGCGGTGTCTGAAGTCGACAAGCAGGGGTTCGCCGAACAGTTCGACGTGTCGGATGTCGACACGATTCCAACCGGCGTAGACCTGAACTTTTTCCCCTATACGCCCAGCCCAGAGGCCGGCAGAGTCACCTTTACAGGCTCAATGGACTGGCTGGCCAATCAGGACGGTATCAGCTTTTTTCTCGACGACGTGTGGCCGTTAATCGCCGCCGAGCGTGCAGACGCAACCATGTGCGTTGTGGGTCGTGCGCCACCCGAGCGCCTGGTGTCTCGTGCCGGCGCCGTCAAAGGCTGGGAATTCAGCGGTTTTGTGGACGATGTGCGCCCGTATATTCATCGCGCCAGCGCCTACGTGATCCCGCTTCGCGTTGGAGGGGGCACCCGTCTCAAGGTGTTTGAGGCCATGGCCAGCGGTTGCCCGGTGATTTCCACGGCCATCGGCGTTGAGGGCCTTGGCCTTGAAGATGGCGTACACTATCTGAACGCGGAGTCGAAAGAGGACTTCGCGGCTGCAACGGTAAAAGTGCTGAACGAACCGGAGCTTGCCGGTCGCCTGGCCGCTGCGGCGCGCCAGTATGTGGAAGAAAACGCGTCAAACGCCATTGTGGCGCGTCGATTTGAGCAAATCTGCGACGCTGCCATCGCAACGGAATAACGAGTCATGCGCGATCTATTGATCATGTTAATGGTGTTCGGCTCCATCCCGCTGATCATCATGCGACCGTGGCTGGGCATCATCATGTGGTGCTGGCTCGGATTCATGAACCCGCATCGACTCACCTGGGGTTTTGCCTACGACTTCCCGTTCGCGCAGGTCATCGCGCTGGTCACGATGGGCGCCATCCTGATCTCGAAGGAAAAGAAGTACATCAAGTTCACGCCGCTCATCGGAGTCTGGTGTGCATGGATTTTCTGGATGTGTCTGACCACGTATTTCGCCATCGATCCGGACACCACCACGCGTGATTTTGATCGCATGATCAAGACCATGCTGTTTGCCTTCCTGACCATTTTACTGATCAATGACGAAAAGCGTGTCCGCGCGCTGGTCTGGGTTACCGTGTTCTCGCTGGGTTTTTTTGGCGTCAAGGGCGGAGTTTTTTCGGTTCTGACGGGCGGCAATTATTTGTTCTGGGGTCCGCCGGGCAGTTTCATTGAGGGCAACAACGAGATCGGCCTGGCGCTGGTCATGACGATTCCGATGGTGTTCTACCTGTATTTGTCGGAAGACAACAAATGGGTACGCCGAGCGATGCTCGCCACAATGGGTTTGTCGATGCTCGCGGTTCTGACCACCCATTCGCGTGGTGCGTTTCTGGCCTTCGGTGCCATGGTG
>CAZXCL010000020.1:5824-55109 GCA_964639265.1 uncultured Gammaproteobacteria bacterium | reverse complement strand
GCGGCCTGCCAGTCTCCGCTTTCCTGCTGCGCGGCAATTTCTGCGAGATCCAGACTGATCAGGGCGATCGGGGCGCTGTGCAGTCCGCCGCGTTGTTCACGCGTCAGTTGGTTGATGTAGCGATAGTAGAGCGCCGTACTTTCCCAGCTCATGCCGCCGAGCAAGCCGATGGTTTTCATTTGATCGTCTCCGAAACAAAAAAGGGCGACCCGCAGGCCGCCCTTCATCATATCGTGTGTTTCGCTCCGACTTAGAAGTCGTAACGGAAACCGAAGCGCAGCTCCCAGGTCGAAGCCCGCGTATCGCGTCCCTGAGCCTGCGGATCGAAGAACGCCTCATAGACGTACTGGCCGTCCTGGATATCGGCGTCAACCGCCTGCGCGAAGCGTGGGAAGCCGGCTTCACGCAGCACACCCCAGTCGTCGTTGAGCAGGTTGCCGAAGTTCTCGATCACGAGGAACGTGGCGAGCTTGTGGCCGTCGGAAAAGCCCGGCAGTTCCTGTTCAACGCGCACGTCAAACTTCGTCCACCAGTCGCTGCGCAGAGCGTTACGAGGTGCAATTTCGCCGGCGTAGCGATTCAGGCCAGTGTCGTCGAGGAAGTTGAAGAAAGCCGCATTCTCGGCATCGCTCCAGGCGAAGTTGACCAGCGGGTCGTTCGGGCCGGTGGGGATGTACAGCAGCTGACGACCGCTGCGGCCGAAGCCGGCGAAGTCGCCGAACGGGAAGCCGTCGCTGAAGGTGTAGCTGAACGGACGTCCTTCGTTCGCGGTGCCGACCACCGAGACCTTGGTCAGGTTGTCGCCAAAGAAGGCGCGCTGGTAGGACAGACGCAACGTCAGACGATTCTGGATCTCGTAGTTCGATTGCGCGCGCTGCGGATTGTTGAAGTCCGAGGTGGCGAAGTTCGTGAAGTTTGAGAACGCCACCGAGCTGGTCATCGGGTTGAAGTCTTCAGCTTCGGTATAGGCGTAGCCGAGGGTCCAGTCCAGACCCCAGTCGTAGGATTTGCTTAGTGCAAACGAGTAGATCGCCTGCTTGCCGTCGCCGGTGGCGTTGGACAGCAGGAAGTCCTGGCTGCGGCTGCTGCAGTCCGGTGAATTCGGATTGCCGCAGTCGACGTCGCTGAAGTCGATACCCGTGTAGATCGGACGACCGTCAGGTGCTGTGCCCGTTTGCACAGCCGTGATGTCGCGAATAATGGCGGCGTCCTGCTGTTGCGTGAACAGGGCGTCGACCGCGAGTGTGTAGCCTTGTCCAAGGCCGCCGGGAAGATCGAAGTCAAACACCGCACCCAGCGAAAGTTTCCACTCGGAGGGTATATCGAAACCCGGGTCCAGCGCGTTCACACCGCTGTCCGCGGTGCCGTTCGCCACAGCATCAAAAAGTGACTGCGGAATGTCGAAGATCGGCTGACCGTTGCCGTTGAACGGGATCGTGAACAGAGTGTCGGGATTGTCGTCGTCGTCGAGCGTTCGGTCCTGGATTTCAACCTGCGTGATGCCGTTGTTTGAGTAGTTGTTCGACAGCCACACGTTGGGATTACCGCCTGAGTACAGGCCAACACCACCGTGCAGGCTAAGCGACGTGCTGACGTCCCAGTTGAAGCCTACGCGCGGCTGCAGCAGACCCTCGCCGTCGAGGTTTTCGCTGTTGGAGAAGCCGTAGCGTGCTTCGAAGTTCGGGTTTGCCGTCGGGTTGTCCGAGCTGGTGTATCCGTCGTAGCGCAGGCCGGCGACCAGCGTGAAGTTGCTGTTCGGGAACGTGTATTCGTCCTGAATGTACAGCGTGTTGATTTCGTAGCCGAACATGGCGGCAGCGTCGTTGATGTTGTTGGACGGTGCGGCGTTTTCGTAGGTAATACGGTTCGGCGTGCCGTTACGGAAGTCGTCAATGCTGCTGAAGCGGTATTCGCCTTCGGCTTCCTGGATGAACAGGTTGAACACTTCAAACTCGTCCCGCTCGTAGCCGAACGTAATCGAGTGGTCGTTCCACAGGTAGTTGCCCTTGAGCTTGTACGTGGCCTGCTCGTAGTTCAGTCGGTTGGCGTGACGCGAGTCATCCGCACCGAGATAGACGGTGGCGAACGAGTCGATGCCGTCGCCGTCGGCGTCGTTTTCGGTACGAATCTGCACTTCACCAAATTCGGTGCCGCCCAGCGGAATCTGACGATTGTCCAGATCAAGCAGAGCAACGCGGAACTCGGTTGAGAAACGATCGGTCCAGTTTGAGAACAGCTGAGCCGAGTACGAAGTGGCTTCGGCGCCGCGCTCGAAGTGGTGGTTCAGAAACTCGATTTCGTTGTTGTCGCCGTCGGCCGTCGAGTTGTTGAAGCCGTCGTTGTAATTGTAGGTCAGCGACGCGCGGTGCTGATCGTTAATGTCCCAGTCAACTTTGACCAGCAGCTTCTCGTCTTCGTTATCGAGCGCCAGCGGCAGAGGGCCGGGCTCGTAGCCGTAAACGTTGCGTGCAATGTCGGCGATCTCGTCGAGCTGCGCCTGCGATACGCCGGCGACTTCACGACCTGCGCCGGAACCGGCGGGTCCGCGATCAAACGTGTTGACGCCTTCGAGTGCTTCATAGGCGGCGAAGAAGAACAGCTTGTCCTTGATGATCGGGCCGCCCAGGGTCAGACCGTAACGCGTCTGGTCAAACTCGGCGATGGTGATATCCTCGCCGTTGAGGCTGTCGCCGGTCAGCGAATCGTCTGTGTAGTCGATAAATGCCGAGCCGTGGAACTCATTGCCACCGGACTTGGTCACGGCATTAATATTACAGGCCGTGAAGCCCCCGTACTGAACGTCGAACGGTGCAAGCTCGACGGCGATCTGCTCGATAGCGTCGAAGCTGAAAGGAATACGCTCGGTCGGGTAGCCGTTGCGGTTCAGGCCGAAGTTATCATTCAGACGTACACCGTCCACCGTCAGACTGTTGAAACGTGAACTGGCGCCAGCGCACTGGATATTGTCGACGTCCGCTTCATCAATATAGATGCGCGGATCGATACGGATCACATCTTTAATGTCGCGGTTGATCGCAGGCGCGTTCTGCAGATCTTCCAGGCTGAACGAGCTGGCGGGGCCAAGCGCCGTCTGCGCCGTCGCAACGGCCGAGCCGCTGACAATCACTTCTTCGACAGAAGAATCCCGCAGGGCAACCGTGAAGTTATAGGTGTCGCCCAGCGACAACATAATGTCGTTGACCGTCTGGCGTGCGTAGGCGTTTGCGGTGACCTCCACGCTGTACGGGCCGCCCGGGCGCAGACCCTGGATGACAAAGTTACCGTTGTTGTTGGTCGTGAGTGTGCGCGATGAGCCGGTGCGTTCATCTGTCACCGTGACCGGCGCGTTGGCAACCGGGCTGCCGTTTTCGCTTTGCACGGTACCGCGCAGTCCGGATGTGGTTTGTTGCGCATAACTGACAGAAGCCGCGAGCATCATTACAAACGTAATGAGCAATCCAAAAGCGCGGCTGGTGCCTGCACTTCGGGTGAAAGAAGATCTCAACATGTCGATGTCCCCATTGGCTTGCGGAGTGGCGTGCCTTGAGCAAGGTGCGTCCGCGGACGAGCTGCAAAGCGGGTCCCTGCGTTCTACGTGGCTTGTGTTACAGGTTGGTTAAATCCACACGATGACGTGGTCAACGCAACACGAAAAAAAAGCACCGGGCAGGGCACGATCCCTAATCGTGGCGCGAATCTACCTGATATGATGCATAGCAGCAACAATATTGCGTTGTTTTTGTGCGACACAATTTCGGTGGCGAAACATCAAGTGCTTGCAGCGCAGATTGGCCGCCGCAGAACGGGAATATGTTTAACGCGCCGCACAAATCGCGCCAAACCAAGGTTTCTACGAGACAGTGTGGATTTTGTTATGTCAAAGAAAAGCTGGTCATTGTCAAATGCTGCGCATAGACTGCATCGACCTGCACTGACGACGGACGTTGTCGGTCGGGGGGCGCCAAGCGAATATTGGGCGCACGTTATGCAGTCCGGACTGACCTCGTGCACAGAGCAATACACGCAAGGCGAATTGGGAGAGAGGGCGAGTTGTTGCAACAACACGCCTTTATTAACTCAACTAAAAAATGCTTAAGCACAACGATCCCTAGGGGGGGAATAAATGAACAAAGCACTAACAGCAACACTGGCTTCGGCCGCACTGTTTGCGTTCTCGGCACCGGCTATGGCCGGCACCGTGATGATCAGCGGTGAGATTGACGGCAGCGAAATGACGTTCGACAACCCGGACACGGGCGCTGCGACGTTGACGCCGTTTGATACGTTTGAGATCACCGTCAGCGAAACCGGCATGTACGATTTCCTGAGCTTTTACGCAGGCGATCCAAACGCTGACGAAAATCTGGACGGGTTTCTCTCGATCTATGAGACCTTTCCAGGCACCTCGCTCGCCTTTGACGACGACTACAGTGCGGGCGGAATTCCGGGTCTGCCGGACGCCGACTGCGTCGGCTCAAACTGCTCGGCTTTCTCGGTCATGCTGACCGCAGGTGTGACCTACACGCTGGTGCAGACGTCGTTCACCGACGTGGCCAACTCGTTCGGTCAGCCGACGGGTGCCTACGACATCACCATTACCGGTGCTGGCGACATCACGGTCGTGCCGCTGCCTGCAGCTGCCTGGCTGATGTTCTCCGGTCTTGCCGGTCTGGGCTTCCTGCGTCGCAAATAAGCGTCGCCTGATGGCCTGACGTCACCTTGGTGTGACGGAAAAAACCCCGCTTCTGGCGGGGTTTTTTTATGGCCTGTTGCGGTATTCTCTGCTGCGTATGTCTACTCCCGTTTTTACTCAACGTCTGGCGCTGATCGGTGCGCTTGTCTTGATGCTTTGCTCCTGCAGCCAGGTGGATGTCAGCTCACTGCCGGATGTCCCGCAGGTGCGCATCGACAATTTCCTGCCCGGTGTGCAGGCGCAGCTCACTGAGGCGTACGCTGCCGTCGAAGCCAAACCTGCAAACGCCAAGGCTAACGGTAACCTGGCGATGATGCTGCAGACCTACAAGCAGTTTGCGGCCGCCGACACGATGTATGCGCGCACGCGCCTCATCGAGCCGAACCGCTTTGACTGGGCTTATCTGCACGGCGTCGTGCTCATGGCGGTGGGTAAACCGGAACAGGCGATTGAAGCACTGGAGCAGTCGCTCACGCTTACCGACGCCTATCCGTGGGCCACCATCAGACTCGCTGAACTCAAAGCGGGGCAGGGCGATTTGATTGCGGCGGAAGCGCTCTATGATGAGGTGCTGCGAAACGCGGCGCCTTTTTCCGAAGCCTTTTTCAGTCACGGCAAGTTTCTAATGGATCGTGGGCGCATCGACCAGGCGATCGAAGCGTTCAACGAAGCGCTACGACTCAGCGGAAATCTGGGCGCCGCTTATTATCAGCTTGGCCTGGCGTATCGCCAGCAAAACCGGCGTGAGCTGGCGCAGAAGAACTTCGCGCTGGCGAAAAAACATCAGGGATACAGTGCTGACAGTTCGGACCGGGTGCTCAACAAGCTGCTGCCGCTAAACCTGAGCGATACACCGTTTGTCCATCGCGCCAAAGTGCTGGCCGAGAGCGGGCGCTTTGATCAGGCGCAGCGATTTATCGAAATGGCGCTGGAGCGCAATCCGGACAGCGTGGCGGCGCATGCCAGCATGATCGGTATGGCAGCACGTCAGGGAGATTTTGCCGCCGTCGACAAGCATTTTGCCGCCGCAAGAAAAATCGAGCCACGCAACGCAAAAATCTACTTCAATCTGGGCATCGCCCGCATCGGCGAGCAGCGTCTGGTGGAGGCGGCGACGGCGTTCGAACAGTCCATCGAGCGCGACGACACCGATCCCAATGCTTATGTGCAGCTTGCAACGTTGCGCCACCAGTCGGGTAGCAGCGACAAAGCTCGCAGTCTTCTGGAACGTGCGCTGTCCCTCGAGCCTGGTCATCAGACGGCCAACTGGCTTATGGGGGAACTGGTGCTAACCGATGGGGATGCGGCATCGGCACAGAATTATCTGGTCAAGGCGACGTCCGATACGCATCCGATGGGCGCGATGATGCTCGCCAAGCTGGCGGAAGCTCGCTTGGCGCTGTCCGATTTCGACGGTGCCGCGCAGGCGCTGGACCGCGCCCGCACAGCGCTTGATCAGAGTCCGGTTCCAGGACTTGGCCAGCGCATCGACGACCTGACGCGCGAGCTTGATGCGGCGCGCATTGATGATTAGGCGCGTCGCGTCGCTGGTATGCCTGGGTGCGTGCGTCGCGGCGTGCACGCCCGACTCATCAGCGCCCGCAACCACTGCGCCCGATGATGTGCCGGCGGCGACGCCAGCGCCAGTCTTTGTTGAACGCGCGCAACAAAGCGGACTGATGTTTGATCACTTCAGTGGGGCGACCGGCGACTTCCTGTTCGCCGAGATCCTGGGTTCGGGCGTGGCGTTGTTTGACTATGACGGCGATGGCGATCTCGACGTCTATCTGGTGCAGGGGCAGATGTTTGATACGGCCAGGTCGCTTGATGAGGCGCTGTTTCCTCCGCCTGCGGAGCAGCCGCTCGGCAATCGGCTGTTTCAAAATCAGCTCATCGAGTCGGGCGAGCTCAAGTTTGTGGACGTGACTGCCGCAGCTGGCGTGGGGCATGAGGCCTACGGCATGGGTGTGGCGACCGGCGATATTGATAACGACGGCGACCTTGATTTGTATGTCACCAACTATCGCGACAACGTTTTGTATCGCAATAACGCGGACGGCACCTTCTCGGACGTCACCGCTGCCACCAACGCCAACGCACCGAACTGGTCGATGAGTGCCTCATTTTTTGATCTGGAGAACGATGGCGATCTGGATCTGTATGTTGTGGCCTACGTCGAGTATTCGCTGGCCATCGACATACGTTGTACCAGTGCCAACGGCAATCGCGATTACTGCGGACCGCAGAACTATCAAAACGCTCGCGACTATTTGCTGCGCAACGACGGCAGTGGAAAGTTTGAAGATGTCAGCGAGCAATACGGCGTGGATGACGTGCGCGGCCCGGGCCTCGGGGTCGCCGCCGCGGATTTCAATCTTGACGGCTTTACAGACTTGTTTGTCGCCAACGATGGTGAGGCCAACTTTGTCTGGATGAACGACGGCGGTGAGCGCTTCGAAGAAATGGGTCTGATGTCAGGTACGGCCTACAACCGCGACGGCTCGCCCGAGGCCAGCATGGGTGTGAGCGCGGGCGACTTCGACGGTGACGGCGATGAAGACCTGTTCATGACCCATTTGATCAACGAAACCAATACGCTTTACGTCAATGATGGCGCGGCCAATTTCGACGACATTACCGATCGCTACGGCCTCGGTGCCGGCAGTAAGGCGTACACGGGTTTTGGTACCGCCTGGTTCGACTACAACAACGACGGCTGGCTCGATCTGTATATCGTCAACGGCGATGTGAAGATTGAAGAGCAACGTGAGGCCGAAGGTGACTACGCCTTCGATCAGCCCAATCAGCTTTTCCAGAATATTGGCGGCAAGCGCTTTGATGAGGTTGTGGCGGACGATGACCCGGCCACGGCGCTCAGTGAAATCAGCCGCGGCGTCGCCTTCGGAGATATCGACAACAACGGCACCATCGATATGGTGGTCAGCAACAATAGCGGGCCGGCGCGGTTGTTTCTCAATCGCGGCGAGGCGAACAACGCGTGGGTTGGGTTAAAGCTTGTTGGTGATCAGTCAGCTCGCAGCGCAGACGGCGCTCGCGTTGAGGTGGTCGACGCCGCGGGCGTAAGCCGCTGGCGTCGTGTGCACAGTGACGGCAGCTATCTGAGCGCGAGTGACCACGCCTTGCTGGTGGGTCTGGGGGATGCGCGCGGCGCTGTCGAGGTGCGCGTGATCTGGCCCTCGGGGCGACGCGAGAGCTGGCAGGATCTGGCAACGGGCGACAAACACGTGCTGCGCGAAGGCAGCGGTATGCCGTGGACGTCGCCATGACCAGCGCCTCGTTCAAGAAACGCCAGAAACTCGGCAAGTATCGCATTGAAAAGCGCCTTGCACGCGGACCCTATGCAACGGTGTACGGGGCTCTGGATACGATCGAGGGGCTGCGTGTTGCGCTGAAGATTCCGAACGCCGACCAAAGCCACGGTGAAGAGCTGGAGGACTTCAAACGCGAGGTGCGTCTGGCGGCGCGTTTGTATCACCCGAATATTTTGCCGCTAAAGGATGCGAGCTTCATCGACGGGCATTTTGTGATTGTGACGCCGCTCGGCGACGAGACGCTGGCCCAGCGCATGACGCGTCGGATGTCGCTGGATCAGATGATCAGTTTTTCCGAGCAGCTTCTCGATGCGCTGGCCTACGCTCATGCCGAGCGCGTTCTGCACTGCGATGTGAAGCCCGAGAATCTCATTTTGTTTGGCCGGGACGATTTGATGTTGGCCGATTTCGGTATAGCGAAAACGGCGCTGCGTACGATCAAGGCGTCGGGCTCAGGCACGCTTGGCTATCTGGCGCCGGAACAAGCCATGGGCAGGCCGTCGCCGCGCTCGGATGTATTTGCCGCAGCGCTTCTGATGTACCGCATGTTTACCGGCAAACTGCCCGAGTGGCCGTTTGCGTGGCCGCCAGTGGGGATTGAGAAACTTCGCGCGCGGACATCCCAGGACATGGAGGCATTTCTGCGTCGAGCGCTTGATCCGGTGCCGGCAAAGCGCTTCAAGGACGCGCAGCAGATGTGCAATGTGTTTGAAGATCTCAAGCGTCGCGGCGCGATTGCCAAACGCAAGCGCAAGGCGCGCAGTGTCGCGCGCGCGGCCAACTGGCAGGAGGTTCGTCACCGGCAGTTCAAAAAAGAATTCGGACGTGAGCTCGAAACCTGTCACGAGTGCCCGTCATGTTCCGGGCCGATCAGCGAGCGCATGCTCGGCTGTCCATGGTGTGGGGCCGAACTCAAGAAACACAAAGGCGACACGCGCCTGCCGGCGCACTGCCCCACCTGTTCGCGTGGCACAAAACTCGATTGGTCGTACTGCGCCACGTGTTATGGCCCCGGTTTCGAGGTCGAGACAATTCGTCGCTATAAAGACAAGCGCTACAGCAGCTCGTGTCATCGCAAGGCCTGCGGCGGGCCTCTGATGCCGTTCATGCGCTACTGCCCGTGGTGTCACACGCGCGTTCGCGAACGCTGGAAACTCAAAAACAGCAAAGAGCGCTGCGGCCGATGCGGCTGGGGCGTGGCGCTTGATTACTGGAGCCACTGTCCGTGGTGCACGACCTCGTTATGAGCGGGACGCCTGCAAACGAGCTGATCATTGCAGCAAACATGGACGCGCCGGTGAGCGTTGCTGTGCCCGGCGGTGAGGTGGCCGTATTCAGTCGCGGCAGCCCCGACAAAACGACCCCCAATGAAGACTGTGCCGCGGTACTGTCGGTTCACGACACAATGACCGTGCTCGCGGTGGCCGACGGACTCGGCGGCAGTCGCGAAGGCAAGGAGGCTTCGGAGACGGTGGTACGGACACTGAGCGAGACACTTGCTCAGGCGACGGCGGATCGCAGCTCACCGCGTTCGGCCATTCTTAACGGGCTGGAAAGAGCCAATCAGGAAATTCTGATGCGCGGCACCGGGTCGGCGACCACGGTTGTCGTGGCGGCGATCGCCGGCGATTTTCTGCGTGTGTATCACGTGGGCGACTCAGGGCTTTTGCAGTTCGGTCAACGCGGACGTCTGATACATCAAACGGTCGCCCATTCGCCGGTGGGGTTTGCGCAAGCCGGCGGCATGCTCTCCGAGGAGGAGGCGTTGTTTCACGAAGAGCGCCATTTCGTATCCAACACGCTCGGCAATGCTCAGATGAGTATCGAAGTAGGACCGGCACTGCGACTCAAGCGGCGCGACACGGTGGTGCTTGCCAGTGATGGATTGCTCGATAATCTGCGCCTTGAGGAAATTATCGAGCGCACGCGTGCGGGACGTCTGGCTGCGTGTGCTGAACGTTTGCAGAGTACGGCGTGTTATCGAATGGCGACACCCGAATCGGCGCAGCCGAGCAAAGCGGATGATCTGACCTTCGTGCTCTACCGACGCACAGCCTGAAGTTAGCTCTGTTATCTGAAGTTTTCTTAAGCTCTAGCATGCAAGTTGCTGATCCCGTTGAGCGCGAATGGCAGCGTTCTTGGCGGGGCACCTTGCCACCGAAAAACGGTCATAAACAGGTGTCACACTGCAATTCGAAGCGGTTGCAGATGCACCTTTTTTTGTATGAACGGGGTCACGGTTTGCGCCCCGGTTGCGGAGTACAAAATACGTTATGGATACTCAAACTACATTTTGTATTGTCTCGAGCGCTCACGGTCGTCATCATCGCGCGACGCGCAAAGTCAGCCCGTATTTTTCATCTTTGAATCATGCGGTGCGCGCATTGAAGTTCATGCGTGATCGCCTGCCCAAGCATGAGCGCCTGCATATCGAGCAAAGCGAACGCGGACACGATTTCGACGCCTGAGACCGGGTTTTCGACTCGGGTCTTGTCAAAGCGCCTCCCCTACGATATCTTACGTACTACGAAGAGATGTGTAGGTGATGGAACGTGCCGTATGCTGCAACCGCAATTGTGCTGCTTTTGTTCGCGAGCGGACCGCTCGCAAACGCCTGCGGTGACAGCGCTGCAGGCCTTGAGCATGAGCCGATTGCCGCAAACAGCACGCTGCCGCTAGCCGAAGTCTCGAGCGCGCCCGGGCTCGCTTTTGCCGAACGCGAGCTCGCTCATCCCTCTTTGATCATTGTTGAGACACAGACAGATGGCGGTCTGGCGATCGGCTATGCCGTGAGGTATCGGGCCGCGTCTTTCTAGCTGTGTTCGTGGCGGGACGCCAGGTCCCGTCTGCCGGCCGCAAAGCGGCGGCGATCTTTATCTGACAATCCGGGCAGGGTGCGTTGGATCTCGGTTGCCGCCGCTTTGTTTAGTTGCCCGCGGTGTTGTAGCGTGGCCGCATGAAGCGCGTGTTCATCTTTTTGTGTGCAGGTCTTTTGGCCTCGTGCGCCGCGCCGCGCGTGGCGCTTGAGGGAAGTCGGGAAGCGGGTGCCGATACCGTGGTGCTTCTGCACGGACTCGGCCGCGGATCGGGTTCGATGCGCAAGTTGGCCAAAGTGCTCGGCGACGACGGCTATCGTGTCTGTCTGGTCGACTATGCCTCCACGCGCCACGGGCCACCTGAGCTCGTCCGTCAGGTCACTGCAGCCATGGACGACTGCGCGCCGACCCAGGGCCGGATGCATGTGGTAACCCACTCTCTGGGTGGCATTCTGCTACGCGCCTGGGCGCGCGACTATGGCGATCAACTGACCGGACATGCCGTCATGCTGGCGCCGCCCAATGCGGGCAGCGCGCTGTCGGATGTGGTCGAGCACAGCGGCTTGCTGCGCGCGGTACTTGGACCTACCGGCGCCGATCTTGGAACACATCCATTCAGTTTTCCAAACCGACTGGGGCCGGCCCGGTTTGCGCCCGGAGTGATTGCGGGCACACGCTCATTGCATCCGCTGGGCTACTTTCTGCTCGAGGGTCCCAACGACGGCACCGTCACCACACGCAGCGCGCGCATGGCGGGCATGCGTGACTTTGTTACCGTCCATCGCGCCCACAGCTTCATCATGGGCGCGCCCGAGGTGATTTACGAGGTGGGCGTGTTCCTGCGCGACGGCTGCTTCTCGCGCGAGCTGGAGGATGTTTCGTACGACAGCGCCACGCTTTGCGCCCAAAGCCCACGCGACTCCGAAGAAGCGGCACTCGCCGATATTCGCTGAGCATTATGTTTAGCAGATTCGTTTAAACCATTTGTCCCCGCCGGGCGTCAAAGTATCCGAAGCACGGCAAGCGCTGCCGTGGCCGAAACAGGACATACGATGGGGTTGGCCGTGCAAGCATTAGCACCGGATCGCGAAAGAGAAACAGCGTTGCTCGATCGCGCTCGCGCGCAGGACAGCATGGCGTTCGAGAAGCTCTATCGTCTCCACAGCGGCAACGTCTACGGCCTGTGCTTGCGTATGCTCAGCGATACCGGCACGGCAGAGGACTGCACTCAGGAGACCTTCGTCCAGGCCTGGAAGAACCTCGAGGGTTTCAAGGGCGACAGCGGCTTTGGGACCTGGCTGCATCGCATCGCCATCAATCAGGTGTTGATGCTCAGGCGACGCGGCCAGGCGCAAAAGCGACACCTCGAGGCCGTAGGTCAGGACTGGGCCGTCGACGTGACCGCCGACCCGACAAGTTCGAAGCCTGCTTCACAGATGGATCTGGAGAAAGCCGTCGGCAGCTTGCCGCCCGGCGCACGCGATGTCTTTGTGCTGTGCGCGGTCAACGGCTACAGCTACGAAGAAACGTCAGGATTTTTGGGCGTTGCGGTGGGAACGTGTAAAGCACAGCTCCACCGCGCACGCCGACTATTGAAAGAGCGATTGGACCGATGAACCAGCAGCAATTTGATCAGTGGCTCGACGAGGCAGCCGACGCGCTACCGACCTCGATCGAACCGGAGCGAGATTTGTGGCCCGACATTTCGGCCCGCATGATGGCCGACGAGGCGCCTGCCGCCAGGCCCTCAAGAATGTGGCCGTTTGCCGCCGGCATCGCCGCTACGCTGCTTGCGACCATGGCGCTGCAGACGGCGCGTAAGGCACCGACTGCGACGCCTGCGCAGATGGCCGAGTCGGTGGTCTACCTCGAACAGCCCCCGGCATGGGTGCCGGAGATCAAGCGTACCGCCAACAACCTGCAGGACGATTACCAGGCCGGTCTGAATCAGCTGCCTCCCAAGACCCGTGAAATCGTCGAGCAAAACCTGCGCCAGATTCACGAGTCCCTGGCCGAGATTCATGAGGCCCTTGCCAGCGATCCGGGCAACCTTGCGTTGCATCGGCTTCTGGCGAGCACCTATCAACAGGAAATTGAGTTAATCAGCACCATTGGCACCATGACGCCACCGGAAAGCGAACTATGAACACCAAGACCATTCCTCTAGTCAAACCATCTATTGCGCTGCTTGGCGTCTGTCTTTGTGCCGCCGCCAGCGCCGACAAGACGATCGACGAGACCGCCGCCATCGCTGCCGAAGGCCGTGTGCGCATCAGTAATGTGCAGGGCAGCGTCAATGTCACCGGTTGGGATCGCAGCGAAGTCAGAATTACGGGCGAACTTGGCGACGATGTCGAACGCCTCGATATCGAATCCGACGGACGCAATGTTGAAATTGAGGTCACGCATCCCGACAAGGGCAAGCGCTGGGACTGGAGTCGCGGTGATCGTGATGCGACGCTGAATATCCGCGTGCCCGTACGCAGTCAGCTTGAGGTCAGTACCACGAGCGCCAATATCGACATCGACAAGCACTCAGGACCGCAGCGCGTGAAGAGTGTCAGTGGCTCCATTGCGCTGACGCTGAGCGAAGTCGAGGCCAACATCAAGAGCATCAGCGGCAATATCGAGGCTCGCGGACGTGACATCAGTATTGACGCTGCGCTCGAGTCGGTGAGCGGTGATGTTGAGCTGATCGGCTTTCGTGGCGATGTGGAAATGGAGTCGGTTAGTGGTGATCTCGAACTGCGTGACGCTCGTGTGCGTGACGCCGATTTTGAAACGGTGTCGGGCGACGTGGATCTGCGCTTTACCATTGGCTCCAACGGTGAAATGGATATTGAAACTATTAGTGGCGATGTGAGCCTTGAGTTTGAGGGTGTCATCGACGCAACGATTCAGGTTGATACCCACAGCGGCAGCATCGACGAGTTTTTCGGTATTGAGCCGGAACGCACACGACGCTATGGCCCCGGACGCCGTCTGCGCGCCAGCTCGGGCGAGGGCAATGCAGATGTGACCGTGTCGACTTTGAGCGGAGATGTGCGCAACCGCACCCGCGACTGAGCCTCAGCCGGCTTTCGCGCCCTCGATATAAAGGTCGATCTGACGCTCGAGCAGGAACAGCGGCACGTCTCCGTTTTCCAATACCGCGCGATGGAATGCGCGGATGTCGAAGTCGTCACCCAGCGCCCGGCGCGCCTTGTCGCGCAGCTCGAGAATCTTCAGCATGCCGATCTTGTAGGCCGTGGCCTGCCCGGGCCAGACCAGATAGCGCTCGATTTCCGTCACCACACTGCCACGCTCCTGGCCGGTGTAGCGCACCATGTAATCGATCGCCTGCTCGCGGCTCCAGCGCTTGGCGTGCAGTCCGCTGTCAACCACCAGACGCACGGCGCGCATCATTTCATCCTGTAGCCTGCCCAGATTGTCATAGGGATCGTTCTGAAAGCCTTGCTCCCAGGCCAGACGTTCTGCGTACAACGCCCAGCCTTCGGAGAACGCCGTAAAGCCCAGCATACGCCGGAACATGGGCACGTCGGTCAGCTCGGTTTGCAGTGCGGTCTGATAGTGGTGGCCCGGAATCGCTTCATGGTAGGCCAGTGTGCGCATGGCAAAGCGCACGGTCTCGCTCATGTCGCGCAGATTGGCGTAGAACACGCCGGGGCGGCTGCCGTCCTGGGCCGGTCCCTGATAGTAGGCGCCCGGCGCGCCGTCTTCGCGAAATTCGGGCACGCGGCGCACCTCGACGCTGGATTTGATCGTCAGATCAAACATCTCGCTCATGCCCGCCTCGATCTCACGGATGATACGTCGGTATTCTTCCAGCGCCGCCTCGCGTCCCTCGTCGGTGTTGGGGAAAGTGAAACGCGGTTCGTCACCCAGCGCCTGCATGCGCTCGCCGACGCTGCCTTCGGTGTAACCTTCGGCGACCAGAATCTCGTTCATCTCGGCGTTGATGCGCGCCACTTCACGCAGGCCAAGCTGATGCACCTCGTCCGCACTGATGTCTGTGGTCGTGTGCTCGCGCAGTTTTTGCGCGTAGTAGGTGTCACCGTCGGGCAGCTTCCAGACGCCGTGGTCGGTGGTGGCCTTGTTCAAAAACCCGCTCAGATACGATTCGAGTTTCCGGTACGCCGGCAGCACGCTGTCGTCAATGGCTGCGGCAACCTCCGCACTCCGCTCCTCGCAGGCGGCGCGGTCAGCCTCATCAAGCTTGGCGATACGTTCGCGATAACTGGTTAGCAAAACGTTCTGTTCGCTGCTGGTGTCCAGGAACTCGCGCGCCTGATCCAACGCGCCGCGAACGGCAAAGCGCGGCGTTATGACGTTGTTTTCCTCGCGCACCTTGAGCTGTTCAAGCACCTGATCAAACAAATCATCCGCCTGTTGCAGCCGCGCGATGTAGTGTTCGCAGTCCTTGGCATCGCCAAGATAGTGCAGTGTGGCCATGAAGTCCGGAAAACTGCCCTGCACACCACCGATTTGCGTAACCGGATAGTCATGCCAGACGAACTGTTCGCCCTGGGCCTGCTGTTCGAGGAAAAAATTCAGGATGTCGTAGGACAGCGCGTCCTGTCCGCTCAGTTTTCTGCGGTCATAGGCGTTGAGCGTGGCGATCGTCTCACGCATGTATTCAAAGTCTTCGAGCGTTTTGGCGGGCGAGACGTCGTTGAGTTTGGCATTGTGGCTGCGCAACCCCAGCCCTTCGAGCATGCGCATGCCGCTGAGCATTTGCGGATTGTCCAGCGCGAACAGCACGAACACTTTTTCGTAAAACACGTTAATGGACCAGGGCCGAAACCAGATCGCATTGACGGCCAGAACAATAATTGCCATCAGGCCGAGTCCGAGTACTCCGCAAAACCAGCGAAACATCGTGCGCATAGTAGTTTCCAGCGTTATGGTGCGTGGCCCGCAGTATATCCGATTGATTCCACGCTATGATGCGGCCATGGATCCCGATACTGACGTGGACGAGCAGCTCCACAGCGAAAGCGATGAACCGGCCCCGATGGCGCCGATGGAGCTGATGCGCGAGCGTCGGTTTCTACCGTATTTTTTCACGCAGTTTCTCGGGGCATTCAACGACAACGTTTACAAGAATGCGCTGGTGGGTTTGCTCACGTTTCAGGCGGTCTCGCTGGGTGCCTCCAACGACAGCGCTTCGCAGCTGATCAACCTCAGCGCGGGGCTTTTCATTTTGCCGTTTTTTCTGTTGTCGGCCACGGCGGGCCAGGTGGCCGAGAAGTACGAAAAATCCATGCTCATTCGGCGCATCAAGATTCTTGAAATCGTGATCATGGTGATTGGCTGTGCGGCTATTATCCTGCGCGAGCTGAATCTGCTGTTTGTCGTGTTGTTTTTGATGGGCGTGCAGTCCGCGTTTTTCGGACCCATTAAATACAGCATCCTGCCGCAGCACCTGGGGCAGGGCGAGCTGACCGGGGGCAATGCGTTGGTGGAAGCGGGCACCTTCATCGCCATTTTACTTGGCATGATTGTGGGCCTGATTCTGGTCAACGTGCCCGAGATTGGCGATGCGCTCGTCGGCGGGCTGGTCATCACGCTGGCGCTAATCGGCTTTTTGAGTGCGCGCAGCATTCCCGCGGCTGATGCCACCGCGCCTGATCTGAAAATCAGCTTCAATTTCGTGTCCCAGACCTGGCGCATCATCCATCACGTGCGGTCGAATCGGACGGTGTTCCTGTCCATCATGGGAATCTCCTGGTTCTGGTTTTTCGGCTCGTTTTTTCTGGCGCAAATTCCTACCTACGGGCGCGATTATCTGGGCGGTGGTCAGTCGGTCGTGACGCTGCTGATGGCGATGTTTACTGTCGGTATTGCGCTCGGTTCGCTAATTTGTTCGCGCCTGTCCGGACGCAGTGTCGAGATCGGGCTGGTGCCCATCGGCGCATTCGGGATCACGGTTTTCGCGTTTGACCTGGCGTTTGCTACGCCGCCTCGTCCGGCCGGTGGTGAACTTCTCGGCGCGCTGTCGGTGCTCGGCCTGCCGGGCGCGAAGCGCGTGCTGTTTGATCTGGGTGCGATCGCCGTGTTTGGCGGGCTGTACATCGTGCCGCTTTATTCGCTGGTCCAGACACGCAGTGAGCCCGGTTATCTTTCTCGCACGATTGCTGCGGTCAACATCATCAACGCGCTGTTCATGGTGGCCTCGGCCATTCTTGCGATTGCGCTGCTGTCGGCGGGGCTTGATATTCCGCAGATGTTTCTGGTGGTGTCGCTGATGAACATCGCGGTGGCAGTGTTTATCTTTACGCTGGTACCGGAATTCCTGATGCGATTGCTGGTCTGGCTGCTGATGCACTCGATGTACCGACTTACCCGCCGTGGTGCCGAAAATCTGCCGCTTGAGGGGCCGGCAGTTCTTGTCTGCAATCATGTGAGCTACGTTGACGCGCTGATCATCGGCTCGGCATCAAGGCCGCCGGTGCGCTTTGTGATGTATCACAAGATATTCGATATTCCCGTCTTGCGGTTTATCTTCCGCACAGCGCAGGCGATTCCCATCGCAAGTCGCAAAGAAGATCCGGACCTGTTGACCCGCGCCTACGACAAAGTGGCCGAGGAGTTGTCGATGGGCAATATCGTGTGCATCTTCCCGGAAGGACGGCTGACGACCGATGGGCAGATGAATGAGTTCAAGGCGGGCATTGAGCAGATAATTGAACGCTCGCCCGTACCGGTGATTCCCATGGCGCTGCGCGGTCTCTGGGGCAGTGCATTCAGCCGTGCGGGTAAGCGGCTCTCGTCGCGGATCCGTCGCGGACTGTTTACACGCATTGAGTTGAACGTGGGCGAGCCGGTGCTACCTGCGGACGTGCGACGAGAAGATCTTTTTGAACGCGTCGCAGCTCTGCGTGGTGATCGAGCCTGACTCTGACGTTTTCCCGATGCGCTGGTACACTTCGCTGCGTGTTTGAGAGCAGTGTTGAGTGATGAAAGAGATCCTTCAGGACCTTTTGAATCACCTTGAGCTTGAACGGCTGGAGGTGAATCTGTTTCGCGGTGACTCGCGTGACGTGGGCAGCGAGCGCGTGTTTGGCGGACAGGTGCTTGCGCAGGCGCTGAAGGCCGCGATGCTGACGCTGAAATCGCGACGTGTGCATTCTCTGCATGCCTATTTTCTGCGCCCCGGTGATATCAACGCACCAATCGTGTACGACGTGGATCGCGCACGCGACGGATTGAGCTTTTCCATGCGTCGTGTGGTGGCCGTTCAACACGGTCATCAGATATTCAATTTGTCGGCCTCGTTTCAGAAGCCGGAGGATGGTCTGGAGCATCAGGTCGATATGCCTGACGTTGCCGGGCCCGAAAATCTGTCGTCACTCGAGGAGCTTTCCGCCTCGCTGCGACCGGCCGTGCCGCAGCGGCTGGTGCGTTTTTTCTCGCGCCAGCGACCGTTTGAGTTTCGCTTTGTCGAGTCGCCAGATTTTTCCACGCCCGGTCAGCACGAGCCCATCAAGCATGTCTGGTTTAGAGCGGTGGACACGCTGCCGGATGATGACAATCTGCACAACGTCATGCTCGCCTATGCGTCGGATTTTCATCTGGTGACCACGGTACTCAATCCTCATGAAATCGCTTATCACTCCGAGAAAGTTCAGATGGCGAGCCTCGATCACGGCATGTGGTTCCATCGACCGGTGCGCGTCGACGACTGGCTGCTCTATGCCATGGACAGCCCGAGCACGTCGGGCGCGCGCGGTCTGGCCCGCGGGCAGATTTTTGATCGCGCTGGCCGTCTGGTCGCCTCCACCGCGCAGGAAGGTCTGATCAGACTCTGGAGCGCCAAAGACGGCGGGAACAAAAAGTAGTGCTCGATGTTCGAACTATCTACTTCCAAGGCGACGCGAGGCGAGTCTGCAATGCATAGGATGTTGGTGTCTTGCGCGCTTTTTGGCGCCCTGGTTGTTGCGTGCGGGCCGGCGGCGGCGCAGTCGGTGGGCCTGGCGCAAACCGCGATGGACGATCACAAGAGCGTCTCATTGCACAATTGGCGCTTCGACCGACTTCGCGACGTCGGTGAGCTCAGGATCAAAGAGCGCTGCAAGGGCATCAGCTTTCGTCAGGCAGAGTGCCGATTGCTTGAAGTGGACGGTGCGCCCCCGGATGACAAGGCGCTCAAGCGCTACGAAAAATCCACGCCGCAACCGGTTGAAGAGAACCTGCCAAACATTGATCCCGAACAATTCGTGAATTCGGCGACACTTGCTCTGGCCGAGCGCGACGGTGCGTATCAATCGTTCACCTTTGACGGTGCGGCGGACTCGCCGGATGAATACGAAGAAATGGGTCGACAAAAAGGTACGCTGCTCGTGCATCGCGAAGAAGGCCATATCCATCGCCTCAGTGTGCGCAACAGCGAAGCGTTCAAGCCCGCATTCGGTATAAAAATCAAAAAAATGGCGATTGATATCGAGTTTGTTCGTGTTGGAGAAGATGTGTTCGCCAGCTCTGTGAGCATGATCGCCGAGGGCAAGGCCGGTGGCATCAAGTCCATCGGCCAAAACCAGAAATTTGAGTTCAGGAATTTCACTCCGCCTCAATAAACGGCGCTCGATAGCGCAGTGCGTCAATCAAACCGCTTTGTGCGGGCGTATACTCGCCAGCGCGCAGCCAGCAACTGGCCTTCGCGCCGGTTCTTTGTTGCGCAACGAGATGCTGCGGGGTTGTCCCGCTCATCATCATGCACAAGGAAAAGGAGGATGGCGTATGCGCAGATGGACTGCATCGCTATTGAGTTTGGTTTTGATTTGCTGCTCGCTGCCGGCCATGGCTGCGACGGGTGTCGCGTTTGTTCACGGTACGGGCAACGCAACGGATGCGTTGAACGACTACTGGCAGTCACCGATGGTCAATTCCGTGCGTCAGGGATTGCCCAACTCTTCAGACTACTTCGTCGTGAACTGCAATTTCGAGCAGTACATGTGGCGATCGGGCGCCGCAGGTTGCCTCGCCAGTCAGCTCTCAGGCTTTATCCAAAATCGCAATATCACCGATCTGGTGGTGATCGCCCACTCGAACGGCGCCAATGTGATGCGCTGGATCATGTCGAACCCAACCTGGGATTCGCGCTATCCGGGCATCATCAATGTCACTCGAGAAGTGGTGGCTGTGGCCGCCTCAAGCAAGGGCACACCGCTTGCCAACGCGGTGATCAGCGGCAATGTGTTTGAAGGTGCCGTGGGTTGGCTACTTGGCTACGCCAACGATGCGGTACGCATGCAGCAGACCAGCTGGATGGCCTACTACAACGCCAACTGGTTGCTCGGGACCAGCGGTCGTCCCGGTCTGCCACGACCGATGATCAATATTGTCGGGACGGACGTGGAAAGCGCGATCTGGGACAGTGACAGCTATTGCGGTGGCTATGCGCTGAATGTCGGGCTGGAGTTTACCCAGAACTGGCTCAGCAGTTGCTCCGACGGCTTTTTGGACTGCAGTTCGCAGGCCGGGGCGGGCAACGCATCCATTTACGACGGCAGCTTTACGAATGAACCGTTGTCGCACAACCAGTCGCGTCGCAAGTGCTTTGGCATCGACGTGATCCTGCGCAATCGTCTATAGGAGGCACGTGCAATGACTATTCGAAAATTGTGTCTTCTGATGCTCGCCGCGATGGTGGGTGTTTCGGTCCAGGGCCAGTCGCGCAGTCTGGAACTGATACCGGCCGCCAGTAGCGATTTGCGCGCTGCCTCGCTGGTTGCTGCCCCTGACATGGAACTGGCCAACACCTCTCGTGAGCCCGTCTCCTTCACTTGGGATGCGGCTGACACACCCGCCGCTAAGCACCATGCCCCGTTTGCCGCCAGCAGTCGATCCTACGGTTTGAACGTAAGTGCCGCCGAGTTGGCCAGGGGGGTTACGCTCAAGCTTGATGCGCCGGGAGCGGTGATCCGCGTTTCCGGCCAACGAGTCGGTCAAACTATCGCGCCTGACAAGCTGCTGATTGCGTTGCCTTCAGGTCGTGAACTTTCGGCGCGCGCTGCCACGGATCAGTTGGTGCAGCGTCAGGACCTTGGCGCCGCGACCGGGGGCATTGCGGGCCAGGGGCTGGGCGTTCGATTGGCGCGCGAGCTCGGTGCTGGCGCGTTCACGCTGCGCTATCCGGCAGAGCGTCCTGACGACCAGGTGCGTATCGAGGTGTTTGATCGCAATAGCGACAAGGTGCTCGTGTTGCAAAGTGCGGCGGATCATTTCATGCAACCTGAAGATGCGCGGGTGCAGACCGACTGGCGTGGGGCGTCGCGTGTGAGCAAGCGCAGCGGTTTTGCGCTGGCGCCCGATGGCACCCAGCATGCGCTGATCTTTGCTGCCGATGGCAGTGCCGGTTTGGCGAGCGCGACGCGCGCGCAGTACCAGACGGGATTGTGGGAATGGCACGTGCAAACGACCGATACCGACGGTGTGCGACGGGAGGTCAAAACAGCGTTTGCCCTGACCGCGGCCGTGGCGCGCCTCGACAACTCAGCGCGCGTTGTTATCGAGCCCGACAGCGTGTCGGTGGCACTCGGGGCGCAGGTGCAAAGCGCGGGGCGCTATGAGCTGCGCGCCACGCTTCTGGCAACGAATACTGACGGCAAGTTGGTGCCGGCGCTGACCAGTGCGACAGCCCGTTGGCTCGAGCCGGGTCAGGATGCGCTGAGTCTGCAATTTGACGCGGGGCGCATCAAGGCGCTTGGCCTTGCCGCACCGTTTGCGCTGCGCAACGTGTCGTTGCTGGACCAGAGCCGCATGGGCACGCTGGAACGACGGCGCGAAGCGCTCACGTTTTAGCTTCCTGCAACCCAACGACGTCCGCGCGGCCACTGCACCGCGCGGGCATCGTCTCCGTCAGTCTGCTCGCGTGCGGCGAACGCCCGCCACCAGACCCAGCGCACTGAGCAGCAGTGGCAGGGCGGCTGGTACCGGTACCGGTGCGATCAGTTGCTCAGCGTTGAGGCTGCCGTAAGTGGCGTCGGCCAGTATCCAGGTGAAGTCGGTGTAGCCCATACCGGTGCCTGCGAGCTGCAGCGACAACCCGGCCGCGTCGCCGCCGTCCTGCGAGGCACCGATGTCGCTGCTGGTCATGCCGATGGCGGCACCGTCTGTGGCCACAAACGATCCTTCGTAGCTCAGGAACTGAAGCACCGATGAGGTTGCATCAACCAGCGCAACACCGTCCGGCGATCCATTCTGCAGTCCGCTGACGGCGAAAAACTCGGCACCAAAACCGCCTGCTTCATCGTCCAGAGAACCTTTGAGGCTGACGGTACGGTAGACCTGTCCGTTGCCGCCGTTGTAAAAAACCAGGGAATAGCCGTCCAGACTGGTGCCCGCCGCTCCCGCCAGCTCGATGCCTTCACCGACGTCGGAGCCGATATTGTCGTAGTGGATTTCGTTGATAAACAGGGCTTGAGCACCGTGGCTCAGGAAGGCCAGCAGAAAAAAGCCGGCAGCAAAGCGCGTCATGATATGCCTCCATGCGTCATGATTGAGACATGAAACTTACGCGCGGTATGCGTTTTTTTGGAGGCCTGAATCTCGGCGCAAAGCCCAGAATTCGCGTGGCAGGTCAGTCGGTCGTCAGCGAGCTCATGACGGCGCGAAATTTCTCGAATACTTCCAGTGGTTCGTTGCCGCCGGCAAACCCCTGAGCCATCAAAAAGCGCGTGTCGTAAGGCACGATGATCTGGTAGACGTTGAGGTCGTAGCCAAGATGTTTGTGCTGACCCGAGCCGGTCACCTCGATCGCCGTGCGGCCGTCGAGTTCCAGATACTCGGTCTCGTCGATCTTTGCATCGTTGAGAAGGCGTATGTTTTCAAACTGCTGATGGGCAAACAGCTTGCGATTGGTCACGGTTTTGACGTCGCCCTTGCTCCAGCCGACCACCAGCATGGCGCCCGTATAAAACCGGTCGGGCAGACGGCCGCCGTGCGTGAAGATAATGCTGTTACTGGCGCGCGTGGCAACGTTCAGGCCGGGAATGTCCTTGAGTCGAAACCCCAGCCCTCCGAAGTGATCCAGCGCAATGCTTGCGTCCCACTCGGCCTCGCGCAAGCTCCGTCGAAGTGCGGCGCCCACTTTTTTCTGGTCCGAGCTGAACCACGTGGCCGTGATCAACAAACTCTCGCCCACATCACCGGTCAGCAACATCAGTTTGCTGATCTTGCGTTTGCGGATGCTCTGTTCGCCTTCGATCAGGATTGAACGCAGCCCATCGCGTTCAAGCGTCGTGCGCGCAAGGACCGCTATGCCCTGACGTTCGAGCGCGTCGTCATCATACTCTGCACTGACCTCGACAAAAGACGAGGGCAGCTCCTCAACCGAGATTGTGGCTTGCAGGTCGCGGCTGACGAACCCGGGAAAGTCCGCTGCCAGCGAAAAGGACGGCGGCGCGTCCATGGTTACGCGGGTACCCGGAATGGTCACCGGCGCGGCCATCGCGATGCCGCTTTGCAAGATAACCAGTATCAGAATGAAATAGCGCACGCTTGTAGGACCGACACCATGCACAATGGTTGCAGGCAACGCCTTAATTTTTGCGCTGTGCCAGCATCTTGTCGAGTTGCGCACGGGCCATACGCTGGGTGTCACTGAGGCTGTCGCTGTTGGCGGTTGCCACAGGAGGCGTGCGTCGAAGCTTGGACCAGTCGCCGTCTTCGAGCACCTGCTGCAGGTAGCTCAGGTTGCGATGGATAGCGGCGCTATACGGGTCGTTGCCCTCGAACCAGAATTTGAAGTAGCGGTAGGAGCGACTGAATTCGCCGTCGAGGCGCTGTTGCGACACCATACGGAAAAACTCCGGCGTCTTGCGCAGCAGCTCTTCGCCCGACTCATATTGAATCTGTTCCTGCCCGTTGGCGCCTTGGGCCACGGCCAGTCCGCCGAGCACGAATTCCGGAAACAGCCGATCGCGGCATTTTTCAAGATAGCAGCGGTCAGACATTTGCGCGACCAGATCGGCGGTGCCAAGAAGCTTGCCCAGAATGCGCGTTTTCGGGGCGCCCAGACCAAGCGAATCCAAAGGACGCTCATAGCCTGTGAAATGCATCGCCTCGATGGCGATATCGATGTACTCACCAAGACCAATCTGCGGCATGTACTCCGAGAGAAACTGGCCGCCGCGCGAGATGTGGCTTTTGGTGTAGTAGGCCCCGTTGACGCCTTCTTCTTTGTCGGCTTCGCGCCGAATGTAGCCGGCGTCATGAAACAGCGCCGCGACGGCGCCCACGATCATGAGTCTCGGGCCCAGTCGGCTGTCAACGCGTTCGTGTTTTTCATGGCCGCCCATCAGGCGACACATGGCGAGTGTCACGTCCAGCGAATGCTGCATATCGTGGTAGACCGTATCGCAACCCACATAGCCCGGCATGGAGCCTTCGAACAGACGCTCGAAATCCGTAAACGCCTGGTTTACCGGTTCAAACGAAACATTCGGGTAAACACGTCTGAAGATGTCGCACACTTCGTTGCGCACATCGTTCATCTGGCTGACACGAATTTTTCCGGTTACGTCGTATTCGCTACTGGTGTTGCTCACAACGGCTCGTTTGGGGATACGGTGACATTATTATGTTGTCGGAGTGTAAGAAAACCGCCTGCCAAACGCGATAGTCCATAGCCTGAAAACGCAACAAATTCGCGGTCGGCGGCCCCTCAATGTTGCAAACTGTGAACTCGGCCACACTTCTCGGGCGGCGGGCGGCCGCTAGCCATCGCTACGGCCGCGAACTGTCCTGCCCGATTCGCCGCTGCGTCGGATGCTCAGGCGGCGTCTTCGATGCCTGTATGCCGCAATAGTGCGTCAAGCGTAGGCTTGCGCCCGCGGAAGTTGACGAACGCCTGCATGGCGTCAATGGATCCGCCGATTTCGAGTACGGAGCGACGAAAACGCCGGCCCGTGTCGCGATCCAGAATGCCGCTTTCTTCAAACGCGGAAAAGGCATCCGCGGATAAAACTTCGGCCCATTTGTAGCTGTAGTAGCCGGCGGCATAACCACCGCCAAAGACGTGCGAAAAGCCGTTGGCAAATCGGTTGTTGGCCGTGACGGGCACGACACTTACCTCCGCGCGTACTTCTTCAAGAATCTCGCTGACGCTCTTGCCGTTGCCGTATTCCATGTGGATACGCATGTCGAACAAGGCGAACTCGAGCTGACGCACCATGTGCATGCCGGACTGAAAGTCGCGTGTGCCCAGCAGACGCTCGAACACATCGGTAGGCAGCGGATCGCCGGTCTCAAAGTGTCCGGAGATCATCGGCAGCACTTCATCGGTCCAGACGAAATTCTCCATGAATTGACTGGGCAGTTCGACGACGTCCCAGGGCACGCCGTTGATCCCGGCAATGCTCGGATAGTCGACCTTGGTCAACAGTAGATGCAGCGTATGACCAAACTCGTGGAACAGCGTGACAATCTCGCCGTGCGTCAGCAGTCCCGGCTGATCGCCCGACGGTGGCATGAAGTTGCACACCAGGTAGGCCACGGGCGTCCGCAGGTCATCACCAAAGCGCTTGCGACCGATGCATTCGTCCATCCAGGCACCGCCACGTTTTTTGTCGCGAGCGTACAGATCGACATAAAACTGGCCAAGAATCTCGCCGCTGCGATCACTGACGGCATAGAGCTTGATGCTCGGATGCCAGGTCGCGCTGCACGGCTGTTCGGCGATGGTCACGTCATAGAGTTGTTCGGTAACCTCGAACAGGCCATTCATCGCGCGATCGACGGGAAAGTAGGGGCGCAGTTCTTCTTCGGACACCTGAAAGCTATCTTTCTGCAGCTTCTCTGAATAGAAGGCGACGTCCCACGCGTTGAGTGACTTGCCGGCAAACGCTTCGAGCTGTGCAAACTCATCGCGCGCCATCGGATGCGTGCGTTGCGCCAGGTCGCCCAGAAACTGCATGACCTCGTCCGTGCTGTCGGCCATCTTGGTGGCAAGAGAGTACGCCGCATAGTTTTCGAAGCCGATGTGATTGGCCAGCGCGTGTCGCAACTTCAAAATGCGCTCCATGATCGGGCCGTTGTCGTATTTGTCGCCGTCAGGGCCCTGATCGGACGCGCGCGTGACCCAGGCATCATAAAAGCGTTTACGTAGCGGTTCGCTTTGCGCGTGGGCAACAATGGCAAAGTAGGACGGAAAGTCCAGGCCAAACCACCAGCCCTCAAGGTCGCGATTGGCCGCCTCTTCGGCGGCGCGAGCGACCGCCTGCTCCGGAATACCCTTCAGTTCGTCCTTGTCGGTTACGACGTAGGAAAACGCATTGCTGGCATCGAGCAGGTTTTCCTCGAATCTGGCCTGCAGTGTCGACAGCTCGAGCGACAGGGAGCGCACTTCGTTGCGCGTATCGTCGTCCAGGTGAACGCCGGACAAACGGAAATCGCGCAGCGTGTTGCTGATGAGTTTGCGCTGGGTGGCATCGAAAGTATTGCCCAAGCGCTCCTCAAGCGACTCAAACGCCTGAAACAGAGCCCGGTTCTGGCCGAGCTCCGAGGCGTAGTCTGTGAGTTTGGCCAGACACGCGTTGTAGGCGTCGCGCAGCTCGTCGTTGTTGACCACCGCGTTGAGATGGCTGACCGGCGACCACACGCGCTCCAGGCGATGCTGCATGGCCTCCATAACCTCGACCAGCGACGACCAGGTGTGCTCGACGCCGGGCTGGATCAGCTCAGCAATACGAGCGCGATTGTCACTCAGCACCTGGTCAATAGCAGGTTCAACGTGGCGGGCCTTGATGGCCGCAAAAGCGGGTAACCCGACAGTATCGAGCAGTGGATTCGACATAGTGAGCAGAGCTCCCAGAACAGGGAAATTTCAGGGCGCTGAAGATACCTCAAAACGGGGCGCAAGGTCACTATAGACGCGCGGCAAGCGTCAGAATCACCAGAATGCCCGCGATTGCGCTCACGATTGCCGCAAGTAATGCGCTGACGCGCATCCGGCGGGCGACCAGATCTTCGTGCTGCGCAGCAATCAGAAACGGCAGTTTGCTATCGGGCGCGCCGATCACGTTGACACCCGGCGTAACGCTGGCTTCGCGATGCTCGGACTCGACTTCCCTGCGCGCCTCTTTGCGCGCGGTTTCCCACTCCTGCGCATCAATTTTTCCGTCGCGGTTGGCATCGAAGCGCAGCAGCAACTGATACTGGTCTCGTTTCCAGGCGCGCAGTTTTTCGCGTAATTCGTCGGCGTGATTCCAGTTGCTGTCGCTTGCGAAGGTGCGGTGCTCACCGATGACATAGAGCTGGTCGCCGTCCTTGATGTAGCGCTCGGTATGTCTGAATCGTGAGCGTCCCAAACCGCCGCGCGATTTGCCGGAGCTGCTGACGACCTTGTGCGCAGGGGACACCCTGGCCCCCTCGGGATCGACAATGCAGGTGCCCGTCTCGTCGGTCAGATGGAACAGTTCGTGGCTGACTTCGCGGTCAACGCTTTGCCAGCGATCGTTCTTGAGTTCTTCGGTTGTCAGCGACCACCAGACGCAGCGCCGGCCGGTCATGGGTGTCAGAATATCCGGACCGGGCATCAGGCTGGCACGACCCGCCAACTCCACATATCCCTGGGGCGCAGAGCGCGTGCGCGAGGTGGGCATATCTTCAACCAGACGCGTAATGCGCAAGCTTTGAAACGCACGCCAGAACGCAACGGCGCCAACGACAACAAAGAAGGTCAGAAACAGATAGTAGTCCCCGTCCTCGAAGCCGGCGACGGTGCCCCTGAAGTCGCGAAACAACTGGCCCACGATGGATCTGCTCGTGGCGCCCGGATCAGGAGGTAAACAGCGCCTTGACGTCGACGTCCGCCAGATCTTCGGCTGCAAATTCCAGCAAGTCGGCTTGCTTGAATTTGAAAAAGCTGGCGATCAGGTTGTCGGGGAAATGGCCAATGCGGATGTTGTTCTGGTTGACCGACTCGTTGTAGAACTCGCGCCGATCGGCAATCGATTCTTCCAGCGATGAAATACGTGCCTGCAGATGCTGAAAAGACTCATTGGCCTTGAGCTCCGGATATTGCTCAGCGACCGCAAACAGATTGCCGAGGCCCATGCGCAGCTGGCCCTCCGCTTTGCCCAGTTCGCCGACATTTCCCGATGACTGCGCCGCCGACACTTTTGCTCTCGCCTCCATGACTTTTTCGAGCGTTTCCTGCTCGAAGCCCATGTACTGTTTGCAGGTCTCAACCAGCTTGGGAATTTCGTCATGACGCTGGCGCAGCAAGACGTCGATGTTGGCCCAGGCTTTCTTGACGTTTTCTCGCAGGGTCACAAGGCCGTTGTAGATCGTGACGCCGTAGCCGAACAGCAGGGCCACGAACACCAGAAACACACCAAATTCAATCATGCCAATACCCTTCGAAAAAGCGTCGCCGACCGTCGCGCAAGAGCTTGATAATACACTGGACAGTCATTTGGGGATGTGTACAGTGATCACAATTTAAGCGAGACGTGAAACCAATATGAGCGACACCTTCGATCTTATCGCCCTGGGCGGTGGCAGCGGCGGGCTGGCCTGCGCGCAGCGCGCAGCCCAGTACGGCGCAAAGGCCGCGATCATCGAGCCCAAACCGCTGGGCGGCACCTGCGTGAATGTTGGATGTGTGCCCAAGAAGGTGATGTGGTACGCGGCGGACGTAGCGCACGCCGTACACGACGCGCCGGGTTACGGCATCCACGCGACGCTTGATCGGATCGACTGGGCCGCGTTGAAAGCCGATCGGGATGCCTACGTCGAGCGGCTCAACGGCATTTATGAGCGCAATCTCGAGCGTCGTGGCGTGACCTACATCGCCGGTCACGGACGCTTTGTGGACGCGCACACTATCGACATTGACGGGCGTCGCATCACAGCGCCCAACATCGTTGTGGCAACAGGTGGTGCACCGCGTTTCCCGGACATTCCGGGCGCCGAACTTGGCATCGATTCAGACGGATTTTTCGCGCTGCCCGAGCAGCCAAGGAAAGTTGCGGTTGTCGGCAGTGGCTACATTGGCGTTGAGCTTGCGGGCGTTTTTGCCTCGCTCGGAACGCAGGTGGATTTGGTCATTCGCAAAGACTTTGCGCTACGTGAATTCGATCCGATGCTGCAGGAGGGCCTGCTGGTTGCCCTGGCCGACAATAACGTCAACGTCATCAAAAGGTTCGTGCCCGGCAGTCTCGAAGGAGAACCAGGTAACCTCACGTTGGTCTCGCAGGATGGGCGTCGTCAGGGCGACTACGATCAGGTGCTGTGGGCGATTGGTCGTGATCCGGCAACGCAAGACATCGGCGCTCAGCACGCCGGATTCGAGCTTGATGACAGCGGCTTTATCGTGACCGACAAGTTTCAGAGCACGAGTGTCGAAGGTGTGTACGCGATCGGCGATGTCACCGGGCGCGAGCCGCTGACGCCGGTAGCAATTGCTGCCGGACGCCGACTGTCGGACCGTCTGTTCGACGGCCAGAAGGATCGCCATCTGAATTACGACAACATCGCCACCGTGGTGTTCTCGCATCCGACGATTGGTACAGTGGGTATGACCGAGCCCGAGGCGCGGGCGGCCTACGGCGAAGATGTGCGTATCTACACCAGCAAGTTTACGCCCATGTACCACCAGCTCACCGAGCGCAAGACACCGTGTCAGATGAAGCTGGTGACAATGGGGGAGGCCGAAAAAGTGGTGGGCGTCCATGTGATCGGGCCGGGCGCGGACGAAATGCTGCAGGGTTTTGCCGTCGCCGTGAAGATGGGTGCGACCAAAGCCGATTTTGACGACACCGTAGCGATTCACCCGACCAGCGCCGAAGAGCTGGTGACCATGACATGAGCCGATCGCTGCGCCCGCTCGGGGATGCACGCCCGCAACTGGGCGAGCGCGTGTATGTCGACGAGGCGGCTTGCGTGATCGGCGAGGTGACGCTCGGCGATGATGTGTCCATCTGGCCCACCGCCGTCCTGCGCGGCGACGTCAACTACATTCAGATCGGCGCGCGAACCAATGTGCAGGACGCCAGCGTGTGTCATGTCGCCCATGCCGGCACCTACTCACCGGGTGCCCCGCTGATTGTGGGTGAAGACGTGACGGTGGGGCACAAGGCTGTCCTTCATGCCTGCACGGTGGGCGATCGCTGTCTGATCGGCATCAATGCCGTGGTCATGGATTTTGCCGTGATCGAGGACGACGTGCTGCTTGCGGCCGGCAGCCTTGTGACGCCGCGCAAGAGGCTGCATTCAGGCTGGCTCTATGCCGGTGCGCCGGCCAAACGCGTACGTGAGCTCAGCCAGGACGATCTGGCCATGCTCAAATATTCCGCGACTCACTATGTGAAGGTAAAAGACCGCTACCGCGCCGAGCATTAGTCGGCGCAGCCGGGTCTGGACGTTCGGGCATTTTTGCCGTACGACCGGGCATATTCGTTGTGCCAATGCCTGCGTAGAGTTCTCCCATCAGCGTCAGCAGTGTTGCTCACGCCCGAATGTTTACAGGAGAACCAACATGAGTCATTTCCCCAATCACACTGTCGAAAGTGCCCCTGAAGGTGCCAGGCCCGTTCTTGAGGGTGCCAGCAAGGCACTGGGTTTTGTCCCCAACCTCTATGCCAAGATGGCCGAATCCCCGGCCGTACTGAACGCTTACACGGCGCTCGGCGACCTGTTTGAGAAAAGCAGCCTGAACAAGACCGAGCAGCAAGTCGTTTCGCTGGCCGCGAGCGTGGAAAACGGCTGCGAGTTTTGCGTGGCAGCTCATTCGGTGATCGCCAAAAACATGGTCGGCGTAGACGCGACCATTGTGGATGCGCTGCGCGCGGGCACCGTGTTGCCCGACGCAAAGCTCAATGCGCTGGCCGTGTTCACCCGTGCCACCGTTGCCGAACGTGGATGGGTTGGCGGTGCCCCGCTTGAGGCATTTCTCGGCGCCGGATACACGGCCCAGCAGTCCCTCGACGTGGTGCTCGGTGTGACGATGAAAACCCTGAGCAACTACACCAATCACCTGACCGGCACCGAGGTCAATCCACAGTTTGCCGCTGAAACCTGGAGCCGTTCGGCCGCCTGATCCAGGCCTCGCCCTGCGGCGAGCATGTTACTCTGCAGTTCGCTTCCCCCCGGCGAGCTGCAGAGTCATGTCTTACCCATCCAATGCGCCCGGTCTTTCTTTTCGCAACGCACGTGCTCTGGCGATCTTTATCGTTGTTCTATGTGTGAGTTTTGTTGCCGATCGGGTGCTGCCTCTGGAGCAGTTCGGGCTGCGACCGCGCTCACTCGACGGGCTGACCGGCATTGTCGCAATGCCGCTTCTGCACGCCGATCTCGCTCATCTTTGTGCCAATCTGGTGCCGCTGATCGTGCTCATGGCGATGCTGATCGCGACCCAATCAAGGCCGCTGATCACTGCGCTGCTGATCTCGTTGCTCTCCGGCTTATTGACTTGGCTTTTTGCTCGTAGCGGCAACCATATCGGGGCCAGCGGCCTGGTGTTTGGTCTTGCAACCTGTCTTATTGTCTCGGGCTATCGCTCGCGCTCACTTCTGGCATTGGCGGCGGCGGGCGTGACGGCGCTGGTGTACGGCACCACTTTGCTGACCGGCGTCATGCCTACCCAGGGACGCGTATCGTGGGACGGTCACCTGGCAGGGGCTGTGGCGGGCATTCTTGTGGCACGCTACTACGTGCCCGTGTCGCGCAGCGCAAGTTATTGATAAATAGGGTGCCCGAGGCGGATCGCTAGGGAAGTCCCTAGTGTCTGCAGAGGCGCCTCAGCTCTATGGTAATGGTCGGACCATGGAGGACGTGTCATGTCGGGCCCCGCAGTAAACAGCGATTTCTCATCGGATGCAGCCGTTGGCGCCGCACAGTTTGCGGCCAACGACCCGACTTTGCAGGACACCACGTCGGGCGCCGCTGACGCCGCGGCCGCGTCGATTGAAACCTCGTTGTCCAGCGGCTTGTTCAACCCTGTCACGGAAAAAGATGTACTGAGTGTGCAGACCACGCTCGCCAATCTGGATCCGCGCGACGCGACCGCCGCTTTCGAACAGTTGTCCGATGACACGGTTCAGACGCTGGCTGCTGAAATCAATGATTGGGATTTCAGTGGACTCAATGCCACTCAGAAACAGGACTTTTTCGCCGACATGGCGCGCTCGCTCGATGGCACGCAGTTGGTTCGTCTGGCTGAGGCCTTCGGCGGCGAGCAGCCCGGTGTGAATGCCGACGTCGGCGCGATTGGTCAGGCTGTGGCCGACCATGCCACGCCCAACACCAAAGCTGATTTTGTTGAGGCGCTCGGCGACCGCGGGCTGATTGCGGAGGGCGGACAGTCCACCGGCACCTTTTCTACCACGACCAGAGAGTCCAGCGTCTACACCGACGCGGCGCTTGCGGTGCTCAATTCCATGTCAGGGGAAGCCTCCGCGTTTGATCGCGCCGTAGCGGGACTGAACGATGCTCAGCTCACGCAGGTGGTGGAGGCCGGCCTTGGCAAGACCACCAGCGATCCTCTGGTCGGTTTTGATTCAAGTGAGTATCACGCGGACGGGCTGCAGAGCCTGCAGACCGTGGCCGAAAATACCGGCAGCGTCGAGACCCGCGCGCGCATGCTGGGACGCATTAACACCGCCATCGATTCGCTGGCACCGCGTGACACGGTGATTCTCAGCAACGGCGGCAACCTTGAAACGAGCATCGTGCCAGCGCTGCCACCTTCGGCTGCCGAAGTGGCTGCCGTACGCGCGCAACTGGCCGAACAGCAGCAACGCGTTGAAGGGCTCCGCGCACTCGGTACACCGGAGGCCAGCGAACTGGCTGACGAACTTGAGGCGCGTTATCACGGCCAGGAAATGGCGGGGCTTTCGGCCGACGTCTACCACTGGGTGGGCGAGGGCGTAAGTCCATCGGCACCGGTAGGCTGGACGCGGGCCAGCGAAGATCCCGCGACGCTCGCCCGCTACGGCTTGACGCAAGAGAATCTGGCTCCGGCAAACTCGGGCTTCCGCGCCGAGCTCTACATACCGGACCCCGCCATTCATGGCGCCGATGCGCAGCCCGTGCTGGCATTCAAAGGCACCACGGCCACCTCCGCCGAAGACTGGGCCAACAACTTTGGCCAGGGCACGGGTGGTCAGACCGACTATTACGATCGCGCCATGTCGCTGGCGATCAAGGTGGACCGGGCCACCGACGGTGAGTTTGAAGTCACCGGCCATTCGCTTGGCGGTGGCATGGCGTCCGCCGCGTCCGCAGTCACGGGTGCACCGGCCAATACCTTTAACGCCGCCGGCCTGCATCCCAACACGGCGCCGGAATACATTTCGCGCAATGGCCTCGGTACAGCGGTCGCCGACACCTCGGAGTTAGTGACCGTGTATCAGGTCGAAGGCGAAATATTGACCACGCTGCAGGAATCGGCATCCGACATTGATCCGCAGCGCGCCGATCAGATCGGCGGCCTCGTGAGGTTTGCCGCGGGCGTGGCGACCAATCCGTTCGTTGAGGGCCAGATTCAGGATCGCGTTGGTTCCATCGGCGATTTCAGCGTGCTGGCAGAAGCCGAGGGCTCGGACCTGCTGTCAATGGCAGAAGCGGTTGGTCAGCCCGTCGCGCTTGACGCGCTCGCGACCAACGGTGCGGCATCGCCGAATGCGGCGGCCGAGTTTGTGGGCCCGGACGGCATCGCCACGCGGGCCGATGGCATCCTCGATCGACTCGACACGCGTCTGGAAGCAGCAGAAGACGCTCCCTGGTATCAGGGCGGCGAAACAGTGGCCAGCATTGCAGCCTATCGCGCCGCTTTGAGCGAGTTTCAGGCGGATCCCGTGATCACGGCAGCGCCCGATACGTTGGGTGAGTCGGTGGCTCGTCACGGTATGGATTTCGTCGACCGTGGTATTGATCAGGTTCTGGGCTCGCTCGAGCAACGCGCCGACTTGCTACTCGGACGCTGATATAATCTGGCACGGTGAAGTCCGTGATCAATCGCCCGAGCCTTGTGCCGTGGGCCACCGCGTTGGTGCTCACGCTTTGCTCCTGCGCTGATCCGGCGCCATCGTCCACAGCTGCCGGGAGCACCGCGCACACATCCATGCGACTTGAACTGCATTTTTCCGGCGGGCTTGCCACGCTTGCGCAGGCCGCTGCACGCGGCGACGCGCCGCGCGTGGCCGAGCTGGTCGAGTATCAAAAACTCGATCCCAACGCGTTGTCTGACGAGGGTATGCCGCTGCTTCTGTGGCCGGTGCATCAGCGCAACCCCGAGGGCTTTCACGCCTTACTGAAAAGCGGTGCCGATCCCAATCGCCGTGCGGGCAACGGCGAAATTTTGATGCACTACGTGATAGAAGGCGGGGATGCGTCTTTCGTGCAGGCGGCGCTCGCTTTTGGCGCGGATCCCAATGCGGTTAACCGCGACAAAGAGCCGCTGATTCACATTGCGCGCCGGGCGCAAAAATGGGACGTGATTGAGGCGCTGCTGGATGCCGGTGCGGACATAGACGCGTTTGAAGGTGGACTGCATGGCAACACGGTGCTGAGCATGGCAACCGGCTTTGGCGATTTCGAACATGCTTATTTCTTGCTGGAGCGTGGCGCCGATCCCACCTTCGCTCTCAAGCAGGCGCCAAAACCCGAGAGGGTGGGCGCGCAGCCCATGCTCGAGGATATGTTCTTTCGGCCGGTGGATGCCGAGCAATACCCCGAAGCTGCGCGGTGGCAGCAAAAATGTCAGGAGTGGCTCGCGACCAAAGGCATACAACCGCCACCAAAGCCCGGACGCTATTCGCGTTGATGCGGACAGTTTTGGGCACATAATAAAAGACGACGCCGATCAATGGGGTTGATCTGCGTCGCCGTGCACGAAATGTGCAGTCAGGGATTGTCCGCGGAGCATGGCCACGTCGTGGCGAGCAACCGAAAAGTGTGCAGAAAAACGCCTGCTTGTGTTCACAAGGGAAACCCTTCCATGGGCTTAACTGTCGTCCTGTCACCCGGTGAACAAAAGAAGTATCAAACGTAACTACCGAGGTAATCGGGCTTGCGTTCTCCTGCATTCACACGGTAGCAAGCGCCATGTCACGAAAAAAGATGGCAAACGCACGGGTGACATTTGACCCTGATTGGGGGAAGATCACGACTAATTATAATTGTGTGCTAGTACGCCCCCAAAGAGGCTGCGCAATCTTCAGCAGCCTGCTTTCGGCATAAAGCATTCAGGGAACGAATTGCAGAGCGCCACGTTCTGCGTTGCTAAGTCAGGTCATCGAATGGTTTCAGATGAACGAATCTGTGAGATGCAGGAAGAGCTGCATACTCTGGGCAATTGTCTGGCGCAGGTGAAAATGGGCAGCCGTCTCATGGCAAGCGCCGACATCACGCCCGAGCGAAGAAACGAAATTTTTGAGCAGGTCACCGAGGCGATTCTGGACGCGGAGTCTGCCTTTCGGTTGTTGTCGGCGCAGCTCAAATGAAGATTCTGATGCTCGATGATCACGCGGTGATTCTGGGCAGCATTGCACCGATGCTGTCCAAGGAACCGGACATCGAACATGTTGAAAGCGTGGGTTCCTATGAACAAGGCATCGCGGCCATCGCGGCAGATCGCTACGACGTCGCGCTGCTCGACATTGAATTGCCGGAAAAATCAGGCCTGGAATTCGGGCGCGCGTGTATGGAAAAGCAACCCGAGTGCAAGGTGGTTTTTCTGACCGGAAATCTTGACCGGGCTAATGTCGAAGAGGCTATACGCATCCGGGCCAACGGCTATTTGCTCAAGACCATCGACACTCGCGATCTGGTCTCCTCCATCCGACTCGTATCGCGCGGGATCGATGTCTACCACGACAGCGTGTCAAATCTGTTGCAGGTGGCGTCGCTGGACGTCGTCGCGACGCACGAACCTGACAGCTTGCTTTCGCCGCAACAGCTTCGAGTTTTGCGCAACGTTGCCAAGGGAATGACAAACAAGGAAATAGCGAAGCACATGGGCATCACGGAAAAGACGGCTCGCAATTATCTGGCCTCCGTATTTGAGAAGCTGGGCGTCCAGCGGCGCGCCGAGGCCGCCGTCTGGTATACCCAGAATCTGGGCGAGCCCGAATCAACCTCTGAAGCCTCGTGACGCAGGCCGCTATCCTCTACGTTGAGGACTCAGCATTAATCGGCCGATTTTTGGTCGACGCGCTCGCGATCGAGGGCATCGAGGTCGTCCTGGCTGCCGACGCCGATGCAGCGTTAGCGTGTCTCGATGAGGACGCAGATCGATTCGTTCTGGCGTTGTGTGACTATCAGCTTCCCGGTACCACCGGTCTTGAGCTGATGGCAACGATTCGCAAGCGCCATCCACACCTTGCGCTGGTCCTCACCACCGGCTTTGCCGACAACGAAGTCGCGAGCGCCGCCACCACCTTCGACGGACTGCTGAACAAGCCGTTCGAAATTGCTGAACTCGTCGCGCTTGTGGACCGGCACCTGCGCTGATCCGCGCAAACCCTCGCACTCACGATTATGCGCTCAACCTAACGCTTTCCCTACATAGGGTGTAGCCTGCTCGCAGCAAAACAGCGGGTGGCTTTGCAGCAATCAATAACTTGTTGATACCGCATCGCTAAAACGTGTGGCCGTTGCGTCACGTCTATGTTTAACGACACTTGAGCGGCAAATAGCCAACTCTAGGCTCCCAAGACGACCAATTTTCGTTTTCGGGAGAGAGAAATGAAGCAGTCGATGTATCGACCCCGGCGGGCCGATGGGGTCCTGCTGAGTCTGGTAATCTGGATAGCGGGAGCCGGGGCGGCATTTGCCATCGCGCCTGCGTCTGTCGCGGCGGATCCGTGCGACGATGCCGCAGCAACCTACTGCGATACCGACCAGAATGAACATGTGCTGGCGCGGATCGGTTTTGGCGGCAATGAATGGTCGCGACAGCGAGTTCTCGACATCGGGTCATTTTTCTATCTGCGCCAGCAGCTGTTCCCGGAACAAATAGCCGACCCTGAGTTCGAGCAGGCGCTGGTGCCTTACAGCACCGGGCCGTTCGCGACCTGGGGCAAGTCTATCGAAGAACTGCGACCGCAGTTTTGCGGGGTTAACCAGACCTTCTGCACGGATCGGCGTGCCGGCTTGAATCACGTCAACTGGCAGCTCGGCGAAATCAAGCTGTTGCGCGCGACGTTGTCCAGACGCCAGCTCGAGGCGGTACTGCTGGATTTCTGGCTCAATCACTTCAATGTCGATGGCAACTCCGCCATCGCTCGCATCGCGATGCAAAGCTACGAAACCGATGCGATCGCACCGCACGCACTGGGGCGCTTTGAAGACCTGTTGCGTTCGGTCTCGCTGGCGCCCGCGATGCTTGACTACCTCGACCTGAAACGCTCGCGACGTGGCAACACCAACGAGAACTTCGCGCGCGAATTGCTCGAGCTTCATACCGTTGGGAAAGTCGGTACCTACGACGAGATTGACGTGCAGGAAGTCACGAAGATTCTGACCGGCTACACCAGCAATCCGCCCGATTTTGTGACCAACTATGTGCCCGGGCGGCACGTCAATGGCACCAAAACCGTCACGCTGGAGAACACTGAGCCCTGGGTTTTCGACGGCAACCTCGGTTGCGATGGCCGACCGGCTGAAGCATTTGCAACCGAAGCCGAGGTGCTTTTTTGCCTGCTGGCCCTGCATCCAAAGACGGCGGAGTTTGTCAGCCGCAAACTGATCACACGCTTCGTCTCGGAGGAGGTGCCCGATGAGCTGCTGCAAAGATCGATGTCGGCCTGGCAGGCCAGTCGTGGAAACCTGCGGGCCGTCATGCTGGCCACACTGGCAAGCAAGGAGTTTCTTGGCATAGAGGATCACTGGGGCACGAAATTTGCCCGTCCTCAGTTGTTCACGGCCCGCGTCGCGCGCGCCCTCGGTGTCGATGTGCTGGGCGAGTCGCTGATTACCAGTCAGGGCGGCAACGTCAACCGGTTTGAAAATTCCTTCAACGGCGTCATGGCGGACCTCGAATTGATGGGCGAGGCGCTGTACAAGGCGGCGCCACCGACCGGGTATCCCGAATCTTCGCTGGCCTGGGTGAGTGCCGGTGGCGCGTTGGTGAGGCTCAACCTGGTTCAGCGGCTTATCGCCCCGATTCCCAATCCGGCTCAGCGTTACGGCGTGCCTCAGGGGGCGACCAGCGCACAAATGGTGGACGCACTCGTTGAGCGCTTCATCCCGCGCGGGGTTGAACCTGCTACGCGGACCTCCGTCATCAGTTTTCTCGATGACCTTCCGGCCAGCGCCGGGCGTAACACACGTACCCGGCAGGCGGCTATTTTGCTGCTGTCGACCCCTGAATTTCTGATGCACTAGGCGAGGAGCACGTTTTATGAAAACCTCAATGAATCGCAGAGCCTTCTGCGCACGCGTAGGTGGATCTCTGGCGCTTGGCGCACTCCCCGCAAGCATCGCCAGTGCCGCTTGTGCGCAAGCTGAAAACACGTTGGTTGTGCTGTTTCTGCGCGGTGGTGCCGATGGCCTCAGCCTGGTAATACCGCGTGGCGATCAGACCAACTATGCGGCGCGGCGTGGCTCATTGGCGATCCCGGAGGGCGGTTCGGATCTTGAGCTCGACGGCTTTTTCGAATTGCATCCGTCGATCGGATCATTCAAACCATTGTTTGATAGCGGCGAGATGGCGATGGTGCACGCCATGGGCGGTGCCAATGACTACTCACACTTTACTGCGCAGGATTCGATCGAGCGCGTGGTGCCCGGCAGCGCGTCCCAGGTCACGACAGATGGCTGGCTGAATCGGGCGCTGAATGCGATGGCCGCACAGGGAGATCTGTGTGCGCCGAATCCGATCGTGAACGGTGTATCGATCGGGTCCTTCATGACCAAGGCGCTGGCGGGTCCAAGTACGCCGTACAGCGTGGCGTTTGCCGATATCGCCAGCGTGGCCTACGGCGGCGCTTTCTCCGGCAGGCGCGCGAGTGCGTTAAGCGAGATTTACGACGCTCAGGGCGGGCTTGCCGGCATCGCCGGTCAAGCGGCATTCGGTGCGGTGGACACGTTGGCGGGCATCGCAAATCAGCCGCCGGGCGCCACCTATCCGCCGGGCAACGGTCGATTGAATCGCGCCCTGCAGGATGCGGCGCGCCTGATCAAGAACCCGGATCTTGGTGTACGCATGATTACGGTCAACCATGGCGGCTGGGATCATCATTCGAATCTTCTGGTGAACATCCAGAATCGTGGTGAGGACCTGGCAAGCGCCGTCACGTCGTTCTGGCAGGACATTGGCGCGGCCAGAAACAGGACGTGCTTGCTGATTGTGACCGAGTTCGGGCGCACGGCAGAGGTGAACGGCAACGGTGGCACGGACCACGGCTGGGGCAACGCGATGTTTGCGCTCTCCGGGGCGGTCGCAGGCGGTCGTGTGCTGTCGCGCGGCGACGCGAGCGCACCGGGTAGTGGCATGAACACGCCCTCCGGTGCCTGGCCCGGTCTGGCCGTGGACGAGCTGCACGTGCAGGCCAGCAGTGGACAGCCACGTGATCTGAAGTCGACTACCGATTACCGCGATGTCTTCGGTGAAGTGCTGACCCGCTTTATGGGCGTCCCGGAGGCGGCTGTGAGCGGCGAAGTGCTGCGCGGCTATACACCGCAGTATCCGGGACTGTTTGTCTAGCGCGGGATTCGCCTGCCGCAGAGTTCAGGAGTACCCTTTGGCGGGTGAGCGACGAAAAAGCCAATAGCAATCAAAGCAGTGAACTGTCCGGCCTGCCCTTTGCGGCGCCGGCCAGGCAGCTCTCGATTGGGGCGCCGCTGCGCTGGCTGCGTCTGGGCTGGCGCGACTATCTGGCCGGGGGGCTGGCCAGTGTGAGCTATGGCGTGTTCATGGCGGCTCTGGTGGCACTCGTTTGTCTTGTCGCCTGGCGGTTCGGTGGCTACTGGGTTGTCTTTGCGGTGGTGGGTGGCCTGGTATTTCTTGCGCCACTGACCTGCACCGGCCTGTATGCAATCAGTGCGCAGCTCGAGCGCAATCAGACGCCATCGCTGCGCCGTGCGATTCGTGCTGGCCTGAAGCGTCACGTGGGCAACGAAATGGTGTTTGCGCTCGTGCTGCTGGTGATCTTTTTAGTGTGGGCGCGTGCCGGCACGATGGTGCACGTATTTTTCCCGGCCAACCCGGATGCGCCGCTGCGCGATTTCATGACCTTCCTGGGCGTAGGGACCTCCATCGGGGCGATCTTTGTGATGATCACCTTTTCGGCCAGTGCGTTTGCGCTGCCGATGATTGTGCACAGGCGCGTCGACGCGGTGACGGCAGTCGTGACGTCGGTGAACGCTGTGCTGCGCAATCGCGTGGTGATGGTGATCTGGCTCAGCATCGCACTGGGCGGTCTGGTGCTGGGCATCTTGACGGCGTGTCTTGGCCTGATCGTGATTTTGCCGGTGCTGGGTCACGCGGCCTGGCATGGTTATCTCGAGACGGTGGATGCCAGCGCATTTCCCCGTCACGACGTCGGCGTGACGGCTTCGCCACGTCCATCGCTTACCTAGATTGGCAGCACCGTGGTGTGCTTGACCTCCGACAGCACGATGCTGGAGGTGACCTCCTGGACGCCCGGCAGCTGCGAAAGCTTGTCGAAAAAAAACCGCTCGTAGGCTTTCATGTCGGCCGTCACGATACGCAGCAAAAAGTCGACGGGACCGAGCACAATGTGACAGTCGAGCACTTCCGGAAAGTCGTGCACGGCCTCAATAAACTGATTCAGATTGCTGCGCCCGTGCGAGGTGAGCTTGACCTGTGCAAACACCATGGTGTCGAGGCCCACTTTCTGCCGATTCAGGCCGACCGGTTGGTCTTCAATAACGCCGCTGTCGCGCAGGCGCTGGATACGCCGCCAACAAGCCGACTGCGAGCGGCCGATGCGCTCCCCGATGGCCGCGGCATTCAGGGCGGGTTCGGTCTGCAGCAAATTCAGAATCTGGCGGTCCGTGTAATCAAGATTTACAGCTTGCATAAATGATGCTCTTTAGGTGATAAATGCGCGTAGATCATGCACGGTATTGGCACTTATGCTCATATTTACCAAATAAATTGCCGCAATGACAGGGTAGAATGTGCGCCTGTTTTTTGCAGGGCAACACCATGACGGTATTCGACCATCCCGAGTTTGATCAGCACGAGGCAGTTCATCAGGCATACGATGCCGCGACCGGCCTCGCCACCATCATCGCGGTTCACTCAACGGCCCTGGGGCCCGCCGCTGGCGGCTGCCGGCGCTGGGAGTATGCCGACAGCGCGGACGCGCTCACCGATGTGTTGCGGCTCTCGCGCGGCATGACCTACAAGAATGCGATTGCCGGTCTGCCTTTTGGCGGCGGCAAGGCCGTGATTCTGGCCAGTGCCGACGCGCCCAAGTCGCCTGCACTTTTTGCCGCCTTCGGGCGTGTGGTCGACAGCCTGGGCGGGCGCTACATCACCGCAGAAGACGTGGGCATGACGGTGGCCGACATGCACGAAGTGGCCGGCCACACGCGGCACGTGTCGGGTTTGACGCAGCAGGGACAGGCGGCCGGCGGCGATCCGAGTCCGTGGACCGCGCTCGGTGTTTTTCACGGAATCGAGGCGGCCGTACGAGCGCGTCTGCAGCGCGAATCGGTAAACGGGCTGCGCGTCGCCGTGCAGGGCGTCGGCAATGTTGGCTTCAATCTCTGCCGCCTGTTGCATGAGGCCGGCGCTACACTGCTGGTGGCCGATGTCAATGCGGCCAATCTCAAGCGAGTGTCAGAGGCGTTGCCGGTGTCGGTCGTTGCTCCTGAAGACATTCTGTTTGCCGATGCAGACGTACTGGCGCCATGCGCACTCGGGCATTTGTTTGACGCGCAAAGCATAGAGCGCCTGCAGGTGCCGGTCATTGCCGGTGGTGCGAACAATCAGCTTGCAACAGAGCAAGATGGCGAGCGGCTGCGCGAGCGCAACATCCTTTATGCACCCGATTTCGTCATTAACGGCGGCGGCATCATCAGTGTTCACCACGAGCATCGCGGCGGTTCGACCGCCAGCGCGGTCAGAGCAGATGTGGAGCGCATTCCCGAGCGTCTCGACGCGATTTTTGCACGTGCCGCGAGCGAGAAGCGCGCCACCAATGACATTGCCAATGACATGGCCCGCGCGCTCGTCGCCGCCGGAGCCAGTACCCACCCAAAGGAGGCGCTCAGCGCATGAGTAAAACGTCCCGACTGCACGTACCGCGGCCCACCGCGCGCCCGGGCGAAGAACCGGACTTCACCTATTTGCACCTTGCGCCGGCCGGTGCGATTGATCGACCGGCCATCGATGCGGCGCCGCGCGATATCGAGTATTTGAGCACCGAACTTGTGCGCGTGCTCGACGATGATCATGTGGCCAAGGGTCCTTGGGATCCGAATCTGGATCCGGCCGAACTGCAGGTCGCCCTGCGCTGGATCACGCTTAACCGCATCATGGACGAGCGTCTGTGGCAGGCCCAGCGCCAGGGCAAGATTTCGTTTTATCTGCAGGCCATGGGTGAGGAGGCCGTCTCCATCGGACAGGGCATGGCGCTGCGTCCTGGCGACATGTGCTTCCCGTCGTATCGCAATCAGGGTCTGTTTCTCTATCGCGGTGTGAAGCCGATCGAAATCATGTGCCAGTGTCTGTCGAACACGCGAGATATGTGCAAAGGCCGTCAGATGCCGATCATGTATCACTCGTCCAAGGGCAATGTGTTTTCCGTCTCGGGCAATCTCGGTACGCAGTATCCGCACGCCGTGGGCTGGGCGATGGCCTCGGCAATCAAAGGCGAAGATCATGTTGCGGCCGCCTGGGTTGGCGACGGCAGTACGGCCGAAGCCGATTTCCATCACGCGCTCACGTTTGCCGCGGTCTATCAGGCCCCGGTGATTCTGAATGTCGTAAACAATCAGTGGGCCATCTCCACATTCCAGGGCTTCGCTGGTGGCGAGCGTCGGCCGTTTGCGGCGCGCGGTCTGGGCGTGGGTATCCCTGGAATTCGAGTTGATGGCAATGATCTGTTGGCCGTCTATGCTGTGACGCTGTGGGCGGCTGAACGCGCGCGACGCGGCGGCGGTCCCACGCTCATCGAGCATGTGACCTATCGTGGTGGCGCGCATTCGACTTCGGATGATCCAACCAAGTATCGGCCCAAGGATGAATGGGCAAAGTTCCCGCTGGGCGATCCGCTGAAGCGGCTCAAAAACCACCTGATCGAGCTTGGACACTGGTCCGACGAACGACAGGACGCGCTCGAGGACGAGCTGCGCACGGGCATGACGGCGGCGTGGAAAGAAGCGCAGAGCTACGGCACGATGAACGACGGCCCGCAGCTCGATCCGACAACGATGTTTGACGACGTCTACGCACAGGCGCCCGCGCATCTTGAAAAGCAGCGCGAGATCATGCGCCAGTTGGAAGAGGACTAGGTCATGCCACAGATGAATATGATTCAGGCTGTCCGCTCCGCGCTGGACGTCATGCTCGACAAAGACGGTGCCGTGGTCGTTATGGGCCAGGATGTGGGCTATTTTGGTGGTGTGTTTCGCTGCACCGATGGGCTGCAGCGCAAGTATGGTGAGCATCGCGTCATCGACGCGCCGATCGCCGAGGGCGGCATCATTGGTGCCTCCATCGGTATGGGCGTCAACGGCCTGCGGCCGGTCGCCGAGATTCAGTTTGCTGACTACATCTATCCGGGCATCGATCAGGTGGTGAGTGAGCTCGCGCGGCTGCGCTATCGCAGCGGCGGCGAATATTTCTCGCCGGTTACGATTCGTACGCCATGCGGCGGCGGCATCCGCGGTGGCCAGACCCACTCGCAGTCTCCCGAGGCGTTGTTCACACACATAAGCGGTATCAGAACCGTCATGCCGTCCAATCCGTACGACGCGAAGGGGCTTCTGATCAGCGCCATCGAGTCGGACGATCCGATTTTGTTTTTTGAGCCAAAGCGCATCTACAACGGTCCGTTTGATGGTGATCCGAAAAAACCGGCCGTCTCGTGGTCGGCGCATCCCAAAGGCGATGTGCCCGAGGGCTACTACACGGTGCCGCTGGACAAGGCCGAGATCACCAAATCCGGCACGGCCCTGACCATCGTGACCTACGGTACGCTCGTGCACGTCGCGCAGGCGTCTGCCGAACTGGCCGGCGTCGATGCCGAGATCATTGACGTGCGCACACTGGCACCGCTGGATATCGATACGATTGCCGCGTCAGTCAAGAAAACCGGGCGCTGCCTCGTGGCGCATGAAGCCACCCGCACCAGCGGCTTTGGTGCCGAGCTTGTGGCCTCGATTCAGGAGGCCTGCTTCTGGCATCTCGAAGCGCCTATTGAGCGTGTAGCGGGATGGGACACGCCGTATCCGCATGCATTCGAATGGCAGTATTTCCCGGGGCAGAAGCGGTTTGTTGCAGCGATCAATCAGATCATGGAGGCAGCATGAGCGAGTACGTTTTCAAGCTCCCGGATCTGGGTGAGGGCACAGTCGAAGCCGAGATAGGCGATTGGAGCGTCAAGGTGGGCGACGTGGTCGTCGAAGAGGCCGTGGTGGGCACCATGATGACCGACAAGGCCGCCGTTGAAGTGTCGGCGCCCGTGGCCGGCAGAATCGTCAAGCTTGCCGGCGAACCCGGCGACATGATTGCCGTGGGCTCGCCGTTGATCGTGTTTGAGACTGACGGTAGCGCGCCGGTGGAAGAGCCCACGGCCGCCTCCCAAAGCGAGGCGCCGGTCGAGCTGGATATTGCCAGCGAGACGCCAGTGGCTGTGCAGACGCCGCCGCCTGCGCCAGCCGCGGCGGCCCCGGCTCCGCGTGCAGACGGCAAGGTCATTACCTCGCCCGCGATTCGTCGGCGTGCCAAACAAATGGGCATAGACCTGACGCGCGTTGGCGGCAGTGGTCCCAACGGCCGTATCCTGCCCGGCGATTTCGACGCCTATGTGCAGCGCGCGGACGAGCCAGCCGCGGCCTATGTTCCGGCCGAGACCACCGAGGTCAAAGTGATCGGTCTGCGGCGCATGATTGCGAACCGCATGAGCGAATCCAAGCGCGAGATTCCGCACTTTTCTTACGTCGAAGAAATCGACGTCACGCAGCTCGATGGATTGCGCATGCATCTGAATGATCGGCCCAACGCCGCGCGACTGACGCCGTTGCCGTTCATCGCACTTGCCCTGCTGCGCGCGCTGCGCGAGTTTCCGCAGTGCAATGCCACTTATGACAAGGATCGCAACGTGATCGTGCGTCACGGCGCGGTGCATCTTGGCATCGCCACCCAGACACCGGACGGTCTGAAGGTGCCGGTGGTGCGCAACGCCGATCAGCTTGGTCTCGAACAGCTTGCCGAGCAGATCAAGCGCGTGGCGGCAGGTGCTCGCGATAACAGCATTGGGCGCGACGAGCTGAGCGGCTCGACGATCACGCTCACCAGCCTGGGCAAGCTTGGCGGTATTGCCTCGACACCCGTGATCAACATGCCCGAGGTCGGCATCATCGGGGTCAACCGGGTTGTTGAGCGCCCGATGGTTGTGAACGGTCAGATTGCGATTCGCCAGATGATGAACCTGTCATCATCGTTTGATCATCGCTTTGTCGACGGTTTTGATGCGGCGGCCATGATTCAGCGCATGCGCGAAATGCTCGAGCAGCCGGCGACCTTATTCATGCCGATCTGAGCGTCAGATCGTCTGCGAGAACCGATTGGGTGCCGCGCTGCTGTACTGATCAAAGACCTGGGCGATGTTACGCAGTAGCATGCGCCCACGTCTGGTCACGCGTATGGCGTCCTCATCGATGCTTACCAGGTCGTCCTCGACCAGACCGTTCAGCGACCGTATTTCAGGCGCGAAGTAGTCTCTGAAATGCCGCTGATGGCGTGCTTCAAATCGGTCGTAACGCGCTTCATCGAAACACATCAGGTCGCTGATGACGTCGGCTCGACGCAGATCGTCGTTGCTCAGGCGCAGACCGCGCGTGATCGGCAGGCACTGGTTGGCCAGCGCCGCGGCATAGTCGCGCGTGTTGACCAGATTTTGCGCATAGCTGTTGCCCACATGACTGATTGCGCTGACCCCAAGACCAATCAGATCGCAATGACCGTGCGTTGAGTAGCCCTGAAAATTGCGCTGCAGCGTGCCGTTTTTTTGCGCCTGCGCAAGCTCGTCCTCAGGCAGCGCAAAGTGGTCCATCCCGATGTACTCGTAACCGGCTGCCGTTAGCAAGGCGAGGCTGTTGCCGAGTATCTTGAGTTTCTCAGGGCGCGAGGGCAGGTCTTTCTCAGCGATCATGCGCTGACCGCGAAATCGCTCGGGCAGATGCGCGTAGTTGTATACAGCAATTCGATCCGGGCGCAGCGCGATGACACGCAGTAGCGTATCGTCAAAGGTGCCTTCGCTTTGCAGCGGCAGGCCATAAATCAGATCGTAGGAAACCGAGCGAAAACCGCACGCGCGAGCGTGTTCGGTCAGCGCGCGAACCGATTCATAGGATTGAATGCGATTGATGGCTTTTTGAACGTCAGGATCAAAGTCCTGCACGCCGAGACTTAGCCGATTAAACCCGTGCCCGGCAAGATGCGCGAGTGAGTCATGATCCACCGTGCGCGGGTCTACCTCGATCGAGTACTCCTGTGAGCCGTCCTGCAGCAGCGTGAAGTGCGCGGCGATATGTTTGAACAGATCGTCGAGTTGTTCACGGGACAAATAGGTCGGCGTACCGCCGCCAAAGTGGAGCTGGCTTACCGGGCGTGACGTGTCGTACAGCGCACCTTGCAGCGTGATTTCACGTTTGAGATCTTCCAGGTAGCTGGCCACGCGCTGCTGATTGCGCGTAACAATCTTGGTGCAGCCGCAGTAGTAGCACAGCGATTCGCAAAACGGGATGTGTACATAGAGCGACAGCGTGCGATTCGAACTGTTGGATATGCGCGCATCTGCGGCGTATTCACCGCAGCCATACTGAGGTGTGAACTGCACGGCAGTTGGATAGGACGTATAGCGCGGCCCCGTGCCGGCGTAGCGTGTAATCAGTTCCGGATCGAACACCACGTTGTTCATTGAAAGCTCCTATTGACAGGTGCACAGCATGCCGTTGGCCGTCGGCGGCAGTCAGTGTGGATTGCCTGCATGGCTTAGGTATATTTACGTAGTAACGGCGAGCCGCCGTCGTTGTTAGGCTTGAGCGACGACTCGCTTGGTTGCCCTTATGATCAGTGATTACCTTGTTTTAAAGTGGTTCCACATTCTCGCCATGGCCTACTGGCTCGGCGGGGAATGGGGTGTGTTCAACGCGTCTCGGTGTGTGACCAATCCCGAGCTCAGTCTCGACGAGCGCAAACGACATATGGAGACGGCGTATCGCATCGATATCCTCCCGCGCACCGGGATTATTCTGTTGCTGCCGCTTGGACTGCATATGGGAAACCGACTGGGCATTCAGCCACTAGGTGGGCCGTGGATTTCAGGCATGTGGATTTTCGTGGCCTGCTGGGTCGGGCTTACGTGGACGGCATTCGCCAAACGCGGCACCGATCTTGGTGTGCAGCTCACGCGCATCGACGAGTACATCCGCTATCTGATTATTCCGATTCTTCTCGTTGCGGCCGTGATGTCATTTGTGGGCGACGGCCCGTTGAAGACGCACTGGTATGCCGGCAAGGCGTTCATCTATGCGCTGCTTCTGGTGATTGGTCTTTACCTGCGCGTGATCATGCGCGGATGGGTAGCGGCGTTCAGGCAGCTCGACACGGGTGGCCCCAATGAGGTGATTTCGGCGCGGATGGAATCGTCGCTGGCCCGCGGACGAATGCTTGCCTACGTCTACTGGATCGGCATCGCGACGGTGGCGTTTCTGGGAACGGTCAAGCCGAGTTTTTAGACGATTCGTCGTCGGGCTTGCGGCCAAACCGAATCCGCGGCCGCCAGATTGCCAGGATCACATTGACGGCGGCCAGAACCAGCAGTGCCCACATGGCCTTCCACTCATCCGAGACCAGGCCGGCGAGCGTGGCCGCGTCAATCTCACCATTGACGGCCCGCGCGGCCGCCACCGCGGCGCGCTCGGCCGGCGCATCAATACTCATAAGCGACGCTTCGAAAATCAGAAGTCCGGTCGCCGCCTTGAACCAGACCCACGGTGCATCGTGAAACGGATAGTGCAGCGCCATGGCCAGCAAACCGCTGGTCACCACCAATAGCATCGAGGGCATGATCATCCAGCTCGCAATGGCGTCAAGCGCTGTGCGCAGGGCGGCGTAGTCGGCGCTGGCCGCCACCTCGGGCGTCGTGGTCAGGACCAGCATATAGGCGGCCAGACCCCCGGCGAAGCCGATGCCGGCGAGGCTGTGGAATATTTTGATGACGCGCTTCATAGCTTGAGTTTAATAGCTCAGGTGGCTCCAAACTGTTTCTGTTGATTTACACGACGAGGGCCCGCGCTGCATATCGGTTTTGCGTTGCTCTGGCGCAATCGCGTAGATTGGCGTCCAGATGAGACAAATTGGACGCAACAACAATACGGTCAGGACGCTCAGTATCCACAAGGCCGATGAGTGAACTGCCCAAGGGCGCTGCGCTGGTCGTGGGCATCAACGCCTATGACGGTCGTATCGCGCCGCTGCGCAGCGCCGTGGCTGATGCAAGCGCTATTGCCGAGGTGCTGCGTGAACAGCACGGCTACACGGTTACGGCGTTGCTGGATGAGCAAGCGAGCGCGCAGGCCATTACCTCGCAGCTTGAGTCGTTTGCCGCGCATCTGACCGACGGCGAACGGCCCTTCCTGTTCTACTTTGCCGGACACGGCGTTGCGCGCGGCGACGGTGCCGAGGGCCCGCAGGGGTTTTTGCTGCCGCAGGATGCCAGGCCCGGCGACACTGATTCGTGGGTCTCGATGGTGACCGTTCGCGCGGCGCTGGAGGCCATGTCCAGCCGTCACCTGCTGGTCGTTCTGGACTGCTGCTTTGCCGGCGCGTTTCGCTGGGCCGCCACACGTGACGTGGCGTGGGATGCCGAGCCGTTGTACGCCTCGCAGTATCAGCGCTTTCTGAAGGGTCAGGCCTGGCAAGCACTGACGTCGGCCTCGCATGAAGAGAAGGCGCTCGACGTGACGCCGGGGCGCGACAACACGCGCGATGATGCGCTTGCGGGCCGGCATTCCCCATTTGCGGCCGCACTGCTGCGCGGTCTGGCCGGGGAGGCCGACACCTCGCGCGCCAATGCAGCAGCGGATGGTGTCATCACGGCAACCGAGCTGTTTCAGTTTGCCTACGACACGCTCGTGCCCGACGGCGCGCAGTCTCATCAGACGCCGGGTCTCTGGCCTCTGCGCAACGACAACACGGGGCAGTTTATTTTTCAGAACCCGGTCGTGCCGCTCAATACGCGTGAAGACCCGCCGCTCACGGACGACGCCAATCCCTGGCTTGGTCTGCGTAC
>CAZXCL010000020.1:0-5724 GCA_964639265.1 uncultured Gammaproteobacteria bacterium | reverse complement strand
ACGCTTTTTCTGCGCATGGTGTCGACCGAAGCCGGATTGACGCGACGTCGTGTGCACCGCTCTGAGCTGGTCTTCGCTGACCAGCACGGCGCCGACGTTCAGCGCATGATCGAAACGTTTACCGAGGCCCGCCTCCTGGTCAGCGATGGCGATTTCATTGAGCCGGCCCACGATACGCTCGTGGTGGCCTGGGAGAGGCTGCAGGACTGGCTGGCCGCCAGTCACTCGCAGTCGCTCATTCGTGCAGCCTGGCGCGCGGCCAGCGACTGGAAGCGGCAGTCACAAAGCGCCAGTGCCGATCCCTATCTGTGGCATGACGATCCCAGGCTGCCGCAGCTTCTGGAGCAGCAGGCGCAGCTCAATCAAACCGAGCGCGAGTTTGCCGCTGCGAGCGTGGCGCTCAAGGAGCGCAATCAGAGGCGCCGTCGTATGGTGTTTGCCGGTGTCGCGGTTGCGCTGGTTGCGGCTGCCATCATCTCGATTTTCCAGGCGCAGGTCGCCAAGCGCGAAGCGCGTCGCGCACAGGAGCAAACGCGCATTGCTCAAGAGCAGTACGAACGGGCGCGTCACGCCAATGGACAAACGTTGATGGAGCAGGCCCAGCAGTTTCTTGATGATCGACGTTATTTTGATGCCGCGTTGACCAGCGCGCGTGTGCTCGGCTTTCAGGGCTATGGCGCCAGTCAAGTTCAGCCCGATGAACAAGACGCCGACAACGAGCCGTTGTTCGACCTCTTCGACAACGAGTACGGCAATCTCATCGGTATCCTCTCGCGCGCCAACGCAACGCCTTTTCGACCCGTTGCTTACCGGCCGCTGCAACCGGCGCGCCTTGCCAGCGAAAAATCGCTGCTCGCGGGAATCTCCGGGAGCGGCGACATGGAACTATGGGATCTCAAAACCGGCCGCTTCAATTCTCTGAAACTGCCGCCGCTGTCCGAGTACGCCGAGGACATCGATCTTGCATTGAGCGCAGATGGGTCAGCTCTGGCGCTGCGCAACGGCGCGACGCTCTTGATTTGGCGTCTTGATCAAACAGACGCCAGGAACAAACCACAGCAGCTCGTCGTGCCATTGCGCAAGGGTTTGTTTGGCCTTGCGTTCGATGCCAGCGCATCGCGCCTGGCCATCGGATCAGCCAGCGGCATCGCCGTTTGGTCAAAGGACACCGCAACCGGTTTGTTTGACGCCGCGCCGAGCATGGTTCGCACCTCGTCGTTCACGCCCTCCGCACTGACCTTTCGACCTCGGAGTCACCATCTTCTGGTGGGAGGTCAGAAAAAAGCACTGGGCGATGCAAACGGCCCTCTTCTTCTGATCGACATGACTGATGGTTGCGCCGCTCCCGGTACGCAGTTGGATGAAGGTGACAACTGCACTACGTTTGTCGGCCCGCGCTCGGATATGCTTATTGTCGAAGAGGCAGGTCGCTACCAGGGGCGCCTCGATTTTGCCCGCGCGATTGCCTTCGACAATACCGGCACGGCGCTGGCTCTCGGCAGCCTCAATCGTGTCTTCGCCGCCTCACGCGGCGATACCGTTTTCAGTTATGACGATGTTCCGGCGCGCATGACCACGCTGGGCCGCGTAACGGCGCTAGCCTATTCGCCGGACGGTCGCACGCTCGCGGTTGGCTCCTCGACATTGCTGGAACTGCTGGACCTGAGCACTGGCACGGTGGTCGCGCGCACGGAGCCTGGTATCAACGACGCCGACACGACGCTCAGGCTGAGCTTCAGCTCGGATGGGAAGCTGCTGCTCTACGCCGGTTTTGCACACATGACCCTGTACGACACCTCATTTCTGGCTGTGCCCAAGACCTCGCCGGGCAATGCGGCGGACGGCACCTTGCTCAATGTGCTGCAGGACAGTCTCGATGCCGGTGAGCGCGTGGTGCGTGACTACTGGGCGCGAAGGGCAACGAATCGCGACAACCTGCGAACCGCGAGACTGTTTGATGTGGCAGAGTTTGAGGGTGAGCTAACGGCGGAGGTGGTGCGCGAAGACCAGCGCCTGTGGCTGGATTTTGGGCGGGGCAGCAAGGAAGCGGTGGCGGCTCAGCCTGCACCTGGAAAGCTCCTCGCAATCGGTGCAAACAGTCGCGGTTACGTCGGCGATACGGCGAGCATCTATGTTTATAATCGTGACACGGCGACGCTGGTGATGCGCTTCTCCACGTCCCACGATGTGATCACGAAACTTGCCTTCGATTCCAATTCGAACCAGCTGCTGGCCTTCGCTCGATTCAATGATGCTAAGGAGCACACGCTTTATCGGTGGTCGCTGCAGCAGCCCGATCTGTTTTCGTTGTTCACCAACGATCCGATCTGCATGGCGCCACTCAATGTTCCCGTCGGAAGCCTTCTGGAAGGTCAGGCGATCCTCGAGTGTCGCGACCAGACTTGAGCATAGAGCCTTAGTGTCAGGCGCCGTCGGACACGCGGCGACGCTTACCGGTAAGCGCCATGGCATTGCCGATCAAGGCAATTGCTACGCCGATGAGCGCCATCGCGCTCCAGCGGAAATCTTCGAAGACCGTTGATATCAACATCGCGACAACCGGAAGCAGCACCGAGCTGTAGGCGGCACGTGCGGAGCCGATGCGCTCGATCAGCATCAGGTAGCAGGTGAAGGCGACCGCGGAACCAAACACGGACAGGTACAGAAACGACCAGGTATAGGCCGGGTCCCAGGAAATCTCGAACGACTCGCCGAGCACGGCGGCCAGGGCAAGCGACAATGACCCGCCCAGCAGCATGCCCCAGGCGTTAACCGCCATGACCGGTAGCTGCCTGCCCGTGTTGACCGTCGCGGCCATGTTGCCGAGCGACGCGAAATAGACCGATCCCATGCCAAGCCCGATGCCGGCCAGTTGACCGCCGCCCCAGTCCGAGCCGCTCAGTTCGGGCCAGAACATCAGCGTGACGCCGACCACCCCCATGAGTCCCGCCACGGCCACACGCCCGGACACGGGCTTGCGGAAAAAAATGAACTCGTTGAGCTGGTTGGCCGGGATCAGCAGCGTGAAGATCACGGCCATGAGCCCGGAGGAAATGTAGTTGGTGCCGCGATAGACCAGCAGATAGTTCATGCAAAACATCAGCGCGCCCTGGAGCGCGACCATGGACCAGCATGAGCGCGGCAATCGTACGCGACGGCGGCTTATGATCGCGATGGCAAACAACACCACTGCAGCAAAGATAAAGCGCAGGCCGATGGAGATGTCCTCGGCCGTGCCGTTGAGCTGAAACTTGATCGCGATCCAGGTTGAGCCCCAGATCAGTACGGTGGCCACGTACAGCAGATAGGTCATGGCAGTGGTGCTCTCCGGTCAGAGCCCGCGGGGTCGGGCCGTGCAGGCGCGCAGTATACCTGCGCGTGTAGCGAACCGGGTGTAACGATTTGAAGGGTTGGCTATCACCGATACTGATAGCTGGATCGTTGCGCTTGCTACGTCGATGCGATACACAGACGCCCATGTTGTTGTCATTTCTCGACTATCTGGGCGTCGCCGTGTTCGCGGTCTCGGGGGCCATTGCGGCGTCGCGCCAGCGGCTGGATCTTGTGGCGTTTGTGTTTTTTGCCACGATGACGGGAATTGGTGGCGGCACGTTGCGGGATTTGATTCTCGATGTGCCGGTGTTCTGGACGCAGGCGCCGGAATACCTTGGCGTGTGCGCCGTGGCCGCGCTGGCGATGTGGTTTCTGGCCGATACGGCTGAAAACTGGGGCCGTCCGCTGCGTTGGGCTGATGCTATTGGTCTGGCCGCGTACTCGGTCATGGGGGCGGCCAAGGCGATGGCGCTGGGAAGCTCGCCGTCGGTAGCAATGGTCATGGGTGTTTCCACAGCAACTTTCGGCGGCGTGATACGTGATCTTGTCGCCGGTGAGCCATCGGTGATCATGCGACCTGAAATTTATCTGACCGCGGCCTTTCTCGGCGCGGGCACATTCGCGCTGTTGTCGACGCTTGGGCTCAATTCGTGGGTGGCTGCCGGCGTTGGTTTTTGTGCTGCACTACTCCTGCGCGGTGGCGCCATCATCCGAGGCTGGCATTTGCCCGGCTTCCAGCCAAAGTCAAAAAAAGGGCCCTGAATCTCTTCAGGGCCCCATTGATTCGCACCGCAGGGCGGCGCAACTGAGACGATTCTCAGGTCGCCGCAGGTTGTGGGCTGCCACCACCTATTCCGCGTGCCTTCTGCAGTTCCTTGAACGCGGCACGAAGTGCCTCGACGCGCGTCTCAAAAGTTGTATTGGCTTGCAGACAGTGGTCGGCGTCGAGCGCTTTGAGGACGCTATCGACTTCTTCACTGAGTCCAGTGACGTAAGCCGTGCGGCCCGCGTCGTTGGCATCGCAGATGATCGTTTCGACGGCGCGAGCCGCGGACACGTCCATGAACGGAACATTCGAGAAGTCCAGAATGATGGCATCGCCTTTCTCTTTGGCGCGTTCACGCACCTGCAGACCGAGGTCGGCGGCTGCGCCGAAGCTCAAGGGGCCGCCAAAGTCGAACATCAGGATGTGGCCGTCGGCCTGCTTGAGTAACTCGCGTTCTTCGTCCGACGTGGCGACATGATCGCCAGTGTTGCGGAAGGCCTTGAGTTGCTCATCGGCCAGACGCTTGATGAACGCCAGCGCAGCAAGCGCAACACCCACCAAGACGGCAGCGATGAGATTCCAGAAGACCGTCAGGCCAAGCACCAGTGCCATCAACAGCAGGTCCCAGCGCGGGCCCTTGTGAGCGCGCGTGATGTAGTTGACGTCGATGATGTCCCAACCCACTTTGACCAGGATGCCTGCCAGCGCGGCGTGCGGGATCTTCGAGGCGATTGGCGCCAGGACAACGACGGTCGATACCAGCAGCAGCGCGTGCAGCATGCCGGCAATCTTGGTCTTGCCGCCAGTGCGGATGTTGGCCACCGTGCGCATCGTCGCGCCGGCACCCGGGATAGCACCGAAAAGTCCGGCGATTGTGTTGCCGATGCCCTGACCGATGAGCTCTTTCTCTGAATCGTGACGTGTGCGTGTCATATTGTCGGCGACCAGCGAGGTCAGCAGACTGTCAATGGCGCCAAGAACGGCCAGTACCAATGCCGCTTCACCAACGATTAACAGCGTTTCCTGACTAAACTTGGGCATTACGAAGGTCGGCAGGCCGGTTGGGATGTCACCGAGCAGAGGAGCACCTTTGTAGACAAGGCTCACGAGCATGCCGACGATAAGCGCGGCCAGCGGGCCGGGCAAGAATTTTCCAATTTTCTTCGGCCAGAAGAAGATCGTGATCAGCGTCGCAATGCCAATGGTCAGCGCGGGCACATTGGGATCCATGACCGAGCCCGGGATCGCCTGCATAGCGGGGATCGTGCCGCCGCCCTCAGGCTCGTGACCAAACAGTCGTGAAACCTGCAGGGCGATAATGATGACGCCGATGCCGCTCATGAAGCCGGAGATCACGGGGTAGGGCACCAGTCTGATGTATTGGCCGACCTTCAATATGCCGAACAGTATTTGCAGCAGACCCGCCAGGACGACCGCGGCAAAGATCAATTCGACCTTGCCGCTAAGTGAAGCAAACACGCCGGCAAACACAACCACCATGGGGCCGGTCGGACCGGATACCTGCGCGCCCGTACCGCCAAACAGCGATGCAAAGAAGCCGACGAAGATTGCGCCCCACAGTCCGGCAATCGGGCCGGCACCGGAGGCTTCACCGAAGGCCAGAG
>CAZXCL010000019.1:0-57904 GCA_964639265.1 uncultured Gammaproteobacteria bacterium | reverse complement strand
TGGTCGGGGTGAGAAGATTCGAACTTCCGGCCCCTGCCTCCCGAAGACAGTGCTCTACCAGGCTGAGCTACACCCCGAACATCTTGCCCGAGCCTGAACGGCTGGCGGGCGACGCGTCTTGTTTTGTCCGCACCAGCGTCTCACAGGAGATCGGGAACTGCAGGTGCACAAATCCAGCGCGCCGCAAAGTGTACTCCCGCTGCCGGGGCGATTCAATGAGATCATCGCGCCTCGAGCACGTCGCCAGGCTCCTGCAAAACTCGAATTGCGACTGGCAACGTGTTGTCGTAGCAGGTAACGTCAGACGAGAAGCAGAGGGACGCGCGAGCGCAGCAGGGCCCGGGAGGCAGTTTGGCGGCATTTGGCGAGAAGTGGAGATGCGGGGGGCGTGCATCGCTCGTTTGGTTGCTGGCATGGTGTGTTGCTGCAGCGCTTGCACAGGACGCTCAGAGCCCTGCAGCGACGGGCATTTTGGCCGACATTGACCGGGTGATGGATGTTACCGGCATGGAGCCACGCGCCCGACTGGCATTGGCTCGGGAGGCACGGGCAGCCGTGCGAGAGCATCATTCAGGCGATATCCTGTTGAATGCGAAGGCCTGTTATGGCGAAGCGTTCGCACTGTATTTGATTGGCGAACTGGAATTTGATCCGCTGGAAACGTGTTCGTATCCCGGCCTGCGCGCACAGGATAATTCCCTCTTCGTAGAGATGAGTTCGCTGCGCGCGTGGATGTTCCTGGTCAATGGCGACAACGCGCAGAGCGTTGCTGCCTATGAAACGCTGCTCGAGGAAGATCTAACGGGCATCGGCCAGCTGGCTCGATTGCGTCTCAATGCAAGTTACGCCACGGCGCTGAACCAGAACGGCCAGGCACTTGCCGCAATCGAGCGCTTCCAGAGCGCGCTCATTGAGGCCGAAGCACTTGAATCAGAGCCGGCGGTGGTGGCCGCGGGCAACAATCTGGTCGTGGTCCTGATCGAGCGAGGCATGTATCAAGGCGCTCAGGCCTGGTACGAGAGGCTGCGTCCCGCGATTGAGAGCACTCCCCGGAATCATTTTACGGACTCCCTGGAATTGCACGGCCTGCAACTCTTGGGCGAGCTTGGTGATCCTGCGGCCGCGGCCGAACAATTGCAGAGCTTTATCACAGAGCGCCAGGACGCTGTGCCCAACATCATTGGCAATGCCTATGAGTTTATGGCCGGGTTTCTGCGCCGTACCGAGCGTAAAGACGAAGCGCTCGCGGCCGCTCGCAAAGCCGTGGAAACGCTCGCGCCGTTGCCGCTGGAGCTTAGCGACGCGAGACTGACGCTGGCCGAAGTGCTTATCGAAATGGGCCAGTTTGATCTCGCTCTGTCGGAGATGGCACAGACCAACTCTATGACAGGACTGTCACCGTCAACTATCGAACGCAGCAAAGCACTGATGGTCAGGGCCAGGCTCGCGAGTCAGGGTCCCGAAGGCGCACAGATTCTTGAAGCGTTCAGCGACTTTGACGAGCTCCGCGGTCAGCGCGAGCGTCAGCAGACCGAACAAAATACGCGCTATTTCGACAGCGTACGCGAACTGCAGATTCAGCAGGCCGAGCTGCAGCGTCTGGAACTGGACCGCATCCGTCTTGAAAGCGCAGCGGCGACCAGTGCGGTGGTAGCCAACGAACAACGCGCGCTGGCCGAGGCCGAGCGCCGCGCACGACGCCTGAGCGTCCTGGTTGTGATTCTGGCCTCCGGGGCCGGGCTGTTGCTTCTGGCGCAATACAATCGTCGCCGCACGCATCGACAGTTGCAGCGTCAGGCCGAGCAAATGAACGCTCAGCTGCAGCAGGAGGTCGAAGATAAATCGGCGGCTCTGCGCAAACAGCTCGGCGATCAGGCGGCGTTGGAAAGATCGCTGGCCGAGACTCGTCACAATGAAGTTATTGGGCGCATTACTGGTAACGTTGCCCATGATTTCAACAATCTGCTGCAGATCATCAGCCTGTCGACCGAACGGCTGAGTGCAACCCGCAACGGCGATCATGAGAACGCGCTTTTCGAGGGAACCCGCGCCGCGCTCGAGCACGCGCGTTCCATTATTCGCCAGCTTCTGGCTTACGCGCGACGCCAGAAACTGCGTCCCGAGCCTATGAGGTTTGATGGCTATCTTGAACAGACCGAAGCTCTGTTTCGCGTGGCGGTCGACGATCGAATTGAGTTTGAGGTAGAGGATGCATCGCAGGGTGCCTGTATCGTGATCGACAGCGCGCAGTTTACGACCATCTTGTTGAACTTACTCTCGAACGCCTGCGACGCCATGCCGGCCGGCGGGTCGCTAAAACTTGCGGCCCGATTCGAGTCGCTGACAGGCGGTGCGCCACCGTGGACCAATCTCGCCTCGGGGGATTATTTGATTATTGAGGTCTCTGACACCGGTATCGGCATGAACGAACGGACACTGCGTCGCGCGTTCGAGCCTTTCTATACCGATCGGGCCGTGGGTAAAGGCACGGGTCTCGGGCTCAGCTCCGTATACGGTTTTGTCAAACAATCGCGCGGCGACGTGCGCATTGATTCGAAGGAGGGCGAGGGTACGTCGATTCTGATGGTGTTCCCGGCAACGCGCGACGTACAGCCCAACGAAGCGGCGGCCGATACCCAGACACCAGAACTCAGCGGATTACGTTGCCTGATTGTTGAGGATAACAAGGCATTGTCACGCGCGCTGTCGATCATGTTCGAAGCGCGTGGTGCGATAACGGCGGCGGCCATGTCGGCGGAGGAGGCCAAAGGGCGTCTCGGCAATGATGCGGGTTACGATCTTGTGGTCACAGACGTGCGCATGAAAGGTGAGCACGACGGCTACGAGTTACGCGAATGGCTACACGGCAATTTTCCGCATCTTCCGGTTTTGCTCATGACCGGCTATGTGGACGACCAGCGTCGAACGCAAGACGTGCCCATCATCCACAAGCCGTTCACCGAGAACGAGCTGATGACAGCGATTAGAGATGTACTGGATCGTCAGCCGGACCGGATGGCACAAGCCGCGCCGGACTAGAAGCTGCGATCCACCGACAGGCGCGCCAGCGCAACCAGTGCATCCTTGAATGGCGACTCGGGCAGTCGCCCCAGTGCCGCGAGCGCGGCCTCGGACTCGCGTCGTGCAAAGTCGGCGGTGTAGGTCAGTGCGCCGGTGGATTCGATGGCCTTGATGACATCGTCGATACGCTCCAGCCCGCCCTGCTCGATGGCGGTTTTGACCAGCGCGGCCTGCTCGCTGTTACCCTTGGCCATGGCGTAGATCAGCGGCAGCGTGGGTTTGCCCTCCGCCAGGTCGTCACCGATGTTCTTGCCCAGGCGGTCGGCTGAGGCGCTGTAGTCGAGCACATCGTCGATCAGCTGAAATGCCGTACCAAGGTGGCGGCCATACTGGGCCAGTTGCTGCTCAATATCCTTGGGCATGCCCGAAAGCACAGCGGCAATCTGTAACCCGGCCTCAAACAGCTTTGCCGTCTTGCGGTGGATGACCTGCAGGTACTGCTGTTCGGTGGTATCGGGCTCATGCGTATTGATCAGCTGCAGAACCTCGCCCTCTGCGATGGTGTTGGTAGCATCGGCCAGAATCTCCATGACACGCATGTCGCCAATCTCGACCATCATCTGGAAGGCGCGGGAATAGAGAAAATCTCCGACCAGCACGCTGGCCTCATTGCCCCAGACTTCGTTGGCGGTTTCCTGACCGCGGCGTAGCGCAGAGGCGTCCACGACGTCGTCGTGCAGCAGGGTGGCAGTGTGGATAAACTCGACGATGGCGGCCGCTTCAATGTGCGCACGGCCCTCGTAGCCGCTGGCACGAGCCGCCACAACGACCAGCATCGGGCGTAAGCGCTTGCCGCCGCTGTTAATAATGTAGTGGGCGACCTGATCGATGAGCACGACGTCGCTGTGCAGCTGGCGCCGGATTTCGTCGTCCACGGCCTTGAGATCGTCGGCCATCAGGGCCTTGATGTCACCAAGCTGCATGGGGTTTTCGTCTTGTATTGCGAGCTCCAAGCGGGCGATGCTAGCACCAAAACAGCAGGGTGTCGCCCATACAAAACAGGGCTTCAGGCGTTGACGAGAGCGCCAACTGTCATTAATATTCCCGCTCTTTGCCAGCACGGGCAGCTTTTCAGGCGGCCGGTGCTTTTGTCTAGCTGGAGCACAACATAATGTACGCCGTAATCAAAACGGGTGGCAAGCAGTATCGAGTCGAGGAAGGCGCCTCGCTGCGCGTCGAGAAGATTGACGCCGAAGAGGGCGCCAAGGTCGAATTCGACGAAGTTTTGCTGGTCGGCAACGGCAGCGACGTGAAAGTCGGTCGGCCGTTCGTGGACGGCGGCAAGGTCAGCGCCACCATCGAAGAACAGGGTCGCGGCCGCAAGGTCGAGATTGTCAAATTCAAGCGTCGCCAGGGCTACAAGCGTACCCACGGCCATCGCCAGGCGTTTACCCGCCTGCGCATTGACGCCATCAGCGGCTGAGGAGAGCAACACCATGGCACATAAGAAAGCAGGCGGCAGTACTCGTAACGGTCGCGATTCCCAGTCCAAACGCCTGGGCGTGAAAATCTACGGCGGTCAGATCGCCATCGCCGGCAACATTCTGGTCCGTCAGCGCGGTACCAAGTTCCACGCTGGTGAGAACGTCGGTGTTGGTCGCGATCACACGCTGTTCGCCAAAGCCGACGGACGCGTCGAGTTCTCGAAGCGCGGTCCCAAAAACCGCCAGTTCGTGAGCATCGTCAGCGAGTAAAAGCTCGCCGACAAGCGCGAGCCATTTGGCAGGCGTCTTGTTCGAGAAAATCAGTAGAAACCCCGGCAATCGCTGGGGTTTTTGCGTTCTGTGTTAGGTTAATGCGATGAAATTTGTCGATGAGGCAAGCATCCGCGTTCAGGGCGGTAACGGCGGTGATGGGTCCGCGAGCTTTCGGCGCGAGAAGTACGTGGCCAAAGGCGGTCCCGACGGCGGCGATGGCGGCAAAGGCGGCGACGTTTATCTGGTGGCGGACGACGGCATCAACACTCTGGCAGATTTCCGCGTGGCGCGTCGTTTTAAAGCCGGCCACGGCGATGTTGGCCGCGGACGCAACTGCACCGGCGCCAGTGGCGAGGATCTTGAGGTCAAGGTGCCCGCCGGTTGTATTGTTAGCGATGCGCAGACCGGTGAACTACTCGGTGATCTGACCGAGCAGGGGCAGCGACTGCTGGTCGCCCGCGGTGGCGCCAATGGCATCGGCAACGTCCACTTCAAGAGCAGCGTCAATCGCGCACCGCGTCAGTTTACACGTGGCGAGCCGGGCGAAGCGCGCGAGCTGCTGCTTGAGCTCAAGCTGCTGGCCGACGTCGGCCTCGTGGGTTTGCCCAACGCCGGGAAATCGACGCTCATTCGAAGTCTTAGCGCCGCCCGTCCAAAGGTCGCCGCGTATCCGTTTACCACGTTGTATCCCAATCTGGGCGTTGTGCCGGTCGGGCGCGAGCGCAGCTTTGTTATGGCGGATATCCCGGGACTGATCGAAGGCGCGGCGGACGGCGCCGGTCTCGGGGTGCGGTTTCTGAAGCACGTCCAGCGTACCCGTCTGCTGCTCCATGTGCTGGATATAGCGCCTCTGGCCGAGGCGACTGATCCGGTGGCCGATGCGCAGGCAATCATGAAAGAGCTGGCGTCGTTCAGCCCCGAGCTTGCCACGCGCGAGCGCTGGCTGGTTCTCAACAAGCTCGATTTGCTGCCTGAGGGTGAGGCGAGCGCGGCGTGTGAGGATATCGTCTCACGCCTGGGCTGGGAGGGTCCGGTCTACCGCATTACGGCACTCGCCGGTGGTGGAACCCACCATCTGGCGAATGACGTGATGAGCTGGCTGGAAACGCAGGACGCCGAGGCACGGCGCCTGCGCGAGGAACAGGAGCAGTCGCTTACAGTGCGCTGATGCTGCGCAGGAGACGGCTTTTATGCCGGGCGGCCTTGTTCTTGTGCAGGATGCCCTTGTTGACCATGGAGTCGATCAGAGGCTGAGCGGTCTTGAAAGCGCTGGTTGCGCCGTCCTTGTCGCCGGATTCAATGGCGGCCGCCACCTTTTTCATCTGAGTGCGGACTTTCGAACGCATCGCCATGTTGTGCAGGCGGCGCTTGTCGTTCTGACGGGCGCGTTTGGCAGCTTGTTTCGAGTTTGCCACGAGCGGATACCTTAAAGTGTGTATGTTAAATCAGTTGCCAGGCCCCCAGAGAGGTCGGAGCGCTGACCAGCCCGGCATTTTCGGGGTTTCCGGAGGCCATGTCAACGGCCAATAGACGCGAATCGGGCATAGCCGGGCCACAGTCCGACCGGTATCATCCGCGGCGAGCTATCAATTGGTTTTTTCTGCATTTTCTGGTGTGTCACATGAGTCGCGAGCGGGGATCATTCACGGCGTGAGCAGCAAACGTCTGGGCTCACTGTCGGTTGTCAGCGGCATGACGCTGCTCTCACGGGTCCTCGGGCTCGTGCGTGAGGTTGTGTTTGCCCGTTTTCTGGGTGCGGGCGCGGCCATGGATGTGTTTGTGGTGGCGTTTCAGATCCCGAATTTCCTGCGTCGCCTGTTCGCCGAGGGCGCCTTCTCGCAGGCCTTCGTGCCGGTCATCAGCGAATACCGCAAAGACCGAGGTCACGATGAGGTGCGGGCGCTCAGCGATCGAGTTGCCGGCACGTTGGCCGTTATTCTGCTGGCCGTGACCATTGTCGGGATGATTGCGGCGCCGGCCGTGATCTGGCTGTTTGCCTCGGGTTTCGATGGCGCAGACAGTGCGAAATTCGATCTGAGTGTCGATCTGCTGCGCATCACTTTTCCGTATCTGTTCTTTATCTCGATGACCTCGTTCTGCGCGGGCGTTCTGAACACGTTTGATCGTTTTGCCGCGCCCGCCTTTACGCCGGTGTTGCTGAACGTCTGCATGATCGGTGCGGTGATTGTAGCGGCGCCGTACTTCGAGGAACCGGTCGTGGCGCTGGCATGGGGCGTGTTTGTTGCGGGGCTCGTGCAGCTGGTGTTCCAGTTTCCGTTTCTGCTGCGCATTCACATGTTTCCGCGGCCGCGTTTTGATCTTGCCCATGAGGGCGTCAGGCGCATACTCACACTGATGCTGCCAGCGATATTTGGCGCGTCGGTGGCGCAGGTCAACTTGCTGATCGATCGCAAGATTGCCTCGTATCTTGAGGACGGCTCGATTGCCTGGCTCTACTACTCGGATCGCCTACTGGAGTTTCCGCTGGGTGTGTTTGCGATTGCGCTTGGCACCGTGATCTTGCCGGGGCTGTCGCGTCAGCGCACCGCAGGTGATGACGTGGCGTTTGCCAACACGCTTGACTGGGGACTTCGTTGGGTGGCGCTGATCAGCGTGCCCGCTGCCTGCGGCCTGTTTGTGCTGGCCGGTCCGATGGTCAGCGCCGTCTATCTGTATGGCGAGTTCAACGAATTCAATGCGCAGATGGTCCGTTTCAGCCTGATGGCCTATGCACTGGGGCTGGTGGGGTTCTCGCTGGTCAAGGTGCTGGTGCCGGGCTACTTTGCACGCCAGGATACGCGTACGCCGGTACGCATTGGCGTCAAGGCCATGCTGTTTAATGTCATCGCAAACCTCGTGCTCGTCGGACTGATGGTGCACTATGACATTGTGGCGCCGCACGCCGGCCTGGCGCTGGCCACGGTGTTGTCGGCGTGGCTTAACGCTTTCTTGCTCTGGAGAGGGCTGCGACGGGAAGGGGCCTACACGGCCAATCCGGGGTGGGGCATTTTCGTACTCCGAGTGCTTGTTGCGACGCTGGTCATGGGCGTTGTGATCCACTTTTTGGCGGGCCAAACGAGTGTCTGGTTTGACTACACTGCCGCGCAGCGCATCGTACGTCTGGCCGGCATCATCGGTCTGGGCGCGGTGAGCTATGCGCTCGTTCTGGGCGTGAGTGGTCTACGTCCTCGTGACATGCGAGCGCTTGATGAATAGCGTTGCCACCCGACTTCATCGCTGGCGTCCGGGCGGCGCGCTCGCACTGGGTGCCACGGCCGTCACACTTGGAAACTTTGACGGCGTGCACCGTGCTCACCGACACATGCTCGAAAGAGTGGCCCGTGTTGCTGCCGAGCGTGATCTGGGCTCGTGCGTGGTCACGTTTGAGCCAACGCCACGCGAGTTCTTTGCCCCGGCCAGAGCGCCGGCCAGGCTCATGACGCTGACCGAAAAGCACCTGGCGTTTGCGGAGCTTGGCATCGATCATCACGTGAGTGTGTGCTTCGATCAACGTGTCGCAGGCATGTCCGCCGAACGGTTCAGCCAGCAGCTTTTGTCCAAAGCGCTCGGAGCACGTCACGTTGTCGCCGGCTACGATTTTCGTTACGGCCGCAATCGCGAAGGGGACGTGGAACGGCTGCGTGCAGATGGCGCGGGTCTTGAATTTGAGGTGGAGCAGATCGCGGCCCGACGCGAGGGGGATCTGATCATCAGTAGCACGGCCGTGCGTGACGCGCTGGCCCGCGGCGATCTCGATGCGGCCGCGCGCTTGCTCGGTGCGCGCTACAGCATGAGCGGTCGTGTGGTGGGCGGTCAGCAGCTTGGGCGGACACTTGGCTATCCGACTGCAAACCTGCGCCCCGGACGTCGCATTCTGCCGCTGGAGGGTGTCTTCGCCGTATCGGTTTGTGACGGCGGATCGTTGCGTCATCACCCCGCCGTCGCAAGCCTTGGTACGCGTCCCACGGTCAATGGCCGCGGACACCTCCTCGAGGTGCATTTGTTCGATTTTCAGGGCAATCTCTACGGACGGCGACTGCGTGTCAGCTTTGTCAAAAAGCTCCGCGATGAGGCAAAGTTCTCGTCGCTCGAGGCGATGACCGAGCAGATGCATCGTGACGCACGCGAGGCGCGCGCGGCGCTTGGCGCTACACAGGTAAATCGGGTATCAGACAGTTGAGAGTGTTGTGGCCGAGAAAAACGAAAACGTTGAAGTAGAACAACAGCTGCCACCGCGCACGGTATGGCAAACGCTATGGCCGGGCGCAACTCGATGGCTCTGGCTTTCGCTGGCGGTGTTGGTTCTGGATCAGTGGACCAAGCACTGGGCCAGCGCGTCGCTTGAGTATGGTCGGCCCCGGGTGATCAACGAATATCTTGATCTGACCCTGTTGCACAATACGGGTGCCGCCTTCAGCCTGCTGGCGGACGCTGGCGGCTGGCAACGCACCTTCTTCATTGTACTCAGCAGCGTTGTGAGTGTGATGCTGATTATCTGGCTGGCGCGTCTGCCGCGCAAAGGGCGGGTACTGCTGGCGGTAGCGGTTTCACTGATCGTATCTGGCGCCATCGGCAATCTTTACGATCGTATCGCCTTTGGCTACGTCGTGGATTTCCTGCACTTCCACTATCAGGCGCACTACTGGCCAGCGTTCAACATTGCGGACACAGCCATCTGCATCGGCGTGGCGCTGATGCTGCTGGACAGTTTTCTGTACAAGGAGCCCGAGAGTACCGTGTCCACAGAACCTGGCACCGAGTCGGCGCCCGTGGACGAGCAGCTTCGTTAGAGCCCGTTAGGCACTACGACGTAAAAGCCCTGTTCGTTGGTGGTTGACGCGTTCTTTCCCGACTCGCCCGTCGCCAGAATCTGGTAATGGTCTGACTGGTACTCGGTCAGCGAAAAGCCCGGTGGCGCGAGGCGCGTGGCGTCAAAGGTCACCGTTGAATCGGCATCCGTGTTGTCGCCAAAAGAAAAATTGCTTGTACGCGGCGTGGTGGGTGTCGCAGCGCCTGCCACCAGCTCCGCCTCAATGGCGGACTCTGCCGCCTGAAACGCGTTCTCTGAAAACTGCGTGTTACCTGAGAGCGCCAGCTCGAGGGTGGCGCGCGACATGCCTGAAATGGCAAATACAGTAAGAACCAGAAGCAGTAACAGGCCAATGATCAGTGCGGCGCCTTGCTGGCGTCGTGGGGCGGACGGCATCATGCTCAAACTCCGTTGGCAATCGCCGTACGGCGATTGCGCAGCTCAATAGTCTTGGACACCACCGCGCGTCGAAACGCGTCATCGTCGGTGGCGGTGGTCGCGGTTGGTACGAAGCGGGTCTCGGAGTACAGCCAGACGCGGTCGTCTTCGTAGCCAAGCTCCTCTTGTTCAGTTCGTGTGCGCAGCCACAGTCGCAGCGAGACGATCTGGCTTGCATCGGCCACCAGATCGGCGCCAACGTACGAATTGGCCGAGCCGTCGTTGTTAAGGTCAACGCCGTATTGCACCTGCATGTCCTCAATGCCCGAAATCACTTCCTCTGTCACGATGGCCGGCTGACCGCCCGAGGTGTCGACGATGGCGCGACGCAGTGACGGAACGTCGGGGTTTGAATCAGACGAGGATGAGACGAAGTAGGCGGTGCTGTGTAGTTCATTGAGTTGCGCATCGGTTGCAAAGCCGCCCGGCAGCGTCGTGCCGGCGAAGATCTCTGCGTGGGTCTGGTCCGAGCGCAGGTACAGGCCACCTGGCCGAAGATCGGCAACGGTAAGATCACGATGGTCTGCATAGCGCAGTACCAGTACGTCCGAGTCGGTCACGTAGCCAACGCCGCCCAGGCAGGAGGCCGCGTACATGTTGTTGTCTTCCGAGCCCTGGATCGGCGTATCGATGTTGACCGCCCAGTTGGATTCGCAATCAGAGCTGACGGCGATGTCCACAGGATCGGCAGGCGTGGCGCGTCCCGCCACAAATTCGGTGCTGTTGAGTTTGCCCCACAGGCCCACCGCACGAATGTCTTCCTCGATCACCGAGATTGCATAACGGCCGGATTCCTGCATGCGCGCCATGCGCTCGCTGGTGAGGATAGCCGACTGACTTTCCTGATAAACGCTGAGCGTGCCGGCGATCAGAAATACGCCGATACCGAGGCCGACGAGGAGCTCGATCAGGCTGAAGCCGCGCTGTGAGCGGTAGCGGGATACGTGTTTCATCGTCAGATCACCGTAGAGAGCGTGTAGTCAAAACGCTCGTTGCGTTCGGTCCAGCTAATGCGAATCACGAACGAGTTGGGCTGGGTGTTGGTGTTAATCGTGATTTCGGCGTCCGCATCGGGCAGGCCCATCTTGCGGTAGTTGCTCGTTGAGGTATCGCCGACCATCGACTTCCACAGCCAGATATCAAACTCGGCCATTTGCTGCGCCGTGCAGTTTTGGGCCGCAATGTTGCGCAACTCGCCGCAGGCTGTAGGTTGTGCGCCGGCGTTGCCTGCGGCAACCGTGTAAAACTGGCGACCGCTTCGATTGGCCCGAATTCGGTCCGCCATGTCCGCAGCAAGGTTGATCGCGAGCGTACGCGAATGCGCCGAACGACCGGCGCGCAAACTCTCAACGTAGAGTGCAGCGATACCCAGCATGCCGGTGGCAAGCACCACCATGGCGACCAGCGTTTCAATAAGCGAAAAACCGCGTGAGCGGTTACGAAGGGTGTTCATCAGTTGTCATGCTCCAATGTCACGGACATGGCATTTATCAACGCGAGCACGGCGTGGCCGGGCTGATGGCGTTCGCGCTGACGCGGATTGGCAATGTCGCGATTGACCGGGCGCAGTCCCGGCATGTTACGCGCGCGTGAGAACACGCGCAGTACCTTTGCAGTGGGTGTTTTTGATTGCATTCGCGTCATACCAGCGTTCTATCAAGTTGGTGTGGTCGTTGCACGCATTCTCCGATGAGGCGCGCGATTATTCCGACCGATGGCGTTAGCGCCAGCACTCGGTCGTCGTGTCGCCGCCGCTGCCGGTGGCGCCCAGTGCGCCGGTCGAATCAATGGTGAAGGTCGCGCATGTATCGTCGCCGGCCTGCGGACTGCCGCTGGCAGGCGTTGCGACGGCCTGAAACTCATTGACGTCGGCGACGGGAATCGTCAGGTCGTAGTAGCCGCTGCGTGTTCCGTCGATGTTGAGCTCGGCAAGCGTCGACGCATAGGTGTTGTTCTGCAGGTAAAATTTTTCCTGCGCGTTGGCCACCTGCATCAACCCGGACATCGCGTCGCTACGATGCGAGCGCAGCACGTGGTTCTGATAGCTAGGCAACGCGATCGATGTCACGATGGTCACAATCGATACGGTGAGAAGGAGCTCGAGCAGTGTGTAGCCTTGTTGTCGCGGCTTGCATGGCGTCATGTGTTGTTTCTCGATTTGAATGCGCGTAGAAGCGGTCCGCCGAGTCAGCGGGTCTCGAGAAAAGTGTAGGGAAATAGGGTGTTGTGGCGCCGTGCGGCGGTTCACATTTTGCCGCTGCGCGCGATTATGTCAGCCGCCGCAGACGCGGCGGTTGAACATAGTGTGTGCTTACTGCCAGCAGAGTTGGCTGTTGTTCGCGCCGCCGTCACCGGTGGCCATCTTGCGGCCAAGCTGGTCGATCTCGAACTTAAGACAATCGGTATCCAACCACTGTCCGCCGGAGAAGGCACTGCCGGCGGGAGTGGCCTCGGCAACAAATTCGCTGTTGCTGCTGGAGGTAATGCTCAGATTGTAGAAGCCGTTTTCCGTGCCGTCGATGCCAAGGTCGGCCAGGTTGGCGGTGTAGCTGTTGTTGCGCAGAAAAAAGCGCTCCTGCTGAGCCGCCAGATTGACCAGTGCCACCTTGGCGTCCGTGCGTTTGGCCTTCTGCGCGCGCTTTTGATACGCCGGATAGGCAAACGCCGCCACGATGCCGATGATGCCAACCACGATGACCATTTCGATCAGGGTTACGCCGCGCTGGGTCGAGTTATGTTGCATCACAGATCACCCAGGTCGTCGTCAACTTCTGTCCAGTACGTGCGCTGGGGCGCCGTACAAATATCCGTTGGGATGTTATTCAAACCGAGCACGGCCGTCACTTCACTTTGCGCGTTGAGGCAGGTGCCGCCAACCGTTGCGTAGATCTTGTCCGGGTCATCGGGGTCATCCCCACTGTCGCAGTTCTCGACACACGGCGGCTCAACAAACACCAGCTGCGGCGAGGGCAGGATACCGCTGTTGGGCTGCTCCTGAAACGCGACGAGGCTGCCGTCGCCATTCACCAGGGCCGGCGCGCCGGTGATGATGTCGAGCACGTAGAGGCGACCGTTGCCGACCGTGACGGTTGGCTGGCAGGTCAACTCACCCTGTTCAGGTGTGTAGGTCGTGAAAAAGACGCGGCCGTCAATCGTCAGCGCTTTGGAGAGGTTTTTCTCGCCGCCCGCGCCAAGGTTCAGGTACCAGCCACCCGCGCCGGTGAGCTGGCTGGCATCGGCCGGCGACGGTGGTACCACTTCCACCAGATCCGTGTTCGTGAGCGCCGGGGGATACACTGGATTGTCGTCGCCGTCGAGCGGAGGCGCAAAGACGTTAGGGTCCTTGAGCACGTACAGACGATCTGCGTTGCCCGCGTCCAAGGGGTGCGCGCGCCAGCCCGAGCCGATCGATACGGTCAGGAAGTTGGCGTTGCGATCAAAAATCCGCGCAACGGACGGTGCGTTGTAAAAGCGCCGTTCCCCGGCCGTCGAGCCGGGCTCACCAAGCGAGGCAAACTTCGTACCGAAGATACCGCTCTCAAGCAGATCGAAGCGCCACACCTGTCCGCCCATGTCGCCAACATAGAGACGGTCTGTGATGCCGTCGCCGTTGATATCGAGCACACCGACATCCGAGGGGATCGAATAGTCCATGCCGGCCAGTTTGAGGTCGGCATTGCTGTTGAGATTGGAGGCTGACCACAGCAGCTGACCGTTGGTCGGATCCACCATATAAATAGCGTTGCCAAGATCCGTGGGTTGCTGGTAGGTGCCGTCGCCGTCCTGCGCGGGATCGTAGCCGCCGCCGAAGATCAGGACGTCGACCTCCGATCCGTTCAGACGCACGCGAGCGGGCGTTGCGGCAGACCAGGTCTGGCCCAGGTTGGCAAAGGCGCCACCACGCTCGATCTGAAAGGCAAGCTGAGGTGGATTCAGGTCGCCGCCCTGGCCCAGGTACATGCCGTAATAGCTGGTGCCGCCGCGGCGCATTGCGCTGTAGACGTAGAGGTCTTCACCGGGATCAACAATGCCGTCCACATCACCCGGGACATACTTGGTCAATGGACCGTCGAGACCGTAGAGCTTGTTGTTCGAGCCCGGCAGTGACGGCGGATTGCGCTCGATAAGGTTTATGTTCTGCAGCAGGTCTTTCGGAATAAAGGCCCATTCCTCCAGATCGTCCGACACGTTGCCCTCTGTCGGCGTTGGATCCAGAAAGTGCATATAGCCATCGTTGGTTGTGGCGATCAGACCGAGGCTGTCGCTGCCGCCCGCATAGGTGATGACCAGCGGCTGCGTGTGCAACGGATCACCCATCATGCGCAGCGGCTCACCGTTTTCATCGATGCCGCGGGCAAACTCGAGCAGTTCGAAGCGTCGGGCTTGCGCGTCGGCTTCGCCCTGTGGGCCGGGCGTCACGGCAATTCCGAGCATCTGGGGCGTGAGCTCGGACGGTTCCGTCGCAAGATCGGTCAGCGCGCCGGCGCCGTTGAGATTCGTGTACACGTTTCGATTAATGCCAAGACGACTGATAAAGCCGCCCTCGGTCACGGTGCCGCCGTCGTCATTGGCGGACCAGATACTGCGAGCAGTGGCTCGGAAGGTGTTGTCATCATTTAACGCCGGCAGATTGTCCGCATCCAGTATCGACAGTTCCCCGGCGTCCTGGCCCGCGCCGTTGTTGGGGCGCCCCAGTCTGTAGGCTTTGAGGTTGCCGTCCCAGTGTGGTTCACCCATAGGCGAGGGCTGGAAGATGGCGAAATACAGGATGTCGCGGTTTTGCAGGCGGTTAAGCGCGTTGATCGACGCGGCGGGCGCCGTGAAGGTGGTCACGTCCGTCTCGATTTCCTCAAAAATCGCATCGAAAGCCTGGGACAATTCGTCCACGTTATCCGCCAGGAAGTAGCCCGGGATAGGCGGCTGATCTTCGTCCGGCTGTACCTCACCGGTGGCGGTGTTGGCCAGCAGCGCCGAGTCAGTGAAAAAGCCGATCGTGAAGGTATCGATAAACTGATCGTCGGGCATTTGCGGCAGAAGATCGGTCTGATGCATGTGAACGGCCAGATCGTCCAGACAATTGCCGACACAGTTGGTGCCGGTAATGGCCGAGATGCGATCGTTAGCATCGGTGTCGGTCGTGGGCAGACCGTCGGTCAGAAGCACGATGTAGTTTTTCTGGCAGGACGCTTCAATCGGACTGACGTACGACGCAAGACTGTTCAGGTCGCCGATGTAGGAAGTATTGACGGATGTCTCCGGCGTCGACTGTCTGCCAAAGTCCACCGGGCCCCCACGCATGTACTGATAAGCCTCGTACAGCGTTTCTGACAGCGGCGTGTTGTTGGACGCCGACATACTGTCAACGGCGGCGACGAACGACTGCGCGGTGGTTCTGACATCGCCGACCGGTTGCAATACCATGCCGCCCTGAGCGTTGGTCGAAAACCGCATCAATCCAACATTAAACTGCTGACGCGGATCGTCCCCCGGTGCGGTGAGTCGGGCGATGAGGTTTTTCGTTACTCCCTGCACAACCTCCAGACGGGTCTGCACGACCGGTGTGCCGTTGGCAGCCTGCTCTGAAATCCAGTTCAGATAGTTGTTGTCAAAAAACGCGTAACGCAGGGGATAAGTGGCCCAGTTGAACCGGTCCGACGAGGTCGCATCTGTGGTGAACGGCGGCGTCACGTCGGCGTCGACGGGATAGGTTCCGGAGATCCCGTCGCCGGTGCCGTGCAGGCCTTCGTCTGCGGCGCATTCGGTAAAGCGATCCACGCCGGACTGGTTCGGGTCGGGATCGTCGCCCTGCAGAAAGCCCCACTCAAAATCAACGGGATCGAACTGGCTGAACCGGTCTACATAGAAGCCGTTACTGTCGAGAAACGTGTTTGCCTGGTCGCAGACGAAAGCACTGCGATTGACAAAGGCGCCAAAATTGACGTAATCGTCGCCTGGATAAACGAACTCGCCGTTGGCCGCGGCCAGTACATAGTAAATAACATTCGGGTCCGTATACGGTCCGCTATAAACAGTGCCCGGATCATAGTTGTCCTCGACCAGCACCTGACCGTTCATCGAGCCGGAGGTGTCAATCACGAACAGAATATTAGGCGCCGCGTAGTCGCCAATCTGACCGGTCAGAATTTCGGTATCGTCGGCCATGGCCACAGTACCGCTGACCCACAGGGCAAGTCCTGGGAGTAGGGCGGCCAGACGAGCGCGGCTGGTCAAACGCAGAGATTTGGATGACGTCATAGTGCTACTGCCAGAACATGATGCGCGTCACGCGACGCGACTGCGGGTTGAAGAAAATGGTGGCGTTGCGCGGTTGGCCCGCGACGCGCGCCAGTGTGGTAGCGCGATTGCTGTCGAAATACTGCGTTTCGGGCCCGACACTGAGCGCCAGAGTCGGGCACTCGTCGCAGCGACTGGCATAGACAGTCTGCGCGGTGCCAACACCGAGTTTCAACTCGCTGACTTCGGCGGCGCGCTCGAGTACGTCGAACACTTCAAGCTTCTGCGCCACGGCAGAAGGTGCGAACCACGCGCCCAGCACGATGAGGCAGGTTGCGAGACGTTGGATTGAAATAGTCACTGTGTTCGTCTCCATTATTCAGAGGGCGCGAGAATGTAGAAGCCCTGACGCACCGTCGACTGCGCGCCACGTGCGCCTTGCGCTGCCGCGTGGGACAGAAAATGCACGTTCTGGAACGTGCCGATTTCGCCTTCCGAGGCGTTGCCGCGGCCTCGATAGACCGTACTGACGTCCACGTTGATGCCGGCATTGGCCACGTCGCCATTGGCATTGTTGTGGTCGTAGGTGTAGCTCCTTGGGTCGCGCACTTCAAAGTTGTCCGCGGCGCCGGGGGGCAGCAGGATAAGCCCGCCACGCTGCACGGACTCGCGCGCTGCAGACTCAGCCGCCTGAAACGCGTATTCGCTTTGCTTGTTGTTGTCGGCCAGACGGACTTCGGTCGTGGCGGTGCCCAGACCCGAGACGCCAAGTACGGTCAGGATCAGCAACAGCACCAGACCGATGACCAGAGCCGCACCATGTTGACCGGAACGATCGAGTTTTACTTGCTTCATCGTCAGAGGCTCCAGCTAGATTTGATTGCGCACGTCAAAGGTGCGTGTGACCAGCAAACGTCGGTGATCGCGAACATCGGTGGGCACGTTGTAGATTTCGTCGCCCATTGCGTAGGTGGCGTTGTCTTCATAGCCGGCTTCGGGCTCGTCCGAACGCACCAGCACCCACACGCGTACGGCCACGATGATGTTGTTGGCGCCAGGATCGAGCAGCGGACTGTCTGCACGAACGTAGGCGGTTGCGCCACCGACCGGCGCGTCCGCATCTCGAATCCCGAACTGGATGTGGAAGTTCTCAACGCCGGTGATGACCTCGGTGTCGCGCATGGCCGGTCCGTTAATCAGCTCGAGGCGACGCAGCGACGGCACGCTTTGATTGTCACGATCGGCAAGGGACGTCGGGCTCACGTAATAGCTGTGCACCTGCAGCGGATAGTTGCGGGCGTTCGGGGCAAATCCCGTGGGTTCGGCCGCCCCGACAAACAGCTCACCGTTGGGCGTAACCGACGATCGGATGTACAGGCGACCGGCCTGCAAATCGGCTGTGGCGACCGGCTGCGGATCGACGCGTCGAATCGTCAGAATATCGGTGGGCGGTACGCCGGAGTCGGTGCTGTACTCGGCAAAGCAGGCCAGACCGTCGTTGGTGTTGTCGTGACCTTCCAGCGGTGAGTCAAGATCGATTGCCCAGTTGGGCGAACATTCACCTGCGGTAGCCGTAAGCGGATTGCTGCTCGCACGACGCGCCACGCTGGCGGTTTGATTGTGGGTGCCCCACAGACCCGCCTGACGCACATCCTGCTCGATGTACTTGAGCGCAAACGCAGCGTTTTCCTGCATCCGCGCGATCGTTTCATTGAGCGTGTAGGTGGAGCGACCGCTGATGTAGACGCTAAGTGCGCCGCCAATCAGCACCACGCCGATGGCCAGCGAGACGAGCAGTTCGACCAGACTAAGGCCGTTTTGTCGTTGGCGCGTATTCATAGTCGCAGCTCCAGAACGTAGTGCGCCTCTTCACCCCGATCCGACCAGCGCACGTCAATCACGTAGGTGGAAATCCGCGACGTCACATCGTAGTCATGGGTGATGGCGCCATCGCCGTCGGCCAGACCGCTACCGGTGCTCGCCGCGAGCGCCGTTTTCCACTCCCAGATATCCCAGTCGGCCAGGGCGGCGGAGTCGCAGGTGCCGACGCCGGCAACGGCGCCGCCGTTGGTATCAGCACACGCGGTGCCCGGGGCCGTCGCATTGCCGAAATCCACTTCGTAACTCGATGCGGGTGGTGGCGCGGCGGGATTGGTCAGTGCCGCGTTCAGAACCACACCTGCGTCGTTGCTGGCACGAATTCGATCCGCCATGTCGGCGGCCATTTCGATGGCGCGCGTGCTGGTCAGCGCCTGCTGATTGAACTGCAGGCCAACGACCTGCATTGAAGCGATACCCATGAGCCCGATGGACAGCACGACCAGGGCAACCAGAACTTCGAGCAAAGAAAAGCCGCGCTCGCGGCGGCGGGTATGGACGCGGATCAGCATTCCAGACCTCCTTCAATCGTGATGGAACGTCCGGTCGCGGGGCGGCCCGTGGCCGACACGCTGACGACACGGCGGCGTTCCTGATCGCCCGCTTCATCGCAAAAGACAAGCTGCGAGGCGTTTATCAAAGTGACGGGGAAACCGTCCGGGCCGAAGGTGATGCCGTTGGTCAGAACGCCGGAGGCATTGACGAACAAATCGCCGCCCAGAGGTCCGCGCGTGTAGACCAGTTCTTCGTCCGCTCCACCGCGGGTGCCGTCGCCGTTGGCATCGACAAAGGCGATGACGCCGGCCGCCCAATCTGTGCCGTCGCAGTTTGCCGCTGCATTGGAGGCGTTGGCTGCCGGCGTGGTCGGGCACAGGCGGATGGGCGCGCCACGCTTGGCCGCTTCCGAGCGTGCCAGCTGAAAACCTGAAATGGTGTCGTTAACCGCGCCAACCACGCGATTTTGCTTGAGCAGATTGGCAAACGACGGCGCGCCAATCCCGACCAGAATGATACTGATCGTGATCACGAACATCATTTCAACCATCGTAAATCCCAGCTGTTTCGCCGGGTACGTACCGTTTGGCATAACGAGTCCCCCTTCCGTCGGAGGATAAAACACCAAAGTGTGAACGCGGTCACAATTCTGACCAGCGGTCATTGGCGACCGACGAACGGTATCCAGTCGCGATCAGTGGCACGACCATCCGCGTTATGTCTGGTCTCATCGTAAGCTTAAGTGTCGGGGCAGGGGATGGTCCCGCCGCCAGGCAGACGCTGTGCCGTGCGTGGCCGCCCCATGGGGCTGACAATGACCGCACGCGGCGGTGTCAGATTGCGCCGATGGCAGATACGAAAGGTGCCGTTGGTTGAGCGCAGCGCCAGTGGCCGAAAAACCCAGCCATCTCGATTGCCGTGCACGGAAATCTGATCGGGCCAGCGTCCACGGGCCAGCAGGCCGCCGGCGTCATCAGGCCGCCAGGGCCGCCCGCGTTGGGCGTTGATAAACAGCGTGTAGCCGTTGGGCCAGGCGCCATCGCCATCGAGGCAGCCTCCGGTGCCGTTGTCCGGGCACAGCACGACCTCCTTGCCCGACTTGATGGCCTCACTGCGGGCGCGCTGGATCAGCCCGACGAGCTGATTGGTGGCCGCAAGACGCTCGTTGCCCGCGATGATGCGTGTCCACCACGGCGCGCCTACCCCGGCCACGATGCCTGCTACGGCAATGGTCATCAGCAATTCGAGTAGCGTAATGCCACGTGGTGCCAAGCTCCGCATGAGTCTGTTCCCTGACCGATTAATAAAGGTGTCAGTGTCGGGTGCCGAGCGGCGGCGCGGCCAGGCATGTTTTTAGGCAGCTTTTGCCGATTTGTCGGAGCGCCCGGGTCGCACCGATATAGTGCAGTACGCGCTGGAGACCGCATGAACAGTGGGTCGGCGATGCGTGGCAGCAACACAGGGATTACCCTATACTTTTATGTGAAATAACTCGCATGGGGGGAACAGCGAAGTGCTTCTGGATAAAAGAGAAAGAATGAGGAATATGCTGACGCAGGCCAACGTGGCAGCCACAAACCAGCGTCTTGATATCGCCGAAATTCTGTTTGCAGCACCTCAACATCTGTCGGCTGAGCAGATTATTGAGCAATTGAAAACATCAGCCAGAAACGTCTCCAAGGCAACGGTCTATAACACGCTCAATATGTTCGTGAAACAAGGCCTGCTGCGCGAGGTGTATGTCGATCCGGAACGGCGGTTTTACGATTCAACCACCACTCCGCACTACCACTTCTACAATCTCGAAACCCGGGAACTGACCGACATTCCGCTGGATCATGTTGTGCTGAGCCAGATGCCCGTACTGCCTGAGGGTACGCGTGCCGACGGGGTTGATATTGTTATCAAGGTCCGACCGGCCTGATTCTAAGGGCGCCCGGTGCGCCCGTTCGGTCGTTTGATGTGCCGCGCCCGATGCATTGCGTCGGGCGCGGTTTTTCTATTAGAATCTGCGCCCTTCGTGCCGGAGTAGCTCAGTTGGTAGAGCAACGCATTCGTAATGCGTAGGTCGGAAGTTCGAATCTTCTCTCCGGCACCATTTTCCCCTAGCGATCGGTCGCCATCGGCAGGCCCTCTCGGCGCCATCCCGCCATGCCAGCGTCCATGTGAGCCACGCTGGAAAATCCGAGCTTTTTGAGTTTGCGCAGCGTCTTGCCGCTACGACCGCCGCTCTCGCAGGTCAGAACGTAACTGGCATCCTTATCCAGCTGACTCAAGGCCGTCTCGAAGTCGTCCTGATGGAAGCTCACGTTCATGGCTCCTTCTATGTGGCCGGATTCAAATTCCTTCACGCTGCGGACATCCAGTACGATAGCTTTATCGTCGCTCTGCAACAGATCGGCGGCTTCGGCCACGCTGACATTGCGCAGGTTGGCCGCGACGTCGACGTCGGCAACGGGTGGCTGAGCGTTGTTTTCGCAGGCGGTCACAAGCATGAGGCCGCAGAGCGCAATAAGCAGATATCGGGGCATGACGCAGTTTGTCCTTTTTGAGAAATTAAAATCTGATCGTTGGATAAGGAAAATAGCATGAGGTTAGTGGCGGTTGTGAGCGTGGCTGCGAGTTTCGCATTGGCGGGAACGTGTTTTGCCGGCGGCGAGGATTTTCATACTGGACCCCTGATTCCGGAGTTTGGCAAAATTGCCCGTGTCGAGACGACGATGCCGATCCCCGACGGCAGCGCGTTCAGCGTTGCTTTCGATGTGTCGCAGCAAGCCGAGCAGGGCGCAGAGAGTCGTTACCTGGCGAGCGCTGCGCGTTTTCTGAATATGCATGTTGCCGCCGGCGTCAAGCCGGACGACCTGCGGCTGGCGGTGGTCGTGCACGGTGGTGCGTCCAAAGATCTTTTGAGCGAGAAAGCCTATGCGGCGCGCTTCAAGACCGACACCGCCAACGCTGCGCTGCTGCGCGCCCTCATGCAACACGGTGTGCGAGTGATTCTGTGCGGCCAGTCGGCGGCCTACTACGACATCGCGCTCGATGATCTGGAGCCGGGCGTTGAGATGGCGCTGTCTGCCATGACCGCGCATGCGCAGTTGCAACAGTCGGGCTACACGCTCAATCCGTTTTAGCCTCGATCTTTACCGGGCAGAACGTCGGCAAGTTCTTGCACGACCTCGGCCATGCCTTCTTTTTGCGTGGCGATTTCCTCGAGCGTAAGGCCGGTCATCTCATAGGGCAGTACCAGCCAGTCTTTGGTCTCGTGAACAAAATAGTCGGGCGGCCGAATCGTGCGCTCGTCAGCCCGATGCCAGACGGCGGCCGTGCGAATATCGTGGGGCAGGTTGCGACGCAGTTTGTTCGACAAACGCTCGATGACCTCGCTCGTGCTCGCGCCCGTGCCGTAGACGTCGTCGACAATCAGTAGTGAGTTTTCGGAATTGAGATGATCGAGCAAATACTGCAAGCCGTGCACGCGAATACGCGCGCTGGCGCCAATCATCCGGTCGTAATGATCGCGCCCTTCATAGGAGGTGCGAATCGCGATGTGGTCGGTCTCAACGCCAAGAAAGTCGAGTCCTTCCTGCACGGCGATGCCCACGGCGCTGCCGCCGCGCCACAGACCCACCAGAAAGTCCGGTCGAAATCCGCTGTCGAAAACCTGGCGTGCCAGGCGAAATGCGTCGAGCTGAAAATCGTCTGCCTGTACGATCGTGCGCTTCATGATGTGGTAATCGCCTTGAGGTATGATGCCGCCAATGGACAAGAAGATACTATCAGCCCAGGAGCTTCTGTTGGACTCCTTTCGCCTCGGCGGCATGGTGTTGCGCGATGGATTCAAGCCCACGCTGATTGTGGCGATCTGGCGCGGCGGTACGCCGGTCGGCATGGCAGTACAGGAGATGATTTCCTACTGCGGGGTTGATTCGGACCACATTGCGATACGTACCTCCTCGTATGAAGGCACCGAGCGACGCGCCGGCAATGTGCGCGTCCACGGTCTTGACTATGTCCTCAATAAAATTCGCCACGACGACAGCGTGCTGATCGTCGATGACGTGTTCGATACCGGCAACACCATCGTGGCCGTTATCGAGGAATTGCGCCGGGGGGCGCGCAAAAACATGCCCGACAACGTGCGTGTCGCGGTCCCCTGGTTCAAGCCCAAGCGCAACCAGACCAAAATGGTGCCGCACTATTATGTTCACAGCACCGATGACTGGCTCGTTTTTCCGCATGAACTCGACAGTCTTACGGACGAAGAATTCAGGACACATAGGCCCGAACTCTATGAGTTGATGCATCAGGCCCGCTAGGTCGCGGCCGCCACATTGACGGGCTGGCAGGCCTGCCGCTACTCTTCCGAAAAATAGAAAAACAACTGCGCACATATAACTAAAGCACTGTCGCGTCGACGCAGCGGCATTCGGGGAGTTTCATCATGTTTTCACTTCGTTGCGCCTTATCAACGGCAGCCGCTGCTGTGCTTGTGAGTCCGCTTGCTTTCGGGCAAGGGCCCGCAGAGCGTCCGCAAAACCTGACCTGCGTTGCGCCCGATCGTCCAACCGTGCAGTTCATTCTTAATGCGACTGACACAACCGGCAGCGTCGCGGCGCGCAGTGGTGAAGCCGGCGGCGTACTCTACCGAGGCGCCTCGGCCGCCGGTCTTCAGGGTCTGTATCTGTACGTCGACACCTCGCGCAACGCGCTGATGTCGCGTGCGTGGATCGGTGGCCACGCGCCTGTCGATCAGGTGGTGCTCCGCGGCAAAACGGTTCTGCTGGGTCTGGCAGAAGATGCCAATGGCGAGGTGCTGGTCTCAACCAGCGCGGGCTGGCAGCGGCTTGAAGCGCAGTACGGTGCGGTAGCCGCGAGTTTTCCGCAAACACTAAGCGCGACGGGATGCTTTGACGTCAACGATGTGTCGCAGGCGGCGGCCGGATTGATTCCGTATGAGCCCTCCGCGACACTTTGGAGTGACGGGGCGACGAAACGTCGCTGGATCGCCATGCCTGATTGGCTTGATCCGGAAAATTCGATCACCGTCATGGCCGACGGCGATTTCGACTTCCCGATCGGCACGGTGTTGGTCAAGGAGTTCGCGATTGGCGGTATTCGGGTCGAGACGCGTTTGTTTGTACGCCATGACGACGGAGATTGGGCTGGCTACAGCTACGAGTGGAACGACGCGCAGACCGATGCGGTTCTGCTGGCGGGCTTCAAGCAAAAAGAAATCGCCGGGCAGGTGTGGACATACCCCTCGCGCGGAGAATGCATATTCTGTCATTCAGCGGCGGCCAATCGCAGCCTCGGACTAGAAATCGCCCAGCTCAATCACGACTATGACTACGGCGGCGACGGCATCGCTAACCAACTCCAGGTGTTCTACGACCTCGACATTATCGACGGTGAGCCTGCAGCACCGATCAGCGAACTCGATGCGCTGCCCAAATACGCCGACGAAAGCGCCACACTTGATGCGCGTGCACGTGGCTATCTGCATTCCAATTGCTCAATGTGTCATCGACCGGGTGGTCCGGGCGGTGGTCCGGAAGATTTTCGCTACTTCCTTGAAGGCGATCAGATCGGTTCGCTCGACGTTGATCCCACGCGCGGCGATCTGGGCGTGCCGGGCGCCAAATTGCTCAAGCGCGGTGCGCCGGACATGAGCGTCCTGCTGCTGCGACTGGCAAGCAGCAACTTCCAGCGCATGCCGCCTCTGGGTGTGTCGATTGTGGACGATGAGGGTGTTGAGCTAGTGAGCAAATGGATCGCATCGGGCTCCGGCTTCGGTTTCGCCGACACCGACGCGGACCAATATTCCGACGATCTGGACAACTGCTCCGAGCTGGCCAACGCCGACCAGCGCGACACGGATGGCGACGGCTTCGGCAACGCCTGCGATGCGGATCTCAATAACGATGGCACGATCAACTTCCAGGACCTTGGTCTGTTGCGCACGGTCTTCTTCACGGCCGATCCGGATGCCGATTTCAATGGCGATGGGGTCGTGAATTTCTCCGATCTGGGCATTCTTCGTCTGCAGTTTTTCGGGGCGCCTGGGCCGGGGGCAGTTCCGCTGCCGTAAGTTTAGTCAGGACTTGGCCAGGTCCCGAGGCCAGCCGGAGGGAGAGTGGGGAGTTCATTTTGACAATGGGTCTTGACGGGCTCCCGAGGCCAGCCGGAGGGAGAGTGGGGAGTTCATTTTGACAATGGCTCCCTGCGGTCCGCTTTAGTTGCCAAAACGAATTCCCCACTCTGCCTCCGGTTGACCTCTCCCATCTGCGTGCGTGGTTTGGTTCAGCGTGGCTGATGGCTTAGCGTAGAGAAGACGAGGCGTTCGCGCGGTATCTGTCACCCTCAGAACACCCGCCATGCCCGAGACCGAACCGACCACCAAAACCCCCAGCTCGAACAAAAAAAAACCCCGCCACGTAGGGCGGGGTCTTCGTTGTAGCGCTATCAGAGCGCTTGATTGCTAGGGCGCAACACCGCTCGGTCCGGGCGGACCGAAGAACGACGCCCGCATGATGCCAAGATCAATGAAGTTGACGACACCGTCACCGTTGAAGTCTGAATCTGCGTCAGGCGTGAAGAAGACCGAACGCAATTGTCCCAGATCGATGAAGTTGACGACATTGTCGTTGTTCAAATCTGCATCGCAGATGTTGCCAAAGCCGTCGCCGTTGGTGTCGCGTTGATCGGCGTTGGGCTCCAACGTGCAGTTGTCTGCGTCGTCGGCAACCCCGTCGCCGTCGCTGTCGTCGCCGGAGACTGAGCACTGGATGGCATTGACGCCCAGGAGCGTGACGTCATCCACGGCCCACCACCATTCGTACTGCGCATCGTAGTAGTGAAAGCGGACCTGCAGATCACTGGCCGCGTAGTCGGTCACGTCGATGCTGACCGCGCCGCTGGCGTCACCGCCCTGATAGGTCGCCACGTTGATCCACTGACCGGCCGTTGCGCCTGAGCGAACTTCGACATCGGCCCGTTCGTTCTGGCCGCCGGTGTAGTGATTGAAGTCGTGTACAAACTCAAGGAACACGCTGTCGTATCCGCGAGCATCGTAAGCGGGGCTGATCAGTCCCTCGTCCATGTTCTGGCCAGAGCCCAGCGCATCGGAATCCACAATGGCGTAAGGCGCCATGAGTGTCAGGCTGCGACCGCCCGGATTGTTGGTGGTCCAGGTGGCGGCCGCGCCGGAGCCCGTACCGCCGTCTTCAACCGTCCACAGGATCAGGCCGTTGTCGAAGTTTTCGCTGGCCAGGATGTTGGGTGTTTGCTCGCCGCTGGTAACGCTTAACACACCTGCGCGTCCGTCGAAGACGGCACCGTTGTCGTCGGCCACCTGGTCTACATCAAACACAATGGTATCGCCGCAAGGCGCATCGGCCGGGATGGTAAAGACGACCGATGTGCCGGCTGCGGTTTGGCCGGCGTCAAGATTGCCGATGGTCACCGTAGCGCTGGCGAGCGTAGCGTTTCCGCTGCTGATGGAGACATCGGCCGTGACGCCTGTGGCGGCTGTGTCGCAAGAGTTGTTGTTGGCGGTAACGGAGAAGGACCACTGCTCGCCCGGGTCAATGACCGCGTCATCGTTGCCCAGCACCTGCACCGGGGCCGTCGCGCCCGAGACGCGCAGATCGACGGCGCCATTGACGCACAGGAACTCATCGATCAGCGGCGCGATGTCGCTCAAGAGCATGCCGCGGTTGCCAACGCCCGGGGATGAGCAGCCGCCACAGTGATGCAGGCCGACAAGTTTGTTGTCGCTGGCGCGGAAAATCGGCGAGCCCGAGCTGCCGCCTTCGGTATCCAGCGTGTTGTAGTAGCGCAGTACCGTGCCGTCAACGACAACGTCAGCGCCGCTGCCAATGGCGATCTCCTGCGGACGGCCGTCAGGATGCTGGACGATGTAGATCTCTTCGCCGGAGGTCACAGGTGTGGTATCCACCTCAACGAAGCCATGTACCGATGCCGGGTCACCCTGCACGGTGGTCAGGGCAAAATCCAGATCGCCCGGTGCGGCATCGCAGCTAATGAACGGTTCGGAGGCGAGCAACGTGTCGCAGCGATAGCTGGTCCATTCCGACAGCGGCGCGGACACGCCGCATTGGGTGGTGTAGGCATCAAACACGTACTCGGTGTTGTCGCATTCGGCCTGGTTCTCCACGCAGTGCTGGTTGGTCAAAATGGTGTTGCTGCCGGAGATGTTAGAGCCCGAGCAGTACATGGCGCTGGCGGCATTGCCGCCGACCGACATCACGCCGACGGACGCGCGAGCGTTGCTCCACTTGCCCGTGTCGCCTTCATAGCATATCGAGTCTTCAAAATCGGCCGGGCTGCAAATACTGCGCGATCCTGAATCGCGTGGCTTGCCGAACATCGAGTCGTTGCCCACGATCACCCGGTCCACGCTGAAGGGCAGCGCGTCGTAGTCGCCCCGATACTCGAAACGCAGAGCGAGATTGTCGCCCTGACCCGAGAGCGCCCAAAACGTGCCTCGGTCCTTGGGACCGCGGCCGGTGATGTGCTCGATCACACGGCCGTTGGCGTTGATCAGTGTCAGTCGATCACCTTTGCGCAGATTGAGGTCGCGCAGATGGATTTTGAGGAAGCTCGCGCCCGGGCGCGCAACGTGGTCGGTCCACAGTCTCATCCCGTCGCTCGTCGCGCGAGACTGACTCAAATCTGGCCGGATAGATAGCGGCGATGCATCGCCGACGATTTTGCGTTCCGGCGAGGGAAGGGGTTTGTCCGCGCCGACCATCGGCCCGAAGGCCAGGCATAAAATGATGATAACCAGTGGCTTGCCACTCATTGCTAATCTCCCTGCTACGTTATTGTGTGGGTGTGCTGCGGTGTCACGTAGCACTCAGCGAACCTAGCCCGCGCCTGGGGTTATGACAATTGACGTTCGATTCATGTCACAAATGCACCGGGTACTGATCATTTATTGAACAAAATGCGACCGCCGTCTCAGAAACCATTTTGCGCGGCGTGGCACACTGCCGTGGCGGGGAATACCATCTCGGCAAAAAATGAGTTATCGTCAAAACTCAAAGAAATACAGGCGCTTCGATACGTTTTTTAGAAAGACAAAGCACTGGTTATGCACGGAGGCATAACGTCAGGTGCCGGCGGGTTTGGCGGCCCCCGAAATCGGGTATTTTACGTTCAATGACTGAGCAGCGTGACGCAGGTAGAGGGCTAGACGTTCTCTACACAAAAGTAGCCGTCGATTATCAGAATCTGGCAGTGGACAGTTGGGAGGCCACCCTCGGGGAGGGCCTGGCCGCATTGCAACCTGCCGTGGGCGCCGAATGCGCGTTCTTCGCCATGTTCGACGCCAGTGGCGAGCGCATTGTCGACGTGCACAGCGTGTCTGCGCCGCCGGCCGACGCCGCACCCGACAAACTCAAAACTCTGGCCCTGCGAGATTTGCCGTGGCTGGCGTCCCGACTCGCGCCGCTGAAGCTCTCGGAGATTCTCGACAGTCATTACCACGATACCGTGGTCGCCATCGACTATCCGGTTTTCAAGATGGCCTCGATGCGGGCCGTGCTCGTTATTTCAGTGTGCGTCAACGGCCGACCGGCCGGGTTGCTAGGTTTTTGCGACTCTGCGCCACGGGATCGCTGGGATCCCAATCTGCATCTTCTGTTGAAGCTCATCGGCTCCAGTCTTGCCAGCGGTCTTGAGCGACTGCACACCAGCGAGACGGTGGAGCGTGAACGCGAGCGCAACGAGCTGGCGCTCTACAGCGCCAACGATGGCCTGTGGGATTTTGATACGGCCACCAACAAGGTTTATTTTTCTCCGCGCTGGAAGCGCATGCTGGGCTACGACGAAAATGCCGAGCAGCGCGATCTGCCTGAATGGCGGGCGCTGGTGCATCCCGACGATCTGGCGCGGGTCCAGGCCGGCATGCGCGATCATCTTGATGGGCGCACGGAGCTGTTCGAAAGCGTGCATCGAATGCGCCACCGCAACGGCGAGTGGCGCTGGATGCTGAGCCGCGCCAAGGCGCGACCGGACAAGAACGGCCGTCTGCGCCGACTGGTGGGCGTCGAGCTCGACATCACTGAACGCAAGCTCTACGAAGAAGCGCTGTTCCGTGAGAAGGAAAGCGCGCAGATTACGCTGCAGTCGATTGGTGATGGCGTGATTACCACCGACGCCGACTGTCTCGTGGAGTATCTCAATCCTGTCGCTGAAGGGCTCACTGGCTGGAAGCTTGACGATGCCGCGGGGCGGCCCGTGGACGACATCTTCCGAGGCTTTCACGAGGAAACCTGCGAGCCGCTGGAAAACGCGCTGGCCGTGTCGATTCGCCGCAAGCGCGCGATCAAGTCGATTCGCCCGACGCTGCTGATTCGTCGTGACGGCAACGAGCTTTACATCGAGAGCACCGCTTCGCCGATTCGCGACGGCACCGGCGCGATCGCCGGCGGCGTGCTGGTGTTCCATGACGTAAGTGAATCACGCGAACTCAACCGTCGTCTGAGCTATCACGCCAGCCACGACATTTTGACCGGGCTGGTCAATCGGCGTGAATTTGAAAGCCGTCTGGAGCGAGCGCTTGAGAAGGCCAAGGCGGGCGAGGCGTCTTACGCGGTCTGCTACATGGATCTCGATCAGTTCAAGATGGTCAACGACAGCTGTGGCCATACCGCGGGCGATGAGTTGCTCAGCCAGCTCGGTGCTCTTCTAAAGAGCAAGATCCGCTGGCGCGACACACTGGCTCGCCTAGGTGGCGACGAATTCGGCTTGCTGATCGAGGCGTGCACGATTGAAGAATCGATGGAGATTGCCGAAGGCCTGCGTCAGACCATCGACGACTTCAAGTTTGTCTGGGACGATCGCACCTTCCCGCTGGGCGTGAGTATCGGTCTGGTGCCCGTGACCGACAGCAACGAAGACATGGCAGGCGTGCTCAGTGCGGCCGACAGCGCCTGCGCAGCGGCCAAGGATGCGGGCCGTAATCGCATTCACTGCTTCCGTGAAAATGACATTGAAATCATGCGCCGCCGACGTGAGATGCAGTGGGCCGCGCGTATCAACAACGCGCTGGATGAAGACCGTTTCGAGCTCTTCCGCCAGTACATCGAGCCGCTTAGCAAGAGCCCCGACGGCGAGCGCGGCGATCACTACGAGCTGCTGCTGCGCATGCGCGACTCCAACGGCGCGCTGATCTCGCCCGACGTCTTCATTGCAGCCGCCGAGCGCTACAGCATCACGCCGGCCATTGATCGCTGGGTCATTACCCACGCGCTGGACTGGCTGCTCGAAAACCCCGACGAGCTGGGCAAATTGGCGATGTGCTCAATCAACCTGTCGGGCCAGAGCCTGGGCGACGACAAGTTCCTGCCGTTTGTTATCAATGAATTCAAACGCCGATCGCTGGACGGCACCAAGATCTGCTTTGAGATTACCGAGACCGCGGCGGTGCAGAGCTTTAGTCAGGCCAACCGCTTTATCAATTCGCTTAAAGAGCTTGGCTGCAAGTTTGCGCTGGATGATTTTGGCACGGGTCTTTCGTCCTTCGCCTATCTCAAGAGCTTCCCGGTCGATTTCCTGAAGATCGATGGCAGTTTCGTAAAGGGTATTTTGCACGACCCGATAGATCGCGAGATGGTGCGTTCGATCAACTCGATTGGCAAACTCACTGGCAAGAAGACCATCGCCGAGTTCGCCGAGAACAGCGAAATCATTGAGCAGCTGCGCGAGCTTGGCGTTGACTACGCGCAGGGCTACGGCGTGGCCGAACCACGCCGTGTATCAGACAGCCGTATTGCCCAAGGATAACCGGGGTTAAGCCCTAGCTGGCTTCTGCCACCGGTTCGGTGGCTTCTCCGACGTCGCGCGGGGCAAATTCGTCCACGCGAATCACCTGATTGATCAGGACGTGGGCCTCGCGGATGGCCTGCGCCTCCATGTCGGTGATCACGCCGCTGGCGACCGCATCGGGCAGAATCTCGTCGAAGTTGTACGGGCGCACGCGCTTTTTCAGCGCGCCGTAGACCTTGCGCTCTAACGGTTCAGCGGCGATGACCTTCTCGAGCGCAATCTCCATCACGCCAATATGATCGTCCGTGTCGCGCGGCAGATACACACCGGCGGTCAGGCGTTCACGGGTGGCAGACGGACTGAGCAGCACTTTGGCTGCACTCTGGCCAAGACGGTCGTTGGGCGCACGCTGGGGATAGCCGAGCGGGAAGATAAGTTTCAGAATGATCCAGCCAAGCGGGCGTACCGGGAAGTTGCGCAGCACGCCGATAAGCGCTTCCTGAGAGCGATACAGTGAGTCCTGCAGGCCCCAGCGCACCAGCGGCAAATCCGCCGACGGCCGGCCGTCGTCTTCGTGCTTTTTCAGGATCGCTGAGGCCATGTAAAGATGACTCAGCACGTCGCCGAGGCGCCCGGAGATTTTTTCCTTGCGCTTGAGCCTGCCGCCGAGCATCAGCATGGTGACGTCTGCGACGAAGGCGAATGCGCTGCTAATGCGCGTGAGCTGACGAAAGTATTTTTCGGTGGGGCCGGTGGCTGGCGCTCGCACAAGGCGTGAGCCGGTCAGGCCCATCACGACGGAACGTACCGCATTGCTGATCGTAAATCCGATGTGGCCGAAAAACTCCCGATCAAAATCGATCAGACCCTGCCTGGTGTCCTCGTTCTGAACGGCAAGCATTTCATTGAGTACGTGCGGATGGCAGCGAATGGCGCCCTGACCAAATATGATCATCGAGCGCGTCAGAATATTGGCGCCTTCCACCGTGATCGCAATGGGTACTGCGCGGTAGGTTGCGTTCAGATAGTTGCTCGGGCCGTTGCAGATGCCGCGACCGCCGTGAATGTCCATGGCATCGTTGATGACCGTGCGCATGCCTTCGGTATTGTGATACTTCAGGATTGCGGAGATCACCGACGGCTTTTCACCCAGGTCCAGCGCGCCGGCCGTCATGATGCGCGAGGCGTCCATGCGATAGGTGATGCCTGCAATGCGGGTCAGAGCCTCTTCAACGCCCTCAAACTTGCCGATGGGAATCTTGAACTGACGACGCACGCGAGAGTAGGCGCCGGTTAGAAGCGAGCTGAGTTTGCCGGCCGCCGTGCCAAGGGCAGGCAGTGAAATGGAGCGACCCACGGCGAGGCTGTCCATCAGCATCATCCAGCCCTTGCCGACGTTGCGCTGACCGCCGATAACCCAGTCCAGCGGTACAAAAACATCTTCCCCGCGGTTGGGGCCATTCTGGAATGCGGCACCCGGATAGTGACGATTGCCGATGGACACGCCTGGCGTATCCGTGGGTATCAGCGCACAGGTGATGCCCAGATCCTCTGTCTTGCCGAGCAATCCATCGGGGTCGTAGGCCTTGAACGCCAGACCCAGCACCGTGGCAACGGGACCAAGCGTGATGTAACGCTTTTCCCAGTTGACGACAAAGCCCAGCTTTTTCTCACCGTCGATCTCGCGTTCGACCACAATACCGGCGTCGGGCATGCCGCCGGCGTCGGAGCCTGCGTGCGGACCGGTCAGGCCAAAGGCGGGAATCTCTTCGCCGCGCGCCAGGCGGGGCAGGTAGTAGTCCTGCTGGGCCTGGGTACCGTAGTGCATCAGAAGCTCACCGGGTCCGAGCGAATTGGGCACCATGACCGTCACGGCCGCGGCGCCGCTGCGGGTTGAGATTTTCATGACCACTTCGGTCTGCGCCCGGGCAGAGAAGTCCAGCCCGCCGTACTTTTTCGGAATGATCATGCCGAAGAAACGCTGGTCTTTCATGTACTGCCAGACTTCCTGCGGCAGATCGTTGTCCTGGCTGATCTGCCAGTCATCGAGCATCGAGCACAGCTCCTCGACCGGACCGTCGAGGAAGGCCTGCTCTTCGTCGCTCAGGGACGGTTTGGGAATGGCGAGCATCTTGTTCCAGTCCGGCGCGCCGCTGAACAGATCTTTCTCCCACCACACGGTGCCGGCCTCGATGGCCGTTTTCTCCGTATCGGACATAGCCGGGAGCACCGACTTGTACCACTTGTAAATCCGCTCTGAGATTAGCGCGCGTCGCCAGCGACGAACGCTAAGTGGGGCCAGCAGCAGGAAACCGGCCAGCCACGGCACGACGCTGGCCGCGCCACTGGTAAATTGATAAAGCGCGAGGATCGCGGCCAGCCCCGCCGTAAACTGCCACATGGGGCGTCGCAGATAGGCGAGGGTCAAAACGGTGATCAGGGTCAGTGCAATCCAGAACATGGTCTGAGGTCTCCGCCGAAGGTGGGTACAAGCCGGCTCAGGGCCGCACACTCATCTGACCACGGGCAGCGCTGCAGTGCAATATCTGGTGCGGTCAATTCATCGTGTCACTTCTTGAAAAGTGTTGTAGATAACTGAATTAGTTATCTTTCATCGATCATACGCATAGAAAGATCGAGCGCTTTGACATGCTTCGTGAGAGCGCCAGAGGAGATAAAATCGACACCGGTGGCAGCAATCTCGGGCAGTCTTTCGATGGTCACGTTGCCGGAGACTTCGATGGTAGGTCGCGTTCCGTCATGCTTGCCGACCAGGGCGACACCTTCGCGCATCTGATCGAGCGTAAAGTCGTCGAGCATGACTGTGTCAGCCGAGGTGGCCAGTACCTGCGCCAGCTCGTCGAGATTCTCGACCTCCACTTCAATCTTCAGATCGGGCCATAGCTCGCGGGCACGCGTCACGGCCGCAGCGATGCTGCCGGCCGCTGCGATGTGGTTTTCCTTGATCAACACCACATCGTAAAGACCAAAACGGTGATTCGTGCCGCCGCCGACCCGCACAGCATATTTTTGCGCCAGACGCATGCCGGGCACGGTCTTGCGCGTATCCAGAATCTCGCAGTTGAATCCCTCGAGCGCCGCCGCGTAGCGCCGCGTTATCGTCGCGGTCCCGGACAGGGTTTGCAGATAGTTGAGGGCCGTGCGTTCGCCGGTGAGCAGGATCCGCGCGTTGCCGGCCAGCTCGCAGACCACGTCACCAGGTGCGATGTCGGCGCCGTCGTTTCTGTGCCAGGTCACACAGACATTGGGATCCAGGGCCGCAAAAACACGGTCAAACCAGGGTCGACCACAGAGAACGCCGGCTTCCTTGACCACGACCTTCGCGCGGCCGTCGCGCTCGGCGGGGATCAGCGCGGCGGTGACGTCGCCGCCGCCGATGTCCTCGGACAGGGCGCGGGCTACGCCCTCAAACATCGATTCGGTTTCCTGACGGTTCAGGGTGGTGTTTTCGGTGAGATTCAGGGGAGCGTTCATGGATCGATTATAGCTTGCTATACTCTGGGCCACCTTAAGAATTCGGTGGGTCCGCGCGCGGGCCCGACTTGCCATTCCAACTTTTTTCCTCGGAGACGACCATGGCCCATGAACTGCCGGCTTTGCCTTATGCAATGGATGCACTTGCCCCTCACATCTCGAAAGAAACCCTCGAGTACCATTACGGCAAGCACCACAACGCTTACGTGGTGAACCTGAATAAACTCGTTGAAGGCACCGACTTTGCCAACGCCAGCCTCGAAGAGACCGTGCGCAACAGCGAAGGCGGCATGTTCAACAACGCCGCGCAGATCTGGAACCATACCTTCTACTGGCACTGCCTGAGCCCCAACGGCGGCGGCGCCCCGTCTGGCGATCTGGCTGCCGCCATCGACAAGGCCTTTGGTTCCTACGACGCGTTCAAAGACGAGTTCACGAAAAAAGCCGTCACGCTGTTCGGCTCCGGCTGGGCCTGGCTGGTACGCCGTGACGATGGCTCGGTTGCCATCGAGCAGACCTCCAATGCCGACACGCCGCTGACCGGTTCCGATACGCCGCTGCTGACCTGTGACGTGTGGGAGCATGCCTATTATGTTGACTACCGCAACGCGCGCCCGGACTACCTGAAGGCCTTCTGGTCGCTGGTAAACTGGGATTTTGCCTCGGACAACTACAAGGCCTGAGCGAACCAACGATGAGCGTTGTTGTCGTACAAGGCGCCAACAGGGACGCATCCGTTGCGTCCCCGTGCATCGATGTGTGTGAGCTCGACGGCCAAGGTGTGTGTCTGGGCTGCTTTCGTCACAGCGACGAAATCATGGCCTGGCCGTCTCTGGACAACGCGGGCAAACGGTCAGTACTGGAACGCGTGGAACGTCGTCGGACGCTTGCCGCCCATCACAGCTGAGGATTGAAAATCATGCTCAAGTTGCTTCTGCGCCGCGGCGCACTTTTGTCCATCGCCTGTTTTGCCGTACTGGGCAGCGGCTGTGCCGCACTGCTTGTGGGCGGCGCTGCGGCGGGCGGCTACGTGGTTGGCAAGGACGAGCGCCCGGTGGGCACACAACTCGACGATGGCACGATCACCGCGTCGGTCAAGACCAAGCTTCTGGCCGACAAATACGCGCCGGGATGGAGCATTGACGTTGACACGTCGCGGGGAGTCGTGACCCTCAACGGTCGCGTCAAATCCTACGTGGCGCGTGCCCAGGCTGAAAAGCTGGCACGCGAGACGCGCGGTGTGGTTGACGTGATCAACAAGCTGGACGTCATTGATCCGGAGAAGGGTTAGCCGAGGCGCGTTGAACGCGCTGAGTAGCCCGCGTATTTTTGTAAACTACAGATGTGAACCACTGACATGAGTGATCCGATCAAGGAACAAATTGAGGAAACGCTGGGCGCGAACCCGGTACTCCTGTTTATGAAAGGCACCCCGGATTTCCCGCAGTGCGGATTTTCGGCCCAGACCGTCGCCGCGTTGCGCGAAGTTGGACAGCCTTTTGCCACGGTCAATATTTTCGAGCATCCGGAGCTGCGCGAAGCGCTCAAGGAATACTCGAACTGGCCAACCTACCCGCAGCTATACGTCAAAGGCGAGCTGATCGGGGGCTGCGATATCACCATGGAGATGTACAACTCCGGTGAGCTGAAAAAACTGCTCGACGAGTCGGCGGCGTCAGACGCCTGACCACGCTGCATTGCGATTGACTTGAAAAGACGCGCCCGCTCAGGGCGCGTTTTTTTTGGCCTTGAGCGTTCCGGCCTCGAAAATCGGGCGAAACCGGTTCACGATTTCGCAGAACAGATCGGCCGTCAGTTCGGTGTCGTACAGCGCGCTGTGGGCCGCTGAAGCATCCCACTTGAGGCCCGCCGCCACGGTCGCACGCGCAAGCACGGTCTGGCCGAACGCCACCCCGGCCAAAGCGGCTGTATCGAACGTACTGAAGGTATGGAACGGATTGCGTTTAATCCCCGTGCGAGCAATCGCCGCGTTCAAAAACCCCAGGTCAAACGACGCGTTATGCCCGACGAGAACGGCACGAGTGCAGTTGTGCTCGCGCAGCGCTGCCCGCACATCGCGGAACACGCGCTGCAGTGCGTCTTTTTCGTCAATGGCCGGGCGCAGCGGGTGATTGGGATCGATGCCGTTGACTTCCAGCGACGCCGGTTCCAGATTGGCGCCTTCGAACGGCAGCACGTGATAGCGCACACTGGTGTCGCGCTTGAGATTGCCATCGGCATCAAAGCGCACGAGGGCGGCGGCGATCTCCAGCAGCGCGTCGGTCTGGCTGTTGAAGCCGCCGGTCTCCACGTCCACCACCACTGGCAGAAAGCCGCGAAAGCGCTCGCTCATGACGGGCATGGTCAGGGTTTGTTCCATCAGCGCTGCATCCGCCAGTGTATTTGGCCACCCGCACGAAACGGGATGAGTTTGGCTTGCTCGCCGAAGCGATAGGCCTCGGGCACCTCCCATGGCTCGCGCGTCAGCGTAATGGTCTTGTCATTGACGGGCAGGCCGTAAAAGCGCGGGCCGTTCAGGCTTGCAAACGCCTCAAGCTGATCCAGCGCGTTGTGGGCGTCAAAGACTTCTGCATAAAGCTCAATGGCGGCGTGCGCGGAGTAAATGCCGGCGCAGCCGCAGGCACTTTGCTTGTCGTGCTCGGCGTGCGGGGCGCTGTCCGTGCCAAGAAAAAACGCCGCCTCTCCGGAGATCGCGGCGTCCACCAGCGTTTCGCGGTCCGTTTCGCGTTTGAGCACGGGCAGGCAGTAGTGATGCGGGCGCAGTCCGCCTTCAAACAGAGCATTGCGGTTGAGCATTAGATGCTGCGGCGTAATCGTGGCCGCCACCTGCGGCGCATGGGCGCGCACGAAGTCAACGGCCGCCGCGGTGGTGATGTGCTCGAACACCACCTTCAGCGTGGGATGGCGCGCAACGAGGGGCCCCAAAGTGCGATCAATAAACTCGCGCTCACGGTCAAAAACGTCGACGGCGGCGTCATTGACTTCGCCGTGCACCAGCAGCGGCATGCCGCAACCGGCCATGGCGGCGAGAACCGGATCAAGTGCCTCGACGTTGTTCACGCCCTTGTCCGAATTGGTGGTTGCCCCGGCTGGATAGAGTTTGCACGCTGTCACGCCCTGCGCGGCGGCCTGCTCGATGTCGTCCGTGCTCGTGGCGTTGGTCAGGTAGAGCGTCATGAGCGGCTCGAACGACGTATCGGCGGGCAGAGCGGCCATGATGCGCTGGCGATAGGCGCTGGCGCGTTCGGCCGTGGTGACCGGCTCGCGCAGGTTGGGCATCACGATGGCGCGAGCAAAGCGCTCTGCAGTGTGGCCGACCACGCTTGCCAGCGCTTCGTTGTCGCGCAAATGAACGTGCCAGTCGTCGGGTTGGACCAGCGAGAGCGTCTCGGGCATGCGTGAATCAGGCCAGTGTGTCGAACGGCGTACCGTCGAGCAGGAAGGCCGCGCTGACGTGCACGCCAAAGCCTGTCGTGTCCGTGCCAATGTGACCGAGGCCGCCCTTGTTATTACCGGCCGATAAATCCATGTGCACCCAGGGCACGCCTTTCTCAACAAAGCGCTGCAGGAAGCGCGAGGCGTGAATGTGATCGCCGCTGCCGCTGGCCGCACATTGTTTAACGTCGGCCACTGTGCTGTCGATGGCCTTATCGAAGTCAGCATCCAACGGAAACGGCCAGACGCGTTCGCCGCTGGCCTTGCCGGCTTCAATCAGCTCGGCATGCAGGGCATCGCGATTGGTGAACACACCGCTGTAGGCCGTAGTTAGCGCGCCGACACAGGCACCGGTCAGCGTGGCGTAGTCCATGATGATCTCGGGCTTGTTGCGGGAGGCGAGTACCAGCGTATCGGCCAGTGCCATGCGTCCTTCGGCATCACTGTGGATCACTTCGATGGTGGTTCCGTTCATGGCCGTGACCACTTCATTGGGCGTGTAGGCGGCACTGCTGATGCGGTTTTCGGTGACCGCCAGCCAGCATTCCAGATTGAGATTCGGATCAAGCCTGGACAGAGCGATGAAGGTGGCCAGCGCCACGGCGCTGCCTTCCATGTCTTCATGCATGCCGTTCATGTAGTTGGCCGGCTTCACATTGATACCGCCGGTGTCGTAGCACACGCCTTTGCCCACCAGCGAAATGTGCCGGCCTTCGCCACGGCGGCGCAGATGGACAATCGCAGCATTGCTGTGATCGTTGGCGCGCGCGACGGCCAAAAAGGCGTTGGCTCCCAGCTTGCCAAGCTCAATCTCATCGTAAATCTTGCACTCGAAATCGTGCTTATCGGCCAGCGCTTCGGCCGTATCGACGAGCGCTCCGGCATCGAGCACATTTGGCGGCATGGCGGCCAGCCAGCGCGCCAGATGATTGGCTTCGGCCTCTATGCGTATGCGGGTCAGGTCGATGGTCGGTTTGCCAAACAGCGTCAGCGAACGAAATTTCTTTTTCGGTGCTTTCTTCGATTTGTAGGAGGCAAGGGGCGCAACGGCCGTCAGTGCGGCGCGGGCAAACGCCAGCGACACGGCATCACGGCTGTCGTCATCGGCCACAAACAGGCCCACGCGGGCGGGATTGCTGCCAAGAGCGCTGGTCAGTGTGCGACGGGCCAGATTGCCCAGTACAAACGCACTGGTATCGGCGCCAGTGGTAACGGCCGTCAGACCAACCTGGCGGGTTGCCTGCGCGGTGCCGCTCAGGATGCCGGTTTTGGAGGACGCCTGGTCGCGCAGTGTTCGAATAATTGCACCAAAAGGCAGCGTTGCGATGTCTTTGGGCCGAATTCGGTGCGGCATGACGACAATCACGTGGTCGAGATCGGCCAGAGCGGCGGTCGTTAGGCGCTTGTCGGTGACAAGCGTTCGAAGTCGAATCGGAGGCGGTGCAAAATCCATAGCGCTTATTCTTGACCCTTAATGGTGGAACGCCGATGATACGCCACGAGAAATTCCGGGCGCTAACGCGTTGATGTGAGGCAGTCGATGCTAGCAGGACGCCGCCCGGACTGCATCTCCCGCAAAAATGACCACATCGACCTTACGACCTGCGAGGCGCAACGACCCGTGACCCAAAACACGCCTGAACCCGATATCGATCCGTCAGAGACCAGCGAATGGCTGCAGTCGATTGACTCCGTGATCCGAGTCCACGGCCCCGAGCGCGCACATTATCTTATTGAGCAGCTCGTGGACCGCACCAGGCGCTCTGGCGCGTATTTGCCGTACAGTCACAACACCGCCTATCTCAATACGATTCCGGTGCATCAGCAGGCGCCGTTTCCCGGCGACATCGCAATTGAAAAACGCATTCTGGCCTATCTGCGCTGGAACGCGATGGCGACCGTGCTGCATGCCAACAAGATAAGCAGCGAGTACGGCGGCCACATCGCGACCTACGCCTCATCGGCCACCCTGTACGAGGTGGGCTTCAATCATTTCTGGCGTGCGCGCAACGAGGACTTCCTCGGTGACATGATTTTCATGCAGGGGCATTCATCGCCGGGTATCTACGCGCGTGCCTTCATGGAAGGCCGTCTCGAAGAGAAGGACCTGCGTCGTTTCCGCCGCGAAGTGGACGGCGGTGGTTTGTCGTCCTATCCGCATCCGTGGCTGATGCCGGACTTCTGGCAGTTCCCGACCGTGTCAATGGGCCTCGGGCCCATGATGGCGATTTATCAGGCGCGCTACATGCGTTACCTGCAAAACCGCGGCATGCTCGAAAACAGCGACCGCAAGGTCTGGTGCTTCTGCGGTGACGGCGAGATGGACGAACCCGAGAGCATGGGCGCGCTGACGATGCCGGTGCGCGAGAAGCTCGACAACCTGGTGTTTGTCATCAACTGCAACCTGCAGCGTCTCGACGGTCCGGTTCGCGGCAACGGCAAGATCATTCAGGAACTCGAGTCGGCCTTCGGTGGCGCCGGCTGGAATGTCATCAAGGTGCTGTGGGGCTCGCGCTGGGATCCCTTGCTTGCCAAGGATCGTCAGGGCCTGTTGCAGCAGCGTATGGAAGAGGCGGTCGACGGCGAGTACCAGAACTTCAAGCAGAAGGGTGGGGCGTACACGCGTGAGCACTTCTTCGGCAAGTATCCCGAGCTGGCGGCCATGGTCGCGAACATGTCCGACGCCGACATCTGGCGCCTCAACCGCGGCGGCCACGACGTAGAGAAAGTCTATGCGGCCTATCACCAGGCCATGCAGCCGTCGGGTCGACCCACCGTGATTCTGGCCAAGACCGTCAAAGGCTTCGGCATGGGCGCGGCAGGTGAAGGGCAAAACATCACTCACCAGAAAAAGAACATGGATATGGAGGCGCTGGCGCAATTTCGCGATCGCTTCAATCTTCCGATCAAGGACGAAGACCTCGAAGAGATTCCGTTCTGCAAACCCGAGCCGAACAGCGCCGAGATGCAGTACCTGCGCGAGCGGCGCGAGGCGCTCAATGGCTATCTGCCCTCGCGCACAATTTCTGTGCCGAAGCTCAAGACGCCGAGTCTCGACATTTTCAAGGCGCAGATCGAAGGCAGCGGCGAACGCGAAGCATCCACCACGATGGCCATGGTGCGCATCATGGGCGCGCTGCTCAAAGACAAGACGCTGAAAAAACTGATCGTGCCGATCGTGCCCGACGAGGCGCGTACCTTTGGCATGGAAGGCATGTTTCGTCAGGTGGGCATCTACTCGTCGATGGGCCAGCTCTACACGCCGCAGGATGCCGACCAGCTCATGTATTACCGCGAGGACAAGTCGGGTCAGATTCTGCAAGAAGGTATTAATGAAGCAGGCGCGACCTGCTCGTGGATGGCGGCCGGCACGGCCTACGCCAACCACGGCGTCTCAACGATACCGTTTTACATCTACTACTCGATGTTCGGCTTCCAGCGTGTTGGCGATTTCCTGTGGGCGGCCGGCGACATGCAGGCGCGCGGCTTTCTGATCGGCGGCACCGCCGGGCGCACCACCCTTGCCGGTGAAGGTCTGCAGCATCAGGACGGTCATTCGCTGGTGCTGGCCTCGACCATTCCCAACTGCGTCTCCTACGATCCGGCCTACGCTTACGAGCTGGCGGTGATCGTGCACGATGGCCTGCGTCGCATGTATGAGAATCAGGAGAACGTGTTCTATTACATCGCGTGTATGAACGAAAACTACGTGCAGCCCGCGCTGCCCGAGGGGGCCAACGACGGCATCCTCAAAGGGATGTACAAGCTGCACAGCGGCGAAGATGCCAAACACCGGGTCCAGCTCATGGGCTCGGGCACGATCCTGCGCGAGGTTCTGGCGGCAGAGCAGCTTCTGCGCGAGCATTACGATGTGGCGGCAGACGTGTGGAGCGTGACCAGCTACAACGAGTTGCGGCGCGACGCGTCGGATGTGGAGCGACGCAACAACTTGAATCCGACGCAGGCAGCCCAAAGCTGCTACGTGGCGGATTGTTTTGCTGGCGTCGAAGGCCCGTTCGTTGCCGCCAGCGACTACATGCAGATTGTGCCGGACCAGATTCGTCAGTGGGTGCCCGGTCGATTCGTCGTGCTGGGGACCGATGGCTTTGGTCGCTCGGATGGACGCGCCGCCCTGCGTCGGCACTTCGAGGTCGACCGTTTCTACATTGCTGTGGCGGCGCTCAAGGCGCTGGCAGACGAGGGCAAACTCGACGCCCAGGTGGCGAGCGATGCGATTGACCGATTCGGCATCGATCGCAACAAGATCAACCCGCGACTGGCCTGAGAACGAGCATGAGCAAAGCCCATACGATTACCGTGCCCGATCTGGGTGATTTTGACGACGTCGAAGTCATTGAGGTCGAGATTGCTGTTGGCGATACCATTGAAGTGGACGCCGCGCTGGTGACGCTGGAGACCGACAAGGCCACCATGGACGTGCCGAGCGACGTGGCAGGCGTGGTCACCGAAGTGCTGGTGTCGACCGGTGATCGCGTTTCCAAAGGCTCGCCCGTAGCCGTGGTGGAAATCAGCGAACCGCAGGCGGAGGCCGCGTCAGAAGCCGTGTCAGAAGCAACCGCTGAGCCGGCAGCGGTCGCCGCCGCCGCGCCCGCTCCGGCATCCTCATCACACAAGGTCGACGTACCGGACATTGGCGATTTCGATGACGTTGAAGTCATCGATGTTCTCGTTGCGGTCGGCGCCACGGTAAGCGCCGAAGATCCGCTGATTACCCTGGAAACCGACAAGGCCACGATGGATGTTCCCTCGCCGGTCAGCGGCACCGTAACCGAGGTGATTGTCAAAACCGGGGACACGGTATCCAAGGGAACGCACATCGCAACCATTGACGGTGTGGCTGAAACGACGGCGGCATCCGATGCACCGGCCGCCAGCACGGCGCCGGCTGCACCCGCGCCCGCCGCGCCTGCGCCAAGTGCACCGCCGCCCCCGCCCAGCGCGCCGGCAACGCTGCCGGCGATCAATGAAGCGACCTTTGGTAGTGCTCACGCCGGACCCAGTACGCGTAAGTTTGCGCGTGAGCTCGGCGTTGATCTGGGTCGCGTCCAGGGGTCCGGGGTCAAGGGTCGCATCACGACGGACGATATCAAACGCTTCGTCAAGACCATCATGGCCGGAGCTGCGCCGGTGGCAAGCGGACCGTCGCTTCCCGAGCTGCCTACGGTCGATTTCGCCAAATTTGGCGAGATTGAAGAGGTCAAGCTCACGCGCGTGCAGAAGATATCCGGCAAACGACTGCAGGCGAGCTGGATCAATCTGCCGCACGTTACGCAGCACGATGAAGCCGACTTCACAGCGACCGAGACCTACCGTCAGGCCCACAAGGCGGCGGCCAAAGAGCAGGGCGTCAAGCTCACGCCGCTGGCCTTTATCATGCGCGCCTGTGTGATGGCGCTGACAGAGTTTCCACGCTTCAACACCTCGCTCAATGCGCAGGGTGATGCGCTGGTGCACAAAAAATACATCCACATGGGATTTGCTGCCGACACGCCCGACGGCCTGCTCGTTCCGGTGGTGCACGATGCACAGACCATGGGCGTGCACGACCTGGCCACCAATCTGTCTGACAAAGCGGCGCTGGCGCGCGAAGGCAAACTCAAGGCCAAGGATATGCAGGGCGGCAGCTTCACGATTTCAAGCCTCGGCGGTATTGGCGGCAAGTACTTCACGCCGATCATCAACGCGCCGGAAGTCGCGATTCTCGGGGTGTCCAAGTCGAGCCTGAAGCCAGTTCATAACGGCACCGACTTTGAGCCTCGACTCATGCTGCCGCTGTCGTTGTCCTATGATCATCGAGTCATCGACGGCGCGCTTGCGGCACGCTTCATTACGCGTCTGGGCGAGCTTCTGGGTGATCCGGAAGCCTTGATGGCAGATCCTTCATGAGTCGCACTCCGATCACCGTGCCGGACCTGGGCGATTTCGACGCCGTCGAGATCATCGAAGTTCTGATCAGTGTGGGTGACACGCTGAGTGCTGAGGACCCCGTGGTCACGCTTGAGACCGACAAGGCGACGATGGACATTCCGGCGCCCCAGGGCGGCAAGGTCGTCGCCATTGATGTCAGCGTGGGTGACAAAGTGTCGCAAGGCGACGTGCTGGCGCACATTGAGGCGACGGCCACCTCGACGGCGGGCGGCGATTCGACCGCCGCAGCTGCCCCGGCGGCAGCCTCACCTTCGGCGACCTCGCCGACACCAACTGCGGCGCCGACCCCGGTTGCCAACACCATCGACGCCGACGCCCATTCCCCTCTGGTGGTGATTGGCGGCGGCGTGGCCGGCTACACCGCCGCGTTTCGTGCTGCCGATCTGGGGCAGTCCGTGACGCTGGTCGAGCGGTGGCCGATGCTTGGCGGCGTGTGTCTGAACGTGGGCTGCATTCCCTCCAAGGCGCTGCTGCACATCGGCAAGACCATTGACGATGCCGCCCACATGGTCGAACACGGCGTTGATTTTGGCGGTCCGCCGAAGATCGACACCGGCAAGATCGTGACCTGGAAAGACTCGGTCGTTCGGCGCCTCACTGGCGGTCTGGGCGGTATGGCCAAGCAGCGCAAGGTTAATGTTGTCCACGGTGTGGCGACGTTTGAGTCGTCCAACGTCTTGCGCATCGCAGGAGAGAACGGCGACAGCACGCTGAGCTTTGACCAGTGCATCATCGCAAACGGTTCCGAACCGATTGCGCTTCCGGGCGCACCGGACGATCCGCGCATCGTGGATTCCACCGGCGCGCTGGAGCTGGGCGAGATGCCCGAACGCATGCTGGTGATCGGCGGCGGTATCATCGGGCTTGAAATGGCGGCCGTTTATTCGGCGCTGGGCGTCGCCATCACCATCGTTGAGCTGACCGATGCGCTGATTCCTGAGGCTGACAAGGATCTCGTTAGGCCGTTGCAAAAGCATATCGAAAAGCGCTACGAAAACATACTTTTAAACACGAAAGTTGAGAAATTGCATGCTGAGGATGCGGGCATTCGCGTCACCTTCAGCGATAAGGACGGCGAGCGTGATGAGCTGTTTGGACGGGTGCTTGTATCGATCGGACGCCGGCCCAATGGACTCGAGCTCGATGCGGAAAACGCAGGTGTCACGGTAAGCCCTCGGGGCTTCATCCACTCTGACCATCAGATGCGTACCAACGTGCCGCACATCTTCTCCATTGGCGATGTGCGTGGTCAGCCGATGCTGGCCCACAAGGGCAGCCATGAGGGCAAGGTTGCGGCCGAGGTGGCCAACGGCGACAAGCGGGCATTTGATGCGCGAGTCATTCCATCGGTGGCCTATACCGATCCGGAAGTCGCTTGGGTGGGTCCCACCGAGAAGCAGCTCAAAGAAGAAGGCGTTGCGTACGAGAAGGGCGTCTTCCCCTGGGCGGCCAGCGGTCGCGCGCTGGCCATGGGGGCCGAGGCTGGTATGACCAAGCTGATCTTCGACAAGCAGACCCATCGCGTCATCGCCATGGGGGCGGTTGGCACTCACGCCGGCGATCTGGTGTCCGAAGCTGCGCTTGCGATCGAAATGGGATGTGATGCCGAGGACATTGGTCTGACCATCCATCCGCATCCGACCCTGTCGGAAACCGTGGCGATGGCCGCCGAAATGTTCGACGGCACGATCACGGATCTGATTCCGAAAAAACGCCGCTGACGCGGCGTCGTTCTACACGGCGCTAGTCCATCCACTTCTTGATCAGATGATCCAGGCTGAGTTTGCCTGGCCCGCTAAACAGCAGCGGCAGGAACATGATCAGGAACAGTAAGGGCAGTTTGAAGTTACCGGCGCCTTTTTCCTTGGCCGTAATCGCGTAGCCATTCCACAGCTCGCCGAGCGTGCTCCATTCGGCCGGCCAGTGCACCGCCAGCGCGGCAACGATGGTCAGGATGATCAGTGACAGGCTGAAAAAACGCGTGAACAGGCCGATCAGCAGTCCTATGGCACCCAGGATTTCAAACCACGTGGCCAGAAACCAGCTGAAGTCGACCGGGACCACGTTGAAGGGAAACGGGAAGTCGCCCTTGATGTGGCTGAACCAGTTGTCGCCGTTGAATTTCTCGATACCGGCTTCCCAGTATTCATAGGCAAGTATCGCGCGAAGGAAAAAGGCGGGCAGCCATTCGCCAATCGAGTTGAGTCGAATGGCCACCAGTTCGTACATGGCAATAAGTCGGTCCATGGATGTCTCTCTACAGTCTTTGGAAAAAGTCAGGCAGCGGGCGGACGCGCACCGATGATGATGTGATGGTCGGCGAGCTGCGCGAGAATGTTCGCGCCACCTTGCACCACGACGTCGGGGTTGGGATGGTTGAGTTCGGTGGCGATGCGTTCAAGCAAAGCGCGTCCGGCGGCGCCTTCGTCGCGCTGGGCCAGTTCAATCAGTCGTGCGGTTACCGCGTTGATCTCAAGAAAGCCCATGCTGTAATCCGGTCGCCGATAAACCACCAGAAAAGTGGGTTGTTCGGGCGGCGTGTCCGGTTGATGGTCTTTGGCGATGTGGTGCACGTCGAACCGATACGCCAGAGACCATGCGGCATTGTTAAGCAGGGGTGCGCCGTCAAGCAAAGACAGGGCGGGATCAAAATCGGGCGGCACCTGCGCATCCGGCAGCAGCGATACGGCAAGCTCGGCCCATTCATAGTGGGCAAGCTCGTATAGAAATGCCGGGTCCTCGCTGCGCTCGCCGCGTTCTTCGTGCAGGTACTGGAGAAACTCCTGGGGTACTTCCTTGAAGTAGGGCGTCTTGGCGCGGTGCGTCGCGAAATAGTCGCGGACCAGTTGGCGCCAGTGATCATCGCCGAGCAGTTTGCGCAGCACGGGAAACGAGCTGGCCAGCAATTTGTCCATGTTGTTGAAAAACAGATCGCGATAGACGGCGATGCGGCGGTCTTCGATGCCGGCGGGCGCGGGCGCCGCGTCCGGATCACGAATGTGCGCCGTCAAGGCAAATTGCTGGTCCTGAAAATTCATCAGACACGCACCGCTTGGGGCGCGTGATCGCGTACGGGCTGTTTTGCCTGCGCCGCACGAATGCGGTCAAGTTCAATCCCGAGTTCCGGCAGTGCCGGAATGTTGAAGTCGCGCTCGAGCAGGGTTGGTACGTTGCCGCAATGCTCATAGGCTTCGTCGAGCAGGTCCCACACCGGATCGCAGACGTCGGCACCGTGCGTATCAACGCGCAGATCTTGGGCCTCAACGTAGTGACCGGCAACGTGAAAATAGCGTACGCGTTCGGCGGGCAGTGCGCGTAGAAATTCTGAGGCATCGTACTTGTGATTGATGCTGTTGACGTAGATGTTGTTGACGTCCAGCAGCAGCCCGCAGTTGGCCTCTTCAAGCACTGCGCGAACAAAATCAATCTCGCGCATTTCCTGGCCCGGTGCCGCATAGTAGGACACGTTTTCAACTGCGATTGGTCGCTCGAGGATATCCTGCACGCGAGCGATGCGCTTCGCCACGTAGCTTACGGCATCTTCGGTAAAGGGGATGGGCAGCAGATCGTACAGGTGACCGTCGTCGCCGCAGTAGCTCAGATGCTCGGTATAAAACTTGATGTCGTGCTCGTCGAGAAACACCTTGAGGTCTTTCAGGAATTCCTCGTCCAGCGGTGCGGGGGCCCCCAGCGACAGCGACAGGCCGTGGGTCACAAATTCGTGGCGCTCGGTCAGTGCGCGAAAAGCTTTGCCAAACTTGCCCCCGACGCCCATCCAGTTCTCAGGCGCGACTTCAAAGAAATCGACGCTGTCCGGCACGCCCGCCTCAAGCGCGCTCAGCATGCTGCGACGAAGACCGAGTCCCGCGCCGCTGACGGGGTAGGGGTGATTCCTGTTGGATGCGTTCATGCCCTGTGCCTGTATTCGTCAAGTTGGTCGGCCGCTGTGGCCGATCGTTGCTCCAATAGACCGTGCGTGAGGTCGATATATTTCCACGCCCGGTCTATTTAGCGTGTCATGCGCGCCAGATCCTCGCCGAGAACCCGCAAATAGGCCTCAGTATCCGGGGGTTGGCCGTCTCGCGAGCTTTTGTAAAGTGCCTCTCCGAGCCGCTCAAGCAGTACATGTTCGGCGTCATGGGCGCTACCGCAGGCCACCGTCAATTTCTGATACAGGTCGCGCACGCCCGGCGGCAGGTTGGTGCGAATCTGGTCGCGTACGGCAAAGTGCAGCGACAGATGCAAAAACGGATTGATCTGGCCGTTTTCGGGGCGAAATTCCTGCGTGACCATGTCGGGGTCCTCAATCAGTGCGTGATATTCCGGGTGCTCGCCGAGCACATCGGCGATTTGCGCCTCAAGCGGATTGAGCGGCGTGCCGGCCTTGTGCCGCGCCCAGGCGGTCGCGATCTGCTGACGCAACGCATCGCGGTCGTGGTTAATCACCGTAGTCCTTCTTTTTGAATTCACACAAATCTTCAACGATGCACTCCGCGCACAGCGGCTTTCTGGCTTTGCATACGTAGCGGCCATGCAGGATCAGCCAGTGATGCGCATCGACTTTGAACTCGTCCGGCACCAGTCGCAGAAGACGTTTTTCGACTTCGAGTACGTCTTTCCCGTGAGCAATGCGTGTGCGATTGCTGACGCGAAAAATATGCGTATCGACCGCGATGGTTGGTTCGCCAAAAGCGGTATTGAGCACAACGTTGGCGGTCTTGCGTCCGACACCCGGCAGTTTCTCCAGCGCTTCGCGGCTTTGTGGTACTTCGCTGTCGTGCTCGTCCACCAGAATTTTGCAGGTGGCCAGAACGTTTTTGGCCTTGTTGTTGTACAGGCCGATGTGGCGCACATGCCGCTTGATCCCCGTAAGCCCCAGCTTGATCATCGCTGCCGGCGTGTTCGCCGCGGGAAAGAGCGTGTCGGTGGCTTTGTTGACGCTGATGTCGGTGGCCTGCGCCGACAGTATCACCGCGATCAGAAGTTCGAATGGCGACGCGAAGTTCAGTTCGGTCGTCGGTTTGGGGTTGGCGCTCTGCCAGCGCGTGAATATCTGCCGCCGAATGTCCGCGTTCATGGCGACGCGACCGTGTTTGCGGTCCCGCGCATCTGCCACGCACGGATTGCCGCAATCAGAACGCTGAGCAAAAGCAACGCGCCAAACGGTGTGGCCAGTGCCGCAAAATTCCCCTGCAGTGTGCTGCGAACAAGCGCGATCAGGATCGTGAGCGCGCACATGATCGCAACACCCGGTACGGCGCCGCGCAGGGCCGCCACGGTTGTGGACTCATCCAGCCCGCGCAGTGTGTTCCAGTACACGGCGGTATTGACGGCCAGTAGTGGCAGATAAATGCCAAGCTCCTGCGTGAGTGCGTAGTGCCATCGCAGCATGCATTGTACGATCACGGCGGTCAGAAGCGTGCCGATGAGCAGCGCAAGCGCAACATGCACTTGCCTTGGTACCAACCTGGCCAACAGTCGAACAGTGACCAGCAGCGTGCATTGCAGCGTCACGAACACGAGGCATATTGCCAGCGCATGGTAAAGCGTGTCGGTCAGCGCCAGCAGCGGCGCAACACCCACGGCGTGTGCGAGTTCCACGTAGCGCGCATCGCCTGGAAATCGGGCGACAGGAGAAATCTGGTTCGCGTCGTTCATGGATCGGGCGCGGACTCCGTGGCCGCAAAAAGCTCGTCTTGGTGAGTCTCAAAGTATATCAAGGCGTCGCGTACGGCTTCGACCACGGCTCGTGGCGTGACGGTTGCGCCAGTAAACTGGTCAAAATCGCCGCCATCGCGGCGCACGGCCCAGCGCGCTTGATCCGTCGCGTCCAGACGACGGCCGGGAAACTGCGTCAACCAGTCGCTGTTGCGGCGCTCGATCTGATCACCAAGATTGACCGTCTCGCGATGCGAGATGACCTCAACACCGGCTACTTCGCCGTCGGCCTTGATCGCCACGAGCAGGCGAATCGGCCCGCTGTAACCGGCCGGGGCCACCGTCTCGATAGCCAGTGCCACGGGCGTCCCGTCGCGAAAGGCGCGAAAAACACGTCGCAGTGCAGGGCCGCCGAGTAAATCCGGATCGCGCACGACGACAACGTCGGTGCCGGGCGAGTTGGTGTAGGTGTCCGGATCGATCAGGCGATCAAGATGGCGCATCTTGTAGCGCTGCGCGTTGGCATCGATTCCCGGGCCAGTCTGTGACCAGATAGCAAACAGCACGGCGCAACCGAGAGTCGCAATGGCGGCACAGATCGCGATCGTGCGCAGCGTTGTGGTTGCCGATGGGGTGGTCATCACAACGCGTCGTCGGGGTTTTGCGCGCGGTGACCAAACGTGCGCGGTACGCTGATTCGATCTATCAACGGCACCAGCGCGTTCATCAGCAGTACGGCAAAGGCCACGCCGTCGGGATACGCGCCGAATGAACGTATCAGCACAATCAGAACGCCGACGCCGAAGCCAAAGATCAGTCGTCCACGAACGCTGGTTGCGGCCGACACCGGGTCGGTCACGATGAACACGGCGGCAAACAGCGCGCTGCCGGCAGCAAGATGAAACAGCGGGCCGGCAAAATGATCGCTGTCGAGTTGGCGCAGGACCACAGCGCATACGATGACGCCGGCGATGGTCGCGACCGGCAAATGCCAGCGGATCACCTTAAGGGCCAGAAGCGCCGCGCCGCCGGCAAGCACGGCAGCGGGCATCAGCCACGGCGTAACGCCGCTGCCGAGCGAAGGATCGTTCATGATTTCGCTCAGCATGCGCATCTGTCCAAGTTCGACGCGCACATGATCGAGCGGCGTGGCCATTGTGACAGTGTCCCAGCCGGCGTCCGGAGAGCTGAATATGGCCGCCAGGCTGTCGCCCCAGCCTAGCGTTGGGCCACTGCCGAGCGCCGGCGGCCAGCGCGTCATGGCCTCGGGGAAGGCGACCAGTACGATGGCGTAACCGACCATGGCCGGATTAAACAGATTACTGCCGATGCCCCCGTAGGCCTGTTTGCCAACGCCAATCGCGAGCGCGCTGGCGCAGGCGGTGGCGTACCATGGCGCCAGCGGCGGCATGCAAAACGCCAGCAGAACGGCGCACACCACGGCACTGAGGTCATTGAGTGCCGCGCGCGGCGCGCGACCACGCAGGCGCAGGCACAGCGCCTCGGTTGCGACAGCCGTCACCACGGCAACGGTCAGATGAACGAACAGGCCGGGACCAAACAATGCGATGTGTGCGATGCCCGCCGGCAGCGTCGCAAGGATCACGCGCAGCATGATCGTACGCACGCTGTTGACGGGCGCGACGTGGGGCGCGCGCGCAGTCTTAAACTTCATCGTCTGAGTTGCTGTCGCGCTCACGCCGGGCGCGGGCTGCGCGTGCACGGGCCACCGCGGCGCGGATTTCGTCCTGACGTGTCTGCGGTGCGGCGCCGGTGTCGGTTTGTTCACTGTGGCCGGCCTTGCGCGCAGCGTCCGCCGCCTTGGCCGCCTCGCGCCGTGCCGCGCGCTGCTCGTCCTTTTCTCGCTTGAGTCGTTCGCGACGCAGATTGCGCGCCTCAAAACGCCGTCGTGCATGCGTGGCTTCCTGGCGGCGAACCTCCCGTGCGCGCAGCGCGATCTTGGCCTGCTGAAACTGAGCGGTCAGCGGTATGTGGCTCGGACACACGACATCGCAACAGCCGCACTCAATACAATCGCCGAGGTTCAGGCGTACCAGCGCATCGGTCTGATCCGACGTCGCGTGCCAGTGCAGCTGCTGCGGCAGCAACGAAGCCGGGCACACGCTCGCGCAGTCGCCGCAGCGAATGCAGGGCGATGGCGGTGGTTTCGGTGTGGCTCGGGTAACGAGTAGCGCATTGGTCGTTTTGGTGATCGGCTGCTCATCGCTTGCTGCAGCAATACCCATCATGCGGCCGCCGACGACCAGTTGATCCGGCTGACCGACGTAGCCGCCGCAAAACTCAATCAGGTCCGCAAGACGCGCACCGAGCGGGACGTCAACGTTGCGCGGCGTCGCAACGCCGTCGCCGCAAACGTGTACCACGCGCCGAAGCAGCGGCTCTGCGTGTTCGATGGCGCGGTGCACGGCGCGCGCGGTGGCGACGTTCTGGCACAGATACCCGACATCAATCGGCAGACCGTCGCTCGGCACTTCGCGGCCGCTCAAAAATGCGATGAGCTGGCGTTCGCCGCCCTGCGGATAGCGCGCGGGCACCGGGGCCACGTTAAGCCGATCATCGCGCGCCTGATCCAGCGCTGTGCGCATAGCCTGCAGGGCGTCTGCACGATCGTGCTTGATGGCAATGGTGCACTGGTTGATTTGCAGAATGTGCAGCATGCAGCGTGCGCCAGCGACGATCTCATCCGCGAAGTTCTGCATGAGCGCGTCATCGCAGCCAATGGCCGGATCACACTCGGCGCCATTGATAAGCAACGTCTGCAGGCGCGTATCGACCTCGGCCGCTAGTTTTACGGCGGTGGGAAAGCCCGCACCACCCAGCCCGGCAATACCGGCGTCGGCAACGCGTTGGCGGACCAGCGCGGGTTCGTCGAGATGGTAGTCGTGATCCGGGGCAGGCCAGTTTGACGCAGACTGCTGCTGTGCCACCTTGAGTACGATGCACTCGCGTCCCGAATCGTCGTCGGGATACCGTCCGATGCGTTCAACCGTGGCGTCGGCCGGCGCGTGCACGGCCACACTGATGGCACCGCTTGTATTGGCGATGCGCTCACCGATCGTGACACGCTGCCCAACGTCTACGCACGGCAGGGCCGCGCCGCCGGTGTGTTGATGCAACGACAAGTAAAGACGCGGCGGCAGCGGCAGCGTCTCGATGGGCTGCGCGGCGGGCCGCTTGGCCTCGCGCGTGAGTATCAGTCCGCCTGCGACGGCACGGGCCAGGCTCATGGTGCCACCAGGTCGATGCAGTCGACCGGGCACGGCGGCAGGCACAACTCGCAGCCCGTGCACTCGCTTTCGATCACCGTGTGCATGCGTTTGGATGCACCGAGAATGGCATCCACCGGACAGGCCTTGATGCACAGCGCACAACCGATGCAGCGATCCTCATCGATGCGGGCAACGGCCACGGGTAGCGCGGGCACCTTGGCCACCGGCACCGAATCCTGACCGAGAAGCTCGGCGATGGCATCCACCGTGGCCTGTCCACCCGGCGGGCAGCGATTGATGTCGGCGGCGCCGCGGGCAATGGCCTGGGCATAGGGCTTGCAGCCGGGAAACTCGCATTGCTCACATTGGGTCTGCGGCAACAGAGCCTCGACACGCACGGCGACCTGCGCGATGGCCGCATCGGATCGCGGCCGCAGATGGACCCACATGGCCGCCGCGGCGAGTACGACGATCAGACCGGCAAGTATCAGCATCTCAGACGCCCGCCATGCCGGTGAAGCCGGTAAACGCCAGCGACAATAGTCCAAGCGTCATCAGGCTGATGGCAATGCCTCGAAACGCCGCGGGTACATCGGCACCCACCAGGCGCTCGCGGGCGCCTGCCATCACGATCATGACCAGCGTAAACGCCAGAGCGGTTGCAACGACGCGAGCGATGTGGGCGACGATGCTCTCTTCCGAGCCACCGAGCGTCAGCGTGACCCCCAGGATAGCGCTGTTGCAAAACAAAAGCGGGAAATGATGGCCCAGAGCGCGGTAGTGGAGCGGGGCGATGTCGCGCGCGATACGATCAACCCCTTCGCAGGTCAGTCCGATGATCAGCACGCTGACCACCAGCAAGAACGTCTGTCCAGACGCGTCGCTCGGCAGCCAGGGGCGTGCCAGTCCGAGTGCAAACCCGACGACCAGAAGCACGGCAGACGTCGCGGCGCACAGCAGTAAGGTGGGGCGCAGCGAGCGCGAGGCCGTCATGGCCGGGTCCATCCCAAGGAATTGCGTCAACACCAGATTGTTGACCAGTACCGTTGAAATCAGGATGAACCACAGTTCGCTGATCACACCTGCTTCCCGTTATTTGACGCGCATACCCGGCGTGGCGCCGTCGTCCGGGCGCAGGACAAACAGCTCATCGCCACCCGGTCCCGCCGCCAGCACCATGCCCTCGGACATGCCGAAGCGCATTTTGCGCGGCGCCAGATTGGCCACCATCACCGTCAGCCGCCCGGTCAGATCTTCCGGCGCGTATGCGCTCTTGATGCCGGCAAACACCTGTCGAGTCTCGCCGCCCAGATCGAGCACCAGACGCAGGAGCTTGTCCGCGCCCTCAACTGCCTCTGCTTCGACGATTCGTGCTACGCGCAGATCCACCTTCGAAAATGTGTCGAAATCAATCTGCGGCGCAAGATCAAGCGGGCTTTTCGATGCGGGGGCCGCGTCGGCCTGGAGGGCCTCGTAGCGTTCCTTTTCAATCTCGACAATGCGATCGAGCGTCGCCGTGTCGATGCGCTGGAGCAGCGGCTTGTACTGGTTGATGCGGTGGCCAAGAAGTGGCGTGGCACGGTCGTCCCAATGGGCGATGGGTGCGTTCAAAAACTCGGCGGCGCGCGCCACCAGCTCGGGCAGCACCGGCTGCAAATACACCAGCAGGATGCGGAACTGGTTGAGCCCCTGAGTGCACACGGCGTGCACCGTGTCACGCTGCTCGGGATCTTTCGCCAACTGCCACGGTTTGTGTTCGTCGATGAAGCGATTGACTTCGTCGGCCAAACCCATGATCTCGCGAGCGGCCTGAGCAAAGCGTCGCGCTTCGTAGTGTTCGGCAATCGTGTCACCGGCCGCGACCGCGCGATCAAACAGCGGCTGATCAAACATCTGCGCGGCGAGCTCGCCGTCGAACATTTTGTGAATAAAGCCGGAGCAGCGGCTGGCGATGTTCACAAACTTGCCGATCAGATCCGCGTTCACCCGAGCGACAAAATCGTCCGGGCTGAAATCAAAGTTGTCGATGCCGGGACCGAGCTTCGCAAAATAGTAGTAGCGCAGGTATTCAGGCTTGAGGTGGTCCAGATAGGTGCGCGCGCCGATCAGCGTGCCGCGACTCTTGGACATCTTGGTTTTGTTGAAGGTTAAAAAGCCGTGCGTGCATACGGACGTCGGCATGCGCATGCCGGCACCCTTGAGTACGGCCGGCCAGAACAGGCAATGGAAATAAACGATGTCCTTGCCGATGAAGTGGTAGGCCTCCGTGTCAGAGTCTGCCTTCCAGAATTCATCGAAATCGAGGCCTTCAGTACGATCGGCAAGCTGCTTGAAGCTGGCAAGATAGCCAATCGGCGCATCCAGCCAGACGTAGAAAAACTTGCCCGGTGCATCGGGAATCTCAAAACCGAAGTAGGGCGCATCGCGCGAGATGTTCCAGTCCTGCAGACCGTCTTCAAACCACTCGGCGAGTTTGTTGGCCACGGCCGTGTCGATGGTGCCACTGCCCATCCATTCGCGCAGTGTCTGTTCAAATTGCGGCAGCTTGAAAAACAGATGCTCGGTTTCTCTGGCGACCGGCGTTGTACCGGTGACGACCGACACCGGATCAATCAGGTCGAGCGGATCATAGGTGGCGCTGCAGTTTTCGCAGTTGTCACCGCTTTGATCTTCGGCGCCGCAGCGTGGGCAGGTGCCGCGGACAAAGCGGTCGGGCAGGAACATACCCTCAGTTTCGTCATAGGCCTGGGTGATGGTTCGACGTTCGATGTGGCCATTATCACGCAGCGCTTCGTAAATGCCGGTCGCGAGCTCCCGATTTTCCTTCGAGTGCGTGGTGCCGAAATTATCGAAGCCCACCTGGAAATCGGCGAAGTCCTGCCCCTGCTCGCCGTGCATCTTCTCGACCAGCGCCTCGGGCGTGATGCCCTCGCTACGCGCGCGCAGCATGACCGGCGTGCCGTGTGCGTCGATGGCACACACGTAGTAGCACTCGTTGCCACGCAAACGCTGAAAACGCACCCACATGTCGGTCTGCGTATAGCCAACCATATGCCCGAGATGGATCGAGCCGTTGGCGTAGGGCAGGGCACAGGAGACGAAGATTTTTCGAGGGGTTGTGGACATCGCGAAGCGCTCAAATGACAAGCGCCTGATTATGCCATAGCGACGACGCCAATAGCGTCGTCCGCGCCGAGCTCTAGTCCTCGGCGCCCGGCGGTGCGAAGTCCTTGAAATTGTCCTTCTTGAGCGCCTTGAGATAGGCCTGTTCGCCGGTGATCTCACGACGGCGTACCAGTGACCGCAGCGCCGTGTCCATGGTCTGCATGCCGGCCTGCGCCGAGCTTTGCATGGTGTTTTCAATCTGGTCGATCTTGCCCTGACGGATCAGGTTGCCGATGGCGTTGTTGTTGACCATGATTTCCATGGCCGCAACACGACCTTCGCCGTTGGCGCGCTTGACCAGCTGCTGGGCCACAACGCCCTTGAGCGAGGTGGAGAGCATCGTCCGAATGTGCGGCTGCTTGTCCGACGGGAACGTATTGATGATGCGATCGACCGTGGATGCGGCGCTGTTGGTATGGAGTGTGCCCATGACCAGAATGCCGGTCTCGGCCGCGGTCACAGCAATACTCACCGTTTCCAGGTCGCGCATTTCGCCGACCAGAATGACGTCGGGATCTTCACGCAGTGCGGATTTAAGTGATGCGGCGAACGACGGTGTGTGTTCTCCGATTTGACGCTGACTGATCAGGCAGCCTTTGCGCTGATGGGTAAATTCGATCGGGTCCTCGATCGTCAGAATATGGCCTTTGGTGTTGGTATTGATGTGATCGACCATTGCTGCCAGCGTCGTCGATTTACCGGAGCCGGTCTTGCCGGTCACAAGCACCAGGCCCTGCTTTTCACGGCACATATCGTAAAGCGCACGCGGCGCCTTGAGCTGCTCCAGCGTCAGCGCGCCCGCGGGAATCGCGCGCAGCACGGCGCCAACGCCGCCCAGGTGACGAAACACGTTGACCCGAAAGCGGCCACGATCGCCAAAGGCATAGGCAAAATCGGCGCCGTCGTTGGTGTCGAAGTCCTCGCGCGCCTTGGGGGTCATGATCTGCGTCATCATCGACTCCACCGTGTCGGCCACCAGCGCCTCGTCGGCAATCTTGACCAGGTCACCGTACTGACGAATGCGCGGCGGATCACCAGCAATCAGATGCAGGTCGGAGCCGTCTTTCTCGAGCAGCGTCGTCAGATACGTGTCGATCATGTTCATGCTCGCGCCGGTCATTGTACGGAGCCCTGGCCGGCGCCTTCCAGATCGATGCCCGGCAGCATCGAGCGATCGGTGACATAGCGTTCGAAGTGTTTTTTCTCTTCGGCGTAAAGATAGGCCTGATCCGGATCAATCTGCTTGGAGGTCACCAGATCGAGCAGCGCCTGATCCATGAGCTGCATGCCAAGGTGTTTACTGGTTTGCACCTGAGAGGGGATAAGGTGTGTCTGGTCCTGACTTATGAGCTTGCCGATGGCGCGCGTCATGACCATGATCTCCAGCGCGGCGCGCCGGCCTTTGCCGTCGGGCGTTTTGCACAGCACCTGCGACACCACGGCCTGCAGACTCTGCGACAAAAAGCTCTTGGCCTGTTCGCGTTCTTCGGTCGGCAGGGCGTCCAGAATACGATCGATGGATTTGACGGCGCCGGTGGTGTGCATGGTGCCGAGCACGAGGTGCCCGGTCTCGGCCGCCGTCATCGCCAGGGAGATGGTCTCGGCGTCACGCATTTCGCCCACCAGAATGACGTCGGGATCCTCACGCAGGGCGGCGCGCAGCCCGTCGGCAAAACTGCCAAGATGTGTGCCCACCTCACGCTGGATAACCTGCGCGCGTTTGCTCGGGTGTACAAACTCTATTGGGTCTTCCAGGCTCAGAATATTCAATGGACGCGTCTTGTTCAGATGATCAATCATCGAGGCCAGTGTGGTGGACTTGCCGGTGCCGGTGGCGCCGGTTACCAGAATAAGGCCCTGATGCAGATCCGTCAGCGAACGAATAACCGGCGGCAGTCCGAGCTGCTCGAGCTCGGGAATGTCGTTCGGAATGTACCGAAATACGGCACCTGGGCCGGTGTCTTTATGAAACAGGTTGGCACGAAAACGAACGCCTTCTCCGGTGACGTAACTGAAATCAAGATCGTCGCCATCAGCAAACAACTTGCGCTGCGCTTCGGTCATGATTTCCTCAACGTAACCGTTGAGCTCGGTGTCACCAAGATCACGAAACTTGATGGGCATCAGATCGCCACGCATCCGCAACATGGGGGGGACGCCCACGGCCAGATGAATGTCCGAGCAACCTTGAGCGAGTGCCAGTTTCAAAAACGCATCGATGCGTGAGGCCATAGCCTTCTCCGTGCCGAGTCAGTGCCTTATGGAAAAATCCGAGTCTACACGAGCCGGGGGGCGAAAAATCGGGAGGCGGTTATCACTTTTGCCAAAAATCTGATCTTTAAAAGGGGTTTGTTGGGGGGACCGCGGCCAGCCGGAGGGAGCGTGGGGAGTTCATTTTGACAACGGCTCCCTGACGGTCTTGATGGGCATCCGAGGTCAGCCCGCGGCAGAGTGGGGGATTAATTTTTACAAATGCACCCAGGCGGGCCCCGTTATTTTGCAAAAAGAATTACCCACACTTACAA
>CAZXCL010000018.1:58343-58700 GCA_964639265.1 uncultured Gammaproteobacteria bacterium | reverse complement strand
CCCGCGACAAGAATCCGGAGCGCATCGTCAAGCGCTGGCTGACTGACAATGCCGTAGGCGTCGCGCGCGCGCGACGCGTACTTGACGACATCCAGGAACTTAGTGCGACGGATTTTGCCACACTCTCTGTGGCTACCTCCGAGGCGCGCAAACTGGCGGCTCTAGGGGGTGAATAGCAGAGTCTGACAAGCAGAAAGTTGCAAGCACGTCACAACCATTCGCGGCATCGGCAACAAAAAAACGGGCCGCAAACGCGGCCCGAACTCTTCGAGGAGAGGGGCGACTTTACTTCCCCTGTGCCAGAGTCATGGGGCGCCCCGCGGGGGGGGGGGGGGGGGGGCGAGGTTTGAGGGGGTG
>CAZXCL010000018.1:16681-58333 GCA_964639265.1 uncultured Gammaproteobacteria bacterium | reverse complement strand
CGCGCCCCTAACTCTTCGAGGTGTGGGGTCACTTTACTCCCCCTGTGCCTGTGCCAGCGCCCCCCATTCGGCTGGCGATGCCTGCTAACTCTTTTCCAGCGTATCGACAATCAGCGCTTCCACGTCACCGCCGGTGCGCGTGGTCAGTGCGAGCACGCGCAGCGCACCATCATCCGTAGCAAGACGCGTCAGGGTTTGCTCAATGCCATTACCCAGGCTCAGCACCAGGCGGCCATCGCCCGCCACGCGCCACGCAAGATCACCGCTAACGGTGCCGTTGGCATCGACAAAATAGCCGACGCCGCCCACGTTGAGAACGAAGTCGCGTCCTTGTTCAACGCGGTAGGAGCCGACCACCTCGGCTTCATCAAAACGACCTTCAAACGCGAAATAGCTGTAGCTGGCCACGTCGTAAAATGACTCTTGTTCGTCGTTGCTGACGAGCGCCTTGCGATTGATCTGACGTCGGTCGCCCGTTGCCGACAGAAGCTGCAGCACATCGACCTTGGCTTGCTGAGCGAAGGTCAGGGCCACGTCGCCGTCTGCGTTGACATCCCACTGGCTGACGCGACTGATCGGGCTGTCGTCAAAACTGTTGGCCAGACCGCTGCCGTCAACGAACAACGCATAGGTCTTTAGCGACGTCGTGCTCACGTAGACACCCGGCACGTCTTCCGCATAGAAATCCATGGTCGCGAAACCGTCGGTCAGCAGGCGATCAATGGAGGTCGCCAGGGTACCGGGTGAGGCTGCATTGAGGTCGTCGATAAACGTGCTGCTGCCGTCGGCAAGACCCTTGGCGAGCTCGAGCGTATCGCTCACGTCGCTCGGCAGCGTCGTACCATCGATGGCCTCCACGACGGCCTTGATGGCAGCACCGACGTTCAAAAGCCGCTCGGGATCGACACCGTCGCTGGCGTTCAAAAATTCGTCGTAGGAGTCGATCTGGCCATCGTCCGTGGCGTTACTGGCAAGCGCGAATTTGGCCGTGGTGATATTGGTAATGCGCCCACCGTTGACCATCCCATCGCGGGCCTGGGCCAGAAGATCGCCGACGGTGGTCACATCGCCAAGAAAGTGAATGTTGGTAGCGCCGCGCAGCGCCTCACCGTAGACAAGATCGTCAAGGCTGTCATATTCGATTTCGACTTCGAAGCCGCCGTTTACATCGCTGATGCGCGCCGCCTCAAACTGGCGCTCTCCAACGTGAAACATCACGGTTGCGCTGTCGATGGGATCATCGGTCACCGCGCCCTGAATCATCAGCGTATTGGCGTCGGCGACGGGAGCAGGCGCCGCTGCGGCAGGATCAGCCGACGCACTCGGCGTCGAATCGGAGCCGCCGCCGCAACCTACGAGGCTGGCGATCGCTGTCGCCAAAAGCAGGTTCTTGGAAAATTTCATGACTATCCCTCTAACATTTTTCGATTGCCCCAAAAGGGACGGTTAAAAATGTCGAGAGGATCTGGACAACGTCGAACGCAGTTTTGCGTATGACGTCAGGCAATTTCCGGATTTGACAGCTTCGCGGGTATGCCCACCGCACAAATTTGTCGAAGTTAGCTGTTTTCCTTAACTGACCCTGGCAGCTCCGCTGTCCTGAATTCAGGACCGGTGGCTTTGCGTCCTCACCTTACGACGAGTTTGCTCTTTTCAGAGACACGGCACGACAACTGGTCGCGCTATCCGTTGAGAGCATTGCACCACAGGATCGCCCCGGGATTCGACGTCGCAATTCACAAATTTACAAGAAGCTGGTCTACACTTGGCCAGCTTGTAGTTATGGTAAGGACGTTATGGCCACTTTGTTTGAGAAAATCATTGCCGGAGAGCTGCCGGGCGATTTTGTGCACAGCGACGATCATGTGGTCGCCATCCGCGACATCAATCCAGTTGCGCCCGTACATATTCTCATTATTCCGCGCAAGCCGATCGCTACGGTCAACGATCTGACCGAAGAAGACGAGCCTTTAGTTGGACATATATTCAGCGTCGCGCGCACGCTGGCTCGCTCGGAGGGCATCGCTGAGACGGGCTATCGACTGGTGTTTAACTGCAACAGCGACGGCGGTCAGGAGGTTTACCATATTCATCTGCATCTGATTGGCGGCGCACCGCTAAGCGGCATGGGCGCCGCGAGAGCACGATGAACAAGTGGACGTATCAGGGTCATCCTGCCGTTGTCGCACACCGCGGGTTCGCAGGCCGCTATCCTGAAAACACCATCCTGGCGCTGGCCGCCGCCGTGGCCTATGGCGCGCGCTTTCTTGAGTTTGATGTTCAGCTTAGCCGCGATGGCGTTCCGATCGTGTGTCATGACGAAACGCTGCAACGCTGCGGCGACGACCCAAGGCGCGTTCTGGACGTCGACTGGGCCGACCTCCAGGGCACGCCGGTGGGCGAAGCGGCCCGTTTCGGCGACAAGTTCAGCGGCGTCACCCTGCCTTCGCTTGCCGATGTCGCGGCGCATCTGCAGCAGTGGCCGGCGACGACCAGTTTCGTGGAGATCAAGGAGCACAGCACAAAGCAGTTTGGCGTCGCCGAAACGGTAGCCGCCGTACTCAACGCGTTGCGCGGTCTGGACCGGCCCTGCGTGATTCTGTCGTTCGTTGATGAGGTCATACCCGAAGCGCGGCGTCAGGGCGCCGAGCTCACCGGTTGGGTCATCCGCGACTGGAACGAGCGTTCGCGAGAGACCCTTGCGCAGCTGGGTCCCGACTACGTGTATTGCAACCAGGACAAGATTCGCCGCGACGAAGCGCTGTGGCCCGGTCCCTGGGGATGGGTGCTTTACGAGGTGACGCAACCTGAAGACGCGGCGCACTGGCGAAAGCGCGGCGCCGCCATGATCGAATCGATGCAGCCGGCGCGCTTCATCTAAACACACGCGACGGAGCCAGGCTCCAGGAGGACCATCGTGAATGTGGTGCGCAAACTTTTCTTCGGCCTGATCATTCTTGTCTTGTTGATGGGCGTGATCGGCGTTTTTTTACCGTCCACCGCACGCGTAGAGCGCAGTACAGTCATCGATGCACCGATCGACACCGTCTACCGCGTCGTGTCGGATTTTGAGCACTTCAACAAATGGTCACCGTGGTACGCGCTCGACCCCGATGCCGAGCACACCATCAGCGGCGCAGCGGCCACGGTAGGTAGCCGCTTTGAATGGCGCAGCGAAAAACCCGAAATCGGTAGCGGCAGCCAGACCATCACCGAACTGGACCCACCAAACAAGGTCGTCATGCGTCTGGACTTTGACGGCGAAACGCCGGCCGACAGCTTCTTCCTGCTCGAGCCCGACGGCGCGGCAACAAAGGTAGTGTGGGGATTTGAGACCGAGCTTGGCAGCAATCCGTACATGCACTACATGGCGCTGCTCATGGACGCGTTTCTCGGGCCGGCCTACGAGGACGGAATCGCGCGTCTTAAAACCTACGTCGAGACGCAAGTGTCTCGATAAATCGAGCGCCCTGCCCCCAGCCGCGCGACGGTCGCCAGAATTTCATCGAGACTGGAAGGCTTGACCAGATAGTCGTCGGCGCCCGCCTCAAGGCACGCGTCGCGAAAATCCATACTGCCGCTGAGCATGCAGACGGGTACGTCCGCCGTGCGCGCCTTGCCGCGTAACTGGCGCAGCACATCAAGCCCCGATTCGTCGCCCAGGTTCACGTCCAGCACAATCACATCGGCGGGCGCCGCCGTCAGATACAGCAGCATGGGCTGCGGCGACTCAAAACACACAACGTCGTGCCCCGCCTGACGCAGAAGCTGTTCCAGAACACGCAGGATGGTGGGCTCATCATCGCAAAGCACGCAGCGCATCGGCGTGGCGGCTGCGTGGCGGGCACCGGTCTGCGCCGGAGCTTGATCGGCTATCGCGGGCGTCGTCACTGTGGCGGCATCAAGCCGCGCCTGCAGATCGGACACCGCACCCGAAGGCGGCGGTTCGCCAGACAACGTCAACGGCGGCGCGCCTGATGCTTCCTCAACACACCAATGCGCCAGCCAAGCCCGCGACCAGGCGACGTGCTGCGCCGAACCACCGACAAGCGCCACGCTCTGTGGCCAACCTCGCGATCGTGGATAGCGCTTGCCCAGGATTGCTCCCTGGTCGTCGTCAATGGGCAACGCAAACGAAAACACCGCACCTTCGTCCGGGGCCGAGTGCACCGCCAGTTTGCCGCCCATCGCCTCAACATAGCCGGCAGAGATGGTCAGCCCCAATCCCGTGCCCTTGCGCTCGGACGCATCCGCATCTGGAACCAGCTGCTTGAACGGCTGAAATATCTCGCGCTGCGCATCGACGGCGATGCCGATGCCGTTATCTCCCACAGCGAAACAGATACGGTCATCACGCCGCTCGACACTCAGCCAAACACGCGTCGGCTCGGCGTGACGCAACGCGTTGGTGACCAGATTGACCAGCACCTGACGCAGTCGAGTGGCATCACCAACGAACGACGCAGGAACCTCCGGCATGGGAGCCATGAACCACTCGACGTCGTGCTCGATCGCCATGGGTTCGACAATGGCACGTACACCGTCAAGCATATCTTCAAGATCAAACGCCTCCGTGTGCAGCGCGGCGCGTCCCGCATCACTGTGCGCCAGATCCAGCACATCGTTGAGCAGCATGACGAGGGACTTGGCGCTGCTGCGAATGTTGTTCAGCCAGATCTTGCTGTCGGGATCGATCACGCTGCGCTCCAGCACATCCACCGACAGCACAATGCTGGTCAGCGGCGTGCGTAATTCGTGACTAACCGAACCCAGAAAACGCGTAATCGCGGCGCGCGACTGGCTGGTCTCAAACTCGGCGCGCTCGCGGTCGCGTGCTTCATTGCGCGCTTCGCGTACGGCGTCCTTGAGCGCACGTTCACGCCGGTCGCGCTGAACGATCATGCCAAACGCCGCGCTGGCAACAATGAGGGTCGCGGCCAGCAAGTTGGGCAGTGCCAGCGGATGCGCCAGCGTCGGATGCTGCGCATACAAACTCCAGCAATAGACCAGGCACGCAAGTGCCACCGGCGTCCAGATGAGCACGTGCAGACGGTTGCCGAGCAGCCCTACCACGACGGGCACGATCAGAAACCAGATCAATCCGATGTTGGGCTCGTCAACCGTGGCGCGCAGCAAAATGACCTGGTAGGTCACCAGCATCGCGACGGCAACGTGCAGCGTGACGCTGCGGCGGCGCCCTTCACGCAGGACAAACAACGCCGCCACCACGGGCGCAAACACGGCCAGACCGATGACCGTACTCCAGGAATCAGCAAAGATCGCCACAATCAGAAACAGCGCCGGCGCGACGCACAGGATGACCTTGAAGGTCTTCCAGTCAACCGCAGACTCGTCCCGCGTCTGTTGTTCGTCCCTGGTCGTCAAGGGCTCTCCTAGTCGACAGCCTCGACCACGAGCAAGGTTCCTTCCACTTCGCGCACGACGACGGCCGTGCCGGCGGGCATATCCGGACCGCGTACTTTCCAGATCGAGTCGTCAACGTTGACCTTGCCGCGCTCATCCACAATCGCTTCGCTAAGCGTGAAGCGGCGACCAATCAGCGACTGACCACGCTGGTTGAGATTCGGATAGGGATCTTTATCCGGAAAGCGGTTTTTGTAGGCACGCCAACCCACCACCGTGCCGATGCTCAGAACGCAAAACAGCAGCCACTGCACCTGCCAGGAGATGGGCACGATGGCCAGAAGCGCACCGACCACGGCCGCAGCGACCCCGAGCCAGATAAAAAAAGCGCCCGGGGCAAACACCTCGAGAATAAACAGGACCACACCGGCGATCAGCCAGTGGACGGGCGTCATGGTCTGGAACCACTCCATGAATCAGGTCTCGCCGTCTTTGTTTAAAAAGCGCGCCTCTTTGGCCAACTCGCCTATGCCGGCGATACTGCCCATGAGGTTGGTCGCCTCCAGCGGCAGGAACACGACTTTCTGATTGGGACTCGAGCCGATGGTCTGAAGCGCCTCGGTGTATTTGTTGGCCACAAAATAGTTGATCGCCTGTACATCGCCCTCACCGATGGCTTTGGACACCATCATGGTTGCTTTGGCTTCGGCCTCTGCCAGCCGCTCACGCGCCTCCGCATCGCGAAAAGCCGACTCCTTGCGCCCCTCGGCTTCCAGGATAGCCGCCTGCTTCTCGCCGTTGGCACGGAGTACCTCGGCCTGCTTGAGGCCCTCTGCCTCGAGCACGTTGGCGCGCTTGTCGCGTTCGGCTTTCATTTGTCGTGCCATGGCCTCGACGATGTCGCGCGGGGGCGAGATATCCTTGATTTCAATGCGAGTGACTTTCACTCCCCACGGCGTCGTGGCTTCGTCCACGACGACCAGCAGTTTGGCGTTGATCTCGTCGCGCTTGCTGAGCGACTCATCAAGATCCAGCGAACCAAGCACGGTTCGAATATTGGTCATCGTCAGGTTCAGGATGGCGAGTGTGAGGTTATTCACTTCGTAGGACGACTTCACCGCGTCCATGACCTGGAAGAACACGACACCATTGACCTGCACCACCGCGTTGTCGCGCGTGATCACGTCCTGCGACGGCACATCGAGCACTTGCTCTTTCATGTTGACCTTGAAGCCAACCTGATCGACGAACGGGATGATGATGCCAAGACCGGGGCGCAATGTGCGGCGATACTTGCCGAAACGCTGAACCAGCCATTCGTATCCCTGCGGCACCATCTTGGCGCCTGAAAAAACGACAACAATGGTCAGGATGACTAAGAATGCGATGAGCTCGGAACCACCCATAAATCTCTCCAGGCGAAGTTAGAACATGCCGGTTGGCGTCGGCACATCGTCGTCGTCTTCATAGCGACTGTTGATGTACGGCCCCGTGACCATTTGCTGGTAGCTCTGACCGGGGCCCACCATCGGGTAGACGCAGGCATCAGGATCAATCATGACCTCCAGAAACGCCGGGCCGTCAAATTCAATGAAAGCTTTGGTCATCGAATCAATATCGGATTTGTTTTCCAGCCGGCGGGCAAACTCAAAGCCGTCGGCCTGTGCGGCCAGAATAAAGTCCTTCTTGCACAAGGATCGATCGCTGGCGGCCAGTCGGCCACGGAAAAACAGCTTCTGCCACTGCTTGACCATGCCGTCGCCAAAGTTGTTGAGCACCACAATCTTGATCGGCAGGCCGTAGGTCGTCACGGTTTCAAGCTCGCCAAGGTTCATACGCATGCTCGAATCGCCGTCGATGTCGATGACCAGCTTGTCGGGATTGGCGAACTGCGCACCGATGGCGGCCGGCAGACCGAAGCCCATCGTGCCCATGCTGCCCGAGGTGAGCCAGTGCCGCGGATGTTTGTAGTCAAAGTACTGCGCCGCCCACATCTGGTGTTGACCCACGCCCGTCGAGACGATCGCATTACCTTCGGTCAATTCGTTGAGTCGCTCGATCAGGTGATAGGGCTGAATTTTTGAACTTTGCCGGTCGTAATCCAGCGGGTAGTCTTTTTGCAGCTTGACGACGTGCTGATGCCATTCGCGAATGTGCAGTTTGAAATTGCGCTGCTCGCCAAACTCTGTGATGTCGTTGAGCGCCTCGGTCAGCGCGCCGACATGATGCCACTGCGCGGCCTTGACCTTGCCGATTTCACTGACATCAATATCGAAATGGGCGATGGCACGAGCGCGCGCCGCAAACTTGTCGGGCACACCGGCAACACGATCATCGAAGCGCGCGGCAACGCAGATCAGAAAATCGCAGTCATCCACCGCGTAGTTGGCATAGGCCATGCCGTGCATGCCGAGCATGTGCAGCGACAGTGGCTCGGTCGTATCCACCGCACCGATACCCATCAACGTGGTGACGACGGGTATTTCAAATGCGGCCGCAAAGCGGCGCAGCGCGGCAGAGGCCTCGCCGTTGATCACGCCGCCGCCAGCATAGATGAGCGGCCGTTTGGACTGGCCCAGCAATTTATAGAATTCGCGTGCGTCTTCGTCCTGCACCTTGTTGGTGTTTAAACGCGCCATGCGTTGCCGATAACCAGGAACAGGCAGGCGCGCCGAGCCATCGAAGATGCCCTGCCAGTTCTGGACGTCCTTGGGAATGTCGATCACAACCGGACCGGGTCGTCCGGTGCGGGCGATCTCGAACGCAGTTCGCATGGTAGCTTCAAGCTTGGTCGGATCGGTGACCAGAAACACATGCTTGCACGCCGCGCCCATGATGCTTGAGACCGGCGCTTCCTGGAACGCATCGGTACCAATGGCCGCGGTCGGCACCTGCCCGCAAATCACAACGATGGGCACGGAGTCGGCCATGCAGTCGCGTACGGGGGTGACCGTATTGGTGGCGCCCGGACCCGAGGTCACGACCGCCACGCCCACGCGGCCCGTTGAGCGCGCGTAGCCCGCCGCCATAAACGCTGCGCCCTGTTCGTTGGCCGGCACCACCAGCGGCATCGGAGAGCGTTCGAGGGAGGCGTTATTGTCGCCGTGTTCACTGTTAAACCGGAATACGGCATCAAAGGTCGGCAGGATCGCGCCGCCGCTGTAACCAAACAGCATGTCGACACCTTCGTCGGCGAGAATCTGCACGATCATTTCAGCGCCGGTCATTGCTGCGCCGGCCAGTGGGTGGGCCGACACGGTGCTCGGCTGGTGGTGTTCAAACATTTTCTGTCCCCTGTGCGCTCGTGCCTCACGAGGCTGCCAACCCGGTTGCGCCCGAACAGGCCCTCGATTACTCTGATCTCGCACGATGCAACGCACAAGAGCCTACCAACGGGACGCTGCAAATACCACATTTGGCCCACCGGATTTTCAATGCGACACATTATTTCAATTGAACTGCAAAACGAGGCAGGCGCGCTGACCCGCGTCGCCGGTTTGTTTTCCAATCGTGGCTACAACATCGAGTCACTCCACGTGGCGCCAACGGACGATCAGACCATCTCTCGTCTGACGCTGGTTACGACCGGTTCCGAGTCGGTCATTGAGGAAATCTGCGATCAGCTGTTGAAGCTCGTGGACGTGGTCGGCCTGGTCGACATGACCCGCAACGGTCATATTGAACGCGAACTTTTGCTGTTGAAGATGACGCTTGGCGAAGCCCCCGACGAGGCGCTCGAAGCGCTGCTGCGCGACAATGGCGCGCGCCTGCTGGACGACCGCTCCAGCTCCTACACCATTGAGCTGACAGCATCGGGGCCGGTGATCGACACGTTCATGAGCGAACTCAAAAGCTACGGCCAGATTGTTACCGTCGTGCGCAGCGGCATCATGGCGCTCAGCCGGGGCGAGCCGCTTGTCGGCTGACGATCCATGAGCGCACAGTCGCAAACCGTTCTCGATCCGGTTCTGATCAACAAGATTCGTCGGTCAAAAGTGTATGACGTGGCCGAGCGCTCTGCCCTGAGCCACGCCACCGCGCTGTCGCAGCGTCTTGGCCATAACGTATGGCTCAAGCGCGAAGATCAGCAGTCGGTGTTTTCGTTCAAACTGCGCGGTGCCTACAACCGCCTGGCTCACGCGCCGCGCGAAGCGCTGCGGTCCGGCGTGATCTGCGCCTCGGCCGGCAATCATGCTCAGGGCGTGGCACTGGCCGCGCGCACCCTCGGTTGCCAGGCCACCATCGTGATGCCGGTGACCACACCGCAGATCAAGATCGATGCCGTGCGGGCGCTGGGCGCCAACATAGAACTCGCCGGCGACGGCTACGACGATGCCGGCATGCATGCACGGCGCCTGACCGAAGAGCGCGACCTGTTCTTCGTGCATCCGTTTGACGATGATCTGGTCATCGCCGGCCAGGGCACCGTGGGCCGGGAAATCATGGAGCAGAGCAATTCGCCACCGGACATCGTGTTCGTGCCGGTCGGTGGCGGCGGTTTGGCGGCAGGCGTGGCCGCCTACATCAAGCATGTCAATCCGGACACTCAGGTGTTTGGCGTGGAGCCTGCCGATTCACCGAGCATGCAGGCCGCCCTGGATGCGGGCAAACCCGTCACGCTCGATCGCGTGGGCAGTTTTGCCGACGGCGTGGCGGTGCGCACGGTCGGCGGTCGCACCTATGAGCTGTGCGCGCGCTATCTCGACGGCATGATTCACGTCACGACCGATCAGATGTGCGCGGCGATCAAGGACATCTTTAACGAGACGCGTACTATCACTGAGGCCGCCGGCGCCATCGCCGTTGCGGGCATGAAGAAACATCTCGCGCAATCCGGTGACGGCACACTGAACGCGGTTGCCATTGTCAGCGGCGCCAATATGAACTTCGACCGCTTGACCCACGTTGCCGAGCGCGCCGACATCGGCGAAAACCTCGAGACCCTTCTGGCCGTCGAAATTGACGAGCAGCGCGGCAGCTTTTTGCGTTTTTGTTCTACGCTGGGCGAACGCGCGGTGACCGAATTCAATTACCGCTACTCAGGGACCGAACAGGCGCGCATTTTCGTTGGTGTCCGCCTGCGAGATGGCGAACACGAAAAACACGACATCCTCGACGGTCTCACAAAGGCCGGCTACCACTCATGGGATCTGTCCGATAACGATCTGGCCAAAAACCACGTACGCCATACAGTCGGTGGGTTTCGCGCTGACGTGGATAACGAGCGCATTTTGCGTTTCGAGTTTCCCGAACGCGCCGGTGCCCTCGCCCAGTTTCTGAACGCCGTCGGTGAGAGATGGAACATCAGCCTGTTTCACTATCGCAATCACGGCTCGGACTACGGGCGCGTGCTGTGCGGTATTCAGGTGCCACCCGATCAAGCGACGGCCTTCAACACGCATCTGGAACAGCTCGGTTACCCGTTTGTCGATGAAACCGACAACCCGGCCTGCGCGCTTTTCTTCGGCCAGACCTGACCTTTGCGGAGACTCAACGCCTGTGAAAACCTGCCCTACCCTGACGATCCTGTTTGCCACATTGATACTGGCCACCTCCAGCGGCTGCGCTGAACAAAGCGAAAACGCCGCCGCGCCAAGCGCCACCGCCAGCACACAAACCGAACCGCCCACGCGCGCCGAGATCGCCGACGGTCTGGTCGAGCAGCTCGCCGAGAAATTTGATCCGCGCACGCTTTATGTTGTCGGCAACCAGTACGCCACCGGTGACGGCGGCGTGGAGAAAGATCAGGACATCGCAGAACGTCTGTGGTCGGTGTCCTGCGAGCGCGGACATGCCTACGCCTGTTCCATTTACGGCAGCCGCCAGATCGAGCACGGCAACTTTGAAGAAGCCGCCAGAACGCTGACCATGGCCGCCGAAGCTGGCGTGATGGACGCCATCTCAAATCTGATCGAGCTGCACGACAGCGAGGCCTGGCCGGGCGCATCGACCGAAGAAAGCGTCAAATGGTACGAGGCGCTGCAAATCCTGCAAAACCAGAGTGATCCGACACAGTCGAATCTTTAGACACTCATTAACCAAGGAGTATTCAAGATGGCAACATCGCTGTACGACATGAGCGTCGCCTCCTACCTGCAAATCACCGGCGGGGCGCTCAACGTCATGGATAAAGGCGCCGCGCACTGCGAGGCCAGCGGCAAGGACGTCAACGATCTGGTGAGCTTGCGTCTTTGCGACGACATGCTGCCTTTTCACTTTCAGATCGTGAGTGTCGTGCATCACTCGCTGGGTGCTGTTAAAGGACTGCACAGCGGCGAGTTTCGCCCGCCGTCAGGCTATCCAGACACCGACTATGCGGGGCTTCGCGAGATGTTGCAGTCGGCCCACGACGAGCTTGCTGCGATGTCGGCTGAACAGATCAACGATCTGTCCGGCGGCGAGGTCGTGTTCCGATTTGGTGAGCACGCTGTTCCCTACACAACAGAGTCCTTCGTACTCTCGTTTTCACATCCAAACCTCTACTTCCACGCCACGACGGCCTACGACCTGCTACGTCAGGCCGGGATTGCGCTGGGCAAACGCGACTATCTTGGCCGTATGCGCACGGGCACCGGATAGGGTAATCCCGAGTACCTATTTGCATTGACCAGGCGCAGCCTGTGACGACTACCCGTACCAGATGGAGTTGTCATGGTTGCTTCCCTCGCGCAAACACCAACGTTTGCCTCATCGCAGGTCAACTCCACCGATAGCGGCTCGAGTGGCCTGCGTCACGCCGTATCCTCCGGCGACACGTTAAGCGCCATTGCCAATCAGTACGGCATGACGCTGCCTGACCTGATAGCGGCCAATCCGCAGATCGCTAACCCCAATCTGATCTACCCGGGCCAGCAGATCAACGTGCCGGTCAGCACCTATGAAATCCAGCCGGGGGACAATTTGTTTGCGATCGCCGATCGTCTGGGCACGACCGTTGGCGACCTGGTCGACGCCAACAACATTACGAATCCGGATCTCATTTATGCTGGCGATGTGCTGGTCGTACCGGGCGCATCCGGCAGCGCGCCAACGCCACCGGACATCGCGCCCGCACCGACTCCAGCGCCGGAACCTGCGCCGGCGCCGACACCAGCACCATCCCCGACGCCCGCACCGGCACCCCCGGCAACCGGGGAGTTCGACTACAACTCCATTGTGGGCGTGGCCAACAATCCGAACGTCACGCCCGAGTTTATCGGCGAAGTCGAGGCCATGGCTGAGCGCCTCGGCACGCAACCCGAATACTTGCTGGCCGTAATGAGTTTCGAAACCGGTGGCAGCTTTTCACCGTCGGTCGTCAACAACGTCTCTGGCGCCACGGGACTGATTCAGTTTATTCCTGCCACGGCACGCGGTCTGGGCACATCAACTGGGGCGCTGGCCAACATGACGGCCGTCGAGCAGCTGGCCGTTGTGGAGCAGTATTTCAATCAATACGAAGGCAGCCTCGGCACGCTGGAAGGCGTGTACACCTCCGTGCTCTCCGGACGCGCTACGCCCAACCCGGACGACACGCTGGTTACTCCCAGCGGACGTTCATTCACCCGTGGCAACATTGAATACACGCAAAATTCCGGGCTGGATTTTAACCGCGACGGGCGTATCACCTCGGGTGAGGCCACCTCCGCGGTTGCATCGCGACTCTACGGCGGCGTCAGCAACGTGCAGCAGCAACTGGTTGACGTCGGCGCGGTACCCGCGAGTCAGGAAGCGCGCTTTGTGGACGGTCAGTTTGGCCCCAACACCAGCGCAGCCGTCGCTCGTTTTCAGGGCGCCGCCGGGCTGCCGCAGACCGGCTTGCTCGATGACGCGACCGGGCGCGCACTGTTCGCGCAGGACACGGCCATCGAACCGCCGGCAGGCGGCTCGAGCGGTCTGGTTGATCTGCAGCTCAGTCAAACCATTCACGAGCGCGGCACACCCGGGCGCCAGACCATCACCTCACCGGTCATCGGCGAGTTTATTCTGACCGAAGGCTTCATGGCTCGCGGTGGCCCGCACAGCAGCAAGAGCGAAACGCTGGCGATTTTTGCCGACAATCCGGGCGTCGCCGAGACCATCCCTGCGGGCGTCTACAACCTCGGCATCGACTACGTGAACACCAATGGTCGTATCCAGACCTGGTTTGGCGGCGAGGTGGTCGACATCAGCTACAGCAGTCGCGGCTACGGCAACCGACTGGTCATGCAGACCGATTTCACCTTCAACTATCAGGGCACGGAATACCCGGTGTTTGCGCATTACGCCCACGCCGACAGCTTCAACGTGCGTGAGGGCGACACGATCAGCGCCGGGCAGGACATCGGCGATCAGGGCAGTACTGGCGGCAGCACGGGGGATCACGTCGATTTTCTGGCATGGATTACGCTTGGCAACGGACAGCGCGTCCACATCTCGCCGAATCTGCTCGCGGCAGGTCAGTAGCCGCGGCGCCTGGCCTGCCCTATCCTGAGGCGACCTGACAGCGCTGGAGCCACTATGCGACTGACCTTTGCGGCGGGCATACCTGTGCCGCTTCTATTTCTGTGTGCGTGTGCCGAATCGGATACGCCGCGTGTGGAGGCCGCCCCGAGTCCACAACCCGCCGAGATTGTCGCCGACTTTCGCAGCGGCCCGGAGCCCGTGATCGCCAAGTCGGCCACCTCATCAATCGACTACGTGGCTCTGGCCTTCGGCTCACCCGCACCGGACGATGTACAGGTCGCAAGCGTGATAGATGGAACTTTCACGTCGGCCGAGCGCGTGCAAAGCGCCGCACTTTTGACTCGAGGCGGGCCGCTCGCCGGACCTGACGCGAAACCGTCGATGCTGGTCGTCACCGACGGCAAGCGCGTGGCCGCACAGTTCGTACCGCCCGACATTGTCTACCATTCCATTGCCGCCGTTTTGGACGCTGATGGCGACGGACTGGATGATGTGGTGCTAACGGCCCAGTCTTACCAGATGGGGCAAACGGCCATGCGCGCCGATGTTTTGAGTCTTGCTAATGGGCAGCGAAGAACGATCACGTCGCTTGGCACGGTGTATGAGAACACCTGCGACGTACCGTTGGGGGACAAAGCTGTCAGAGCCGCTGTGGTCAAACGCAACCGTGGTGGCCAACTTGTTAAGGAGTCGATGAGCGCACCATGTCGCGATGACGGATCAGCACCCGCAGAGGCCGCATTCACGATTGAATCATCGCGCCCGCTGTAAGCCCGACACAGCAGACGCGTCGGCCACTAGACGGGGAAGAAGTCGATGGGTTTGGTCGTTGTGATGGTGCCGACATCCTGTGCACCGAACTTGAACAAGCGCACCCGCTTGATGAGCCGTTCTTCAAACTCGGGCGCGTTGAGTTCGCTCGACAACACGCGACAGTCGAGCACCTCGCCGGTACCCGAGATAGTCAGCTCCAGCACCAGCTTTCCCTGCAGCGACGGATCACTGCGCAGCGCACGGCGATACAGCGCGTAGATCGCCGCCTTGTTGCGGTCAAAGATCATTTCGATCTGATCGCGACTGCGCTGACCGGCGCCACCACTGCCGACGCCGGTATCGTTGCTGCCGTCGGCGCGACCGCCGGCCCCGCCACGTCCGCCAGCACCGGCAACCGGACTGGTCACCTGTGTCACTTCACGACCGGCCAGACCACCGCCACCGGTGTTGCGACTCAGGCTCGCCGTGTTGATGCCGCCACTGGCCTTGCCGCTAGCGCTGGTCACCAACGAACGTTCGGTCCGCTCAGCAGCGTCCACGGCATTGGACAGCGAGCGGTTCGACAGCGCGCTGTCGATGGACGACGTGTCACGCAGTTCCGCCAGTTCATCGGCCATGGCCATCAGACCCGCCTTGGCCGCTTTCTCTCGTGCCTCATTGACAGGCGGTGGCGGCGCGATTTCCGGTTCGGGGACAAAGGCGACTTTCGGCTCGGGCACAGGCTCCGGTTCGGGAACCGGCTCGGGCTCGGGCTCTGGTGCCTTTTCTGGTTCGTCGGGCACTTCGGCCACTTCTTCAGGTTCGGGTTCCACCACCGGAGGCGGCGGTGGTGGCGGCGCCTTGCGCTCAATCAGGAGCTTGGCCAGACGCGGCGGCACGTCGGCACCGTTGTTGTGCACAATGTCGGAACTCGGCAGCAGTGGTACCGCGGCGCTCAGAAACAGTGCCGCGCCCGCAATAATCAGAAAGGTCTTTTTCAGCCGCTGGGTTTCTTCGCCGATTTTCGACCACGGCAAATCATAGCGCCGGTAGTACTGCGGCAGACTTAAGGACACGCCTGTGCTCATGACGCGCCTCCCTCCAGATCGGCGCCCTTTTGAATGACCGCCAGGGAAATCTGGCCGTAGTTGGCCTCCGAGCAGGTGGTCATGACTTTCTTGAGCACGCTGTAGGGAATGTCCTTGTCGCCCATGATGGTGACTTCGCGTGTCTCAACGTCGTCCTCACCCGCCTTGATGATCAGCCGATCGACCTGCGCCTGCAGCGCGTTGCCAAGTTCCGGCACGGTGCGCGAGTCCTGCGCGCCAATCTCGGCGATGGTCGCCACCAGTTGGCCCTGCACAAGCACCTGCTCGGGCGTGACCATAACCACAACGGTCTCACGTGGCTTCTGTTGCGCCACCGACTCGGGAATATCCACGGCCTGATTGCGTTCCAACACTTCGCTTTCGGAGCTGTTGACGAGCAGAAAGAACACAAGGATCGTGAAAATATCCATCAGCGACACGAGGTTCAGCGAACTCTTCGTGTTTTTCTTGTGATGGCGCTCCATGCGGCGGGCGCGTCGGGACATCGACATGCAATCAGTCCTCGTTCAACGCGCTGGCCAGAGCTTCGGCCGGCGCATCGCCTATTGAGATTTCCGGGAACAGTTCGCCGTAGCCGCCATCGCCGGCCTCGTTCGGGGCCACGCGAACGGTGTCCATCACCTGCACGACCGTGTCGTACACGATGTCGGATTCGAGCAGCAGCGTAGCGGCGTTCTTGTCGGGGTAGCGCACCTTCACCTGGCGCAGGAAGTCCTGCAGCCCCTCAAGGTCGTAACCCTCGTCAGTGCTTGGAAGCGATTTGAGCAAACCGGTGTTGCGATCGGAGACATCAATACGCGCGGCGCGCACAGTCACTTCCAGATTAAAAGTTTCTTCTTCAACGTCGGTGGATTCGCTCGACGGACCGGGCAGATTCAGCTCGAGAACCGCCGTGCGCGAAAACACGGCCGTGATCAGCAGAAACGGGACCAGAATGACCATCAGGTTCATGAACGCCGTGATGTTCAGTTCGGCCTGCTCGGTATCGCGGCGACGCCGTCGACGGGATCGCATCAGGCAGCAGCCGGTGCGCGGCGTTCAGCCACCGAGTTCAGAAATTTCACCGAAACCATTTCGAGTGAGTCGATCAGCTCGGTGGTTTTGGTTTGCAACAACGTGTGGATAAGAAGCAGCGGGATCGCGACCATAAGGCCAAACGCGGTGGTGTTCATGGCCACCGAAATACTGGCGCTGAGCAGGTCGGCTTTCTCGGCCGGATTGGCCGCAGCCACCGCGGTAAACGCCTTGATCAGACCGATAATCGTGCCGAGCAGTCCCAGCAGCGTTGCAATGTTGGCAAACGTCGCCAGATAGTGTGTGCGCTTCTCAAGACGCGGCAGCACTTCCATGAGGCTCTCTTCCATCGCTTTTTCGATGTCGTCGCGGCGTCGCGCCGTTTCGACACGTGCAAGTCCGTAGGACAGAATGCTGCCGATGGCGGTTTGCGATTTCGAGGTCATCGCTGCAGCTTCCTGATAGCCGCCACGCTGAATCACGGGCACGAGCTTTTTCCACAGCATGCGATTGCGCGTGCCGGTCATGCTCAGATAAACCCAGCGCTCTACGGCGATGGTCAGGCCGATGGCAAACACCACCACGATGGGGTACATGAACAACCCCCCTTCCTGAAAAAATCGCACGATCGTGTTGTAAGTATCCACAGTTGTCTCCTGAGTAGGGATCTACTTGTCTTTGCCGGCGGCGTCACCGGCCTCGTCAGCTTCATCTTGCAAGGTGTTGTAGTAGTCCACCTGGCGTTTAAACACATCCGGGTCGATCGGACTCAACACCTCTTCCACCAAACTGGCCAGAGGGCGTCCGGTCAACTCGACCAAATCCGGGTTTTTCCACGGCACGATCACGAGCACTTTGGGCAACTCGCGATTGCCGGTCACAGAGGTTGTATCCAACTCCAAACGCGTGGCACTCGCCGTGACGGTGTCGGCACTTTGTTCTGTTTCTGCCTTTGCACTGGCCGATTCTTCGGCGTCGTCCTGCGCAAAGGCCGTGACCGCGGTGAACATAATATAGACAAAAAGAATTTTCTTCATCGTCGTTCGACCTGTTGATTGACGGGCGCATCGTTCTGCGAGGCCGTGGACGGACCTTGCGCCGTTCGTCGCTGCAAATCCTTGACCCAGGCGCGCACGGTCTTGTCTTCCTGCGGGCTCATCGACAGATAGGCCTCGTAATGGACAAGCGCTTCGGCGTGCTGGCGCAGGTACAAATCGAGCAGCACACCCAGGTTGTAGTGCGCGTTGGCGTAACCCGGATCGGCCTTGATAGCGGCACGATAGGCCGACGCCGCGCCCGGAAAATCGCCCTGCTGACGCAGCACGATGCCGTATTCGTTGTGCACCTTGGCCGACTGTGGCGCCAGCGCTCGCGCACGCTCAAGCGCGCCAACCGCCTCTTCAAGGCGCTCGGTGCGCGCGTAAACGATGCCAAGGTTCAGATGATACGCCGCTTGCTCGCTGTGGCTGCGCTGCAGTTTCAGCAGCGCCTGTTCAGCTGCCTCGTAATTGCCCTCGGCCATCAACGCAAACGCGGGAGCCAGCTGCTTGTTTGCGCCCTCGCCTTGCGCCGCAGGCTTTGACGTCGGACCACTTGCGCACGCCGCGAGGAAGCCGGCCGCCAACAGCAGCGCGCCAAGTTTATGGATTGAGCGTGGCAAAAGCCTCTCCTTTTTCAAACTTGGCATATCGCGCCGGCATCATTTGCGCCAGCTGCGCAAAACTCTTCTTGATCCAGACATCGTAGATGCCCTGAGCGCTGCGCCGTGCATTGGCTTCATACACTTCGATGGCTTTTTCCTCGAATGGAAACGCCTGATCCTCGAGCAGGAAATCGTATTCCTCGAGCTCAAGCTCGGTGAGCTCCGGCGGCCGCTCCGATGACATCAGAGAGGATGCCATTTCGCGATACAGCTCGCCGATGCGGAAGGTCGCCGCCGTGGTCACGGCACCGACACCGTAATCAGCCGCCGCCCCGTAGGCCTCCAGCAGACTTTCCATCGAAGCTTTCTTGCGGCGCAGGGAGTCCTGCAGCGGCACGACAAGCTTGATGGCCATATACGCCGGCAACTCGTCGTCAGCCAGCGTCATTGAGGCCGATGCCGCCGCGGTGCGTGAGCGATCTGACGGTGTCTGGGCGCGTGCGTGGGCGCTGATGATCTGCCGCAACTGATCGTTACGCGCGAACACATCGTCCTGTGCCATGGCAAGCTCTGCCAGCCGCTCGCGTGCGTCGATCGTCACCTCAAGCGACGCGCCAAGCGTGGCAATGCGATACTCCAGCGCGGCGCGCTCACCGTTCACATCACCCGCCTTGGCGTACAACGACGCGGCCTGGCTGGAGGCATCCACGCGCGTTGACATATCAAACGCCGGATCGGCCGCGATACGGTCCAACTCGTTGGCCGCATCGCCATCACGACCTGCATTCAGATAGATACCGGCCAACTCTCGCGTGACGTTGACCGCCAGCGGATGACTTGCGTGATTGCTGCGAAACGCTTCGAGCGTGGACGCGGCGCGCGTCCAGTCCTGCAGCTGCACGAGCGCGGCCGCCGCATCATATTCAGCGTTGGCCACAATGGGGCTCGCCGGCGTAACCTGAGCGACGCGCAGAAAGTCGTCCACAGCGCCCGCGAGGTCCCCCGCATCGCGACGCGCCTCGGCCTGCTTGTAGACCGACGCCGCGAGACGTTCGTAGAGTTCTTCGTAGCGCGCTTCGTCAACGGCGTCGAGACGCAGCACCTGTGCATAGGCCATCTCTGCCTCGCCATACTGCTCGCGTTCAAAACTGCTGTGCCCAAGCACCGTCAGAGCGGTCGTGCGCTGAGCCACCGTGGGTGGTGGCGTGTCGATTTGCAACAGGGCCCGCGACGCACTCTGAGCACGTTCGTAGTCCGCCAGGTCAAACAGGCGCTCTGCGGCGTTGACCAGGACGCTGTTGGCCTGCTCATGGGACGGAAAGGTTGCGGCAAACCGCAGCGCACCGTTAATCGAGCGACGCTGCCACGGCTCAAGCTCGGTCGGCGCCAGCATCGGTTCATGCGCCGCGTAGGACAGCAGACTGGCGTAGCCGGCCTCCGCAGCCCGCGGGTGGTCGCCGTAATTGTAGGCCGTCGCTTCGTACGCGGCCGTCGCCTGTTCGAATCGATCGTGCGTAAACAGCAGCTCGGCGAGAAGGAAGTGCTGGCTTGGCGCCTCATCGTCCTCGGGGAACGACGCCAGCCACGACTCGTAGAAACGCTGCGCGCGATCGACGGCGGCGGCATCGTTGGCCGACAGCGCGTGGTAATGCGTGGCCAGCTCGGTCAGATGCAATTTCATCGCATCGACAATGACCGGCGCATCCTCTCGCGTGTGGCTGGCCCAGTAACCGCTCGTGGAGGTCAGATCGTAGCCTTCCACAAACGTTTCTTTCGCGGCCAGCTCCTGTTCTTCAAATCCGGCCGCACGATAAGTTTCGATCACCTTGAGCTGCAGGTGTGGCGCGTGGGTGTCGCTCGGAAACCCGCTGACGAACGCACTGAAGGCTTCGGCTGCATCCGTGAAGCGCTCCTGCTCCAGATAGTGCTCACCCAAATCCTGATACAGAAGAAATTCGAAGCCCGGTGCCTCGGCACGCGCGAGCAGCGCGTTGAGCGCCTCGACACCATCAAGATACGAATAGCTGATGCTCATCGCGCGCAACGCATCGTCGATCAGCGCCAGCTTGCCGCGGGCCAGGGCGTCATGGGCCGCCTTGTCGTAGGCACCATCTGGGGCGATGTTGTGATTGAGCAAGACCAGAAAACCGTCCAGCGCAAGATCGTATTCGCCCAGGCGGAACTGCGACCAGGCCGCCTTGTAGAGCGTTTGCTCGTAAAAGGTGGAGGCGCTGGCGTCGTCGCGAGCCAGAATCTTGCCGTAGGAATCGGCAGCCAGATCATAGTCACCGGCCGAAAATTGCGATTCGCCGCGGCGAAAGTGCCCCTCGATGACAAAATCCGATTCCGGATAGCGCGCAACGAGATCGGCCAGGCGTTCGCTCGCCGCTTCAATATCCCCGCGCTGCTCGTAGGCACGTGCCAGCTGATAGTTCACGGCATCGTTATCGGGATGATCCGGATAGGTCTCAAGCAACTCCTGATACAACGCAATCGCCCGATCGTAGATCGAGGTGGCCGCCGAAAGATCGTCGCCCTCCAGCTGGACACGTTCGGCCCGCTCAATTTCGATATCGGCCAACCGACGCATGGCGCTGGCACGACGCGGATCATCGACCGGCGCCAGACGCAGAAACTCCGCATAGCTCTCACGCGCTTTTTCGCGTCGCTTCATGTCCTCCTGGGCATAGGCCTCTGGCAGCACCAACAGGAGCGCCGCGACACAGCAAACGGTGAGCTTGCCGCGCATCATTCTTCTACCTCGACATAGCTCAACCGGTCGTAGGTGCTCGCCAGCGCAAACTGAGCCTCGGTGAGATAGGCGCGCAGGCGATTGGCGTGTTGATCAAAACGATCCAGCGCGATGTCTTTCAGATAGGTTTCGTGCGCCAGCATCGAGCCTTCCACGCGCGCCTTGAGCGCAGCCACGCGCGGTCTCGCGCGTTCGATGCGTGCCGCAAAGCCGTCGAAATCGGCCGGCGCCTCCATCTGGGCGATACCAATCTCGAGACTGCGATCACGGGCTTTTGTCAGTTCGGCGTTGATCGCCTTGAGTGCTTTTTTCTTTTCCCACAGTCTGGCCGCGTATTCGTCATTCAAACGCCAGATCAGCGTGCCTTTGAGCAGAGCATGTTTGCTGCGCGCCGACGCGTACTTCGGATCGCCGGCCACTTTGGCGAGCGTGCGCTCGACGCTCGCCAGACGCTCCAGCGAGCGCGCTTCTTCCGGAGTGGCCAACGCGAGCGTGTCGCGTTGCGCCGCCACGCGGGTGAGTTCCTCGGCCATGGCGTTCACGCGCCGGCTGAGCTGCGCGAGCCGTGAGTTGCTGTCGTTATCGGCAAGACTGCGTTCCTGCGATGCATAGCGCGCCCGGCGCGTTTCAAGCATGACATCAAACGCCTCGATACCACGTTCCCACTGCAACAGGTTGTCGCGCAGCGCGGACAGATCGCGATAGTTCTTCAGACCTTCCTGGAATTCGTGATCGGCCATCAGCGCAAACAGATAGCGCCCGCGCTCGTCGTTGGGCACCTCATCCAGCGACCAGAACCAGCCCACCTCGGCGCCAGACTCAAGCTGCAACAGACCGTCCAGAAAACGCTCGTCGACCAGTCGCTTGCTCAGCGCCTCGAGTCTTTGTACTTCATCGCCAAAGACCGTGATCGCCTCGCGATAACCTTCGAGTGCGCGGGCCTCGTCGCCAAGTTTGGCGTGGGCAAACGGTATGCCCAAACGCGACTCCTGCACGGCCGGATCGAGCGGGTCACCGCCGGAGAGCGTTTCCCATGAGGCCAGCGCGCGCTTGTATTCACCCATTTCAACGGCCGCCCAGCCCTGGCCCAGACTGGCCTTGGTGGACCACATACCCTCGCCAACCTTATCCAGAAGTTTGAGTGCTTCCTGCGACTCGCCGTCCTTGATCTGGGCAAAGCCCAGAGCCAGATAGACCTTGTCGCGCAGTGCGCTGCCCTCGTCGTACTCCTCGTCGTCGCGACTGGCAAACCAGCGCCATGGACGCAGCCATGACCGACCGGTCTGCTCGGTCGGGGCGCCGGAAGCGGCCTGCGACAACAGCCTCGTGCCGCGACGCGTGTCGCCGTTTCGAATCAGTGCCACACCGAGGTTGTAGCGCACGTAGGCGCGCCAACCTGCCGGTGCGCGCCAGCGCGAAAGCTGCTCGGCGGCCGTTTCAAACTGCCCGTCTTCAATCAGGATCTGGGCGTTAAGCAGCCGCTTGCGCGCCTCGAATTCCGGCTCAAGTTCGCCGCCGATGCGCTGCAGCGCCTGCATGGCGTTGTCCGGTCGGCCGCGCTGATAGGCGATCTGCGCGGCGTACAGCCAGGCGCGGTCGCGAACCTCGGGCTTGACGTTGTCGTCGAGCAAGCGCGTGAAAATGTCGTTGGCCTCACGCTGCTGGCCGTAGGACAGATAGATGCCTCCGAGCAACAAGTCCGCGTCGTCCTGGTGGTTGGCGATGCGATCCTGAGCTTTGGCGGTCAGCAAACGGGCCGCAGACTCGAAGTAGTCTTCCTGATAAAAATGGAACAGCGCGTGGCCGTACTCGAGATCCTTGACCGTCTTGCGCTTGTCCTTTGCCAGAGCGTCCGCACAGAGCATCCACACAAACACGGACGCCGTCACCGCCAACGCGGTGCGCAACGATCCGCAGCTGCGTGTGGTCAGGCGGCGCACGTCAGACTAATCCCATTCCTTGACGACGAATTGCGGCTGCAGACGTTTTTCGCTGTCGCGAATCTGCAGCTCGAGGTATTTCGCGCCGAGCTCTTTCTCAAACTTCAGCGTCGTGCCTCGGCGGTAGTCGCGCTCGTGCGGACCCTTGCCGGTGAGCACGGCCACGAGCTCATGCTCGCCGGCCTTTAGATTGCCCACATACAGGCGCTGGACACCGCCGCGGTGCAGAGCATCGACTTCTTTTTCGGTGTACAGGTAGTTGCTGACATTCTTGCCGTCGATCTTCAGCTGCATGGCGTCGAGCGCAAAAAACTCGCCCACATCCAGCGACACAAACACCGCGACCTGAGTGTTGGCTGGAAACAGCAACTCCTCTTCAAGAATGAACAGATCGCGGTTGAGCGCGAGCAGTTCTTTTTTCAGATCCTGCGCCTCGCTATCGAGGTTCTTGAGCTCCGGCGTTTCGGCCTGTGCCGCCGTCAGGCTTATGCTGATCAGTGCCAGCGCGCTCCAAACAAACTTGAGTTTCATCATGTCAACCTCTTGGCATTCCACCGTGTCGGCGGTCCGCTCATCCTCCGGGCATCAGCCCGCTTGAGTAGTGCATTGCGCCGCTCTGGTCGATCACCACGGCTTCAAAATCGTTCAGTGTTTCAATCAGCGCCAGACCACGTTCGCGCCCCAGCACGAACACGCCGGTGGACAGCGCGTCGGTGGTGGTCGCATCGCCGCCGATGATGGTGACGCTGCGCACCTCTGACGCCGATTTTCCCGTATCGGGTTTGATAATGTGGTGAACCCGTTCACCATCACTCTCAAAATATCGCTCGTAATCGCCAGAGGTTGAGATGGCCTCGTCCTGCAGCGGGATGCGTGTGACCAGCCCCGAGCGATCGCGCGGATCGCGTATGCCCACCGTCCACGGGCGGCCGCGCCGGTCGCCGAGAATGCGACTGTCGCCGCCAGCCGTGACAATGGCGTGGGCCACGCCATGCTTGCGCAATATCTTCACGCCGTTTTCGACCGCATAACCTTTGGCAACGCCGCCGAGATTGATGTTCACGCCCTCGCGGTCAAACCGAATCGTCTGCTTGTCCCGATTCAGACGCACGTTGGCATAGCCCACGGACTCCAGCGCCTTGGCCCGCGCCGCCTCGTCTGGCTGCACGCCGGCACGAAAATCATACAGGCGCCCCACGCTGCCGTAGGTAATGTCAAACGCACCGTGCGTGAGGTCGGAAAACGACAACGCCTTGTCAATCAGCTCATACAGCTCATCATCAAGCGGCACCTCCTGAGCCGAGGCCTCACGATTGACGCGCGATAGCAGGCTGTCCTCACGGTAGGTGCTCATGCGCCGATCAATGCGGCGCATCTCGTCCATGACCCGTTCGATCAGCGCCTCACCGCTGCCCTCGGTCGGCTCCCACAGCTCAACGCGGATCGCCGTGCCCATGATCGCCGCTTCGCCCGCCACCCACTGTGCACTCGCAAAAGGCGCGGCCAGCGCAACCAGGCACAGCCACGCCGCAGCGCTTGAGAGTCGATGGGTAAAACAAGTCATTGCAAAAGGGCCGTCAGTACCAGAACGAGAAGAAAACCTGAACCACGTTGGCATCAAACGCGAACAGGGGCTCTTCACCAGCAGGACCGCCAGCAGGAACATTGCGGAAGTTGTCGTAGTCAAAGCGAATGAAGTCGTAGGACACGTTGACCGAGCCGCGATCCAGAATGCCCCAGCCATTCTTGGCAAATTCATAGGTCGCGCCGAGGCGCAGCGTGGTATTTGAAAAACGACTCAGCTCCTTGTCACGGGCAAGGAAGTTCTGTTCGTCCACGCGCGAAAAAAGGTCGCGATAAAAACTCGCCTCGCTCTGACGATAGCCGCGCACTTTGGCCTCGAAAATAAAATCGCGCCACGGATGGGTGTAACCAATCTCTGCCGTGTGCGCCTCGATGTCCCAGGTGTCGCTGAAATAGCGATACTCCGCGTGTACCGCTGCGCGATAGTCGAGGAAGTAGCGTCCGCGAAGCGCAATCGCCGCACTCGTGCGCGTGTTTGGATAGCGCTCCGCCTGGTAGGAAAAACCGCCGCTGCCGTCGAGGTAGCGCACCTGGCGGTAGGGATTGTTTAGATAACCCTCGTCCGAGATGCCCTCAAAGGTCATGCCCAGAATCAGGTTCTTGGTCACAATTTGCGACACGCCCAGGCCATAGATTTGTCGGTCCACGTCTTCGCTGAAATTGTCATCGTTGACCCGACGTACTTCGTCGTCGCCGCGACCGTACGACATCGATACTGTCGTCAGATCACCAAAGATGTCCTGACTGATGCTGACATAGGCCGAGCGACCGATGAAATCGCTCTCGTCACTCTTGCTGGCGCCCGCGGTCACGCGCGTTTTGCCGTTCACATACTCGACGCCCAAACCCGACTCGCGACGCTCTTCGGTGTACGGACTTGCCGTCGCGATCACGTCCACCGACGCGCTGGTCACACTGTCGACGTAATACTTGCCTGACACGGCAAACTGTTTCCCCAGGCGCTTGCGCACGAGCACGGCAGGACCGTCGATCGTCGCGCCGTCGCCCTCATAGCGATGGTAGAGCACATCGGCACGATCCGGCGCCAGATCGGCCGCCAGCGCGCTCGTTGCCACGAGCATGCCGAGCAGCGCGAGCGCGTAACCATGAAAGCGATGTGTTGCCGTTGTGCTCACCGTCGGTCTCCCTAGTTGCAGCCGCAGCCGCCGCCCGCACTACCGGCTGCGCCGCGTGCGCCCTCGCGCGATTCGTACACGTGGTGCATGTAGGAGCTCGAAATCGGATCGCGGTCAAACGCCATGATCGGATCAGCAAGATTGGCCCGTTCGTAGGGCTTGACCCACGGCTCCACACTGGCACAGCCACTCAAAGCCAGCAGCGTCAAAGCGGCGATGGCCATGCGCGCGTTCATTCGACGATCACCGTGCGGATCATATCCTGATAGGCGTTTTCATCACCGGGCTTGTAGCCGCGATGGATGTAGCGGATGTTGCCGTCGCGATCGACCAGCACCGTGCTTGGCATGGCGATCACGTCGTAGTCCTTGCTGACCTGGTTTTTCTGATCAAACAGGATCGGAAAATCGACCGGCAGATCCTTGAGCAGAGCTTTGGCCTTGGCCGAATCTTCTTCGACATTGACGCCCAGCATCGTGAAACCCATCGGGCTGTAGCGCGCGTGAATTTCATCGAGCAGCGGCATTTCCTGACGGCACGGTCCGCACCATGACGCCCAGAAATTGATCATGACCACTTGTCCGCGAAGTTCACTGAGCTTGATGTTCTCGCCGGTCGCGCTCTTGAGCGTGAAGTCCGGCGCGGGTGTACGTTCAGTGGCCGCACCGTTGACCGATGCCAGAGCCATCATTGCCAGCGTGGCGAGTGTGATGCGCAGGGGTTGACGCATAATAGTGTTACCTCTCATCAGAAAAAGAAGGACAGTCCAAGATGGTATTCAATGTTGTGTGCTGTCTTGTCTGTACCCAGCAGGTCGATATCAAACAGATGGTCGCGTACGTCGATGCGCAGCGCGAAAGCATCATTCATCAGAAGTCGGAAGCCGGCTCCCAGATTAATCGTAAAGCGATCATCGCCCGCAAACTCGGTGCTGCCGACGCCGGCGATGACGTAGAAATTGGTGTTGAATGCCCGGTTGCGCCACAGGAACGCCTCGCCTGGAAAAATGTTGTAGCCCAGTGACGCGTTGTAGTAGGTAAAGTCGCGCTCCTCGTCGGTAAGCAACTGTGCGTCACCGCTTAGAAGCTCAAAGCTGGTCTCCTCGCCCTGGCTTACGCCATAGGCGGCTTCCACAAAAAAGTCCTCGGTCACATGAAAGGCAAAGCGTCCGCCAAACACGGTATTGGTGCCGAAGTCCTCGATGCTCATGAGTCCGGCGTAGGCGCTGATCTCGAAGTTTTCCTTGTCGATCTTGGCGCGTTTGATCTCACGCCGGTCAATATCCGGATCGATGACCACGGGTGTTGCACCGTCCTCGCCGGTGTCATCGTCCGCACTTTGCTGAGAAAACAGCGAACAGCCGGGCAGCGTGGTCACGACCAGCGCTATAAAAAGAACGAGAATCCGGCTTTCCATTCGTCAATTTCCTCATTGTCGTCACGACTGGTGAACGCAACGTAGCTTTTGTACTCGACCCGGAACACAAACTGCCGCGTGACGTAGGCGCGAACGCCAACGCCAACGTGGGCGGTCTGATCGGTCCGGTCTTCGGTCGCCACCAAAGTGGCGCTTGGCTGGGTACGAATAACGCCCGTACCCAATGTAAACAGTGGCGAGATGCGCTTGCGCGGGAAAAGCTGGTGCACAAGATTCAGGTTGGCAAAGGCGCTGTCAGAAAACTGGCCCAGACCCTGCGACACCGATACCTCCGCGGACAAGTTTGGACTCAGTGCAAAAGCACCGTAGACCGACACCACGTTGGCGCCACCAAAGTCGCCACCCAGAACGCCCACCTCCCAACGCCGGTTGGAGAAGCTGCCGAAATCAACGTCTTCGATGGCGACTCTTGAGCCGTCTTTGTTGAGCGTGCGCACCATCTGATCGCGATGCACCCAGCCTTTCTTGCCGCGCTTCGAGCGCACCTGAAACCAATCCGTGCGCTGACGCAGCACCTCGACCGACTCGCCACGGTCAACAACATGATAGATCGGATAGCCGCGGCCCGGTCCCGTATGCATCTCCAGATACGGATCATCCACGGTCACCGGCACCGGCGCCGCCAGTACGGCAACCGAATGCAGCGCGAGAATGAAAAGGCCAAGTGCCCGAAGCATAGTCAGTCCTGTGGAACGTCGAACGGATTGTTGTAGTACTGCCCGCCGAGATCAACCCACTCTCTAAGCAATTTCAGTTCGGCCGCCGTAAGATACCCTTCATGGGAGGCGCCCGGCTCAAATTGATTGAAAAATCCTGTGGCAAGAATAGCGGCCGTATTGCGAATGGGCGCTATGACCCGGACCGGCTCCAGAATCGGCAACATCGTGTCTGGGTCCACGCCCACTTCAACGAGTCTGTCTACCAGCACGCCTTCAACCACTTCCTGCTCGTTATCATTGAACAACAGCTCCCGGTACGACTTGAAGTTGTCCGGCACGTCCGCTGAGGGCCCGTCGGTCAGATCAAGCTGAGCCGCCGGCACCTGCGCCATGCCCGCCGCATCCACGGGAGTGTGGCAGCCGGTACAAGTGAAATCCGAGAGCACAGTCACACCGTCGTCGGCGAGTGTCACGCGCGGCAGACTCCACAGACCGTGCAGATGCTCTTCGTAGTTAATCACCACTCGACAGCGCGACGACCACGCCTGCAGGCAGTCCTGGCCGACAGGTGGCGTTGTCTCGAGATCCGCGTAACGCGCTTCAAACGGCTCATCGGCCGGACGCCCCGCGGCGACCGGGTCGGTCCATACGTCTTCGTAGACCAGGTCCAGATCGGGCGTAATGGCCGCGCAATTAGTCGCGCAGCTGATGCGCGCCCGCGCCAGCGCCATGGTTTCGCCAAAATCGGCAAACAGCGCAGGATTTGAATTTGGAAACGGCGCTCCGGTGGTGGTCGCGCCCGGATTAATCGATGCAAACAGCTCATCGCGCCCATGCGACACACCAGCATCACGACGGTGACAACCGTTGCACTCAAGCAGTTCGCCGGGACGCACCTGCATCCAGTTTTCGTGTCGACCGCTGCGCCGCTCACCCTTGGCATTGAGCACGTCGATCTGGAATGCGACGTTGGCCGGGACACGGGTCACGACAGAACCATCCGGGGCGACGGGGGCGTAGCCGATGATTTCGCGCATGCCCAGCACGCGCGCCAGACCAAATGCGTTGCGCGGCACGTTGACCAGATCCTGATCCACTTCAGAAACGGCTTTGACGATGCGCACAAAGGCAGCCGGCCGATCGTCGACGGTGGCGCGAGCCGGGTCTGCAAGATTCACGACGCCGCCGGGCGCCGTGTCTTCACCAGAAAAATCGTACACGCTGCGGATGTGAACGAGCCCCACATCGTCGGCAATCGCGTTCGGATCGATGTCCACGCCTCGCAAGCCTGCCGTCGGCACCGGAGGGAAGGGCCGCGGCTGCAACGCAACCACGTCAGAGAACATGATGCCCTCTTCGGGATTGACAACCGGAAGCTGCGTGCCGTCTTCGGGCTCATAGATCCACAGACCGTATAGCGGCGCTGCCTCAACGGCATTGGGGTCATTCAGAAACGTGTCGGTGCAGGGACGAATGATGTCGTCCACCGACACACGGCAGTCCGTCCAGCTGATAAATAGCCGATCCGTGCCGTCAAACAAAGGAAACGCATCGGCGTAACGCCCGCCAGCAGAAAACGAACCGTCCGTGGTGACCGGGTTGCTGGTCGCCGCTTCCTGAGCCGGGCCGGTCATGCCTGCATTGGCCAGCACCGGCTGGGTGTTCTCGACATAGCCTGCGGTATCGATCGAGATCAGATCGCCGCCGAGCGTTGGCGCGATGTAGTCGCGGGCAAGCGACAGAATGCGGCCATCGGGCAGCTCCTGCGGCTGCAGAAACTGAATGCGCGCACCGTTGGTGCCAGTATCGTGACTCAGTGCCCCGTACAGGAGTTTCAGCGACGTACCGTCAGGGTTGATAGTGTACAGATTCATCGCGTCGTTAGTGCCGGCATCATCCCAGCGACGAAACACGATACGCCCGTCACTGAGCACGGTCGGGTCGAGATCGTGACTCTGGTTGAACGAGATCTGCTCGATGTTGCTGCCGTCATTGTCCATGACGTGCAGCAGGAACGCCGGCTCGTTGCGGGCGGCCGTCAGAGCATCAAACTGCGGCTTGCCCTCGTCCAGCAAAATCGCCTTCATCGTGCGCTGGCGAGTCGACGAGAACACAATGCGATCGTCAGCCAGATACACCGGATTGATATCGTGACCGTCCTCGGCAACGAGGTCCGAGGTGATCACACGGCGAAGCACGTCGGTCTCAAGATTGTATTCCCAGATGTTCCATCTGGGCTGCTCGTCTTCGTCGACATTGTCGAGCAAGGGCTCGCGCATCGAAAAAACGATCCGCGTGCCGTCGTACGACGACGACAAACCACGCACGTCACCCATACCTTGAGTGATCTCGCCTGTGATGTTGCGTTCGGTCGCGCTTGGCGACGCACGTTCGCGCACAAACAAATCGGCACCGGGCGCAAACTTGATCGCCTCGCGTGCATCGTCTTCAATTAGCAGACCGTCATCACCAACCGGCAACGCACGTTTGACGTAGCCAATTGGAATGTCCAGCACAACCGGGTCCGGCGTCTGGCCGGTTGCCACACCAATTCGATCGCCATCTTCACCACTGCATGCCGACAGAAATGTGGCAGCGCATGCTGCACAAACTGTTGCCAATCCGGCACGCGCAGCGCGACGCAATTCAACTGGAACCTGAATCATTCGACATGATCTCCCGGACTGTTCTGCAGTCCGCTTTGCTGACGACTTTCAACGTGCCGGTTCACTGACGCATGATCCGGCAACTTATGTGCAACGTCGCGTCCACAAATGACTTAACTCAGTCATCATGACGCGACCGCTTCGACAGTCTGTGATACCAATCACAGAACTCATCCATGGTTCAGCGACCATCTGAAACGGTCTTTGCGAGACTGCGTTTCGACTCCTCGTTTCTTGTATTTGAACTGACGTCAACGAGGCAATGCGGACACAGCATATCAAGCGCACGAGCACAGAATACCGAAGCGACAGTACGGCTCAAGATGTCGCACAATCGCGACATCTGTACGACGCCAAACTGATGCGCAATACTGCAGCCATAACGAGATAACCCCGAGTACCTCCGACATGCCAGGATTTTTCTCAATGCCCAGATTCCTACACCACCGCGGACGAGTCCGCGCACGATTGCCGCTGCTCGTGAGCGCCGCCGTGCTGCTGGGTGCGTCCGTCGCTCACGCCGGACCGCGCGAGCAGGCCAAGACCATTTTTGACCGTTTGACCGGTACGCCGCCAAGCGCCGCCGAACTTGACGCCATGGCTCAGCAGATCGCCGACGGCAACCCGGCCGCAGCCGCGCTCGACGCCACGCTTGATGATGCGTTCTACAACGTAACGCTGAAGAACTTCATCGCACCGGCAACCAACCGCGACCAAAGCGTGTTTGTGCCACTAAACGATTACACCGCCACCTTCATCGGTATGGTGCGCGACGATGTGCCGATGAATACGTTGCTGTCGGCCGATCTTGTGTACGTCGGCAACGCAGCACAAAACCTGCCGGCTTACTCGTCGGCCAACAACGATCACTATCTGCAGATGGAAGAGCGCGGTCTGAATTTGCGCGCCATTCTGGAAGGCCGCACGCAGTCTTCGCTGACCGGTCTTCCGGCCAGCGCGACCGCCGGCATCATGACCACGCGCGGCGCGGCCGAGGCGTTTTTTATCGATGGCACGAACCGTGCGATGTTTCGCTTCACGCTGCTCAACCATTTGTGCGACGACCTCGAACAGGTAGCCGACACGACCAAGCCACCCGATCGCATCCGTCAGGATGTCTCGCGCAGCCCGGGCGGAGACAGCCGACTGTTCCTGAACAACTGCATCGGTTGTCACTCGGGTATGGACCCGCTTGCCCAGGCCTTCGCGTACTACGACTTTGATGAGACGGTCGGTCAGCTGGTCTACACAGAAGGCCAGGTACAGCCGAAGTATCGCAACAACGAAAACACCTTTGAGTTTGGCTACGCAACGCCCGACGACGGCTGGGAGAACTACTGGCGCACCGGTCGCAATGAGCGCATGGGCTGGGACCCCGCTCTGCCCGGTCGCGGCAATGGTGCCAAGAGCATGGGTGAGGAGCTTGCCAACTCGAATGAGTTCGCCTCGTGCCAGGTGCGCAAGGTGTTTCGCAATGTCTGCCTGCGCGATCCGGTGGATGGCGTAGACCGCACCTGGGTCAGCAATGAGGCTCAGGATTTTGCCAACAACGGTTACTCGCTGCGACAGGTGTTCGCCGATGCCGCCGTTTACTGCATGGGAGACTGAGGATGTTGACATCAAACCATCGCACCCTGATCTCCCGTCTGGCCTGCGCCGGCATCGCTGCCGTGGCGCTCAGCGCCTGCAGCGGCGACGGCAGTGGCGCGGAAGTCGTCTCTTTACCGATCACCAACCCGCCGCCGGTTGCCACCTACAATGGACCGGCGCCCAGCACGGCCGACGTGCAGTCGTTCAAACTCAACGTGTGGGACAACCTCAGCGGTACGAATCGCTGTGGCGCCTGCCATACGACTGGCGGACAGTCGCCAACGTTTGCTCGCAATGACGATATCAACCTGGCCTACGCCGACACCAACCCATTAGTCGATCTGACCAACCCCGGCGACTCGTTGCTGGTAACCAAAGTGGCCGGCGGCCACAACTGCTGGGAAGCCAGCGATGCGGTCTGCGGAGACATCATGACCACCTGGGTGTCCGCGTGGGCCGGCGACGCAGTCGCAGGCGGCGGCAACCAGATCGATCTTGAAGCGCCGCCTGTCAAGGAAGTGGGCCAGAGCAAGGGCTTTCCGGATGACAGCGGCCTGTTCGCTAACACCATCTATCCGGTCACGAACACCTACTGCTCGCAGTGCCATGCCTCGGATGCGGCGTTCCCGGTGCAGCCCTACTTCGCCGACAGCGATGTGGATCTGGCCTACGACGCGGCCAAGTCCAAGCTCAATCTGGACATCACCGAGGACTCGCGTCTCGTAGTTCGCCTGCGCGATCAGTTCCACAACTGCTGGAGCGACTGCCCCAGCGATTCGGCCACGATGCTCGCAGCGATCGATGCGATGGCCGATCAGATTCCACTGACCCAGGTGGATCCGTCGCTGCTGACCAGCAAGGCACTCACGCTGTTTGACGGCACGATCGCCAGTGGCGGCAATCGTTACGACAACAACGTGATTGCGCTGTATGAATTCAAGACTGGCACCGGCCTCACCGCGTTCGATACCAGCGGCGTCGAACCGGCGCTGAATCTGAACTTCACGGGCAACGTGAGCTGGTTTGGCGGCTACGGCATCGACATCCGCGGCGGCAAGGCGCAGGGCTCGACGGCGGCCAGCGCCAAGCTCCACGAACAGATTACGGCGACCGGTGAATACACCATCGAAGCGTGGGTCGTTCCGGGCAATGTCACCCAGGAAGATGCTCGCATCGTGAGCTATTCAGCCGGTGTCGATGCACGCAACTTCACGTTGCAGCAGCAGCTCTACAACTACGTTATCGCCAATCGCAGCAGCGTGACCGACGGCAACGGCATGCCCGCCCTGTCCACGGCCGACGCGGATGAAGACCTGCAGGCGACCCTGCAACACGTCGTCATGACCTATGATCCGGTGCGCGGTCGCCGCATCTACGTCAACGGCGAATTCACCGGCGATGACGACATGGAAGGCGGCGGCACGCTCAGCGACTGGAACGACACGTTCGCACTGGTACTTGGGAATGAGGTCTCCAGCAACCGTCCGTGGGAAGGTGTGATTCGCTTTGTTGCGATTCACAACCGTGCCCTGACGGACGAGCAGATTGCGCAGAACCTTGAAGCTGGCGTCGGCCAGAAGTTCTTCCTTCTGTTCAGCCTGCAGGATCTGATTGATGTACCGCAGAGCTACCTGATGTTCGAAGTAGCGCAGTTCGATAGCTACAGCTACCTGTTCCAGGCGCCGACCTTCATTTCGCTGGACGGCAGCGCCCAACCGGACAATATCCCGGTCATGGGCATACGCATCGGTATCAACGGCGAAGAGGCCCCTGTGGGCCAGGCCTATGTCAACATCGACACGATGATCTCGGCGCTGGAATACACGCCCAACGGACAGCGACTGTCCAACGTCGGCACGATTGTTCCGTTGGAAAAAGGCCCGGAGAACGACGAGTTCTTCCTGACCTTCGAGATCCTCGGTGCCAATACCAACATCAAGGTGCCCGCCGTCGTGCCGCCTCCGCCGGAGCCCGCGGATCTCGATCCGGCGCCCGCCATCGGTTTGCGCAGTTTCGAGGACATCACGGCCTCGATGTCCAAGGTCACGGGTGTAAGCCGTTACCAGAACGACGTGTTCACAACCTATGAAACCATCAAGCAGCAGTTGCCTACCGTTGAGCGCATGGACAGTTTCCTGGCCTCACATCAGGTGGCGATCGCGCAGCTTGCAATTGAGTATTGCAACACGCTGATCGAAGACCAGAGTGCACGTTCGGCCTATTTCCCGAATCTGGACTTTAATGGCGCCTCGAGCAGCGTGTTTGCCAATCAGAGTGGGTACGACGCCCTGATTGATCCGCTTCTGGACGGTGTTGTGGGGGCCAACCTGGCCTCCCAGCCCGACGCCAGCGCGGTTCGAACAGAACTCAGCAGCCTCGTTGATCGACTGAACGCATGCGGTACAAGCTGCGCAGCCGATCGGACGCAGGTCATTGCCAAGGCAGTTTGCGCGGGCGCGCTCGGTAGCGCCGTCACGCTGCTGCAATAACCCCATAGCTTAAGACGAGACCTATCATGGCCCGACGATTCAGACGAAAAACCAAGCACCTGCACGTTGATGCCCCGCTGCTTCATCCCGACCATGCACGGCCGGTTACCAGGCGCGAGTTTGTTGCGCAGGGATTGATGTCCGGCGCTGGCCTGCTGGCTGGCCCGACGATCTTCAGCCTGTTCGCCAACCCGCGCGCGGCTCGCGCCGCTCTGTCACCGGATCTGCAGGCGCTGCGCGCCGATTGCGGTCTGGCGGTTCAGGGCGCGGGCAAGATCCCGTTTATCAGCTTTGATCTGTCGGGTGGCGCCAACATTGCGGCCTCCAACGTACTGGTAGGGCAGCAGGGCGGACAGCTCGACTTCCTGAGCACACAGGGTTACAGCCGCCTCGGCCTGCCCGGCGACATGATTCCATCGGTCGTCAATCCGCAGACCGGTACGAGTGACTTCATCAACACGGACTTCGGCCTGGCATTCCACAGCGACAGCGCCATGCTGCGTGGCATCCAGGAAAAAGTCACCGCCGCCACCATGGCCGCAACCAACGGCGCCATCATTCCGGCGCGTTCGGAAAATGACACGGGCAACAACCCGCACAATCCGATGTACGGCATTAACCGCGCCGGTGCGGACGGCGAACTGCTCACTCTGATCGGCAGCCGCAGCTCCGACTCGGGCGGCAACTCGCTCGCGCCGGAGATGATGATCGATACCACCGTGCGCCCAACGAAGATCGATCGTCCCAGCGACGTCACAGGCCTGGTCGACACCGGCAAGCTGGTCGGCCTGCTTGATCAGTCGGATGCCGTAGCCGTGATGGAGTCGATCCAGCGGATCAGTGACAGCAAACTCGGCTCGGTCAATACCCAGGTCACCAACGATGAGGTGCTCAAGGATCTGGTCAACTGCGGCTATGTGAAGGCGGCGGATCTGAGCGATCGCTTTGGCGACCCCTCAACGCTTGATCCGGTGCTCGACGCGGACATCGTGGGCCCCACCGGCATATTCACGCAGCAGGAATTCGACGACGATCGCGAGTTTCGCAAGACCGCCTCGGTCATGAAACTGGTCATGAACGGTTTTGCCGGCGCCGGCACCATCCAGATGGGCGGCTACGACTACCACAACGGCTCGCGCTCAACGGGTGAGCTTCGCGACCTGCGCGCGGGTCGCTGCATGGGCGCCTGCCTTGAGTACGCAGCACGTATCGGCGTGCCGCTGATGATGTACGTCTTCAGTGACGGCGGGGTGTTCAGCAACGGCAGAATTGACGACTCGGTTGACGGACGCGGCAAAGGCGAGTGGACCGGTGACAATTCCTCCGGCGCCGCCTCGTTCTTTATGGTCTACAACCCCGGCGGGCGACCGCAACTGTTCACCGGTGACGGTCTGGACGCGGCGCTGCATCAGCAAATCGGCTCGTACCGCGCGGACGGAGGTGTCGAGACAGAAGCCACACCGGCCTCGAACAACGTCAATCTGCTGGTGGAGACCGTGATCTACAACTACATGGCGCTACACGGCGAACAGGGCAACTTCCCGACCCTGTTTCCCGGCCACGGACTCGGCCCCGTATCGCTGCGTGACCGACTCACCGCGTTCAATCCCATCGTCAACGGAACGATTGGCTGAGTCGCACATCGCTAAGCGACAACGCAGCCATAAAAAAACCGGGCATCAATGCCCGGTTTTTTTTTGACTACTCATCACCGCCCCCCGCGCGATACCCGAATCCCACTCTGAACCAGATGCGCATCGAAATGTGAGCGGCCAGCCGGAGGGGCCGTGGGGAATTCATTTTGGCAACTAAAGCGGACCGCCAGGGAGCCATTGCCAAAATGAACTCCCCACGGCCTCTCCGGCTGGCCGCGGCCCCCCATCACCTCTTTAAAGGTGCGTGAAATATTTCCAGCCCAACCCGGGTCCCCTACCCCAATACCCCGATTCTCTTGTTCAAAAGGACGAAAAAGATGTCCCACGCTACCCCTCGCTGGTCAGGCATGACCGCTCTGTTTGCCACCGCCCTCCTCTGTCTGCCCACAGCCAGTGCCGACAACGCACCCTCAGACTGGACGCTGACCCGCGCAGACGGTGGTGAGTTTTCGCTCAGCGACAATCGCGGCGAGAAAACCACTCTGGTGCTGTTCTGGGCGACATGGTGCCCATACTGCAAAGCGCTGATGCCGCATCTTGAGTCATTGGTGCTCGAGCACAGCGAGGATGAGTTTGAAATTGTGGCGATCACCATCGGTGAGGACGGCGATCCCGCGGGTTTTTTAAAGAACAAGGGCTATGACTTCACATTGCTGCCCGACGGCGAAGAAGTTGCCGGCCTCTACGGCATTCGCGGCACGCCAGGGGTTCTGATCTTTAATCGCGATAGTCAGCTGGTGTTTGATCTGCGCAAGCAGCCCTCGCAAACGCTGAACACCGAAGGCATGAAGCGGCGCGACGTCGCGGCGCGACGGGCGCCGTTCTGGGCCGCCCAGATTCGACGGGCGCTGGATGACGCTCTGTAGTCGTCGTCCGATTGGGCATAAAAAAACGGCTCCAGATGGAGCCGTGAGATTTTTACGGCGGCGTCGAGCGGCTGCACGCTCGACTCGCGAACTTACTTATCCTGACCGCGCCATGATTCAAACGCTTCCCAGCGCGGAGCTTCATTGCTCTGCTCGGGTCGAGTGGACGTCCAGAAGTTGGAACGATCAGCCCACTTGCGTTTGAGGTTGGACGAATCCTGAGTAAAGAAAAAATTCACGTTGGCGCTTTTGGCGCGAAGTCCGGGGCGGCCTTTAAGCGGCATCATTGGCTTGTTCATGTCGGGCATGTTGTCTCTCCTGCGGGTCAGTGCATAGCGTGAGCATTAACATAAACGTCAGCGACCGCTTATGCTCGGAACTGCATCACGCTCCCGCAGAAAAAATCACAAAAGCCGCGCAATTTTGTTTAATTTGTGTTGACGGACCGACTTCGCCCTGAGCTGTTTTCGTGCAGCCACAATCAGACATAACGCCCGCAATCAACGTAAGCTACCAATTAGACTGAATAAATTTTTGAGTTTGCTGCCTTGCGACATATTGCCGACGCAATAATTTGTCATAACAAACCCTGAGAAGCGGACATTTAACTTTGCGGTGATATATTTCGGTCATTGGTTCGACAGACCGGCAAGACAAGGGTTCAACAGCTGGCGATTTCAGGTTCTACATCAACGGTCCCCAGTTATAACGATACTCCCTTCCTTGCAGGCAAATTGCTCCGTTCACACAAGGACGCAGCGACGGGGCGAGTCGGTCGGACACAATAATCCGCGTGCGAGACCTCGCCGCCTTTGTTGGCGGAGGGAGACTGCACGTGTCTTGCAAGTAAGTTCAAGGGGGAAACACGTGAAATTTCACGCTTATCGATCTTTGCTCACGGCGACGGCCGGAGTTGCTCTGGCACTTGGCGCAATCAGCGTCAGTGCGAAAGACAGCTTTGGAACCGAGCGCATGGAGCTTCAAAACCAGGCGGCCGCTGATTACGGAACCCGCTTCCGCAGCGCCAGCATCAAAGCCCTGTTTTCCGGGGACACCACGTTCCGCGGCGGCGGCGTCTGCGGCGACAGCAGCCCGGACGAAGGTGAAGACTGCGACGACGGCAACACCGTCAACGGCGACGGCTGTTCGGCCACCTGTACGTTCGAAGCTGGCTTCGACTGTACGGCCGCTATTCCGGGCAGCTCTACGGAGAACATCCTGGTCAACGGCAGCTTCGAAGACAGCATCGCCGGCTGGACGGCCTTTAATGATGCGTTTGGCAGCGGTCTGTTCTGCGACGATGGCTGCTTCGGCTTCCCGTTCGCGGCCGCCCCGGACGGCACCACGACCTCGGGCACCTACGTTCTGATCGCCGGCGGCACCTTTGCGGCTCCGTCGACCGGCACGCTGGACCGCGATCCGATCTTCGTACCGGCCAACGCCACCACGCTGGAATTCCAGTGGGCGACGCTTGCCAGTGGTCCTGCAGGTGATCCCTGCGCCGGATCCACCGACGGCATTCGACTGGATCTCAACGGCACCGAAGTGTTCGCAAGCACTGAGCCTTGCACCAACGTCAACCCCTACCAACGCGTAGTGGTTGATCTTGCAACAGCGCCAGGCGGTCCGTACACGAACACCAACGTGACGATCGGCTTCCGCGCTTCGGCCACCGGCATTCCGCCGGACACCGATCTGACCAACGTGTTTGTGGACGACATCTCCATCAACGTGCCGGTCACGCCGGTCATTCCGCCCACGCCCAGCTCATGCTCAGCCGTAGTCTGCGGCGACGGCCTGTTCCCGCAGTTCTCGGCTGCTGGCACCGAAGGCTGCGACGATGGCAACCTGGCTGACGGCGACGGCTGCTCCTCGAGCTGCGAAGTCGAACAGCCCAACTTTGTCTGCGACGATCCGGACGCTCCGGCCGCCAATGGCGAAGACCTTGACGACGGCAGCCTGGAAGACGGTCGCGCCAATCCGTTCTGGACGGCTTCAAACCCCGATCCGGACAATCCGAACGGCACCGTGTTCAACCCGATCTGCTCGCAAATCTTCTGCGGCGCGGCCCTGGCTGACACCGGCGCGTTCTACGCCTGGTTCGGTGGTGCGTCTGAGCCCAACATGCAGACGCTTGCGCAGGACGTCGTGATTTCATCGACGGCAACGACCATCGACTTCAGCCTGCTGGTCGGCATCTGTGACAGTGCCAACGATACGCTGACGATCGATGTGGACGGCACAGCCGTTTACTCGTTTAACTGCCTGGACGACTTCCCGGTCTACACCGCACAGTCGGCCGACATCTCAGCCTTTGCTGACGGTGGCCTGCACACCATCACGTTCACCGGCAACACCCTGTCGCAGAACGGTGGCAACTCCAACATGTTCGTCGATGACATCAGCATCAGCGACAACGTGCCGTTTGCCGGCGAGCCCAGCCAGTGCTTTGAGCTGGCCGCTGCGCTGAACACGCCTGAGCAGTTTGAAGCCGGTATCCCGGGTGACTGGACGGTTATCAACGTGGGTGCTGTGGCCGCTGACGGCTGGGGCACCTCGGACGACGGCATTTGCGCCTCGGCTAACTGGTCTGGCGGCAACGCTCAGAACAACGTGACCGGCGGTGGCGGTGCTTCGGCTTGTGCCGACTCCGACGCAACGGGTCAGGTGGACGTGGACGCCGGTGGCGATCCGCAGGAAATGGAGACCTTCCTGTGCTCACCGGAGCTTGATCTTACGACGGTTCCGGTTGGTCGTATCCCGACTTACAGCTTCCTCGTGAACTACCAGTCGGCGGACAACGATCTGAACGACAACGGTACGCCTGATGATGCCAATGACGACTTTGACGATGAGTTCCTGCAGGTCCTCGTGGGTACGCAGCCGCCGAACGCGCTAACCGTGCCCAACTACGAGAATCTGGGTAACGTGTTCGATCATCTCGACACGAACCTGGCCTTCTCGGAAGAAGCTGCTCTGGCCGCGGATATTTCCGAAGCTGCGGCGGGATCTGACACGGCTCACGTCTGCTTCCACTATCGTGGTACGTTCAGCTGGTTTGCCCAGATTGATAACGCTGCACTGCGTACTGCAGCCGACGTCAGCAACTCTGACGGTGACACGATCCCGGACAATATTGACAACTGCACACTCACCGACAACGAGAACCAGGTCGACACCGACGGTGACGGCTACGGTAACGCTTGCGATGCCGACTTCAATAACGACTGCATCGTGAACTTCCCGGATCTGGGTATTTTCCGCACGCTGTTCTTCCAGCCGAACAATCAGGCTGATCTGGACGGTAACGGCATTACCAACTTCGTTGATCTGGGTATCTTCCGTCAGCTGTTCTTCGCGGCACCAGGCCCGAGCGAGGTTGGCACCCTGGGTTGCGGTGCCTAACGACGCTTGCCCGTTCTACGTTAACTGGTCAGCAATGACCTGACGAAAAGCCCCGCTTCGGCGGGGCTTTTTTTATTCTGCAGAGCGGCCGTTTTGCATAACTCGCAGGCCCGGGCACTGCGTCGCAAAAACCATGTTAAGCACTTGTCATAACTGGTTTTTATTCAAACGAATCTGTGATCATGGTCGCGGTCAATGACATTCGACATCCGTACACTTGCCCCCATGAACACACAACGCGGTTTTACTATTCTCGAGTTGATGCTGTCGGTGGCCGTCGGTGCCATCCTAGTGGGCGTTGGCGTCCCGAGCTTCGTCAACACCATTCGTAACAGCGAAATGACCAGTGCCACCAACGGCTATGTGGGGGCCCTCTACGCCGCACGCTCCGAGGCGGTCAAGCAGCGCACGCGCGTAACGGTGTGCCGCGCGACGACCAACGGCAGCGGCGACGTCAGTTGCTCGGCTACCGGCGATACCCTGGCCGTGTTCACGAACGCGAGCAACGACCTGAGCGTCGATACAGGCTCCGGTGACGTGGTCGTGCGTTCTGTGCCGTGGCTGCCCGATACCATTACGGTCAGCTCGTCGGATGTGCCCTACGGCTTTTCTTTCAATGCCTCGGGCTTCACACGCGCCCTGAACGGCGACACCATTTCCGGTGATCTGGTGTTCTGCGGTCCGCGCGGCAACGATGCGGCTCGCGTCCTGACGGTGGCGCCCACCGGCCGTCCGACGATTCGCCAGCACGCCGAAGTGAGCGGCGCGCCCTCCTGTACCTGAGCGCTACCACACGCGTTTCAACTCGACGCGCCGATTAAGCGCGCGTCCCTGCTCGGTTTCATTTGACGCAATCGGCTGGCTTAGGCCGTAGCCGCGTGAGCTCAAGCGCTCGCGTTCGACACCGCGTGCCACCAGATACTCCAGCACCTGCTGCGCGCGTCGTGCAGACAGCGGCAGGTTATAGCGCGCGCCACCAACGCTGTCGGTGTGGCCTCCCAACTCAACCCGCACACGCGGATAACGTGCCAGCCACGCGACCGCGTCATCGAGCTTGCGCACAGAATCGGGGGTCAGATCATCGGACTTGTAGGCAAAGCGCACCGTGGGCCAGTCGTACTCGGGTGCCTGCTCGCAGCCGGTTGCATCCACGCTGCGACCAAACGG
>CAZXCL010000018.1:0-16581 GCA_964639265.1 uncultured Gammaproteobacteria bacterium | reverse complement strand
AAGTGGCGCCCCACGTAGAGACCACCAAACCAGGCATCGCGATCGTAGAAGTCCACATCGCCGCGCACAAACCAGTCTTCGCTCAGCGCAACGTCAAGACCGCCGCCAAAGGCAATCTGCACGCCGGACTGACGATCAAAATCGATCGGGCCGCCGCTGGCGCTGTTGCTGATGAACGACAGACCCGCACGGGCGAACGGCGTGAACCGCGATTCGGGCATAAAACGATAGCCGGCCATCAGCGACGGAATCGTGTATTCGATCGCAGCGTCGGGAAATGCCGCGTCTACCGCCGGATTGAGGTTCGTCAAGCCGGCCTCACCCGGAAACACCAGCCGCAGCTCACCGAACCAGTGGTCCGTCAGCTGCTTGCCCGCAAACAGACCAAAGCCGGTGTCGTGATTGTCTGATGCATCGTGCACAAAATTTTGCGCCTGCTCATCGGGCGACAGATACGAATAGCCAATACCCGCCCCCACGTACCAGCACTCACGCCAGTCGCAGTGTTCATCGGCCTGAGCAGGCGCTCCGCTTAACAGCGCGACACCGATCACCAGCACCGTCACGGCGCTGATCAACAAACGCCGACGCAGTAGCCACATGCCCATCAGACCGAGCACGACCAGAGGTGCTGCCGCGCCGCCGCCACCAAACCCTTCCACGGCCGTCTCGAGCTGGCCTTCGCGCTCAAGGAAATCGGGCACGCCGTTGCTGTTGAAATCATTGTTGCCCTCCAGAGCATCGTCAATGCCGTCGTTGTCGCTGTCGGTATCCAGATAGTCCGGCGTGCCGTCACCATCCGTGTCGACCGGGTTTTCGAAATTGCCGGCTTCCAACGTGTCGCTCAGACCGTCACCGTCGCTGTCGGTATCCAGAAAATCGGGCAACGTATCGCCGTCGGTATCGCCGCTGCCCTCAACGCTGTCCAGAATGCCGTCAAGATCTGAATCCGCTGCGCTACCAAAGCCGACAAATGCATCTGCCACGTCCGCAAGACCGTCGTCGTCGGCATCCAGTAGCTCGTCAATGCGCCCGTCGTTGTCGCCATCGAGCGCGGCCAGCAGCGAGCCGGCAATATCCGGAACGCCGTCGTTATCGGAATCGACTTCCCGATAGTCATCATTGCCGTCGTTGTCGGCATCTGGAGGTGTGGTCAACGTGCCCTGGAACGTGGCCGCATCATCAATCACGGCATTCCCGTCGGCGTCGCTGCCGCCGGCCTCCACCACATCGGGTAGTCCGTCGCTGTCGCTGTCCAGATCAAGATAGTCCGGCACGCCGTCCGCATCGGTATCGGTCGCCGCTGCGGCATCGTCAATACCGTCGCCGTTGGCATCCACGCCAAGCGTCAGATCCACATCAAACACATCGTTGATCTGATCCCCGTCCGCATCCATCGCCGGGTCGACGTCCGCCTCGACGCTGTCCGGAATCCCGTCGTTGTCAGCATCGATGTCCAGCGTATCGGGCACGCCGTCGCCGTCGGTATCGGTAAGCATGGCGGCATCGTCGACGCCGTCCAGATCGCTGTCGACGCCACCGGTCTGGTCGGGATCCAGCGCGTCGACAATGCCGTCGCCATCGCTGTCGGTCGCCGGCATCAGATCGGCCTCGAGTGCGTCTGGAATGCCGTCGTCGTCGCTGTCGGGATCAAGATAGTCCGGCGTGCCGTCGCCGTCGCTGTCGGCATTGCCCTCGAGCGTATCGGGGATACCGTCGTTGTCGCTGTCGCGATCAATCAGGTCCGGCGTGCCGTCGTTGTCGGTGTCAATCGGGTTTTGCGGATCGGGGCCGGCTTCGATCGCGTCGTCGACGCCGTCGTTGTCCGAATCAAAATCGATGCCATCGTTGAGGCCGTCACCGTCGGAGTCCATGTTTTCCAGGCCGTCGGGTACGCCGTCGTCGTCACTGTCGGGATCGAGCGGATCCGTCCCGTTGGCGTTTTCCTCGCCGTCCGACACGCCGTCACCGTCGCTGTCGCACGCCGCGACCGTGTCATCGGGCACGCAGGGATCAACAAACAGATCGTCGGCCGCGTTGCCCGTCGTGGGGTCGGTCATGTCGGTCAATACTTCGGTGCCATCATCAATGCCGCCGTCATCCGTATCGGTGTCCAGCGGATCGGTTTGACCAATGCCACTGAGCGGTCCGACACCGTTGCGCTCGTTGCCATCAAGCAATCCGTCGCCGTCGGTATCGGCATTGGACGGATCGGTTTCGCCGCTGCCGCCCGTGCCGCGCAAGCCAATCGTGTTGACGGTCGCGCCGTCGCCATTGGCATCCTCGACACCGTCCTGAAGACCGTCATTGTCGCTGTCCGGATCCGTGGGATCGGTGGTTGTAGACGGATCGCTGTCGGGCACAAAGCTGCCTGCCTCCGTGCCGCTGAACGGTGTACTGTTACCGTCGCTGCTGCCGCCCGCCAGCGCTTGAGTCACGCCGCGCTCCAGACCGTCGGGAAGGCCGTCACCATCGGTATCGGCCAGCACCGGGCTGGTCTCGTCACCGCTGTTGGGCAGACCATCAGGCCCCAGTCGCTCGTCGCCGTCGGCGATGCCGTCGTCGTCCGAATCGCGATCAAGCGGATCGCTGTCACCCGGATCAAAGCGCCCGTCATTGCCAAGCTCGTCGGCGTCTTCGATGCCATCATCGTCGCTGTCGCGGTCGGACGGATCGGTACCAAAGCTGATTTCCACACTATCGGGAATACCGTCGCCGTCGCTGTCCGGGCCACCGTCGTCGGCACCGTTGCCCGCGGTCGGATTGGTGCCGTCGACCAGCACCTCGGTGCCGTCCTGGGCGCCGCCATCATCGCTATCAACGTCCAGCGGATCCGACACTCCGAAGGCCGTCAGCGGCCCGCTGCCGTTGCGCTCATCGCCATCGAGCAAGCCGTCTTCATCGGAGTCGGGATTGTTGGGATCGGTCTCGCCGGAACCTGAAGTGGTGCTGTCTCCAATAGCGTTGACTGTCGCGCCGTCACCGTTGGCGTCTTCAACACCGTCGCGCAATCCATCGTTGTCGCTGTCGGGATCGGTTGGATCGGTGGTGGTTGCCGGGTCGGCATCGGCCGTAAACTCGGCCGGGTCGGTGCCGCTAAACGCGGTGCCGTTGCCGTCACTGACGCCGGCGTCGACGCCTTCGCTGACACCCAGTTCAAGGCCGTCGGGCAGCCCGTCACCGTCGCTGTCCGCGCGCACCGGACTGGTCTCATCGCCGGAACCCGCAACGCCATCAGCGCCGAGCTGCTCGCTGCCGTCAGGCAAACCGTCATCATCGGTGTCAGCATCCAGCGGGTCGCTGTCACCCGTGTCGAGCGTGCCGTCAAAGCCCACCTCGGCGCCGTCGTCGATGCCGTCATTGTCGCTGTCAGCATCGTTGGGGTCGGTGCCAAGTATCGCTTCAACCGCATCCGACAAACCGTCTCCGTCGCTGTCGGTGGAGGCGTCATCGGCGGCGTTGCCTGCCACCGGATTGGTGCCTTCGCCGAGCACTTCACTGCCGTCGTTCACACCACCGTCATCGGTATCGCGATCCAGCGGATCGGTGGCACCGATGCCGGCCAGCGGACCGCTGGCGTTGACCTCGTCGCCGTCGCTCAGGCCGTCACCGTCGGTATCGACCACCGTGGGATCGGTCTCACCGGTGCCCGAGCTGTCGCTGTCGCCGATGGTCGCGCTGGTGGCGCCATCTCCGTTGGTATCTTCGGCCCCGTCGTCAAGACCATCGTCGTCCGTATCCGGATCCGTCGGGTCGGTTGTCGTTGCCGGATCCGCATCACCAACAAATCCCGGCGCGGTGCCGGCGAACGGCAGGCCGGACCCATCCGACGCACCACCTGCGACCCCGTTGCTCGATACGCCTGCCTCGACGGCATCGTCGATACCGTCGTTGTCGCTATCGGCATCCAGCGGATCGGTGGGTCCAAATGCAGCCAGGGGTCCAAGGCCGTTACGTTCATCGCCGTCACTAAGACCATCATCATCGCTGTCGGCATCCAGCGGATCGGTATCGCCCGCATCCCGCATGCCGTCGCCACCAAGCTCCTGACCGTCGCTCAAGCCATCGTTGTCCGAATCCGCGTCGTCCGGATCAGTGCCCAGCGCAATCTCTGCCCCGTCGGAAATACCATCGCCGTCGCGATCTGCCAGATCATCGCCGCCGTTGCCGGCGGTCGGATTGGTGCTGTCGCTGAGCACCTCAGTACCGTCGCGAGCGCCGCCATCATCGGTGTCCGTGTCGAGCGGATTGGTCACGCCCAAACCGGCCAGCGGCCCCGAGGCGTTGATTTCTTCGGCATCGCTGAGGCCATCGCCGTCAGTATCAGCGTTGTTAGGATCGGTCTCGCCGCTGCCGGCCACGCCGCCGGTGCCGCCAATTACGTTGAGCGTCTGGCCGTCTCCGTTGGCATCTTCCACACCGTCCGCGATGCCGTCGCCGTCAGTGTCCAGAAGCAGTGGATCGGTCTGCGTAGTCGGGTCCAGATCGCCGCTGAACGCGGCATCGGTGCCGCCAAGCGGGCCCGCACCGTCGGGATCAGGAACGCCGGCGGCAACACCCGACTCAATGCCATCAAGCAAACCGTCGCCGTCGGTATCGCCGTCGAGGGGATCGGTTTCACCCGCGTCGATCATGCCGTTGCGATTGCGATCTTCCTCACTGTCGCTCAAGCCGTCGTCGTCGCTGTCCGCATCCAGCGGATCGGTCTCACCCGGATCAATCGTGCTGTCGCCACCGGTCTCCACGCCGTCGGGCAAGCCGTCGCCATCGGTGTCGGGGTTGTTGGGATCGGTGCCGAGCGCGGGCTCCACATTGTCGGGAAGACCGTCGCCATCGCTGTCGGTCGTGCACGCGATTGCCGCAGGTGAAGGCACGCACGGGTCCGCGTTGGCCGGATCATTTTCGTTGTCAAAGCCGTCACCGTCATCGTCGGCAAGCGACGACTCCTGAAAATCAGGCGTGCCGTCCCCGTCGGTATCGGCCGATGGACCCTCTACGCTATCGGGATCGCCATCGCCGTCAGTATCCACGGTGCAGCCCGCGCCAAATGTGCTCGGATCGCACGGATCAGCATCGGCCGGGTCAGTCTGATCCGGCGTACCGTCACCGTCGGCGTCGGCACTGGCCGACTCGAGATAATCCGGCGCGCTGTCGCCATCCTGATCGTCGTCGGCAAAATTACTATTGCCGTTGGCGTCTTCGCCCGACGTGGGCACGGTGTCGTTGTCATCGTCCGTATCGCGCCAGTCGCGCTCGTCTGCGCCGTCGGTGTTTTGCAATGCGCTGTTGCTCGCCGTCGCATTGCCCGGCGCCGGTCCTGCCAGCGTGTCAAACACGTCGTTCAGTCCGTCCTGATCTGCATCGTTCGCGATGTTGGCGATCACGCTGTCGGCGACACCGTCGCCATTGGCATCGTGCCCCTCGATCGCATCGGCCACGCCGTCGTTGTCACTGTCATCGTCAAGATAGTCGGGCAAGTCGGTGCCATCGGTATTGGTGATAGCGATCGCCGGATTGCCCTCGGCCGGGTCGTAGGCATCGTCCAGACCGTTACCGTTGTCGTCGTCGCCGCTTGGTGCCACGTACGTTGCGCTTGCCTGGGCTTCGATGTTGTCGACGATACCGTCGTTGTCCGAATCCACGTCGCGCGAATCGATCAGGCCATCACCGTCCTGATCACCGGTGCCTTCCTGCGCGTCGGTCAATCCATCGTTGTCGTCGTCAAGATCAGCGGAATCAAACACCCCGTCACCATCGGTATCCTGGCGCACCAGAACATTGTCCGTTCGGTCCACGCGCGCGCCGGCGGCATCCACCTGATCGGTGTAGGTCACCGTCAGCGTATCGGCCAGCGCGGTGTTCATGCTCTGATCGTTGTTGGTGCCGGCACCCGTCGCCGCAACGGTCGACAGCGTGCCGCTGAACACGCCCGTGCTCGGGCCAGTTTCGGTCAGCTCAACTTGCTCGAGTTCGCCGGTCGTGGTGTTCACCACCGCTACCACGATGCGTTCGGCCACACCGGGGATGGTGTTGACGTCGTTGTCGGTCACTGTGATTGTGACCGTTTCGCCAGGTCTGATTTCGTCTATGGCGTCCACGGTGCCGTCGACCCCGGTGACCAACGTATCATCGGCCGCAATGACGGCCGTCGCCGTGGTCTGACTGGAGAAGCCGAACACATAGGTATCGATGTAGCGGACGTCGCCAAAGCCCGAGCCGCTGAAATTGCCCCAGGTGTGCGCATTGCCCGGCACGCCGCTGAGCAACCCGTCAGGCACGGTGGACGTGCCGGCCGGATCGGCCAGAATGGTCACATCGTCCCAGTACATCAGTGTGGGCACGACGTCGCCTGCCCCGTCGACAAAGAAGATTTGCAGGCCGTCTTCGGCGGGTCCACCGCTGGTTTCCACATCGTTGGCCACGAAGTGGTATTCGCCCATACGTACCGTGATCTGCGCGTTGTAGGTGCCGTTTGGCAGCGGATCGCCATTGGCGTCGGTGCCGTCCCACGGTACTTGATTGAGCCCGATCACCGCCGGGGCGAGAATCAGAAGATCGCCGGCATCGCCAAACTCACCGTCACGATCAATGTCGATGAAGACCGCATAGGTGCCTTCCACATCGCTGGTGAATTCGAAAAAGCCGGCGTCTTGTGTGCCATCGGCCGGCGTGGGCGAGATACTGCTGTCAAATCCCGCATCATCGATAAAGCGCACGTTGGTGATACCGGGCGGATCGGTCGGTGCCGGATCCCTGATCGCGGGAATACCGGTGTAGACGGAGAACTGATAGGTAGCCGTATTGCCGACGTTCGGGGTCGAGTAACCCGAATTAGGTGCTCCCACGCCAATCTCGTTGGCGATGATGTTGTAGCCAAATCCGGCGAGGTTGTTCAGATCGAGCAGCCAGACAAAATTGCTGTTCGGTCGACCGCCCGGCACCAGCGCATAGTAGTTGGCGTCGGTCGCGTCCACCTCGTCAAACGAGCGTGCGTTGTAGTTCCAGCTAAACGCCCACAGCCGCCCCGCCGCCACAGTGGGATCAGGATCGGTGAGAGCGTCCGGAGTGACGCTGATGTCGAAGCGCGAGAAAAAGCTGTCGGCGAACGCGGCGCCGGTGGTGTTCTGAAGCTCGATGCGATGCGTCCCGGTGGTCAGCGTTGTATACCGGAAGGGCGTTGTAAGTGGCGCGTTCATCGGATCCGCGCAGTCCACGTTGCTGTCGGTCAGTGCCGTGAACGCAACCGATGTATTGGTCGCATCGAAGATCTCGATCTCGATATCGTCGGTGTTGGCGTTTCCGCAGACCGAGATGTTGATGACCTCACCTGCGGTCAGAATGTCGACGTACTGAGCCGAAGAAGCGAGGTCGACCGCATAGCCGCCGCTTTGCGCCCCATCGACGTCCAGCAGACGCTGAGTCAGCCCCACTTGCGCAGAACCCTCGGCATGTGCCCAGCCGGCCACAATCATTGCCGCGCAAACAAGCCCGGTACACAGCGCACCGCGCTCGCTCAAAAAGAATCGAGGAATCATAAAAAGCCCTTTCCCAGTCGTTCGCGTGCGAGCGACCCGCGTTCGGGCGAAGCCGCACATCCATATGCCGAGCACCAAAACCTGTCCACGGTCCGGCCAGAAGCCGGTGGTACTGTATGCGCAAGACTACGTGAAGCGAACATCAATACCTTGTGATCTATTTCACATATTTCGCGCTACGTTTATTCTCGTGCCTGTTGTCTTTTTAACGGGATCGGGAGAAGCCACCTTGCCGAAGTTAGACCGAATCCGCGCAGGTCTCGTCCTGCTGTGTCTTGGCCTGCACGCGCCAGCGCCAGGCGCGGCGCCCTGCGACACCGCGCAGAACCGACCGTCCATCGGCCTGGCGCTGAGCGGCGGCGGCGCGCGCGGCGCAGCCCACGTCGGGGTGCTTAAGGTGCTCGAGGAGCTGCACATTCCCATCGACTGCATCGCGGGGACCAGCATGGGCGCGATCGTCGGCGGTCTGTACGCCGGCGGCATGAGCGCGGCGCAGCTTGAACAGGTGATCGGCTCGGTCGACTGGGCCGACGCGTTTCGCGACGATCCGCAGCGCGAGCAACTGTCGTTTCGGCGCAAGCAGGATGACTATGACTTTCTGGCAGACTTTGAACTGGGGTTGCGTGGCGGTGCGGTCAAGCTGCCGCTGGGCGTGGTACAGGGACAGAAGCTCGGGTTGCTGTTGCGCCGCCTGAACACACCGGTTCGCAACGTCACCAATTTTGATCAGCTGCCAATTCCGTTTCGCGCAGTGGCCACCGATGCGGTCAGCGGCAGTGCCGTCGTACTTGGACGTGGCGAGCTGACGCGTGCCCAGCGCGCCAGCATGGCCGCTCCCGGTGTGTTTGCACCGGTAGAACTCGACGGTCGACTGCTGATTGACGGCGGCATCAGCAACAATCTTCCCATCAATGTTGCGCGAGCCATGGGCGCGGACATCGTCATCGCGGTGGATATCTCGTTTCCACTGTTGCCGCGTGACGCACTGGACTCAGCTATTGCTCTGAGCAATCAGGCGCTGACCATCCTGGTGCGTCGCGAAGCAGCGCGTCAGCTTGGTCTTCTGACGCCGCGAGACATCGCCATCGTCCCGCCGCTTGGCACCTACAGCTCGGCCGACTTTTCGAGCCTGACCGACGCCATCGACATCGGTTACACGGCGGCGCTGGAAAAGAACGCCGAACTGGCGGTACTGGCCGCTGATCCGCAGCAGCATCAGGAGTGGCTGTCGCGCAGGGCCCAAACCCGCGCCACGCCGCCGCCGCGCATCCGCAACATAGAGCTGCTCGACGATTCGCGCATTTCGCGTACGACGCTCGCGAGCAATCTGCGTCTGCGGCCGGGAGATGTTTACGACCCGGCGCTTCTTGAGGAGGACATCGCGCGCCTTTACGGACTGAACATCTTCGAGGTTGTCGACTATGAGGTCAGCGGCGATGACGAAGTGGATATCAAGATCAAGACACGACAAAAGTCGTGGGGCCCCAACTTTCTGAATTTCGGCATGAGTCTGGCCGACGATTTCGAACGCGCGGGCCGCTACGCGGTGGGCATGCGCTATACGCGTACGCAGGTCAATCCGCTGGGCGCGGAGTGGCGCGTCGATTTGCAGTTTGGTTCGCAGCCGCGCCTGACGACGGAGTTCTACCAACCGATCAGCTACGGCTCGCGTTTTTTCGTCGCACCACGAATCAGCCTCGAGAAATTCGACGGTGAGTTTTTCGACGAAGTGGGCACGCTGCTCGCGCAGTACCGCGTAAGCACGCAGGACTATGGCATTGATGTGGGTTACGCGATCAATGAACGCTCAGAGCTTCGACTTGGGCTGGCCTACGGTCGCGGTCGTGCACGGCGCGTGATCGGGGACCCCCTGCTGCCTCAGTTTGATGTAGACAGCGGTCGCGCTCGCCTGCTCTATCGCTATGACAGTCTCGACGATACGGCTTTCCCCACCTCAGGGCAGCGGGCATCGGCCTCGTTTCAGGGATTGCGCGAGAGCCTCGGCGCCAACACCAATCGCGAACGTGCGGCCATCGAATGGCTCGGTGTGAAGACTCTGGGCGGCACGCACTTTCTGGCCGGCCTCAACGCCAGCTCCAACTTATCGGGCAGCGGTGCGATTGAGGATCTGTTCTCGCTGGGCGGGCTGTTTCAACTGTCGGGGTATCGCACCGGGTCGCTGAATGGACAGCATATCGCCCTGGCCACCCTGTCGGGCTATCGCGGCATTTCGTTCAATGACCGCCTGCCCTTCCCGCTCTACGTTGGAGCATCCATCGAGACCGGCAACGCCTGGCAGGACACTGACGATGTGGACTTCGACTCACTGCGCTTTGGCGGCAGTCTGTTCGTCGGGCTCGATACGCCGCTTGGTCCTGCGTATCTGGCGTACGGTATGGCCGAAGACGGCAACACCGCTACCTACTTTTTCCTGGGTCAGCGCTTCAGCTCGGCGATCGACTAGAGATGGGCCAGCGACGTGGACGCCGTCGTCCGCGCGCTCGCCGCCTCGGGCTTGATCTGGGCCAGAACCTGCCAGAGTCGCTCGCTTTGTGTCCACGGATTGCCGGCACCGTAGCGTGACGCGGCAAGTCTGCGCACCTCAGCGGCCTGCTCCGGGCTCAGGCGATCAGCGATTTCCTGCAGTCCGCCTGCCGGACGCTCGGGCCAGATGGTGTGTGACCACTCGAGCAGCGCGGCGCTTGCGGCTTTCGGGTCGCTCTCATCGCAGGCCTTCTTGAGCGACGCACGCGTTGCAAACAACGCGCGCTTGCCCTTGGCTTCGCTGCGCGCAGGTCGCGCGCTGTGCGAGCGATCCGCGGTACGCCCGCCGGAGCGTTTCGACGTCACGCCCCACGCGGCAAGCGTAGCCAGCCACAGCAGACCAAACGTGGTGGCAACAAGTGGCCAGTACGTTGCCTGCGTCGTTGCCGCCGGATCGGTCGACGCGCTGGAAGTGGCCGCCGCCGCCGCGGCAGGTGGAAGGCTGTAGTCGGCGCCACCAATCGTGCTCCCGGCGATCACCTGTACGGTGCGCGCCGGCAAGGATGCCACGCGAGCCACGCCGTCCTCCACGTCCCACCAGTCCACTTCGATCGCCGGCAGCGTAATGGTGCCTGCCCGTTGCGGCACGATCGCCACGGACTGCGAGAGGATACCGGTGACGCCGTTTTGCGCCGTCTTGTCATCGCGCTGCGGCTGATCGGCGTAGACGCGCAGATCGTCAAGCTCGGGTATTTCAACGGCCCGTAGCTGCGAAGACATCAGTCCCGCGGCGGTCAATTTGATTACGCGCGTGTAGGGTCGCCCTACCTCGAGCTGGTCGACCTCGGGCCATTCCTCTTCCAGCGTCACCTGCGACGCGGGCAGGAAGGCCGCACTGTCGATACCGCTGGGAACACCCGCAACCTCGACAGAAATCGCCGGCGCCGAGACGCGTTTGAGACGCGGCGGAATACCCGGCTCGCGCAACTCACCGGTGAACGCCGTTTCGTCCGCGCGCAGCGTGCCACTGCGCTGCGGATAAACCAGATAGGTTTGTTCGTAAATCTGATAGCGCTCGCCGTCGCGAAACATGCTGTAGCGCTTGACCTGATCCAGCGCCCGCACCACGGCGTCGCTGTCGCCAAAGGTAGGCGGTGCCAGTTTGCCGCCGGCGAGCCAACCCAGATGATAGAGCCGCTGGGTGTAAATGAACTGGCCCTGCACGTAGCCTTTTTTCGGCGTAAAGGTCACCTCGAGCGACAGATCTCCCAGCTCGGTCTGGGCATTGCCGGCGGCGACTTGCTTGACGGTGATCTCGAGCGGCTCTGAGGCGACCGCATCAAAGTCAATGGCGGGAATCGTCAGCGTGCCCGACCGCTTGGGCATCAGCGTGAGTTTCCAGCTCAGTTCGTAACTGAACCGGCCGTTGATGCTTTGCAGTCGGCTGCTCGGGCTCTTGGCGATAATCTGAAAGTCCTCGAGCAGCACATCGAAATCCGGCCGTCGGCGAATCTCCTCGTCATAGCTGAACTCAACGTTGAACGACTCGTTCTCATAGACCGTGGTGCGATCCGGCGTCACCGTCACCTGTGCCGCGTACGCCGTTGTCGTCACCAAAGCCGTCGCCATCACCAACATGATGCTAATCACGCAACGTCTCACCACGCCTGTGCCTCCTCTGGTCGACCCTGGTAGCGCAATCGATATTGACGCTCAAATTTGCGTCGCAAAAGTCCGCCAGGATCATCCGGCACCTGACGCAACCACTGTTCGGCGGCCAGATCGCGCTCGGCTTCTTCGTCGGACTGACCCTGCGCGACCTCCTGCTGTCCCTCGCTCTCACCTTCCTCGGTTTCGGCGTCCTGCTGTGCCATCTCGCGCTCTTGTTCCTCGTCCGACTTTTCGCGATCTTCATTAGCCTGGCCGTCTTCGCCGTCGGCCAGCGGCTGGTCCTGATCCGGGTCGCCGTTCTGGCCATCCTGGCCGTTCCGGGCGTTTTGATTCTCATCACTATTGTCACCAGACTGCGATTCGTCGCCCTGATTTCCCTGATCGCCTTGTTCCCCCGACTCGCCTTGTTCACCCTGATCCTGCTCCGGCGCATCGCCCTGATCACCCTGCTGTTCCTGTTGCTCAGGCGGCAGCTGATCAAGAACATCAAGATTATGGCGCGCATCGGCGTGCTCCGGGTCGAGACCCAACGCACTCTCGTAGGCCGATTTGGCCGCAGGAATGTCGCCGGCCATCGCCAGCGCAGTGCCGCGGTTGTAGTGAGATTCGGCGTCATCGAACTCGCTGAGTATCTGCGCACTGGTCTCATAGTCGCCGGCGCGAAACGCCGCCGCCGCGCGCCATGCCGGATCCTTAAACTGCTCGGCCGCGGCCGCATAGTCTTCGTTTTCGAACTGAGCCGCAGCCTGCTGATCCGGATTGGACCACAGGTCCTGCCAGAAACCGGCGCTGGCTGGCGGCGCCGGCAGCAGCATAAACGCCGCCAGACAGACGATCACACCACGACGAAACAGCAGCGCCACCAGAGGCAGACACAGCAGCACGAGCAGAGGCCCTTCCTCACGCCAGACATCCGTCTCAAAATCCTCACTGAGCACGCCATCAGCAAAGGTCTGCTCCACGCTTGACAGCAGTCCGGTCAGATCACTGTCATCGGCGCTGAGCATGGTGAAGCGACCGTCGCCGGCTGCGGAGACGGTCGCCAGCGCGGCGGCATCGGTGCGTGCGACCACGATCTGATTTCTGCGGTCCTTGACCAGCTCACCGTCGGCGTTGCGCACCACGTCGCCTTCAGGCGTGCCAACGCCGAGCACCGAGGTCTGAAATCCGCGCTCGGCAAGCTGGCGCGCCGCCTCGACGGCCTCGGTGCGGTCGGCAACGCCGTCGGCCAACACCAGTACCCGGCCCTGCGTTGCGCCGGCATCGTCGAAAAGACGTCCCGCGCGCATCAGCGCGGGCGCCAGCAACGAGCCTTGCCGTGGAATAATCTGCGTGGTCAGACTTTCCAGCATCGCCTCGATGGTGGCAGTGTCATCGGTGAGCGGCGTGACGGTGAACGCATCACCGGCAAAAACGATCAAGCCGGTGTCACCCTTGGTGCGCTTGCTGAGCAAATCGCGCACCTTCAAACGTGCGCGATCCAGACGCGTCGGGAGCACGTCCTGCGCATTCATCGAACGCGACAGATCCAGCGCAATGATCAGCGCCGAACTGTCGCGGTACACCGGCTGGGGCAAACGCTCGCGCACGGGACCGGCCAGCGCGAGCACCAACAGGCTCAGTATCAGCGTCTGCCACAGCGTCAACAGACGCGAGCCGCGATCCGTGCCGCCGGTCAGCACATAGGGTTGCAGAGCCTCGTCCACAACATCGCGCCAACGTCCCGCGCTCAATCGGCGCCGGCGATACCACCACAGCGCCAGCCAACCAACCGGCAAGGCCAGCAGCCACAGCGGACGAAGAAGCTGAAACTCATTCATGCGCGCGGCCTCGACATGATCCAGTTCAGGGCAAACAGCAGTGCGCTGAGCGCGAGCGCCAGTCCCAGAGGCCAGTGGAACAGGGACCTGACCGGGCGAAAGCCTTCGGTGTCGACATCCGCCGGCTCAAGTTTGTCGAGCGTGCGATAAATTTCGTTGAGTTCGCGCGTGTCGCGGGCGCGGAAATAGCGCCCTCCTGTTTGCTCTGCAATCTTGCGCAGTGACTCTTCGTCAAGACTTGACGAGGCGCTGCGTCGTCCCAGATTAAACAGTGAACGTCCGGCATCGCGATCGGCACCGATGCCGATCGTGTAGACCTTGACACCTTCGCGCGACGCCAGCGCGGCCGCACGCAGCGGGTCGATCGCACCCGCGGTGTTGGCGCCGTCGGTCAGAAGAATGAGCACGCGCGACTGCGCCGGTTTGTCGCGTAGCCGCTTGATCGCAAGGCCTATCGCATCGCCAATGGCGGTCTCGTTGCCGGCAATACCGATAAACGCTTCGCCGAGCAGGATCGACACGGTGCGCCGATCAAAGGTCAGCGGCGTTTGCAGATAAGCCTGACGACCAAACAGAATCAGACCTACGCGATCACCTTTGCGTTCCTTGATGAACTCGCCAGCCACATACTTGGTCGCATCCAGACGTGTGACGATGCGATTGTTAACGCGAAAATCGCGCAGCCGCATGCTGCCTGACACATCAACCGCCAGCAGCAAATCGCGCCCACTGACCGGCAGCGCTCGTGCTTCGCCCAACCACTGCGGCCTTGCAGCGGCGACCACGAGTAACAGCCACACCAGCAGCGCGGCGAGCAACAGCCACCAGCGCGTTGCCCCCGGTCCGTCGCGCGTATCGCGCGCCCACTGCTGCGCCCCCGGTACGCGCAGCGCCACCTGGCGCCTGACGTCGACGGCGGGCAAAAGCATGCGCACCAGCACAGGCAATATCGCCAGCGTCAGTACCCATGGAAGTTCGAACGAGAACATCAGGTCTTCACCCGCGTGTGCGGCAGCGAACGCACCCAGCGTCGCGTGTGACCGAGCAGCGCATCAGGCTCAACCGGCTCGGCAGGATTGTAGGGGCCATGCACAATCTGCCACGCCACTTTGTCCGGCAGTGCGCCGCGCGGGCCGGCGAGGGACATAAGTGCGTCGCGCCAGGCCTTGCCGGTCAGGCTCGCGACGCGCTCCCGCGGCAAATAGGTCAGGCACACTCTGCGCAGAAGCGTCGATACGTCACTGACAAGCTGGCGCGCATCGCCTTCACTGGCGAAGCGCTTTTCAATCGCATCGAGCTGGCTCAGGCAGTAGCGTTGCGTGGTGCCGCGGCGCCACCAGCGCAGCACAAAAAATGCCGCGACGGCCAGCGCCACCATCAGCAGCCACCAACCGGGCGCAAGCGGCCAGAACCCCACCTCCGAGGGCAAATGAATATCACGTAACGACAACGGTTCCATCAGCGCATAATCCCGCGCAACGCCTGACCCATCACCTGTACGGGTTCATCGTTGGTCGCGACCAGGACACTGCGCGCCCCGGCCTCGGTCGTGATGGATTCCACGCGCTCAACGCGTCTCTCAAACTTCTCTTGGTGGCTGCGACGATTGGAGCGTGCGCGGCTGTCCAGCAGCCAGCGCGCGCCGCGGTCGGCAATTGGATAACGCCCGGGCGCGGGCAGTGCCTGTTCCAAAGGATCGCAGATCATGACGTTCAAAAGATCGCTGTGCACGGCGATGCGCTTGAGTAGCGCGCTACTGTCGTCGTCGAGCAGTGAAAAATCGCTCAGCATGACGACCAGCGAGCCGGGTCTTGCGACGTGCGCCACACGATGCACGGCATCTCCAAATGCGTCATCGCGGCGCTCATGATGATCTTCCCAGCGCTGTGGATTGGCAACATCGGACAGCAGACGCAATACGCCGGTTTTGCCGCGCGCTGGCCGCTGCTCGCTGTGATCGGGACCACCAAAGACAATGCCGCCCACCCGGTCGCCGTGGGCCAGCGCTGCCCACGCCAGCAGTGCGCAGCAGCGCGCTGCCATAACGGACTTGAACACACCGCGCGTAGCAAAATACATGCTCGCGCCAAGGTCAACGCAAAGCAGCACCGGGCGTTCGCGTTCTTCGCGAAAAAGTTTTGTATAGGGCTTGCCGGTGCGTGCGGTCACGCGCCAGTCGAGATTGCGCATGTCATCGCCGACCTGGTAGCGCCGGGATTCTTCGTAATCCATGCCACGCGCGCGAAACGCCGAACGCCGCGCACCGGTCTGCACACTGCGTCGCGCGAGCGAGCGCAACGAGAGGACCCGGGCCGACTGGCGCAACGCCAGCAGCTGCCCGACATCCACACTGACCGGTGAGGCGGCTGCGATCACGGCACGCCGATCCTAGCGACCAGTTCGTCAATCACCGCGTCGCTGTCCAGGCCCTGCGCTTCGGCCTCAAAACGCAGCAGCACGCGATGGCGCAGCACGTCCTTGGCGATGGCCTGCACATCGTCGGGCGAGACAAAGTCGCGTTGATTGAGCCAGGCGTAGGCGCGCGATGCCCGGTCCAGCGCGATCGTCGCGCGCGGACTGGCGCCGTATTGCAGCAGTGAGGCCAGATCATCGCCGTAGGGCCCCGGATTGCGGGTCGCCAGCACCAGCGACAGCAGATAGTTCTCGACCGGTTCCGACATGTGCACGCCGAGCACTTCCTCGCGCGCTTCAAACAACGTCTGCGCCGTGAGCACGTCCGGTTGCGGTGCCGGCGAGCTGCGACGTCGGCGCGCCTCGGATCGGTTCAGCGCAAGGATGCGCCGTTCGGCGTCGGCATCCGGATAGTCAATCTTGATGTAGAGCAAAAAGCGGTCGAGCTGCGCCTCGGGCAGCGGATACGTGCCTTCCTGCTCCAGCGGGTTCTGTGTTGCCATGACCAGATACAGATCCGACAACGGATAGGTTTTTGAACCTGCCGTGATCTGCCGCTCTTCCATGGCCTCGAGCAACGCCGACTGCACCTTGGCCGGGGCACGGTTGATTTCGTCGGCCAGGATCAGGTTGTGAAACAGCGGGCCTTTTTGAAACAC
>CAZXCL010000017.1:57698-58833 GCA_964639265.1 uncultured Gammaproteobacteria bacterium | reverse complement strand
TAAGCACCCCGCTCCTGGGAAAGGCGCGCTAGTTTACGGCATCCTTCAGGGCTTTACCAGCCTTAAATCCAGGAACATTGCGCGCGGCAATTTGCAGCGGCTCGTTGGTGCGCGGGTTGCGACCCGTACGAGCTTCGCGGTGTTTTACATTAAACGAGCCGAAGCCGACGATCGTGACGGAATCGCCTTTTTTGAGGCTATTGGTGATGGTGTCCAGCGTTGCGTCTACGGCATTCGACGCATCTGCCTTGGACAGTCCTGCGGACTCAGCCACCGCATCGATAAGTTCGCCTTTGTTCATGTCAGTACCTATATGACTTGTCGTGGTGATCGGCCAACGCCCGTGCGGGCGTGGCTACGATGTGCAGGACCCTAGCACGACCCACGCGGCTTGCCGCAAGCCCCAAAAGTGCGCTGCGTGGGGCCTGGCAGCCCGCCGTTACGCCGTTTTGACGCGCCAGAGCCTAGCCGAAAATGCAGAGTCGACATGAGCTGGCGACCGTAAACGACTTGAATTTAAACGGTTTTCGACCTGCCCCTCGTGCTCAAGGTGGTAGCCGGAACCGGTCTGAACCCGCGAAAAATGGGCCTCTAGTGCGCCCGCACGCCGTCCTTGTCACCCCGCTTGCTGCGGCGTGTTTTGCCCGTTGTGCGCGGTTTGGCGCCCGGTGACGGGGTTTCCTTGAGCGCGAAGGACAACACTTCGTCGAACCATTTGACCGGGTGAATCTCGAGCTTGTCCTTGATGTTGCGCGGGATATCGACCAGGTCCTTTTCGTTTTCGCTGGGGATCAGCACGGTGCGGATATTGCCGCGATGGGCCGCCAGGAGTTTCTCTTTCAGGCCGCCGATTGGCAGAACCTCACCACGCAGCGTGATCTCGCCGGTCATCGCCACATCCGCGCGCACCGGAATCTTGGTCAGTGCCGACACCAGCGCCGTACACATGCCAATGCCCGCGCTCGGGCCATCCTTCGGCGTCGCGCCTGCCGGCGAAGGCGACCCCACCGGCCGTTCGATGATCGTGGTGACCCCCGACGGCGAGCGCACGATGAACACGTTCCTCGGTGCAGCCACGACGCTGTACCGCAGCGACATTCCCGCCGACGTCGTCGCGGCGTCGAACATCTTGTTC
>CAZXCL010000017.1:29326-57688 GCA_964639265.1 uncultured Gammaproteobacteria bacterium | reverse complement strand
CTTCGGCGTAGCGCCCTCGGGCACGTGGATGTGCACGTCCTGATTGGCGTGGAAATCGGCATCAACGCCGAGCACGTCCGCGCGGCTGCGCACCACGGTCATGGCCGCCTGAATGGACTCCTTCATGACATCGCCCAGCTGACCGGTATGGGTGAGCTTGCCTTTACCCGGGACCGTGGCCGCCTCGATGGTCAAAAGCTCGCCGCCTACCTCAGTCCAGGCAAGGCCGGTGACCTGCCCGACCTGGTCCTTATCCTCAGCCAGTCCGAACCGAAACTTCGGCACGCCCAGATACTTGGAAAGGGTTCTTGAGGTCACAGATATTTTCTTGTCGCGCGGCTTGAGCAACAAGCTCTTGACGACTTTGCGGCAGATCTTGGAAATCTCCCGCTCCAGGCTGCGCACACCCGCCTCGCGCGTGTACTCGCGCACGACGTCCAGAATCGCCGGATCGGAGATACCGACCTCGCCGTCCTTGAGACCGTTTTGCTCAATCTGCTTGGGCACCAGATAGCGCTTGGCAATATTGAGTTTTTCGTCTTCGGTGTAGCCGGGCAGACGAATCACTTCCATACGATCAAGCAGCGGCGCCGGAATGTTCAGGCTGTTGGCCGTGCACACGAACATCACGTCGGACAGATCAAAATCCACTTCGAGATAGTGATCGTTGAACGCGCCATTTTGCTCGGGATCAAGCACCTCCAGCAGTGCCGAAGACGGATCGCCACGAAAATCCATCGACATCTTGTCGATTTCATCGAGCAGGAACAGCGGATTGCGTACGCCGGTCTTGGCCAGATTTTGCACGATCTTGCCGGGCATCGAGCCAATGTAGGTGCGACGATGGCCGCGAATCTCGGCCTCGTCACGCACGCCGCCCAGCGACATACGCACAAACTTGCGGTTGGTCGCGCGGGCAATGCTCTTGCCCAGCGACGTTTTGCCGACCCCCGGTGGGCCAACCAGACACAGGATCGGGCCTTTGAGTTTCTTGACGCGCTGCTGCACGGCCAGATACTCGAGGATGCGCTCCTTGACCTTCTCCAGGCCATAGTGATCGGCCTCGAGCACATCTCGGGCTTTTTCGAGATCGCGCAGGATCTTGGTGCGTTTTTTCCACGGCGCCTTGAGCAGCCAGTCCACGTAGTTGCGCACGACGGTGGCTTCGGCCGACATCGGCTACATCATCTTGAGTTTGTTGAGCTCGGCGCTGGCCTTTTCCTTGGCCTCTTTGGGCATGCCGGCTTCACTGATGCGATTTTCCAGATCCTGCAGCTCGTTGGGCGCGTCTTCCATCTCACCGAGCTCTTTCTGAATGGCCTTCATTTGCTCATTCAGATAGTACTCGCGCTGGCTTTTCTCCATCTGCTGCTTAACACGGCCGCGGATACGCTTTTCGATCTGCAGCAGATCAATCTCGCCTTCAACCAGGCCGAGCACCAGCTCCAGACGTTCCTGCACGTTAACCGTCTCAAGCACTTTCTGCTTGATGTCCAAACGCAGCGACATGTGCGCGGCGATGGTGTCGGTGAGCCTGCCAACATCGTCGATGCCCGACAGGGACGTCAGAATTTCCGGCGGCACTTTCTTGTTGAGCTTCACGTACTGCTCAAACTGCGTAACCACCGAGCGCGACAGAACGCCGACCTCACGCTCGGTCGTCGAGCCAACGTCGTTCAGTGTCACGATGTCGCCGCTGTAGTAATCACCCGCGACCAAATTCGAAATTTTGGCGCGCTCGCGCCCTTCCGCCAGCACCTTGTCGGTGCCGTCAGGCATTTTGACCAGCTGCAGGATGTTGGCAATGGTGCCAACCCGATAGACGTCATCCACATCCGGATCATCGACGTCGGCCTGCTTCTGGGCGACCAACACCACCTGCTTGCCGAATTTCATGGCCTGATCGAGCGCCTGCTTGGACTTTTCGCGGCCAACAAACAGCGGGATCACCATATGGGGGTAGACCACCACGTCGCGAAGCGGCAGAACTGGCAGTTGCAGGATTTCGGAAGTCATCGAATCATCGGCCACTTAACTTAAACCTCGGGGTAAAAAAATAACGCCCGGCGCAGCCAACAAGCCGCGCCAGGCGTGGGATACCTTGACGGACTACAGGCTCGAGCCGGTCGGTCGCTGCGAGTCTTCGGCGCCCTGGGCCTCCTCAGACTCATAGATCACGTAAGGCTTGGTCTCGCCCACCACCACAGACTCGTCAACCACCACTTTGGTGGCATTGTCCATCGCCGGCAGATCGTACATCGTGTCGAGCAGCACATTTTCAAGGATTGTTCGCAGTCCGCGGGCGCCGGTCTTGCGCTCCATGGCCTTGCGAGCCACCGCGCGCAGCGCATCTTCACGGAAATCGAGCTCGGCGCCTTCCATGTCAAACAGCTTCTTGTACTGCTTGGTCAGCGCGTTCTTGGGCTCGACCAGAATCGTGACCAGCGCGTCCTCGTCCAGCTCTTCGAGCGTCGCCACAACCGGCAGACGTCCGACAAATTCCGGGATCAAACCAAACTTGATCAGGTCTTCCGGTTCAACGTCGTGGAACAATTCACCAATGTTCACGTCTTCTTCGCTGCTCTTGACGTCCGCAACGAAGCCGATGCCGCTCTTCTGCGAGCGGTTGAGAATAATTTTTTCCAGGCCCGCAAACGCCCCGCCACAGATAAACAGGATGTTGGAGGTATCGACCTGCAGGAATTCCTGCTGCGGATGCTTGCGCCCACCCTGCGGCGGCACCGAGGCAACGGTGCCTTCAATGAGTTTGAGCAGCGCCTGCTGCACGCCTTCACCGCTGACATCACGCGTGATCGACGGGTTGTCCGATTTACGCGAGATCTTGTCGATCTCATCGATGTAAACGATACCGGTCTGCGCTTTTTCGACCTCGTAGTCGCACTTTTGCAGCAGCTTCTGAATGATGTTCTCGACGTCTTCGCCGACGTAACCTGCCTCGGTCAGCGTGGTGGCATCGGCGATCGTGAACGGCACGTTGAGCAACCGGGCCAGCGTCTCGGCCAGAAGCGTCTTGCCGCACCCGGTCGGGCCAATCAGCAGGATGTTGCTCTTGGACAGCTCAATCTCGTCCTTGCCCTCGCCTGGACGCGACTCGAGACGTTTGTAGTGGTTATAAACGGCCACCGAGAGCACCTTCTTGGCGCGCTGCTGGCCGATAACGTATTCGTCGAGAGTGGCTTTGATCTCGTGTGGCGTGGGCAATTTGTCGTTGCCCTGCTCGGCGCGCTCTTCGAGTTCTTCGCGAATGATGTCGTTGCAAAGCTCGACGCATTCGTCGCAGACGAATACTGACGGCCCGGCAATGAGCTTGCGCACCTCATGCTGGCTCTTGCCGCAGAAGGAGCAGTACAAGAGTTTTCCGTCGTCTTTACCGCGCGTGTCGTCGCTCATTGAAAGTTTCCTGCTCTTCTCGCCAAATCTGCCAAACGCCTCACTCCCGGATGCTGGTTCCCATCATATCGGCCGCGCCATGACGGGTAAACCCACAACACAGGGAAAATACCGATAAAACTTGCCATAACTGGCTGAATTACCGGTATGAATATCGAACCGGGGCCACTTAAGACAAACCGCGCCCCGGGCAAGGTGGCGCTAGCTGTCGTCGGCTTCGGCCGCGAGGTGCGCTCTGGACGCCAGCACCGTGTCGATGATGCCGTATTCCTTCGCACGCTCAGCACTCATAAAGTTATCGCGCTCGGTGTCTTTTTGGATGGTCTCCATCGTCTGACCCGTGTGCTCGACATAGATCTTGTTCAGGCGATCGCGAATGTAGAGAATCTCGCGTGCGTGAATGTCGATATCGGAAGCCTGTCCCTGGAAACCGCCCAGTGGCTGGTGAATCATCACGCGCGAGTGCGGCAGGCAGAAACGCTTGCCGGCGGTGCCGCCGGCCAGCAGCAACGAACCCATGCTCGCCGCCTGTCCCAGGCAGATCGTGCTGACGTCGCACTTGATAAACTGCATGGTGTCGTAGATGGCCAGACCGGAGGTCACTGCACCACCCGGCGAGTTGATGTAAATATGGATATCTTTTTCCGGATTCTCTGATTCCAGAAACAGCAGTTGCGCCACGACCAGGTTGGCCATGTGATCTTCCACCGGTCCCACAATAAAGATGACGCGCTCTTTGAGCAGACGTGAGTAGATGTCGTAGGAGCGTTCGCCACGGGCGGTCTGTTCGACCACCATCGGGACAAGGTTCAGAGCTTTCGTATCCATCAAAAGGTTTCTCGCTGTTGTCTAGTCTTCAAGATTCATCAGGTCACTGAAGGCGATGGACTCGGGCGTGACGTCAGCATCGTTGATCAGCGCCGTCACCGCCGCTTCCTCCAGCACCATCATTTCCACCCGGTGCATCATATCGCGATCGCCGCGAATCTGACTCGCAGCCGCAGCCGGATCGTGCTGGCCACTGGCGATCACGTCAATACGCGCGTCGACGGCCTCTTTATCCGCGGTAATCTCTTTAGTGGAGATTACCTCACCAATTAACAAGCCCAGCGCGACGCGTTTTTCGGCCTGTTCGACAAACGGCTCGCGCGGCGGCAGCGGCGCATCCGGGGCACCGCCCATCTGGCTCACGCTCTCACGCTGCAGCGATTCGACTTCGCGATCAACCAGCACGCGCGGCAGCTCGACCTGGTTGTGCTCGACCAGCGCGTCAAAAATCTGCTGGCGCACTTCATTGCCGATGCGCTCTGAGGCTTCACGTTCCATATTGCCTTTCACCGCCTCGCGAAATGCGTCCAGGCCACCCTCGTCGATGCCAAACTCGGCCATAAAGGCCTCATCCACCTCAGGTAGCGACGGTTCGGCCACCGACTTGACTGTCACGTCGAACTGCGCGGTCTTCCCCGCCAGATGTTCCGCGTGATAGTCGTCCGGAAACGCCACATCGACGGTTTTCTCTTCATTGGCTGACATGCCCACAAGACCGTCCTCCAGATCCTTGAGCAGTGCGCCCGCGCCAAGTACCAGCGGATAATCCTCACTGGCACCACCATCGAACGCCTCGTCGCCCAGACGACCGACAAAATCGATCACGACACGATCTTTGAGCTGCGAGGCACGTTCGACGTCCACAAACGTGGAGCGCTGCTGCCGCAATTTCTCGATCATCTCGTCAATGTCGGCATCGCTGACATCCGTGGTCTTGCGCGTCACCGGTAGTCCCGACACTTTCTTGAGCTCGATCTCGGGGTAGACCTCAAACGTGGCGGTGTATTCAAAATCCTGTCCGGTCGCGATAGCGCCGGGCTCAAACTGGGGTCCGCCGGCCGGATTGAGCTTCTGTTCGCTGACGGCCTGCAAAAACGTGTTTTGCATAACCTCGCCCACCACTTCCCGACGAACCGATGCGCCGTAACGCTGACGCACAACCTTGGCGGGGACTTTGCCCGGCCGGAAGCCCTTGATCTTGACCTGTCGCCCCACTTTCTGCAGACGAGCATCGATTTCCTTCTCTACCCGCTCTGCCGGAACCTGAATACGGAGCTTGCGCTCCAGCGTGCCCGACTCTTCAACCGTAACCTGCATTGTCTTGATCAACCTGCGTGTGCGCCCCGCGGGGCATGTAAAAGAAATATGGTGCGAAAGGAGAGACTCGAACTCTCACGGGTTACCCCACTGGAACCTAAATCCAGCGCGTCTACCAATTCCGCCACTTTCGCCCGTTCGCGGCCACTCGATACCGAGCGGCCAAAATCAACAACGGCCCGCCTTGGTGTCAATCGTGCACAAGGCCCAATTGCGCAAAAGGCAAGCCGATAATGGTGGGCCGTATAGGAATCGAACCTATAACCAATGGATTAAGAGTCCACTGCTCTGCCAATTGAGCTAACGGCCCGACGCCGAGCGACCTTCAGATCACGCGGCTGCAAGGAAAAATGGGGTGGACGATGGGACTCGAACCCACGACGACCGGAATCACAATCCGGGGCTCTACCAACTGAGCTACGCCCACCACTGATGCGTAACGACCTAAACGGTCTGCCCGCCGCACAAAATCGCGTCTGGAGCCCGGAGGTTCCGCCGCGGATTGGCGCGCCCGGCAGGACTCGAACCTGCAACCGCCGGCTTAGAAGGCCGATGCTCTATCCAGTTGAGCTACAGGCGCCTGTCGCGGCGAAGCGATGCGAAATACGATGGTCGGGGCAGAGAGATTCGAACTCCCGACCCTCTGCTCCCAAAGCAGATGCGCTACCAGACTGCGCCATGCCCCGATGTTTCGTATTCGTACGTCTCGCCAACGCGAGCCGGCGGATGATACGTCCCGCCTAAAATCCTGTCAAAAAAAGCTCACCCACGCCCCGAAGTCGCGCCGCTGGTCCCCGCGCTAATCGCGGCGCCAGGCCGTGCCGTCGGCGCCGTCGAGCACCGTGATGCCGGCCGCCGTCAGGCGATCACGGATCTCGTCCGCACGAGCGTAGTCGCCGCCCGCGCGCGCGGCATTGCGCTCGGCGACCCACGCGTCGACGGTCGCATCGTCCGGCCCGCCCGAGGCACCACCGGCACTCTTGAGATAGTGCTCCGGCTCATCCTGCAAGACTCCCAGGCGAGCGCCGAGCGCGCGCAATTCGGCCGCCAGCGCGCCCGCCTGCTGCTGCTCACCTTTTTCCAGCGCACGGTTGATGTCGCGTGCCAGCTCAAACAGAACCGCAATGGCGCCCGGCGTATTGAAGTCGTCGTCAAGCGCTGCAACAAAGCGCTCGGTGTGGGGCCCGCCTGCGTCCACACCGTCATCCGGCGCTGCTTCAAGTGCCGTGTACAGACGCTTGACGCAGGCGCGGGCCTGCTCAAGCTCGTCCTGCGAGTAGTTGATGGGTTTGCGGTAGTGTGCGCCGATCAGGAAAAAGCGCATCTCCTCGGGCCGATACTCCTTGAGCACGTCGCGAATCGTGAAAAAGTTGTGCAGCGACTTGGACATCTTTTCGTTGTCCACCTGCACAAACCCGTTGTGCAGCCAGTGGCGCGCAAAGTCTTTGCCGCTGGCCCCGCACGACTGGGCGATCTCGTTTTCGTGGTGCGGAAACTTGAGATCCATACCGCCACCGTGGATATCAAACACCGGGCCCAGATGGGTATCGGACATAGCTGAGCATTCGATGTGCCACCCCGGGCGGCCCTTGCCGTAAGGGCTGTCCCAGCTCGGCTCACCTTCCTTGGCCGCTTTCCACAGCACAAAGTCCAGCGGGTCTTCTTTTTGTTCGTTGACATCGATGCGCGCGCCCGAGCGCAGGTCGGCAGGGTTTTTGCCCGACAGCGCGCCGTAGTTCGCAAAATTTTTCACCCGGTAGTAGACGTCGCCATTGTCCGCGGCATAGGCCAGATCACGCTCGATAAGCGTCTCGATGATCGCCAGCATTGCGTCGATATGATCGGTCGCATGCGGCTCGATGTCGGGCGGCAGCACATTGAGCGCAGCGCAGTCGGTGTGCATGGATTCGATGTAGCGCGCGGTCAACGCCTCGATCGATTCGCCGTTTTCATTCGCCCGCACAATGATCTTGTCGTCGATATCGGTGATGTTGCGCACGTAGGTGACATCAAAGCCCGACGCGCGCAAATGCCGCACAATCACGTCAAACGCGACCAGCATGCGGGCGTGACCGATGTGACTGTGGTCATAGACCGTCAACCCACAGACATACACGCCCACGGCTGGAGGGTTTAGTGGCACAAACGGCACTTTCTCGCGCTTCATGCTGTCGTAGATGTTCAGGGACATGGCTGGTGCATCGCATCAAATGGAACGGCTGCCGATGGTAGCCCAACTATCGCACTGCGCAAAGCGCTGTGGCGACGGGTTTGGCGCCGTCCTCAGAGCTGACTATCATGCCCCCATCCCATCGTCTGGTTTCACGAGGAGACCCACTGTGATTTCGAAGCGACTCTTTCTCGCGCTGGCCACCCCGGCCGTACTGGCGGCGGCACTGTTGACCACGGATGTGATCGGCACGGCCACCCACGCCGCCCCCGCCAAACCATCGCGATATCCCACGGTCAAGTTTACGACGTCCGCGGGCGATTTCGTTGTGCGTCTCAACCGCCAGCGCGCTCCCCTGACGGTCAGCAACTTTTTGAAGTACGTCGAAAACGGGCATTACAACGGCACAATTTTTCACCGCGTCATCAGCGGCTTCATGGCTCAGGGCGGAGGTCTCGACGCCGATCTGACTGAAAAGCCAACCGGCAATGGCATCCCGAACGAATCCGGCAACGGCCTGAGCAATCAGCCCTACACCATCGCGATGGCACGTACCGGCGATCCGCATTCGGCAACGGCGCAGTTTTTCATCAACCTGGTCGACAACAGCCGGCTCGATCCAAGCCCCCGCAGCTGGGGCTACACCGTGTTTGGCAGAGTGATCGAAGGTACCGAGGTCATCGATGCGATTGGCGCCACCGAAACCGGTCCGCGAGGGCGCATCCCGAAGGATGTACCCAAAACCAATATCGTGATTGAAAAAGCGGTCGTTGTTGGCTCGTGACTACCTGGTTCATCTCGGATATTCATCTGGACGGAGCCCGGCCGGACATTGGCGAGGCGTTTGCACACTTCGTGAGCACGACGGCCGCCGGTGCCGATGCGCTATACATTCTGGGCGACTGGTTTGAAAGCTGGATTGGTGACGATGATCCTGACCCGGCAAAACACGCCGCCATCGCAGCGGTCAAGACGCTCAGCGACGACGGCACGCGCTGTTACTTCTGCCACGGCAACCGCGACTTTCTGGCCGGCAAGACGCTGGCGGCCGAGGGCGGCCTGACGCTGCTCGATGAAGAGCATGTGATTGAACTTGGCGGCGAGCGCGTGCTGCTGATGCACGGCGATTCACTGTGCACGGACGACGTTCAGTACATGGCATTTCGTCAACAGGCCCGCGACCCGGCTTGGCAGCAGCAGATTCTGGCAATGCCAGTGCCCGCGCGCCAGGCTCTCGCCGCCCAGGCGCGCAAGCAAAGCGCCACGGACATGGCGCAAAAAGCCGAAGACATTATGGATGTTAACGACGACGCCGTAGGCGAGGTGCTGCGCCGTCACGACGTGCGCCGACTGATTCACGGTCACACCCATCGGCCCGCGACCCATACGATCGACAACGAGGGTGTCGAATGCACGCGCCATGTGCTTGGCGACTGGTATGAACAAGGACGCGTGCTGGTGTTTGACACCAACGGTTTCAGCGAACGGTTGATTCCGTTGGCGGACCGCTGTGGAAGCTGAACGCCTCGTCGGGCTGGGCAATAGCGGCCGCCTCCAGATCGCGAAAATACGCGACACGGGCATCGAAGTCTTCGCCACAGATTTGCTCGGCCAGCGCCAGGTAGTGCTCGAAATGACGTGCCTCTGAGGCAAGCAGGCCGCCATAAAATCGCGCCAGCTCGTCGTCCAGATGGGGCACGAGCGCCGCAAAGCGCTCGCAACTGCGAGCTTCGATAAACGCACCGCAAATCAGCGTGTCGCGCAGCCGCAGCGGTTCGTTGCTCGCGCAGCCGGCGCGCAGGCGTCCGGCGTAGCGACTCGCTGCGACAAAGCGCCAGGCAATGCCGCGCTTCGCCATGAGCGCGTTCACCTGCTCGAAATGGCGCAGTTCCTCTCGCGCCAGTCTCGACATGCGGTACACCAGGTCGGCGTGCTCCGGATAGCGATGCAGCGTGGACATCGCCGTGGCTGCGGCCTTCTTCTCGCAATTGGCGTGATCGATCAAAAGCGTATCGAGTTGGGCAAGCGCCCACTTGATCCAGGCATGCGGTGTTGGCAGCGCCAGAAAATCGGCGATCGGTGCCGGCACGGCAGGCGCGAAGGCCGGCGTGACATTCTCGGCGCGAGCACTCACAGCGCTTTGACCAGGTGTTGTTCGATCGCGGCCAGCAGGTCTGCGCGCGCGATTGGCTTGACCAGATAGGTGTCGTAACCAGCCTCGAGCGCACCATCGCGATCATCCGCACCCAGCGACGCGCTCAGCGCGATGATCGGGCAGGCTATGCCCTGACGTCGCATCTCGCTGGCTGCCTCCATTCCGGTCATCATCGGCATGTTGACATCCATCAGCACCAGGTCCGGCTTAAGCTCCAGCGCCCGCTCGACGGCTTCGCGGCCGTTCATGGCAATGGACACATCGTAGTTGGCACGGCCCAGAATAATCTGCACGAGATCGATAATGTCCGGATCGTCCTCTGCTACGAGAATTCGACTGCCCTCAAAACTGTCGCTTACGTGAGCCGGTGCCACCGCAATCGTCGCTTCGGGCTGTTTGTCCGCCGCGATATCTGCGGGCAGATACAAACAGAACTCGCTACCTTGGCCGAGCTGCGACTGAACCTCAATGCGTCCACCGAGCAAGGTGGACAACCGGCTGGCAATGTTTAGGCCCAGACCGACACCGCGAACCTGATCGCTGTCGCGGCCGCGCTGAAACTCTTCAAAAATGCGCGCCTGGTCTTCCTCCGGGATGCCGGGTCCGGTGTCAATGACCCTGAACACCAGCTCATTCTCGTGGCAATCCGCCTCCATGCGCACGCTGCCCTCATCGGTGAATTTCACAGCATTGCCGAGCAAGTTCAGAAGCACCTGGCGCAAGCGCACCGCGTCGGTATTGAGTTTGGCCGGAACGTCGTTGGCCACAAATGCCGCGAACCCCAAAAACCGTGCCGCCGCCAGTGGCGCCATGATGGACGCCAGATCATCGATCAACTCGCGCAAGTCGAAGACCGTGTTGTTGACCAGCACGTCGCCCTCTTCAAGGCGAGCCTGATCCAGAATATTGTCGACCATCGACAGCAAATGACGCGCGGCGCGTCCGACCGAGCGGCTGTGAGCCGCGATATCCGCGTCGTCACCCGCGCGTTCGTCGATCAATTCGGCGTAACCCAGAACCGCCGTCAGCGGCGTGCGAAATTCGTGCGACATGCCCGCAATAAAACGTGCCTTGATGTCGTTGGCACGTGTGAGTTCGCGTTCGCGCACTTCGAGCTTTTGTTTGGCGGCTGACAGCTGTTCCACCAGACGCTGTTGACGATGATTGAGCAGGCGAACCTCATTGGCTTTCTGTTGCAGCGAGCGTCGCGAGTCGCGTTCGGCGTCTGCCGGCAGCAACAACACAAAACTCACGTCGCCGGCAGGCAGGTTATGAACGTGAAACACGTGGGCGTCACTGAGCTCAACCATCGGCAGAACAAACTTGTCGCTGGCACGCTGCCCGAACAAACACGGTACCGCGTTGCGAACGTCATCGCCTGCAGCCACCGGCTTGAATCCCGGCGTATCGCTGTCGCCCCACATCTGACGCAGTCGCCATTGATGATCAATACACAGAGTCAGCGGCTGGGCGCGCTGCGCAACCAGCGAAATCAGATACTCGTTGACCGGAGCCGGCAGGCTCATGGGGTTTCCGGATCGATCGCGAGTCGCGATGTGAATTGTGGCCGCATTGGTATGACCTGAATGTGGACTAGCTGAGGCGTGTGCAAAGTTCGGCCAAAGCCTCAGCAACATTTTCTCCGCTACGTGCGCTGGTCAGAAAAACCGGATGACCGTCGCTGCGTAACTGCTCCAGGTCATCCTCACTGAGCTGCCAGTCGTCCGTCAAATCATTCTTGTTAACGAGTGTGACAAACGGCAATTCGCCATAACGCTCGCGCGCCTCGGCGAGCAGATTGCAGGCCACGTCTCGCGTGTTGGGGCGCGTACCGTCGATCACCAGCAAATAGCCGCTGGCGCCGCGCAGGTAGCTGAACTCCACCGCGCTGAATCGATCCGTGCCGGCGATGTCCCAGATCACCAATTTTAACGATGTGCCGTCTGCACGCTCGGCAACGTGCGTATCAATCTTGACGCCAACGGTGGTCAGGTACTTATCCGAAAACACGTTGTGCACAACGCGCGCAACGGTGCTGGTCTTGCCCACCGCAAAGTCACCCAGAATGCATATCTTTCTTGTACTCACCTGTTACGACCCCGGATCAACGACACTGACTTCCACTACCCGGCGCGTCACGTCGCGGGTATCGCTCGGCGGCGAAGGTGGTCCACTGCGCACGCTAAGCAATGCCGCGTCCACACCTTCGCGCACCAGCCGCGCTTTGAGGTCCTGCGCTCGGGCCAGGCGCAAGCGCTGATTCGATTGCGTCAGACCGCTGCCGTCGGTATAGCCGGTGAGACGAAAGGCCGGCTGCAATCCGAGCGCTCGCGCGTTGGCAACATAGTCGTTCATCTTGCGGGCAAGACCCGGCAGTGTGGTCTGCTGAATATCGCTCAGCTGAAGATCACGAATGTAGGTGATGCGATGTCCGTTTATGGCAAGCGTGAGTCGTTCCAGTTCGCCGCGCTCGGCGCTGCGCAAATTACGCACGTCACTGCCCGAGACACCTTCGATGGCGGCCAGCCGATCCGTCAAGCCGTTGACCCAGGCCTCCGGCGCAACCCCGGCGACCGTCACCGTCGCATTGTCGACACTCAGCTGAACGGAATCCGGCGGATTCAAGGCGCGGCGCACACGAGCGAACAGCTCTGCATCATTCGAACGCAGACCGCTGGCGTCCACATCGTCCACACCGACCACCGTGGGCCCAAGCGTAATGAATCGATTGCGCCACTGCTCCGTCACATCACCACTGGCGCGCAACGTGCCGTTGCTGACCGACAAAGTCACGTTTTCCGGCGGCGCGAGCACTGAGGCCGCGCGCGCGCCCACCATGGCCTGTTCGAGCGAAACAAACGGCTGGAAATCCACGTGGACGCGACCTTCCGGCAGCGCCAAGCGACTTGCAAGCTGCGCGGGGTCGACCGCCAACGGATCGCGCAACCCCTCGGCGTAGTAGTGTTCGTGTCGCCGCCAGCCTTCGGTTTTGCGCCAGCTGTCGGTGACCACGAGGCCAGGCTCGGCGCGCATGGCCTCACGCCATTGCTCCAGCGCACGTTCACGCTGATAGCTTTGCCACAGCAGGAAGCCCACGCCAGCGATAAGCGCGAGACCAAGCAGGCGCAGCGGCCAGCCGATCTGGACACGCTTGTCTTCGGCGCCGGGCTTTAGTTTGAACCGCAGGCAGCTTGAGAGCGGCTCCTCAAGATTGCCAATGCGTCCGCCCTGGAAGTTCTTGAGCTCGGCGCCGTGACTGACGTGCAGCCGCTCGACCGTGACCTCCAGCGTATTGCGCAAATCCTTGGGCGGTGTGCCGCGAATGACCGCAGCGAGCATCGCGTAGGGCCCCTGACTGATCCAGACCGTACGATCACCAATCGTGGCGCTGTTCAGACTCTCGTTGTCCTCGCTGAACGAATCGCGCGCAAAATCCTGAATCGCCGTGAGCATGGCCGACACCGCATCTTCATCCGTGTCGTGAGTATCCGGGTGGCGCAAGTGTTCAATCAAAAGTCCGGAGCGCGGATCAATCAAATAGACCTCATCCACCCGAAACAAAATAGACTGACGCAACACCCATTCAGCCAGCGGCACGCCTTCGCGTCGGGCCCGAATGCGCGCCATCGGCGATAACGACGTATCGATGGCGCTATTGATTGAGGCCACCAGCGAGCGCATGGCTTCGCTGATGGCGCGGCGAATCGCCGGTCCAATCACCGGGTACAGCGCGACCGCAAACTTGTGCGGATCACGGACGATGGCTTCGGTAAGGGTGTCTTCGAGGGGCTTTTTGAGCGATTCGCTTAGAGCCGGACCGTGCTCGCTCGACTGCTCGATGGCCCCCGGCAGGACGTCAGCGACGTCGGCCGTCCGGCTCTCTTCGGTGTCGAGCCGGCGCGTCAAGGCATCGAGTGCACGCTTCTCGTTGGCAAACAGAATGTCCTTGAGCTTGTCGAGGTCAGTTTGCACGGGCCGCTGCCGAGCCGTTAGTCCGACTGGCCGTCGGTCGTATCCCCTTCACGGGCAATCTTCATTGCCAGCTCTTGCAGCATATTGGCCAGATCATCCCGCGCAACCTTGTCTTCGCGCAGTCGTGTCGACTCGTCACGAATGCTGCTGGTCAGATCGCTCTTGGCCCGCCGGATCAGATCGAGCAGTTCGGAGGTTTGATCGTGCAGACGACCGCGAATATCCTGCGCGGCCGAGGCCAGCGACTCATCCACGTCGGCAATTTTCTCGGCCAGATTGCGGCTGGCGTCTGCAAGACTGGCACTTTGTTCGTCGAGCGCTTCCTTACGTTCGCGTCGTTCGGTCGCCGCGCGCTGCGCGTGCAGCTCGAACTCGTTGCGCATGTACGCATCGAGCTGTTCGAAGCGCGCACTGAGATCTTCAGAAAGACGGCGATTGTCGCTGGTGATGCGCTGCTCAAGTTCTTTGAAGCGACGCTCATAGTCGCGCATCGTGCGACCAAAAATGATGTCGCGAATCTTGTCGACGCTGCCGTCGGCCTGAGCCTCGTCCTGGTCAGCAGGCGAGCCGGAGTACTGATCGTTCATGACCTACCTCGTTCTCGTGTGGCGTCAGCCGTTGGTGGCCTCGGCCAGCGGTGTGCCGATCCGCTCCAGCCGATAGCCGTGCTGGTAAATTGCAGACAGCTGCCAGCCATTGGCTTCCTTGATGTGCAGTTTCTTGCGCAGGCGACTGATATGCGTATCGACCGTACGGGTGTTCAGATCCGCACCGTGCATACCCCAGATTGACTCGAGGATGTGCGCGCGCGATATGACCGAGCCGACGTGGCGGAACATAAAAACGGCCAGATCGAACTCGCGGTGCGTGAGTTCCACCGTTTCGCCATTGAAGGCAATACTCTTGCGCTCAATGTCGATCGTATAGGGCTCAACATCAAGCACCTCATCTTTAACATAACCACCGGCGCGTCGCCCAAGTGCCGCAATACGTGCCAGAAACTCGCGCTGCGCGAGCGGCTTGGCCATGTAGTCGTCGGCACCGTTTTCAAGCGCCTGCACTACGCCGTCTTCATCCTCACGGGCGGTCACAAACAAAATGGGCGTGTAGTTGCGCAGGCTTTCTCGCACACGTTGCATTACTTCCAGTCCGTCCATGCGCGGCAACATCCAGTCGAGCACGAGCACTTCGTAACTGTCGCGGAGCACGCCGCGCAGGAAGTCCCGGCTCGTGGAAAAGTGGCGAACGTTATGACCGGCCTGCGTCAGCCATGCGCAGATCAGTTCCGCCTGATCAATATCGTCTTCGAGTAATGCAATTCTCATCACGCGTCTCCCGCGGCATCGATGCCGTGGTCAAGGCAAAAGAAATTCAAACAAAAGTTTCGGTCAGAATAAGACAAGGCGCGGTCCAACTGTGGGGCTGAGAAAGTGTCAAGATTACAACCTTTTACACGCATAAACCAGTTCCCGAACGTCGGCCGGAGCGGCGGGTCTGTCCGCCTGTTTCTTGGCCATCAGCGCGTCGATGACCGGCTGCCAACGGGCCCTTGCAGTGGGCAGCCGAGGAATCGGCGCATGGGAGTGTTTGTAGACCAGGGCCAGCGCGGAGCCTGCTGCATAGGGTTTGCTGCCACACAGCATTTCGTAGAACATGACGCCCAGACTGTAGAGGTCACTTCGTATATCCATACCAAGTCCCTGCCCCTGCTCCGGGCTCATGTAGTACGGCGTGCCGTAAATGCGCCCGGGCACCGTCAGGGCCTGGGTGAGCTGAGCGTGTCTGGCCAGGCCAAAATCAATCACGCACGCAACCCCGTCGTCGTGAAACATGACGTTACCGGGCTTGAGGTCGCGGTGCAGGATATCCACCGAATGCATGGCCTCCAGCGCTTCACACACCTGAAGCAGCACCTCGACGCACTGCTCCTCGCTTAGCGTCTCGACCACCAGGCGATCACGCAGCGTGCCGCCTGCGATGTACTGCATGGCGATGTAGACCTGGTCGTCAGCAAAGCCAAAATCATGGATTTGCACAATGTTGCGATGACTGAGCGATGACGCCGATTCGTACTCGCGCAAGAACCGTTCCAATGTTTCGCCGCTCTGGTTGTGCGCGAAGCCCTGCATAACCTTCAGCGCGACCACCTTGTTACCGCGCACGTCGCGCGCGTAATACACCGCCGACAGCGCGCTGCGGGCCAGACGATACTCGATCTTGTAGCCCTTGATGCGAATATCATCCGCCGCCTCGCGCATCGCGCGAGTGCGCAGAGCCCGGGCCACTCCCTGCTGCTCGCGCAGGGATTCCTTGATTGCGGCCCGCACCGAATCGGGCGTAATCGTAGATTTGGCGAGATAGTCGGTGGCCCCGGCCTTAAAGGCTCTGGCCACCAGCATTTCGTCACCGCCGCCGGACAGAAAAATCACCGGCAACTGGGGACGCCGGGTTTTCATGGTTTGCAGCAGCTTGATACCGTCGACTTTGCCCAGCTGGTGATCGACAAACACCACATCGGAGCGCGCGGCATGATCCACCAGGCGACTGACTGAACCGCTTTGCGAATCCGCCTCCTCAATACTGGCCTCCGGCAGCGCCTGACGGATCAGACCGCTCAGCGTCGTACGAAACTCAGCCGTATCATCAACGATCAGGATATTCACGACGGATGGCGCGGACGATCTGGCGCGTCAGGGCAGACGTACGCGTGCAAGAAAAGACTCGAGCTGCTGCGCTTGCTCTCGCACCGCATCGATGTCCTGGCTGCGGGCGGCCTTCTCCAGTGCTGTGCCAAGTTCAGTGATCCGGGGAATGCCGTAGGCCGTGCCCGATCCACGCATGCGATGACCCACTACCACCGCGACGTCGAGCGAACCGCCGTCGAGCGCCTCATGCAAAAGCGCCAGATCTTCACGGCGTCGCTCGAGATAGCGCGGGAGCAGCGCTGCGACCGTTGGATCGTCAACGCTAAGAGAAATAGGCTCAACCGAATCCATCAGCCCACCACGGCGGCATCGGTATCGTCATCGCGGTCGATGTCATTTGCGCGGCTCATTTTGGCCGAGTCACTGCGTTCGCTTTCAAGCCGCGACAGGTAGGCGTCGGTCACGTTGCCGGTCAGATAGCGGCCGGAGAAACACGACGTGTCAAAGTCCACCACCTGCGTCTTGTCGTGTTGAACCGCATCGACCAGATCGTCGAGATCCTGATAGATCAGCCGATCGGCGCCAATCAGACGTCCAACTTCTTCTTCGGTGCGACCGTGCGCGATGAGCTCGCTGGCCGTTGGCATGTCGATTCCGTAAACGTTGGGATAGCGCACCGGCGGTGCAGCCGACGCGAAGTACACCTTTTTGGCCCCGGCTTCGCGCGCCATATCGATAATCTGCTGCGACGTTGTCCCGCGCACGATCGAATCGTCCACCAGCAGAACGTTCTTGCCACGAAACTCCAGATCAATGGCATTGAGTTTGCGGCGCACGGACTTTTTGCGCTCGGTCTGGCCGGGCATGATGAAGGTACGCCCAACGTAGCGGTTCTTGATGAAGCCTTCGCGATTTTTGACACCGAGGCGATGCGCAACCTGTACGGCAGCCGTTCGACTCGTGTCAGGCACCGGCATCACAACGTCCACGTCGTTGTCCGGCCACGTCTTCAAAATACGATCAGCCAGCTTCTCGCCCATACGCAGACGCGCCTTGTAGACCGAGATGTTGTCCATGATCGAATCCGGGCGCGCGAAATACACATACTCGAAAATGCACGGCGTCAGTCGCGGATTGTCGGCGCACTGTTTGGCATGCAGGCGCCCGTTCTGTTCGATGTAAATGCACTCGCCGGGCGCCACATCGCGGACCAGCTCGAAGCCCAGCGCGTCGAGCGCCACGCTTTCGGACGCGACCATGTGTTCGACGCCCTGCTCTGTTTCGCGCCGGCCAAGCACCAGCGGGCGGATGCCGTTGGGATCACGCAGCGCCACCAGTCCGTGTCCGACCAGAAGCGCGACCACGGCGTAGCCGCCCTCGCAGCGCTGATGCACCGCATGCGCGGCGTAGAAGATATCCTCAGGCGACGGTACGGGACGATGCAGACGTTGCAGCTCGTGCGCAAACACGTTGAGAAGCGCTTCAGTATCCGATCCTGTGTTCAGGTGACGCATGTCCACGCGCACAAGAAGATCGGCCACAGCCTCTGCGTTGGTCAGGTTGCCGTTGTGACCGAGACAAATACCGTAAGGAGAATTGACGTAGAACGGCTGCGCTTCAGACACGCAGGCGCCGCCCGCGGTGGGATAGCGCACATGACCAATGCCGATGTTGCCGCGCAGGCGCTCCATATCGCGCTGACGAAACACGTCGCGTACCAGCCCGTTTCGCTTGTGCACGAAAAGCTGGTTGCCGTCGCTGGTGACGATGCCGGCGGCATCCTGGCCGCGATGCTGCTGCACCGCCAGCGCGTCGTAAATTTCGAGGTTAACCGGGTTCTGCGCTACTACACCAACTAAACCGCACACGCTGCTTGCCCCACGTAAAGTTCAAGTGAAAATTCAGCCGGTCTGATCGCTCAACTGATCTGCCGCGTCGCGCAGCAGGTCCAGTGTGGAATCGGACTCGGGGGTCGACGGCTCCGCGTCTGGGTCGCCATCCGTCGTGGTTGGCTCTGGCTCTCGATCAATGTATTTGGAAATCTGCTCAGGCAGAAAGGAACGAATGCCGTTGGCCATCCCTTCGCCGTAAGGAATCAGTTTTGACTGCGACCACCAGGCATCTTTCTGGAAACCGATAAGCTGGGCAAAAATCACCAACACACCGACCACCACCGCGCCGCGAATCAGGCCGAACGCGAGTCCCAGCGTTTTGTCCGTACCACTCAATCCCGCCTTGTCAACGACCAGGGACACCAACTGTCCTAACAGGCCACCAACAACCATGAACAACACAAACATGATCGCTCGCGCCGTCCACATCTCGACCGTGGCCGAGCCCATCTTGCCGGCGATATGCGGCTGAACCAGATCGCTGAAATGCACGCTACCAAGCGCGGCGATGACCCACGTAGCGACAGCGACTACCTCGGGGAAAAAGCCGCGGAAATAGCCGATCAGCATGGACGCGGCCACAATACCCAGAATCAGGAAATCGATATTGGTCATAACGCAACTAACGCCGTTACAAAGAAAAAGTGCGCGCAGTCTAGCAAACTGAGGGACCCGTGTGCCGCATGCGCGCTCCGCCTAGCCGGGATGGGGCACAATCGCGACCGCCTGCGCGTCGCCCTTGAGTCGTTTCGACAGCTCCACCGCCTCGGCCCGCGTCGTGCGCGGCCCAACGCGCACGCGATACCACACCCGTCCGTTCACACTTTTGCGTGATACGAACGCCTTGTACTGCAGGCCAACCAGCTTCTCGGTCAATTTGTTGGCATTAGCCTGACTTGAAAAACTGCCGACCTGTACAGCCCATCCGGAGGTCGGATCCGTCGCCACCGGCGCGGGCGTCGGTCTCGGCGCAGGCTCAGACTCAGGCTTAGGGCGCTGCACAGCCGGTTTTTCCACCACCGGTTTGCGCTCCACGGCGGCTGGCCGCGACTCGGGCTCCGGTTTGGGCCGGGCACTGGCAACCGTGGTGGACGGCTCGACATCGTCGATCACGCTCGGCTCCGGATCTGGTGCGATCGTGGTAATGGGCTTGGGCGCAACGCGTTGTGGTTCGGGTTCGGGTTCGGCTACCGGCTGCGGCGCTGACGCGCGCGTCGCCATAATTGGTTTTTCCAGACCGCTGCGTTCGGTCACCACCACGGTCGTCGGGGCAGGCAGCGCCAGTTCGGTCTGGGCGATGGGGGCCGATGTATCGCCATCGAGGACCCAGGGAATGAAGATAATCGCGATCAACACCAGCAGCGTTGCGCCGGTTACGCGTTCTTTCAATTTACGATCCATGCGCCATCCCCACGGTCACGCCGTCAGCGAGGGCGAGTATAGCCCAAGCCACGCGAGCGCGGGCCCCACGACGTGAAACGAACCGCACACGACGATCAGGTCGCCCGGATGCGCACTGGCGCGTTCGCGGGCCAGCGCACCGGCCACGCTCGAAGACCTACTGACGTGTTTAATACCGGCGCGTTCGAATCGTTGCGCCAGCTCGCGTGCTGACAGCCCGCGGCCGCCCTCGATACCCACCGCGTGCCATGTTGCATCCAGCGCGCGCAACGGCTCGGCAAAGCCCTCCGTATCCTTGTCGGCCAGCAGACCAACGACAAGTCGCACCGGTCGCTGCTCGCGCTTGAGCCGCTGCGCCAGGTAGCCGGCCGCCTGCGGATTGTGCGCGACGTCGAGCAGCCAGGCCGGCTCACCGTCGATCCACTGCTGGCGCCCCGCAAGCTGCCAGCGATCAAGCACGCTTTCGAGCAGCTTTGTATCGGGCAACCGATCGAGACACGACAGTGCTTTGAGCGCGCCCGCGATGCTGTCGAGCGCGGCGCCGGCAGGCAGAGGCAGATCGGCAAACCTCGCGCGCTGATCGCGCCACGAAAAAACCCCGCTATCTCCCTTACAAAAAAAATGTTCGTCCCTGGCAAACACCGTCGCGCCACGCGCCTGCGCCGCATCACGGACAGTGTGCGGCGCATCGGCGGAGGCAATAATGGCGGGCGTGCGCGGGCGAAAAATACCGGCCTTTTCGCGCCCGATGGCCTCAAGCGTGGAACCCAGGTAGGCCGTGTGGTCCATGCCGATGCGCGTAACAACGGCCGCGGTGGGATCAACCAGATTTACAGCATCGAGTCGACCACCCAGACCAACTTCGAGCACGGCTACGTCCAGACGCCGGGCGGCAAAGCACCACAGCGCGGCCAGCGTCGTGAATTCGAAGAACGTCAGCGCCACCGACCCGCGATTCTGGTCGATGTGCTCGAATGCGGCGCACAGCTCGTCATCACTCGCGCCACGACCGTCCATGACGATGCGCTCATTGAAGCGCAGCAAATGAGGAGAGGTATAGAGCCCGACGCGACAACCCTGCGCGCGCAGTGTTCGCTCCAGAAGATGGGCGCAGGTACCTTTGCCGTTGGTGCCCGCGATGGTGACCACTTGCCGTGCCACCAGTGGCTCGCCAAGGCGCTGCCAAACCTGGCGTACGCGATCGAGCCCCAGCTCCACCTCGTGGAGACTGATGCTCGAAATACGTTCAGTCCACTGCTTCAGATTCAGCGTTGTCGCTCGCGTCTGCATGGTCCGGCTCATCATCACCGTGAGCCTCTGCCGCGACGGCTTCTTCGGGCGCCACGTCTGCGACCGCGCGACCGCCAAGCTTTGCCAGCACGCGGCCGATTTCATCGCGCAGTTCGCGCCGATCCACAATCATGTCGACGGCACCGTGCTCGAGCAAAAACTCGCTGCGCTGGAAGCCTTTGGGCAGGGTTTCTTTCACCGTTTGCTCAATCACGCGTGGGCCGGTGAAACCGATCAGCGCTTTGGGTTCTGCGATGTTGATGTCGCCAAGCATCGCCAGCGACGCCGACACACCGCCTGTGGTTGGATCGGTCAAGACGGAAATGTAGGGCACGCCGGCATCGGAGAGCTGCGCGAGAATCGCGCTGGTCTTGGCCATCTGCAGGAGTGAAAACAAACCCTCCTGCATGCGTGCGCCGCCACTGGCACTGAAACACACGAGCGGCACGCGATGCTCGAGTGCGTGGCGGGCTGCGCGGCAAAAGCGCTCGCCCACGACCGAACCCATGGAGCCACCCATGAAGAAAAACTCAAACGCACAGGCTGCCAGCGGTTCGCCATGCAGCGTGCCATGACCGGCGATGAGCGCTTCGGTTTCATCCGTGGCGCGCTGCCCGGCCGTGATGCGGTCGCGATATTTTTTCTCATCGCGAAACTTCAGCGGATCGGTGGTGCTCAGATTGGCGCCAAGTTCTTCAAACTGGCCGTCATCAAAAAACATCTCCAGGCGGCTGCGTGCACCGATGCGGGCGTGGTAGCCACACTGCGGGCACACGTGCAGATTGCGCTCCAGGTCGGCGCGGTACTGCACCGAATCGCAGGATTTGCATTTGGTCCACAGGCCCTCCGGCACGGAGCGCTTGCGTCGTTGGGTTTTGATCCGCTCGGGGACCAGCTTTCGAAGCCAGCTCACAGCGTCATACCGCAAGCAGCAATAGGGTTAGTCAGCATCATGGCGACATAATAATCGAAGTCGGGCTCCAAGGGGCAGAAGAAGTTGCCTCGCTGGGCACGCCAAAACGCGCTTCGTAGCGCACGCCCGCAAAATATAGTCCCTGAGGCGGCGCGGTCTTGCCGCGATGGCGGCGATCGGCGGCACGCAGCACTTGTGCGACCCACGACGGATCGGCCTCCCCGCGCCCCACCCGCAGCAACGTACCGACGACAATGCGCACCATGTTCTGCAAAAACGCGTTGGCCGTGATTTCGATGCGAAGCCACGGCCCGTCCGAGGTCACGTTAAGCGCGTGTACGGTACGAATCGGATTGGGCGCCTGACACGAGGAGGCTCGAAACGCGGAGAAATCATGCTCGCCCAGCAAAAAAGTGGCCGCCTCACGCATGGCCGCTGCGTCCAGCGGCTCTCGTTGCCAGTAGGCGCGCTGGCGTGCCAGCGCACTTGGCTGCCGCCGATTCAGAACAAGGTAGCGATAGGTGCGCGACAGGGCGCCGAAGCGCGCGTGAAAATCAGCACCGACCGGCGTCGCGCTCAGCACGCGCACATCGTCAGGAAGATGACTGTTCACGCCCATGGTCCAGGCGTTGTGCGGCCGCGAACAGGGCAGATCAATATGCACCACCTGACTCAGCGCATGCACTCCGGTGTCGGTTCGGCCCGCGCATACCGTGGCCACAGGCTCGGCTGCCACGTTGGCAAGCGCCCGCTCCAGCTCTGCCTGCACCGTGCGCGCGTCGGGCTGAACCTGCCAGCCGTGAAACGCGCTGCCGTCGTATTCGACTACGAGCGCCAGACGCGAACCAACGAAAAACGCCGAAGGAGATTCGACTCCTTCGGCGTTGTGTTCGGGCTGCGGCGTTGTGCCGGCCATTAGGTTCAGGGCAGCGCGTCCAGGAGCGCGCGGGCGTCCTGTTTTTGACCGTCATCACCCTCTTCGATGACTTCCTGCAGGATGCCGCGAGCGCCATCGGGATCACCCATCTCCATGTAAGCGCGCGCAAGATCAAGTTTCGTGCCGACTTCGCTCGGGCCACCGTCGTCCATGTCCGGCAACGCCAGCTCCTGGGCGGCGACCTTCATCGTGGTGTTGTCGCCACTGGCACCGGCGTCGTCAAACAGTGGATCACCGATATCCAGATCGATGGACACTGACTCCTGAGTGGCGTCATCTGACGAGACGCTTTCCTCACCACCGCCAAAGACGGCATCGGCGAAGGCCTCATCATCGTCACCGGCCAAAGACGCTGTCGCCGTCTGCTCATCTGCCGCTTCGGTTCCAGGCAGCTCCATGTCGATCGGCATCTGCGCGAGCACGGTTGCCTCTTCATCGCCGGAGAAATCCTGATCTTCCATTTTCAGCACCGCGGTGCCCTCGCCTTCATCGGCGAAGATCTCGCTGAAATCATTGTCGCTCATGGACTCCGCGCCAGCTTCGTCGACGTCGCTCAAGGCAGTAGCCAGTACGGTTTCGTCGTCGCTGCCGAACACGTCGGACGCAAAATCCGCCGCCGCTTCGCCCTGCTGGGTCGCATCGATATCGATGCTTTCCATCAGCTCGGTGGCGTCGTCGTCGTCATCCAATGCGAAGTCGATCTCAAGGTCCGCGCCATCGTCGGCCAAAGACGCAATTTCAGCCGAGAATGAACCGGTGACATCAGAGGCAGGTTTGAGTTCTTCCTGGTCTTGCGCAGGTTCGTCATCGTCGGCGGCGACGGCGCTTGCCAGCAGCTCCTCCATTTCAACCTTGAGTTCCGAGGTATCGAGCAGCTTGTCGCGCTCCTGATCCTGGGCGGCCACAAAATCGCTCATCGACTGCGGCTGATCTGCAGACTCATCGGCAGGGATATCCACGACATCGTCGGGCTGCAACGTGGTCGTTTCATCATCCAGACCGCCGAACAACTCGTCGAAATCTTCCCCGACCTCGATGTCCAGTGCCTCAACCTGCCCGGTTGCGCCGCTGTCGAGATCCTGCGAGCTGGACATCGGCTCGTCGATGGCGTCGCTGGAAAAATCCAGATCGATGCCAAGCTCCGCGAGCTCGATCTCTTCGGTGTCGTCGGTCGCTTCAGTGGCCGCTTCAATGCGCTCACGGATGGTGTCCCCTTCTTCATCGGCTGCCGTGGTTGCCGTGCCGGTGAAATCAAAATCGATCACGTTGTCGGCCGCGGCGTTGTCGCTGGCCGCATCAATCGCGTCGTCGAGATTGAAATCCATCGCGGTATCGGCCGCCACGGTTTCTGTGCTCAGATCGATCGGCGTTTCGCCGGTTTCGTCGAGCTGCAGATCGACGACATCGGCGCTGACCGACCCGTCGCCGCTAAACAGCGCGTCGTCGGGGCAGATCTGGCGACCCATGATTGCCACTTTGTCCCAGTCGCGATCAGACTCATCGCCCATCTCGCCTCGCAGCGCCTGCGCCGACTCGACAAAGGCGTCTTTGTTGCCCCAGACGAAGAAAATCTCGAGCAGCTTGAGCTTGAGATCGCGACGCTCCGGTTCACGCGTGGACGCCGCGCGCACCAGATCGGCGGCCTGGTCGTAGAGGCCGTATGCAATGTGAAAATCGGCTTCGGCCAGCGGATCGGATTGATCCAGCTTCAGCGCATCGTCGCCCGCCAAGGTGTCTTCAAACGGGAAGTCGACCGACGGCGCCGGCGCGTCGGCCTCTTCGGCCGCCGACTCAAGACCGGCATCGGATTCGGCTTCACGAAAATCGATGGGCTTGAACGTGCCGGTGTCTTCAAAATACTCGACGTCGGCGTCGCTGACTTCGCCCTCGGTGACTTCAATCTGGCCGCTGGCCGGAAGCGGCGTCTCCGTAGTCGGGATAGCACTATCGCGCGACAACGCCTCCCAGGTCTCCGCCTCCGCGCTGTCGCTGTCGCGGCGCGAGCGCCAGAACAGCAGTCCGCCAATCAGCGCCAGACCACCCAGCAGGAACGGCCAGATCGATGAGGCGATACCAATAATGCGGTCGACCAGGCTGGGTGCAGCCTGGACCGGTGCCGGCGTTTGCACCACCGGTGCAGGCTCTTCGACCGGCGTAGACGGTGGCGTCGACTCCGGTTCAACACTGCCAGCAACGGTCTCGCCCTCTGCGGCCGACTGGCCGTCCGTTCCAGGCTCGCTATCGCCATCAACGGTCGCCGCTGGGGCCTGCGTATCGACAGGTTCAAATTCGGTTTGGGTGACATCCACCGCGCCATCGTCGGTCGCGGTCTCGCCAAGACGCGCCTGCAGCTCGGACAACTCGGCGTTGCGCAGGTTGAACAGGCGCTCGTTTTCGGCCAGTTCGCCCCGCAGCTCGTCAATCTGGTCGTTGAGTTCGGTGTTGCGTGTCTGCTCTTCTTCGAGCTGCTGCTGCAGGTCGCTCAGGCCGGCGTCGGCACTGCCCTCGGGAGCCACCAGACGCAGACGACGCTCGTCGTCGGCCGCAGCGCCGGACGTCGAGGAGGTAGAAGCCGCGGTCGAGACCGGTGAAGGCGTGCGCGCGACGGTACCGCCCGCGCGCCAGCGTTGATTGTGGTCGCGTGCCTGAACGAAGGCGTCCTGACGACTGATCTGCGCGGCCTGCGATGCGCTCGGCAGTGCCAGCGTCGAGCCTTCCTTGAGCAGATTGATGTTGCCAAGAAACGCCTCGGGATTGGCGTTGTAGATGGCGATCATCATTTGATTCACAGAAAGCCCCGTGCCCTCACGCGCCCGGTCGGCAATCGCCCACAGTGTTTCATTACGACGAACGGGACCGTAATTCGGTCCCGTGATGGGGGCGACGGCTGGCCGCCTTATGGGGGCCGGCTGCGGCGCCGGCTCGGGTCTTGGCACGAAGCCCGCCGAAGAGGAAAGCTGACTGCCGGCGGTTCGCGGCGCGCGCACCGGTGGCGCGACGGCTTCAGGATTAAAGACCGGCGGATCGAGCAATACCGTGTATTCGCGCAGCAGACGACCACTGTCCCAGTTTGCTTCGACCAGAAAGGTCAAAAACGGCTCGGTGATCGGCACGGTCGAGCTGACCATCAGCTCGGGGCGACCGCGCTCCACGGTAATCTCAAAGCGCAGCGAGTTCAGAAAGTCCGGGCGGTCCAGACCATAACGGCTGAACGTCTCGCCAGAGGCGACGGCGGCTTTGAAGTTTGTCAGATCGCCGGGTTGTACGGCATCGATAGAGATGGTCGCGTTGAGCGGCTCATTGAGCGATGAATCGAGCGAAATATCCCCGAGACCCAGGCCAAAAGCAGACAGGGGGGCGCTGACCATCGCGGTGAGCAGCAAAGATACGGACTTGCGAGGCATTCAAATGACTCCAAAGCGGGTGTCGCGCTCGCTCAAGGCGCTTCACATAACGTTTTATGTGCGAACGCAGTCAGCGAGAAGAAAAGCTTAAATAACGTGTCGAGTTTAAGCGCCTAAATATAGCTTACAAATGATCTTTTACCAATATTTCAGCAATTTGCACCGAGTTTAGCGCCGCGCCCTTACGAACGTTATCCGACACCACCCAAAGGTTCAGACCGATCTGCGAATCCAGCCACTGACGCACACGTCCGACAAAAACCGGGTCGGTGCCCGTGCCTGACTGCGCGGCCGTGGGATAGCCGCCATGGACCATTTCGTCCAGGACTTCCACTCCAGGCGCCTGACGCAACGCCTCAAGCGCTTCGTCAACCGGTAAATTCCTTTTAAACTCAACGCTTACCGCCTCAGAGTGCGCGTAAAATACAGGCACCCTGACGGCAGTTGGGTTAACGATAATAGTGGGGTCCCCCAGTATTTTCTGTGACTCCCATACCATTTTCATTTCTTCTCGCGTGTAGCGATTGTCTTGAAACTCATCGATATGCGGCCACACATTGAACGCGATTCGCGGCTCTTTTTCGCCCAATTCGAGATCGCGACCGTTGAGCAGATTGGCCGTCTGGCCCGCCAGCTGCTCGATCCCGCTACGCCCCGCCCCAGAGACGGATTGATAGGTCGCCACGTCAATGCGCCGAATTCCTGCCAGATCGTGCAGAGGCTTGAGTGCCACGACCATCTGAATGGTCGAGCAGTTGGGATTGGCGATGATGCGATGGTCGTTCCAGCGTTCGAGCGCCGACGGATTGACCTCCGGTACAACCAGCGGAATCTCATCGTCGTAACGAAACTCGGACGTGTTGTCGATGACCACGCAGCCGGCCTCGGCCGCGCGCGGCGCATGCACCTTCGAAATAGCGCCACCGGCGGAGAAAAGCGCAATGTCCGCCTGACGAAAATCAAACTCTTCGAGATCCTGAACCGGCACATGCCGATCACCAAACGCCACCCGCTTGCCCTTTGAGCGCGCACTGGCCAGTGGATAAAACTGGTCCACCGGAAACTGGCGCTCGGCCAGTATCTCGCACAGCGCCTCGCCCACCAGGCCGGTGGCGCCAACGACGGCAACGTTAAACAAACGCGTATCCATATATAGAGTCCGATCAGTTTCTGGAGTTTTCGATATCTGGCGCCGAACAGCGGGCGTCCGCGTTCTGCGCGCGCTGGCGCAACACATGGTCCATGAGCACCAGCGCCAGCATGGCCTCAGCAATGGGCACCGCTCGAATGCCCACACAGGGATCATGACGACCGTGGGTCACAATCTCGATTGGCTTGCCGTGGATATCGATAGACTTGCCCGGCAGGCGCAGGCTCGAGGTCGGCTTGAAGGCCACGCTGACGCGCAGGTCCTGGCCCGTGCTGATGCCGCCGAGCGTACCGCCCGATTCATTGGACAGAAAACCCTCCGGCGTCATCTCATCCCGATGCTCGGTGCCTTTCTGACTCACCGAAGCAAACCCCGCACCAATCTCCACGCCGCGGGCGGCATTGATACCCATCATGGCCGACGCGATGTCGGCATCGAGCTTGGCAAATACCGGTTCACCCAGACCCACAGGCACCCCGCTGGCCACGACATTGACCCGCGCGCCCATCGAATCGCCTGACTTGCGCAGTGCGTCCATGTAGTTCTCGAGTTCTTCCACACGCGTGGGGTCCGCGCAGAAAAACGGGTTGTCATCCACAGTGGTACGGTCCACCAGATCGAGCTCAATCGGCCCGAGTGCGCCGAGGTAGCCGTAAATCGCGATGCCAAAATGTTCGTGCAAGTATTTGCGCGCTATGGCGCCGGCCGCCACGCGCATGACCGTTTCACGGGCGCTGGAGCGCCCGCCGCCGCGGTAGTCGCGCACGCCATATTTGTGCAGGTAAGTATAGTCGGCGTGACCCGGCCGAAACTGATCCATGATTTTGCTGTAGTCGCGTGAGCGCTGATCCACGTTGCGCACCAGCAGCCCGATGGG
>CAZXCL010000017.1:9504-29226 GCA_964639265.1 uncultured Gammaproteobacteria bacterium | reverse complement strand
GTGGCCAACCCGGCCTTGTCAATGACCAGCACGCCGTCGCCGCCGCGCTCAAACTCGCACCAGATGAAAGGCAGATGCTCATAGGCCGCCGCGATTGCCGACGCACTCTCGCCCACTTCCATCAGCAGCACCCCGTCCTCAGCCAGAAACTCCGGCGCCTCACGCAGTATACGGTGCGCCAGGGCAAGGCCGTCCTGATCCGCGCGCAGTGCCTGACGCGGCTCATGCTTGTATTCAGCCGGTAGCTGCGCCATCGACGTATCCGGCACATAGGGTGGATTGGCGATGATCAGATCATAGGATGGCGTATCGGTCAGCGCCTCAAACACATCCGACTCCAGTACACGCACGCGGTCTTCCACCGCGTGGCGCGCCGCGTTGGCGCGCGCCACATCGAGCGCCGCCGGATCGTTGTCTACCGCATCCACGCTGACATCATCGAGCCACACGGCGCAGGCGATCGCAATACACCCGCTGCCGGTGCACATATCCAGGATACGAGCGCCGTCGGGCAACGCCATCCACGGATCAAAACGTGTCTCAATGAGCTCGCCGATGGGCGAGCGCGGAATCAGTACCCGCGGGTCCACCTCAAACGCCAGACCGGTGAACCAGGCCTGGCCGGCGATGTAGGGCAGCGGCTCGCGCCCCTCAATACGCCGCTCAAGCCATCGTGCCAGCTGTGCTCGCTCGTCCACGGTGAGCGCCGCGGCGTAAACGTAGGGCGCAACCTCGAAATCAAGATGCAAGCACTGCATCACCAGAGCATGCGCTTCGTCTGCCGCGTTTGCCGTGCCGTGGCCGAAAAATACATCGGACGCAGCCAGACGACTCGTGGCGAAGCGCACGGCGTCACCGACGGTGCAAATCTCCGCGGGCAGTGTAGGCATGTTTTTCGGTGAACTCATGGAGTGATGACGTTGGTCAGACGACAAGACGCGAATCATACGTGACTCTGCGCGCATTGCTACGTCCGAGACGTTCTTTCACGGTCGCGTTCTGAGCCGACGTTCTGTGGAATAATTGGCCGATGAATGGATCACACAAATGGATCGTCGCCGGCGCGGCGCTCGTCGCACTTGGCGCAGGCATTGCGCTGGGTCTGGCGCGCAACGCGGCGCAACCCGCAACGCCAACAACGGCGACAGTATATGATGCGCCGCGCGCATTGCCCGACGTCTCGCTGATCGATGAAACGGGAACGGCACTCGCCTCCACCGATCTGCGCGGCGGCTGGAGCTGGCTGTTTTTCGGGTTTGCGTCATGCCCCGACGTGTGTCCCGCGACGCTGGGCATCATCGCCAGCACCATGGAGCAACTGCCCGTAGCGCAGCGTCCCGATGTTTTTCTGGTCTCCGTGGATCCCGAACGCGATACGCCGCAGGTGCTGGCGCCTTACGTGCGCTACTTTGATCCGGCGTTTCGCGCGCTCACGGGGCCTCTCGAGCAAATAGAGACGTTGGCCTCGGGGCTCTACGCCACGTTTGCCAAAGTGCCGCTGGACAACGGCGGCTACACCATGGACCATTTTTCCGGCATCTATTTTATAAACGATCAGGCGCAGGTTGTGGCCGTGAGCACCTCCCCGCATTTGCCCGATCAACTTGCCAGCGACTATCTCGCCATCAGGAACTCACAATGAACGTATCTCTACGCAGCAGCCTGCTGCTGCTCGCGGGGTTGTGCACGGCCTGTGCCGACAACCCAGGTTCTGTATCCGTCTCCGCACTGACGCTTAACGATGCCCCACCCGGAGCGCGCATGCGAGCGGGCTATTTCACTCTTGAGAACTCAACCCCCATGGAGCGCTCGCTGGTCAGCGCCAGCAGCAACGCTTTCGAGGTCGTTGAGTTTCATCGCACCGAAGAGGTTGACGGCCAGTCGCGCATGCGTCAGGAGCAAAGCGTAACGGTGGGCCCTGGAGAGACGGTGCGCTTTGAACGCTTCGGTCGGCATTTGATGTTCATGCAGCCGGTGTCCCCGGCCGTCGACGATACAGCGGTCAGTGTCGAGCTGTGCTTCGCCGACGGCGAGTGTATCCGCACCAGCGTCGCGACGCCGTGAGGAGTCCATGAGCTTGTGGTCAAGTGTGCAGCATGTGCTGCCCCACCATGCGATCTCGCGCCTGATCGGTGGCGTGGCCAACAGCAACTTCCAGCCGCTGGCCCGCCCGCTGTTGCGCTGGTTCGTGAACGCCTACAACGTCGACCTGAGCGACGCGCTACGCACGTCGGTTGACCAGTACAAAAGCTTCAACGATCTGTTTACGCGTCGGCTGCAAGACAATGCACGGCCGCTGGAAGGCGACGAACAAACGATCGTCAGTCCCGTGGACGGTACGCTGAGTGAGTTTGGTCCGATACAGGGTGACCAGCTGATGCAGGCCAAAGGCAAGCACTTCACGCTGCAGGCCCTGCTGGCCGACCAAGCGCTCGCCGACAAATATCACGGCGGCCACTTTGCCACCATTTATCTGGCGCCCTACAACTACCACCGGATTCATATGCCGAGCGCTGGCAAGGTGCTGTCGATGTCACTGGTCCCAGGGCGTCTGTTCAGCGTCAACACGGCCACGGCGGCGGATGTGAACAATCTTTTTGCGCGCAATGAACGGGTCGTAACGCAGATTGCAGGCGACACCAGTTTCTATGCGCTGATTGCGGTCGGTGCCCTGAACGTCGGCAGTATCGAGACCGACTGGCACGGCGTCGTGACGCCGGGCGGCGGGCGCCGCGTGAAAACCTGGAACTACTCGGAACACGACCCTCGCGAACGGGGCGGCCCGTGGGGGCACTTCAACCTGGGGTCGACGGTCATTCTGGTGTGGCCCCCCGACGCGGTGGAGTTGTCTTCCTCGCTGCAGGTTGGACAAACGCTTCGACTGGGTCAGCGCATCGCGCGCTGGCGCTAAGTGCCCAGCGGACGGCTACGCTCAACATAGAGCTCGGCCAGAGCCTCAAATCCCGCCTGATCGGCGGCATCGAAGCGCGCGAGTTTGGGACTGTCGATGTCAAGCACGCCGAATACTTCGTCGTGGCGCACGAGTGGCACGACGATCTCCGAGCGTGACGCCGCATCGCAGGCGATGTGGCCGTCGAAGGTATGCACGTCATCCACGCGCTGAGTTTGCACCTTGGCCGCCGCCGTGCCGCACACACCCTGCCCCCAGCCAATCTCGACACAGGCCGGCTGGCCTTGAAATGGCCCGACAATCAGCCTGTCGCCCTGCCGGAAGTAAAATCCGGCCCAGTTGAGGTCAGCGATTCCGTGGTAGATCAGCGCGCTCAGGTTGGCGGCGTTGGCAATCGGATCGCCGTTTTCGAGCAACACGGCAGCGGCCTGCGCATACACCAGTGCAAACGGATGATCCTGCGGCAGCGGATTGGCGACAGGCGCGGTGGAGGTCTGCATGTCATGTCTCCTGATACATTTTTGAGGCCGTCAGGCCCGATCAAAATCAAAGGCAAGCGTGGCCGCGATGTCCGTGGTCCCGGTCGCAAGCATCACGACACGATCAAAACCAATCGCGACGCCCGCGCACTCAGGCAAGCCGGATGCGAGCGCCGCCAAAAAGGCGTCGTCTGCCTCGCAGGCCGGTTGGTCCAGCTTCGCCCTGATCGCGTTGTCGTTATCAAAGCGACGACGCTGCTCATCGGCATCACGCAGCTCATAAAAGCCGTTGCCGAGCTCAAGCGGGCCGACAAACGCCTCGAATCGTCGTGCGACACGCGCATCCGATGACGACAGTGCCGCGAGCACCGCCTGCGACGCCGGGTAATCGTGGACCAATGTGACCCGGTCCGGTTCAAACGTGGGCGCGACCACCAGGCTGAAAATCAGGTCGAGCAAATCATCACGACCCAGAGCAGCGTCGGGCAGTGTGGTCACCTGCGCCAGGCACGCTTCAAGCCGATGGTTATCCGCTGCCCAAACGTCCACCCCGGTCGCCGCTTCGAAGGCCTCGTGATAGGTCAGAACCTGCGCGGCGCGATCAAAATTATCAATGATCGCGCACAGATAGTCATTGACCTCGTGCATGAGCTGATGTTCATCAAAGCCTACGCGGTACCACTCCAGCAATGTGAATTCACTGTTGTGGCGCCCGCCCTGCTCGCCCTGACGAAACACCGGGCCGAGCTCGTAAACATCGCCGCTGCCCGCAGCGAGCAGGCGTTTGTGGGCAAGCTCGGGCGACGTACGCAAAAAGCGCTTTGGGCCACGGGTCGCGAAGCTCTGGATGTTGGGCGTGGGAATCGGATAGCGCGACAAGACGGGCGTGCTGACCTCCAGCACGCCGCGCTGCGCGAAAAACGCCCGGGTGCGCGCCGCGAGCTGTGCACGCTGGCGCAAAACCTCGATACGGGCGCTCGGCCGCCACGTCGTGGCGCTCACGCCCGATAACCTGACAAATCAGTCCTTGACGCGTGAGACGTACTCACCAGAGCGGGTATCCACCTTGATGACCTCGCCTTCTTCAACAAAAAGCGGCACCCGCACGCTGGCGCCGGTCTCCAGTTCGGCCGGCTTCACGCCGCCCTGAGCCGTGTCACCCTTGAGGCCCGGATCGGTCTGGGTGATCTTGAGCTCTACGAAATTGGGTGGAGCCACCAGAAGCGGCGCGTTATTCCACAGCGTGACTGTGCAAATATCCTCTTCTTTTAACCACTTAGCCGAGTCTCCGACGGCTTTTTCGTCCGCGGCGTACTGCTCGAAGGTGTCGGGCACCATAAAGTGCCAGAACTCCCCGTCGCTATACAGATATTGCATGTCGGTTTCCATAACGTCCGCAGCCTCAACCGACTCGCCGGATTTGAACGTTTTGTCTACCACGCGGCCGGTTTTGAGGTTGCGGATACGCACCCGATTGAAGGCCTGACCTTTGCCGGGTTTGACGAATTCGTTTTCGACGATGGCGCAGGGATCATTGTCGAGAATGATCTTGAGCCCGGATTTGAATTCGTTGGTGCTGTAGGTTGCCATCTTTTCGTAAAACCTGTGGTAACGCAGTGAGTAATTGCGCGCTATGATACACGCGCGACCGCGGCCGGGTAAGTTACGGCCGATGACCCCGGTCGAATCAGGAGTAAGCGCTTTGATCCAGCCAGTCTCTGTTGACATCTTTGTCATCAGCCCCAAACCCGACGCCGCCGAGTCGGTCAGTCAGAATCTGCGCAACGCGGGCGTGGCCGCACGCTGCGAATGGCTCGGCAGCGAAGACGATCTGGCCGACGCGCTTGTTGTGCGCACGCCCCAGCTTGTCTTTCATTTTGTCGACACCGTTGGTGACGCGCCGTGCGCCTCGCTTGCCGCCGTACGCGATCAGAATGCGGCCGGTGTGCCCCTGATCGTGGTCGCACCGGAGGTGGACGAGGAAGCCATCTGCCGGGTGCTGACGTCCGGTGGTCAGGACCTCGTGAGTCTCGAAAGTGCCGTGCGAATGCGCGCCGTCGCCCTGCGCGAACTGCAACACTATCGTCAGATGCGCGAGCTGGCCTCGATGCAAAACACGGCTGGCAAGCTCGAACAGCAGGTTGCCACCCTGGTCAACGAGTCAGCAGACGCCATCATGCTGGTACAGGAAGGCATTGTGGTGAACGTCAATCCGGCCTGGCTGTCTCTGCTCGGCTATTCTGACGAGGCCGATCTCGAGGGCACGCCCGCACTGGATACGTTTGAAGAAGACAGCCACGTTGCGATCAAAGGTGCGATGGTCGCCACGAATAACGGCGAGTGGGCCGGCCACAGCCTCAGCGTCAAGGCCGTTGGCAGTGACGAATCGGCCGTGCCGGTCGAAGCCGAGTTTGAAAAAGCGGTTTTTGATGACGAGCCGTGCGTGCGTATTGTGCTTACTCTTGATCGCAGCAAGACCGAAGATGAGCCGCGCGACATCGTCGAGAGCTCCGAGCGTCACCCGCTCACCGGCTTTTTCCGACGTCAGCGATTTATCAGCGAGATGGGCAAACATCTGGAGTCACCGTCGCGTGGCGGGCTGTGGGTATTGGCCTATATCAAACCGGATTCCATTGCCGAATTGCGCGAACAGATCGGCCCGCTGTCGAGTGACGATCTGCTGCTGGAGTTTGCGCGCTTGCTGCAGGATCAGGCGCGCAAGAACGACATCTACGGACAGTTTGGCGGCGACCTGTTCATGGTCCTCATGCCTCGCGGTACCGCGCGCGATGCGCTGGCCTGGGCGGAAAACCTGCGTCAGACCGTGGCGCGCAAAGTGTTTGCCGTGGCCGAAAAATCGCTGTCGGCAACCTGCACGATTGGTCTTGCCCGCTACAACGCCGACACCGAAGATCTGCACGACCTGATCATCAAGGCGCAGAAGTCGTATCTCAACGGCGTCAAACAAGGCGGCAATCGCACCATCCTGCCCGAGCTTGATGAAGACGCCGAAGGCCACCGCGCCGGCGACACGGTCTACATCAAAAAGATCAAAGGCGCTTTGATGCAGGACAACTTCCGTCTGGTGTTCCAGCCGGTCGCCAGTCTCGGCGGGCGCAGCCAGCAGATGTTTGACGTCTTGCTGCGCATGGTCGACGGCGGTCGCGAGATCATGCCCGCTACATTCCTGCCACCGGCGCGCCGCAACGGCCTGATGAAGACCATCGATCGCTGGGTCATTCGCAATGCCATTCGCTTTTGCTCGGAGCATCAGCCGGCCGGTCTGTTTATTCGACTCTCGACCGATTCGATACTCGACGCGACGCTGGCTCCGTGGATAGGACAACAGGTTGCCGAGGGCAACGTATCGCCGCGGGCCCTGATCTTTCAGATCACCGAGGCCGACATTGAAGCACGACTGCTGGATGCCAAAAACCTTGCCACCTCGCTCAAGAGTCTGGGCTGCGCCGTCGCGCTCGAACACTTTGGCGTCACGCAACAGCCGTTACGCACGCTCGAACATGTGCCGCTGGACTACCTGAAAATTGACGGCTCGCTTATGGAAGGCATTGCCACCGACAAGGAACTGCAGGCGAAGGTCAATGAGTACATCGACACGGCCAAGGATAAGAAGATCGCAACCGTTGCCGAACGAGTGGAAGATGCCAACACGATGGCCGTGCTGTGGTCACTGGGCATTGAGTACATCCAGGGTTTCTATGTGCAAGGCCCCGAAGAAATCGTGCTCGAAGACGACGGAATGATGTAGCCCCGCCACCATGCGGATATGTGTCATTGTGTGACATAAGCCCGTTAGACCCTGTTCCAGAGCGCATTTTTGCCACATTTCGCGCAGGCAAATCTTCAAATCGCGACCTTCGTCGCATCATTGTCCACCACAGATAACATAAGGTTTATGGTATCGGCGAAGCCCGCGGCTGCAACGACGGGCACGCCAGGACCGAGACCTGACCGGTGCGCGCAGCGCTCCGGAGTGCACAATGGAAAATATTGAAGTGACCAAGAACACTACATCGACCGCCACTGCCCTTGAGCGACACAACTCGCCGGAGCTGCGCGCCGCCATCGCACAATTTTGCCGTCGACGCAGCATTGAAGCCGCGTCAGCACTATCACTTATCGCATTGACCAGCTTTTCCCAAGCCTGGGCGCTGTCGGTCAGCGAGCTTCAGGTCGAAAGCACACTCGGTCAGCCGCTGCGTGCGACGCTGGACATCACCACCAACAGCGGTGAGGTCGTCAATGCACGCTGCCTGCGACTGAGCACCCCGGCCGACTCCGGTATGCCCGGTGTCACGGGCGTCACGCTGGCAGTCAGCACTCGCCTCAATGGCGCCACGGTCCGCTTCAGCGGTTCGCGGCCGCTGCGCGAGCCAATGAGCGAAATGACGCTGAACATCAACTGCAGCGGCACGCCCGCTCTGACCAAATCGTTTCTGGTCATGCTCGATCCACCTGAGCTGGCCGCAACGAACAACCCGATCACCACCGCGATCAATGTACAGACGAACACGACAGTCTCGCGGCCAGCGCCTGTCGCACCGACACGTCGATCCGCTGCACGCCGCAGCATACCGCGCAGCCCGATTGCACCGGGCAGCCGCTACGTTGTTCAGCCGGGTGACATTCTCTCGGTGATCGCTTCACGCGTTGAAGGACGCCCGGACTATTCGGTCTGGCCGATCGCGCAACGCATTTACGACACCAATCCCCAGGCGTTCGACAGCAGCGAACCAGACTCGCTCCGCGTTGGTTCGACGATCAGCATTCCTGCGCTGAGCGGTCGGCTTGCCGTCGCTGGCAGCGTCAATCAGGTACGAGAAATTCGTGCGCGCGACGCGGCATCATCGCGCTCGGCGCGACGCGAAGCCGAGATTATCGCGGATACGGCGCGACGCGCCGCACTGGCCGAAGCGGCCGCCGCCCAAACTAGCGCAAGCACTCGTCCAACCGCAGGCTCAACGGCTCCCAGCACCGCACGTGCTGTAGCCACCCGCCAGCCAGCGGTGCGTCGCATGGCCTACACACGCGGCTTGTCCGGTCTTTCCATGGACCGACTTCGCCAGCGCCGTGCCGGCAATCCATTCGTGGTTAATTTCGCAAACAACGAAGCACCGCCTGCCCCCGTGCCGGCCCCGCAGCCGGTGCCCGAGGCCGCCGCTGCACCGGTTGTTGTCAAAAACCCCGAGCCCACCACCAACGCAATCCCGGCACCTGTTGTTGTGACGCGAAGCGGCGGCGGTTCATGGCTGATGAGCGGTATTGCGCTCTTGCTCGGCGGCCTTCTTGGTACCCTCGGCACCGGTCTGGCGTTGCGCCGCTGGCTGGCCACCCAGAAAGAAGAACAGGAAGCCGAGATCGCACGCGCCAAGCGCCACCAGGCCCGACTGGACGAATCTCGTCAAAAACGTACCGAAGAAGCCGCACCGGCGATTGTGGTTCATGAAGAACTGCCGCGTGTCGACATTTCACATCCGACGATGGATGCCATTGGCAGCATTGACGAAGTCGTTGCCGCGGGCGTCTCGGCAGCCGCAATTGGTACGCTGCTTGAGCAGGACGCCGCCGCCAGTTCAGAAGAAGCCGGCGTGGATGATCTGCTGGCACATGACAGCAGTCAGAGTGAACCGGATCTGTCGGTCGATGCGATCGAGCCGGAGGCCGAACTCGACTACGACGTCTTTGAAGCGCCCGATGAGGATGATCTGGAACTGCTCGCGCGCGACTACGCCGAGAGCGTGCCCGATCTGCGCGAACTGACTCCGGACATCGACTTCGGCGCCACCCAGGCTCTGCTCACGCCCGAGAAGCTTGGCATGGTCGAAAACGAAACGGAGATCATCCCCAATCCGCTGGATCTCGAGCTGCCCGAAGGCCATGAGGACGACACCGAACTGTCGATTGAGGCCCTGCGTAAAGACTCGGTAGTAGCGGCCCCGAATGTGAACGACACCGACTCGGTCGTGGACGCCGGAGATGATTCAACTGAAGCTGTGATTCAGCTTGATAAAGAACTCATGGAGCTGGCCAAGGCTTTGCCACGGGACAACGATCCGACGGCCGAAGCCCAGATGATCTCACTGGACGAAGGTGAGCAGGACAGTGATCCAACAAGCGCCATCCCGACGCGCGATTCCGAGGATTTCTACCATCTGGAAGCATCGAGCATCCGCAAAGTCGACGCGCTGGCGTTCGAGGAAGATCTTGATGACGACGACACCCAACTCGTGTCGGTCAGAAAGTAATCCCTAGCCGGTATAAATCCGATCAACCTTGCGCCACCCGCGCGGCAGTAACGTGCCGCGCAGTCCGCGCGCCCCGTAATACTTGTCGCGGTCTTTCGGCTTGATGGTCATCGTGCGCTCACCGCAGTTGAGCAACAGGGCGTCCTTGCTGCCGAGCGCCACAATACCCACCATAAACTCCTCGCCGGCTTTCACCCGCTTGGTCGGCATGGAAAGAATCTTGTTGCCTTTGCCGCGCGTCATCACAGGTAGTTCGGCAAGCTCGAACATCAACAACCGCCCCTCATTGCTGACCGCCGCAACCATGACCTCGTCGTCATCGGGCACCCTTGATGGTGGCAGCGAGCGCGTACCCTTGGGCACATTGAGCACCGACTTGCCCGCCTTGGCGCGCGACACCCAGTCGGTGGCGGAGCCCACAAAGCCATAGCCCGACGTGCTGGCCAGCAACCAGCTGCCCTCGTCCGCGAGCGCGACCCCCGCGAACAGCGCACCGTCCGGCGGATTGAAACGCCCGGCCAGCGGCTCGCCCTGGCCACGCGCCGACGGCAAGGTGTGCGCGGCCAGCGTGTACATGCGCCCGGTGCTGTCGAGAAACAGGGCTGACTGGTTACTGCGCCCTCGCGCGGCCGCAGCAAACGCATCGCCGGCCTTGTAGCTCAGCGCCAGGGGGTCAATGTCATGGCCCTTGGCAGCCCGGGCAAAGCCGCGATTACTGAGTACGACGGTCACCGGTTCGCTGGGCATGAGTTTGGTTTCGTCGATGGCCTGGGCCGCGTCGCGCTCGACCAGCGCCGTACGCCGATCGTCACCAAACTTCTCGGCGTCGGCCAGCAACTCGTCGCGGATCAGGCGCTTGAGGCGCGCCTTCGATCCAAGTGTCTTGGCTAGTGCATCGCGTTCTTTTTGCAGCTCGGCCTGCTCCCCGCGAATGCGCATTTCCTCGAGCTTGGCAAGATTGCGCAGCTTGAGGTCCAGCACGGCGGTGGCCTGAATATCGGTGATGCCAAAGCGTTTCATCAGCACCGGATGCGGCTCGTCCTCCGTACGGATGATCTCGATGACCTCGTCAATGTTCAAGAACGCGACCATGAGGCCTTCAAGAATGTGCAGCCGCTTGTCGAGTCGATCGAGGTGATACTGCAAGCGACGGCGCACGGTATCCATGCGGAAAACAAGCCAGCTTTGCAAAATCTCCTTGAGGTTGTGCACCTTGGGTGCACCGTCGAGATTGATGAGATTCAGATTCACACGGATCGTTTTCTCGAGATCCGTGGTCGCAAACAAATGCCCCATGAGCTGATCGACATCAACGCGATTCGAACGCGGCACGATGACCAGGCGAATCGGATTTTCATGATCCGACTCATCGCGCAGGTCTTCCACCATTGGCAATTTCTTGGCACGAATCTGCTGCGCGATCTGCTCAAGAATCTTGCCCGGCGAGGCCTGATAGGGCAGCGCGTCGATGATCACGTCACCATCTTCCTTGCGATAGACGCTGCGCATGCGCAGCGTTCCGTTGCCGGTTTCATAGATGGACGCAAGATCGTCCTGCGAGCTGATAATCTCTGCCCCGGTTGGAAAGTCCGGCCCCTTGATGTGTTCGCGCAACTCGGCAAGCGTGGTGCGCGGTTTTTCAAGCAAACGCACGGTCGCGCTGACCACTTCACGCAGATTGTGCGGCGGCACGTCCGTGGACATGCCAACGGCAATTCCCGTGGCGCCATTGAGCAGCACGTTGGGCAAACGTGCAGGCAGGCGCTCGGGCTCGTTCAGCGTACCGTCGAAATTCGGCTGCCATTCCACGGTGCCCTGTCCAAGCTCGGACAACAGCGTGGCGGCGTACGGCGACAAGCGCGATTCGGTATAGCGCATGGCGGCAAACGATTTGGGATCGTCCGGCGAGCCCCAGTTGCCCTGCCCGTCCACGATCGGGTAGCGATACGAGAACGGCTGCGCCATATGCACCATGGCCTCGTAGCAGGCGCTGTCACCATGCGGGTGAAATTTGCCAATCACGTCGCCGACGGTACGCGCCGATTTCTTGTGTTTTGACGCGGCCGACAATCCCAGTTCGCTCATCGCATAGATGATGCGACGCTGAACGGGTTTCAGACCATCGGCAATATGCGGGAGTGCGCGATCCAGAATGACGTACATCGAGTAATCGAGGTACGCCTTCTCCGTGTAGTCGCGCAGCGGCTGCCGTTCGATACCGGCAAAGTCCAGTTCCTGATTTTTCATAGGTCCGCCAGGTTGCCTTTTGTTTGCAGCCACTTCTTGCGATCGCCCGCGCGCTTTTTGGCCAGCAGCATATCGAGCATTTGTTCTGTCTTGTCTTTGGCCTCAACCGTCAGCTGCACCAGTCGGCGCGTGTCGGCCGCCATCGTTGTTTCGCGCAGCTGCGCGGGGTTCATCTCACCCAGACCTTTGAAGCGCGTGACCGAGACTTTGCCTTTAATCTTTTCGGCTTCGATGCGATCGAGAATCCGATCGCGCTCGGCCGCATCCAGCGCGTAGAACACCTGCTTGCCCACATCCACGCGAAACAGCGGCGGCATGGCCACATAAACATGCCCCTCACGTACCAGCGCCCGAAAATGACGTACGAACAGCGCGCACAGCAGCGTGGCGATGTGCAGGCCATCGGAGTCGGCGTCGGCGAGTATGCAGACCTTGTGGTAGCGCAGTGACGACAGATCTTCCGACCCCGGCTCGACGCCGAGCGCGACGGTAATGTCGTGAACCTCGGATGAGGCCAGCACCTGGGCCGAATCCACCTCCCAGGTGTTCAGGATCTTGCCGCGCAACGGCATGATCGCCTGCGTCTCCCGATCCCGCGCCTGCTTGGCCGAGCCGCCCGCCGAATCGCCCTCCACCAGAAACAGCTCGCTCAGCTCAGGCGTTTGCGAACTGCAGTCGGCCAGCTTGCCCGGCAGCGCCGGCCCCGCCACGACGCGCTTGCGTACGACTTTCTTGCTGCTTCGGATGCGCGCCTGCGCCTTGCTGATCGCCAACTGGCCAATCGCCTCACCCGCCTCCGGATGCTGATTGAGCCACACCGAGAAGGCGTCCTTGACCACACCGGACACGAATCCGGCGCACTCGCGCGAGGTCAGACGCTCCTTGGTCTGACCGGCAAACTGCGGTTCCTTGATCTTGACTGACAGCACCCAGCCCATGCGATCCCAGACATCGTCCGGCGCAATGCGCACACCGCGCGGCGTGAGCGAGCGAAACTCGCAAAACTCGCGCAACGCTTCGGTCAAACCGCTGCGCATACCGTTAACATGGGTGCCACCCTGACTGGTGGGAATCAGATTGACGTAGCTCTCGTTGGTGGTCTCGCCATCATCCGTGACCCAGGCGGCCGCCCACTCCACCGCCTCTTTTTCGCCGCTCATGGAGCCGCTGAAAAGCGGCTCGGGAATCGACTCGCTGTCGGCCAGCGCTTCGGTCAGATAGTCGCTAAGTCCGCCGGCGTAATGCCAGGTGATCTTCTCGCCGCTTTTTTCATCGTGGAAATTGACCGTGAGCTCGGGGCACAACACCGCCTTGGCTTTAAGCAGATGCTTGAGCCGCGCAAGCTGAAACTTGCCGCTGTCAAAATAGCTGGCATCGGGGAGAAAGCGAATCGTCGTGCCGGTGTTGGCCTTGCCGACCTTGCCCGTTACCTTGAGCTTTTTGGTTTTCTTGCCGCCGCGAAAACTCATGGCGTATTCGCTACCGCCGCGGCGTACCGTCACCTCAAGCTCTTTGGACAAGGCGTTGACGACCGATACACCCACCCCGTTCAGGCCACCGGAATACTCGTAATTTTTGCCTGAAAACTTCCCGCCGGCATGAAGCTGGGTCAGAATCAGTTCGACGCCGGGCAGTTTCTGTTTCGGATGGATGTCCACTGGCATGCCGCGGCCATCGTCACGCACCTCAAGCGCGCCGTTCTTGAACAGCGTGACATCAATGCGCTTGGCGTGCCCGCTCAAGGCTTCATCCACGCTGTTATCGATGACTTCCTGTGCCAGATGATTCGGGCGCGTGGTGTCGGTGTACATGCCGGGGCGCCGGCGCACCGGGTCAAGCCCCGTCAGGACTTCAATATCGGCGGCGTCGTAAGTGCGACTCATGAATTTTTGATTTCTCAGTGGACGAATTTGCCACCGGAGTGTAGCGCGGGCTACGCGCGTTTTAAACGATCAGGTCAGGTCCGAGCGCAGGGCGTGCGCAAGTTGATCGTCAACCGGGTCGACGGTCTGATGGTAGCGAGCGTGATCAATGCCCGCCGCCAGCGACGCGCCGCCTTTGATTGCCGCCACTTGCGCCGAATCAAACTGAAATCGCAGAAAATGCACGGACGAGGTTTTGTCCTCGGTCGAGCGCTCCATGTCTTCATCAGCGATGGCATACACCGGATCAAAGCCCTCGACTCTCATCCAGATGTGGTCTTCGATTCCAACGAGGCCGGCCAGAGCCTTGCGCCGCACGCCCACATCCGTGTACTGCAGCATCATGGTTGCTTTGAAGTTGTCGCCGTCGGGAATCAGCGGATTGTACGCCGCGAGCTCTTCAGCGATTCCCTCGGGGTCGAAAATCTTCTCGGCCCGCAGCATCTCCTGCACCTGATAGTGCATGGTCAGCTTGTTCTCAAAGTACAGGTGCGCATTCTCGCCAATGTCGAGACGGCGACGCTTTTTCTCGACCATGAGACGGGCCCGAAAGTCGGGGCGCTGCTTGTGATAGTCCTCGAGTGAGAGTAAATCGTCGGTCGTCAGTTTCTGAGTCATGCTGTCTCTGTAGGTCCGTGCTTCGCGCTACAGGCCGTAGGCCATTCGCAGCAGCGTGAGTGGGTGTGTTGCGGGCTCGACGTGCTCTTCGTTGGCTTTGCGCCGACCGGATTCAATCTGGTGGCCGGCCATCGGACAATCGCTGGCGTAATAGTCCGGCTCGGCCTTTTCCACGCGGCTGACCACGGGCCGGCAAATCTTCATCGCCGCATCGCGAAAGCGCGTCTTCACGCCGTAGGTTCCGTCGTGCCCGGAGCAGCGCTCGATAACGGCGATCCTGGTGTCTGGCACCAGTTCGAGCAGCTCACGCGTTTTCAGTCCGATATTCTGCACGCGCAGGTGACAGGCCGCGTGATAGGCCACCGTGCCGAGCGAGGTTTTAAAGTCGGTGTTGAGAAGGTCGTCGGCTTTGCGTGCCATCAGGTACTCGAAGGGATCAAAAATCGCCTTTTGTACCGCTTTGAGTTTTTCGTCTTCGGGAAACATCAGCGGCAATTCCTGTTTGAACATCAGCACGCAAGAGGGAATTGGCGCAACGATGTCGTAGCCCCTTTGCACGAAATCGTAGAGCTCGGCGACGTTGGCATCGCGGTGTTTGGCCACTCCCTCGAGGTCACCCAGTTCGAGCTTGGGCATGCCGCAGCACTTTTCCTGCCGGGTAATCGTAATGTCGATCTGATTGTGCTCAAACACGCGCACCAGATCTTCGCCGATTTCAGGCTCATTCCGATTGCCGTAGCAGGTGGCGAACAAAACCACTTTGCCGGTGGTGCGCTCGGTCGCCTGCGCCGCGACGGTTGGTGCCGTGCGGCGTTTCAACCGCTTGCGCAGCGTGTTGCTGTGATAGGTCGGCACGGGCGCATCCGGCGCCACGCCCAGCGTCTTGTCGAGCAACTTGCGACCAAGCCCGGTCTTGTTCACAGCATTGACGGTCTGGGCAACAACTGGAATACCGGCGAGGCTGCCCACCTTATCGGTGGCCGAAAGTATTTTGTCGGCCTTGCGTGTATCGCCATCGCGGAACTTCCTGGCCTTGGCGCGAAGCATGAGATGCGGGAAATCCACGTTCCATTCGTGGGGCGGTACGTACGGGCACTTCGACATGTAGCACATGTCGCAAAGAAAGCAGTGGTCCACAACGTCCCAGTAGACCGGCTTGGGCACCCCGTCCACTTCCATCGTGTCGGACTCGTCCACGGCGTCAAACAGTGTCGGGAAGGCGTTGCACAAACTGAAGCAGCGCCGACAACCGTGGCAGATATCGAACACCCGCTCGAGCTCATCAAACAGACTGGTCTCGTCGTAAAACTCGGGGTTCTTCCAGTCCAGAGGATGGCGCGTGGGCGCCTCAAGGCTGCCCTCACGAGGCGGGGAAGAATTGGTGGACATGGCGTTAGTCCCTGGCGGCAAGCAAAAGAAGATGCGGATACCGCAGTTGCGGCATCCGCAGCGCTGTCACGTACGCCAATCAGGCATTCAGCGTGTCGTAGGCCTTCTGGAAGCGATTGGCGTGGGAACGTTCGGCTTTGGCCAGCGTCTCAAACCAGTCCGCAATTTCGTCGAACCCCTCATCGCGAGCGGTCTTTGCAAAACCCGGATACATGTCCGTGTACTCGTGTGTCTCGCCGGCAATCGCTGCCTGCAGGTTCACGTCAGTTTGGCCAATCGGCAAGCCCGTGGCTGGATCGCCAACCTCCTCGAGGTATTCGAGATGGCCATGCGCATGACCGGTTTCGCCCTCGGCGGTCGAGCGGAAAACAGCGGCCACGTCGTTGTAGCCTTCTACATCGGCTTTGGCTGCGAAATAAAGATAGCGCCGGTTTGCCTGAGACTCTCCGGCAAACGCGTCTTTGAGGTTTTGTTCGGTTTTGCTGCCTTTCAGGGCCATGAATCATTCTCCATCTAACTTAAGTGCGCATGGCGCGTGCATTCAGGATGTACTCGCCTTAGAATTAATCCAGCGGGTGCGCTCGCAGTCCCGCCGTGGATTAAGTCAAGCACACCTTGGCCGCAAGCGCGAATTGACGGGTTCAAGGGGGCTGTGTAACGTACGCGACCCCGCCATCGAGGAAGTACTCAAGTTGGCCACAAAATCGACCTCTCCCGACTTTGAAAAATCGCTCAAGGCCCTGGAAACGGTGGTTGAGAAGCTCGAGAGTGCCGATCTCCCGCTGGAAAAGGCGATCAAGGAGTGGGAAAAGGGGGTTGCCTTGCGCGACACCTGCGCCAAGATACTTTCTGAGGCAGAACAAAAGGTTGAAGTGCTAATGAGCGCCGATGCCGAGAAAGAGCCCTTCGATGGCGACGAGTAAAAAGGACCTGATGGCCACCCCGCTGCGAACGCTTGAAGACGTTCAGGGCCGCCCGGATTCGCGCGAGCTCACAATCGCCGCCGCCGGCGTGAGGTCCGTCCGCCATCCGCTAACCTTCGTTGACCGTGACGGCGTTGCCCAGCACACGGTCGCGCAGTGCGATTTGTCGGTTCAGGTGCCCAAGGATGTCAAAGGCGCGCACATGTCGCGCTTCATCGAGCTTCTCGGTGAACGCGAGGACGCGCTGTCGGTCGCCACAATTCGGCAGTTCGCGGCGGCCATGAATAGCCGGCTCAACGCCGAGCGCGGCCAGCTGTCACTGAGTTTTCCGTGGTTTGTTAAAAAAGCCGCACCGGTCAGCGGTGTGGTCAGCATGATGGACTACAGCGTTACGCTGAAAGCCTGGTGCCATGAAGAGGCCGCACGAGTCTTGTTGAGCGTGGCGGTTCCCGCCACAAGCCTGTGCCCGTGTTCGAAAGACATCTCCGACTACGGCGCACACAATCAGCGCTCGGTTATCACGATCAGTGTCGAGCCCGACATGCATTCGGGCGCCGAGATATTCATCGAAGATCTTATCGATCTGGCCGAGAGCGCGGCATCAAGTCCTGTGTATGGCGTGCTCAAACGCCCCGACGAGAAGTTTGTGACCGAGGCGGCCTACGACAACCCGAAGTTTGTCGAAGATCTCGTGCGCGACGTGGCCGGACCGCTCGACAGCGACGCGCGCATTGCGGCGTACAGCGTCGATGTCGAAAATTTCGAGTCGATTCATAACCATTCGGCGTTTGCCCGCATTGAGCGCGACAAACGCGACGATTAGTCGTTTGTTCAGGCTGCGCCCCGCTGCACCGTGAGCCGTCGCTGCGTTTTTGCCGTGCGCTGCAGTCGCTCGATAAGCGCGCGCAGGAACGTCTTGGTGAAATGTAGCTGACAGGCTGTTGATACCTGCTCAAGCAACGTCGAGCTCACGCGCAAAAGCGTTACCTCGTCGCTGGCCTTGATCGTTGCCGTGCGTCGCGCCTCGGACACGTAGCTGGCCTCGCCAAAGCAATCACCTTTGCTCAGACCGCCCACCGACACGCCGGCGCGATTCACCTGAACCTTGCCGTTGACGATGATGTAGAAACGATCGTCCAGCTCACCCTCGCGCACAATTTCCTGCCCCGGCGTGTAGGTGCGCCAGTCGCTGGCACGCAAGACCTCCCAGATTTCCGCGTGCGAAAAATCGTGGAAAAACGACAGCTGACGCAACTCCTCGAATCGCTCCTGGCGATTGATCTGGTCATCTTCGTTCTTGAGTTCCTGAAACGCCCGTGTCAGGACACCGGCAAGCTCCTTGCCGTTCTTGTAGCGCTGATCAGGCTCTTTCTGCATAGCCTTGGCCACAATCTCTTCGAGAATCTCCGGCACGTTTTCACGCAGCGTGTGGATCGGCGGCGGCGTCGCGTAGACGATCTTGTGCAGCAGCTTGGCCAGATTGTCCGCACGGAAAGGACGTCGACCGGTCAGAAGTTCATACATAACCGCGCCAAGCGAGTACAGATCGGAGCGATGCGTGATCTCGGCCGACTGCACCTGCTCAGGTGACATGTAACTCGGCGAGCCAGCAATGCCGCGAATTTGCGAATGATCCGAATTGGCGTTGATCGCGATACCGAAGTCAACGATGCGCACGTCGGAGTTGTTGGTCAGCATGATGTTGCTGGGTTTGATATCGCGATGGACCACACCGCGATTAGCGGCGTAGTTCAGTGCCTTGGCGCACTTGAATACGATCTGAACCACGTCGTTGACGCGCAGTAGGTTGTCGGGCTTGCAGTAGGTCGCGAGCGTGCGCGCCCCGTGAATATGTTCCATGACCACAAAGTAGCGGCCGTTCTCTTCGCCGGCATCGTAGATGGGCAGGATATTGGGATGTTGCAACATGCCCACCATGTTGGCTTCATTGAAGAACATCTTGCGGGCAACCACCGCATCTTCTTCGCTCGCGGCTTCATCCTTGTACACCTTGATCGCGACATCGCGCCCGTAGAAAGGATCGTGCGACAGATAGACCGTCCCGGTACTACCGCGTCCCACTTCCTTGATGACCATGTACTTGCCGATTTTTTCGAGCATCTTTTTCCTGCAGTGACTTGTGGCACAAACGCCAGCCGCGCAGGTCAGATCAGGGTGATGGCGTGACGTGCTGCGACAAGTGCAATCGCGGCGAACACACCTGCGATTACGTCATCCAGCATAATGCCCAGACCCCCGGGGATACTGTGATCCAAATCCCGAATCGGCCAGGGCTTCCAGATGTCGAAAAGTCGAAAAAATACAAAGCCCAACAGAAGATCCTGCCAGGTAGGAACCACCGCGACGAAGGTCACAAAAAGCCCTGCAAACTCATCCCAGACGATGCCGGGATGATCGTGGGTGTTGATGCGTCGCGCTGCTTCGCCGCACAACCAGATGCCAACCACGGTGATGAGCACCGTTATGACAAAAAAGGCAGGTCGCCCGAGCGAGGCCGCCGCGGCAACCAGTGGCACGGCCACGACCGTACCGGCCGTACCCGGCGCCTTGGGCGCCAGACCGCTGCCAAACCCGAACGCCAGAAACAGCACCGGATCTTTGAGCTGCGTCGCGCGAACCGGGGTCATGCCTCTTCCTCAGCAAAGTGATCAAACCCGCTCAGCGTACGCGAGACCACCTCGCCGCGCTCGGTCAGAGTCAGCGAACTACCGTCATCAAGCTGGCCGATGCGGGTGACAACATGCCCGTTGGCATGACACCAGGATTCAAACTCACGGCGTTGTGCGTGCGCCACGCTAAAACACAGTTCGTAGTCGTCGCCGCCGTTGAGGGCCAGATACTGCGCCTCGGCCGCGTCGAAGGCGCCGCGCAGCGCATCAGACAGCGGCAGCGCATCCAGATCAAGCGTGACACCGGCGCCGCTGGCCTCAGCCAGCCGGCGCGCGT
>CAZXCL010000017.1:0-9494 GCA_964639265.1 uncultured Gammaproteobacteria bacterium | reverse complement strand
CCCCGCGGCCCCCCACCCCCACCCCCCGCCCCCCGGGCCCGGCGGCCCCCCCCCCGCGGGCGCGCGTCGACGGCCAGCCCGTCCGACACGTCGATGCAGGCACTGGCCCATGCGGCCAGTTCCAAGCCCAGCTCAACACGCGGCGTGGGATACAAAAATCGCTGCACCAGCGGATGCGTATCGTCGCGACCAAACAAGCGCAGGCCCCCGGCCGCATCGCCAAGATGGCCGCTCACGTAGAGATCGTCTCCTGACACACCACCGCTGCGCAGGCGGGGCTTGGCACTGTGTCCCGTGGCCTGCACCGTCACCTGGAGCGGCCCGCGCACGGTGTCGCCGCCGATAAGTTGCACGCTGTGCGCATCGCACAGCTCGAAAAACCCGGCCGCAAAATCGGCAAGCCAGGTCGTGTCGGCACGCGGCACACACAACGCCAGCGTGACCCACGCCGGTCGCGCCGCCATCGCAGCAAGATCGCTCAGGTTTACCGCAACCGCACGATGACCGATGGCGCGCGCTGGCGTCCCGACCGGGAAATGAACGTCCTCGACGAGCGCATCGACGGCCAGTACGAGCGAAGCATCGCCCGGCGCGACGACAGCTCCGTCATCGCCAATGCCGACGATGACATCGTCGCGAGCCACGCCGCCGCGCGCGAAATATTGCCGGATAATGTCGAATTCGCCGGGCACGCGCTGACGCGCCTAGAGGCCGCTGGGACGCAGCTGCGGCGCAAGCTTGTCGAGCACGCCGTTGACGAAACGATGGCCATCGGTGCCACCAAAACGTTTGGTCATCTCGACCGCTTCGTTAATCACGACGCGAAACGGCACATCGATGCACTTCTCGAACTCAATCAGTGCGCACCACAGGATCGCGCGCTCGATGGGATCAAGCTGGTCCGCCGGCCGATCCAGCGCGGGCAGCACAAGTTCGTTCAGACGTTCGCTCTGCTCGATCGCAGTCTTCAGCAACAAACGGTAGTGATCAGCGTCGACGGTTTTGTATTCCTCGCCGGCCTTTTGCTGCGCCAGAATGTCCTGCACGGGCTGACCGGTCATCTGCCACTGATACAGGCCCTGCATCGCCAGACGTCTGGCGCGCGAGCGTGCACGCACCAGCGCTCGTTTGGCGTCGGCCGCCGCGGCCGCACGCCCGGAACGTCCCGAACCTGTCACGCAGACGACTCCGGATGCGCACCCAGCTGCCGACCAAGCGCAATCATCTCGATCACGGCGAGAGTCGCCTCCTCGCCCTTGTTGCCCACCGCCCCACCGGCGCGCGCCAGCGCCTGCTCCGGTGTGTTGGCGGTCACAAGGCCGAAGCCCACGGGCACATCATATTCCAGCTGCACGTCGCTCAAGCCCCGCGCGCATTCGTTGCACACATAGTCGAAGTGCGGCGTCTCGCCGCGAATCACCGCACCCAGCGCGACCACACCATCGTAGTCGCCGCCGCGCGCAAGCCACTTTGCCGCCAGCGGCAGCTCGTAAGCACCCGGCACACGAAACGTGTCGACCGTGCTTGCCTCGGCCTGCGCCAGCGTGTCCTGCGCGCAGGTCAGCATAGGGGCCACCACATCATCGTTCCAGCGTGCGGCCACAATGGCCACGCGCATGTCGCGCGCGCTCACATTGATGGCCTGGGGCGTTGACTTCACGCGCCGTCCGCCTCGTGGCCATCCACATATTCCACAACCTCGAGGCCGAAGCCCGAGATCGCACGCATGTCCTTGGGCGCGCTCAGCACGCGCATGCGACGCACGTTCAGATCGCGCAGGATTTGTGCGCCGATGCCGTACGTGCGCAGATCGTTGTTGGCCTCATCTTTCGACGGGCTGCGTTGTTCTCGCTGCAACTCGGCCAGTAGTCGCCGGGCATCATTGTGACCACGCAGGATAATCACCACACCCTCGCCCTCGTCACTGACCCGCTGCATAGCCGAGCGCAGCGGCCAGCCCAGGTGCGGCCAGTCAACACCCACGACATCGCTCAGGGTGTTCTGAACATGCACGCGTACCAGCGTCGGGCGCTCCGGATTCGGCGTCCCCTTGACCAGCGCCAGATGGACGCTGCGGTGTACGTGATCTTCATAGGTGTGGAGCATGAAACTACCCTGCTGAGTCGGGATCTCACGCGAGTCGATGCGCTCGACCGACACTTCCTTGTCCAGCCGGTAGCCGATCAGATCGGCAATCGTGCCGATCTTGAGGCCGTGCTGATGGGCGAACTTCATGAGCTCCGGACGCCTCGCCATCGTGCCGTCTTCATTGAGAATCTCGACGATCACCGAGGCCGGTGCGTGACCGGAAAGACGCGCCAGATCGCAGCCGGCTTCCGTGTGACCTGCGCGCGTCAAAACGCCGCCAGGCTGCGCCATGATCGGAAAAACGTGACCGGGCTGGCGCAGATCTGCCGGCTGTGCGTCCGGCGCGACAGCGGCCGCGACAGTGCGCGCCCGGTCGTGCGCCGAGATGCCGGTCGTCACGCCTTCGGCCGCCTCAATCGAGACGGTAAAGTTGGTGTCGCCGGAGGTATTGGTTTCGCTGACCATCAAAGGCAGACGCAGCTGCTTGCAGCGGTCCGCGGTCAGGGTCAGGCAGATCAGGCCGCGCCCGTAGCGGGCCATGAAATTGATGTGCTCGGAGCGCACACGCTCTGCGGCCATGATCAGGTCGCCCTCGTTCTCACGATCTTCATCGTCCAGAACGATGACCATCTCGCCCGCGCGCATGGCGGCGAGGAGTTCCTCCGTGCCGTGAAAGCCCGCGGCCGTCGGGTGCGTCTTGATTGCGCTCATTGTCGTACCTCCATCAGGCGCTCAATATAACGCGCAACGAGATCGACTTCGATGTTGACAAGCGCGCCCACCTCGTAATGGCCAAACGTGGTGCGTTCGAAGGTGTGGGGCACGATGTTGACGCCGAAATCGCGCGCCGTGACGTCATTGACGGTCAGGCTGACGCCGTCAATCGTGACGCTGCCCTTGCGCGCAATGTAGCCATTGAGCTCGGCCGGGGGTGTGATACGAAAGCGCCAGCTCTCACCATCGCGTTCGCGCAGCGACACGCGAGCCACACCGTCGACATGGCCACTGACCATATGGCCGCCAAGAGGGTCGGCCGCCCGCAGCGCCGGTTCAAGATTAACCGGCGTGCCGCTTTGCCACTCGCCGAGCGTGGTGGCCGACAGCGTTTCGCGCGACACGTCTGCAACGAAGCGATCTGCTTTGCGATCCACGACCGTCAGACAGCAGCCATTGACGGCGATGCTGTCGCCCAGCTCGTGCTGCATGAAATCGACGTCCTGCGACACAAACGTGAAGCGCCCGTCGCCATCTTGCAGCGTCACCTCCCCCACACGCGCCTGCGCCTTTACGATGCCGGTAAACATATCAATCTTTCTCCAGAATCATTTTCATATCATCGCCCAGTCGTTCGTGGCTGCGACGGCGCCAGATTTGACGCTCGGTCATGTCGGTCCACACCGGCGTCATCACCAGCGGTCTGCCATGCGACCCCAGCACGCAGGGCGCCTGATAAATCACCCACTCGTCCACCAGCGGCGTCGACAGCCAGGCGCCCGCGAGGGTCGCGCCGGCTTCCACCAAAACTTCATTGATCTCGCGCTCGCATAAGTACGCAAGCACGCTCGCCGGCGTCACAGCATCGAGCCATACAATCTGCGCACCGGCAGCCACAAGCTCAGCGTGGCGCGCGCTCAATTCAGCCGAGCCGTCGTCACTGGCAACGATGACGCAGCCACCGGGATGGGCCAGTACATGCGCCGTTGGCGGACAGCGCAACTGCCGATCCATGACCACGGCCACAGCCGGGGTGACGGGCACCTCCAGACGCGCCGTCAGTCTCGGATCGTCGGCAAGTACCGTGCCGATGCCGGTCACGATGGCGCCGCTGCGCGCCCGATAGTGATGCACGTCGGCACGGGCCGCCTCGCCGGTAATCCAGAAGCTCGCCCCGTTGGCAAGCGCTGTGCGCCCGTCCAGACTCACGGCCGATTTGACGCGCACCCGTGGCATACCGCCACGCATACGCGACAAGAAGCCCGCATTGATGCGCGTCGCCTCGTCAGCAAGCAAGCCAATGCGCACACTGATGCCCGCCTCGCGCAATACGCGCACACCGCCGCCATCTACCTGAGGATTGGGATCTTCGAGGGCCACCACAACCTCGGCCAGCGCCGCCTCACGCAACATCTCGGCGCACGGTCCCGTGCGACCGTGATGCGCGCAGGGCTCCAGCGTCACGTAGGCGGTGGCGCCTCTGGCATCACCGTCCACGGATTGCAGCGCTTCGACTTCCGCATGGTTCGCGCCAGCAGGCTGCGTAAAGCCCTCGCCAATGATGCGACCGTCACGCACCAGCACGCAGCCGACGCGCGGATTGGGATCTGTGGTGTAGAGGGCTCGCCGAGCCAAAATCAGTGCACGACGCATGTAATGCACGTCGGCCGGAGTGAACGTATCAGTCGTCATCTTTGAGCAACGACATCTGTTCCTTGTCGATCCCGGGGGGCTGGCGCTGCAAGTTTTCGACCGCGTCCTTGAATTCGCTGACGTCCTGAAAGCGACGATATACAGACGCGAAGCGCACGAACGCCACCTCGTCGAGTTCGCGCAGCGTCATCATGACCATCTCGCCAAGGCGACGCGAGGGAATTTCGCGCTCGCCAATCGTTCGCAGCTCGTGCGTGAGCCGGCCGATGGCCGCCTCGATATCGCTGGCCGACACGGGGCGTTTTTCCAGCGCCTTGACGATGCCCGAGCGCAGCTTGTTTTCGTCAAACGGTTCGCGCCGGTCGTCGCTTTTCACCAGATACGGCATCACCAGCTCGGCGCTTTCAAAGGTTGTGAAGCGCTCGGCGCAGTTCGTACATTCGCGCCGCCTGCGCACCTGCGCGCCCTGCGCCGCCAGACGCGAGTCGATGACCTTGGTCTCGTCGTTGGCGCAGAACGGGCAGTGCATGTTTGGCTCAGTCGCTCAAGATGCTTAGCCGTACACAGGATAGCGGGCGCACAGCGCCATGACTTCCTGACGCACGCGATCGATGGTCGCCTGATCGCCTTTGGCATCGAGAATGTCGGCCATCCAGGTCGTGATTTGTCGACACTCGTTTTCCTTGAAGCCGCGCGTCGTAACCGCCGGCGTGCCGATACGCAGGCCACTGGTCACAAACGGCGAGCGCGGATCGTTGGGCACCGCGTTCTTGTTCACAGTGATGTGCGCTTCGTCGAGCCAGGCGTCGGCGTCTTTGCCGGTGATGTCCTGCTTGATCAGATCGATCAGACACAGATGATTGTCCGTGCCGCCGGAGACAATCTTGTAGCCGCGCTCGATCATGCCTTCGGCCATTGCCCTGGCGTTTTTCTTGACCTGCTGCTGGTAGGTTTTGAACTCAGGCTCCAGTGCTTCTTTGAACGCGACGGCCTTGGCCGCAATCACGTGCATCAGAGGGCCACCCTGCGTGCCGGGAAACACAAGCGAGTTGAATTTTTTGTTGATCGCTTCGTCGTCTCTGGCAATGATCAGCCCGCCGCGCGGGCCGCGCAACGTTTTGTGCGTGGTGGTCGTGCACACATCGGCGATCCGCACCGGCGAGGGATATTCACCGGCCGCGACCAGACCGGCCACGTGCGCCATGTCCACCATAAAGTACGCACCCACCTCGTCGGCGATGGCGCGCATTTTCTCCCAGTCCATCTCGCGCGAGTAGGCCGAGAAACCGCCGATGAGCATGCGCGGTTTGTGCTCCAGCGCGAGCGCCCGCATCTGGTCGTAATCAACCAGACCGGTGGCCTCGTCCAGACCGTACTGGACGGCGTTGAAGACCTTGCCGGAGAAATTAACCTTGGCGCCGTGAGTCAGATGACCACCGTGCGCCAGACTCATGCCAAGCACGGTGTCGCCCGGTTCGAGCAGTGCCAGATAGACCGCCGCATTGGCCTGCGATCCTGAATGCGGCTGCACGTTGGCGTAACCGGCACCGAAGAGCTCCTTGGCCCGATCAATGGCCAATTGCTCGGCCACATCCACATGCTCGCAACCGCCGTAGTAGCGCTTGGACGGATAGCCTTCCGCATACTTGTTGGTCAGGACCGAGCCCTGCACCTCCAGCACCCGCGGACTGGCGTAATTCTCCGACGCAATCAGCTCGATATTTTCCTCTTGGCGGCGTTTTTCCGCGTCAAGGGCGTGATAAAGTTCGTCGTCAAATCCTGCAACCTGCATTGTGGCGCCAAACATGTATGCGTCTCCGGCCGGGTGAAAAGGCGGGATTGTAACCCAAAGCGGGCCCTCTGCCTGCCAGGGCCTATTAAAACTGACAGGACATCCATGGCCGATTTCATCTACACCATGAACCGGGTCGCGAAGGTGGTGCCACCCAAGCGCTTTATCCTGCGAGATATCTCCCTGAGCTTCTTTCCTGGCGCCAAGATCGGCGTGCTGGGGCTCAACGGTGCCGGCAAATCCACGCTGCTGAAGATTATGGCCGGGCTCGACACCGAGATTGACGGCGAAGCGCGTCCGCAAAAGGGCATCAAGGTCGGGTTTCTGCCTCAGGAGCCACAGCTCGATCCTGACAAGGACGTGCGCGGCAATGTCGAAGAAGGCGTGGCGGAGATTGCCGCGCTGCTCAAGGAATTTGACGAGGTCAGCGAGAAGTTTGCCGAGCCCATGGACGATGAGGCCATGGAAAAACTGCTGGCGCGCCAGGCCTCGCTACAGGATCAGATTGAAACGGTCGGCGGTTGGGAGCTCGATCGCACGCTGGAGGTGGCGGCCGACGCGCTGCGCCTGCCGCCGTGGGACGCCGACGTGACCAAGCTCTCCGGCGGTGAGAAACGCCGCGTTGCATTATGTCGCCTTCTACTGTCCAAACCCGACATGCTGCTGCTCGACGAGCCGACCAACCATCTCGACGCGGAGTCCGTCGCCTGGCTTGAGCGCTTCCTTGACGACTATCCGAGCACCGTTGTGGCGGTCACCCACGATCGCTACTTTCTGGACAACGTGGCCGGCTGGATTCTGGAGCTGGATCGCGGTCACGGCATTCCATGGCAGGGCAATTATTCATCGTGGCTGGAACAAAAAGACCAGCGCCTGGCGATGGAAGAAAAGCAGCAGGCCGCGCACAAGAAGAGCATCGAGGCCGAACTCGAATGGGTGCGTCAGGGGGCCAAGGGACGCCAGGCCAAATCCAAGGCCAGACTCGATCGCTTTGCCGAACTCTCGAGCAAGGAGTTTCAAACGCGCAACGAAACCCAGGAGCTCTACATCCCGCCCGGTCCGCGACTGGGTGACAAGGTCATTGAAGTGGACGGCGTGTCCAAGGCCTTCGGCGAGAAACTGCTGTTCGACAATCTGACGTTCAGTCTCCCGCCCGGCGGCATCGTCGGCGTGATCGGGCCCAACGGCGCAGGCAAGACCACGATGTTTCGTCTGCTCACCGGCGGTGAGACGCCCGACTCGGGCGAGATTCGCATCGGCGACACGGTCGAGCTTGCCTACGTTGATCAAAGCCGCGATGCGCTGGATGACAGCAAGACGGTGTTCGAGGAAATTTCGGACGGCGCCGATATCATCACGGTGGGCCAGTATGAAGTCGCAGCGCGTGCCTACTGCGGACGTTTCAATTTCAAAGGCTCGCAGCAACAACAAACCATTGGCACGCTATCAGGCGGCGAGCGCAACCGTGTGCATCTGGCCAAGCTGCTGCGCAGCGGCGGCAACGTGCTGCTGCTCGATGAGCCGACCAACGATCTGGATATCGAGACGCTGCGCGCGCTCGAAGAAGCACTGCTGGTCTTCCCCGGCTGCGCGGTCGTTATCTCGCACGATCGCTGGTTTCTTGATCGCATCGCAACGCATATTCTGGCGTTCGAGGGCAACAGCGAAGTCACGTTTTTCGCGGGCAACTACGCGGACTACGAAAAAGACCGGGAACGACGACTTGGCAAGGAAAGCCTCGTACCCAGCCGCACGAAGTACAAGAAACTGGGCAACTAGGTGGCATCAGTGGCCAGGTCGTGCAGGCATATCGTCACGCTGGTGGTTTTGCTGGCCGCGATCCTGCCCGGTGCCAACGCGCAGGACACACCCGACTACGTGCTCACTGACGATACGGTGGAAATCGAATCCGGCACCACGATGTTTTATCTGGTGCGTGACTTCTATCCGAATCACCGCAACGACTGGCTGCGCGTCGCCCGTGATCTGGCCAAGGCCAATCCGCAAGCGTTTCGAAACGGCGATCCGGGCGCATTGATTGTCGGCAAGACCATTCGTCTGATCGACTACGGCGACGGCATCGCCCAGGTCGACAACGACGAGGCGCCAGCTGCCGACACCGACGCTTCGCAACCGGCATCGGCGCCGGCGCAGGCACAGTCCGCGCCAACCGCCGCCGATGCGGCACCTGCTCAACCAAAGCCTGAAGACTCGCCGCCACCTGAACCGGCAAAGCCCGCCGGCGCGCTAACCGGCATCGCGCAAATCACGCGCATTCGCGGCACGCCCGTGGCCATCGACCTGAACAACCGCCAGCGCACGCTGCGCGCCAACGGCACCATCTACCGCGGCGATACCGTGCTCACCCAAGACGCTCAGCGCCTGTCGCTGCTGATGTCAGACGGCGCCGTACTGCGCATTCGCCCCGCCACGCGACTCACGTTTGAGAAATACCGCAGCGATGCTCCCGAGCAAAGCGACAACGGCAGCGTGCTGACGCTCGTGCGCGGCGGGATGCGCCTGACCACCGGCGATCTGGCCGAACTGCGTAACGGCGTGCTGATCAACACCGCTGTGGCGACGCTCGCGAGTACCGGCGGCGATTTCGCGCTGCGTCTGTGCAGCGACGATGACTGCCTGTTACCGAGCTCAGACTCGGCGGTTATCAGCGGGCTTTACGGCGGCGTTGCGCTCGGAGAGCTAACGGTCTCGAACAACACCGGGCCGGTCTCTGCCGTACGCGGCGAGGTGCTGCGCGTGCGCACGGCCGACATGGAGCCGCATCTGGCCGCGCAGACGCTCGGCGTGGTATTCAATACCACCGAGCTGACCACTCTGGATCTGCAGTCGGACGAGCCGCTGGGTTTTTTCGCCTGGTTTCGCCAACGCTTTTTTTCGTTTTCGGATGCGCCGCAGGCGGCGCCCGAAGCCATCGATTCACCGTGACCTTAGATGGGACCACCATGACACTACCCGCGTTTGTTTCTCGCCAGACCGTGACGGCCGTGGCCGTCACCACTCTTCTCGCTTCCCTGACCGGCTGCGCCGCGGCGCCGTCGTCGCCCGAAGCGACCACGCCGGACACGCCGATAGCAACGCGACCGGCCTGGCCACACGGCGCGATGGTCACCGCGGCCAATCCCTACGCGGTGAATGCCGGTATCCGCATTCTCGATGAAGGCGGCAACGCCGTCGATGCTGCTATCGCCGTCCATCTGGTGCTCGGCTTGGTCGAACCGCAAAGCTC
>CAZXCL010000016.1:25812-67481 GCA_964639265.1 uncultured Gammaproteobacteria bacterium | reverse complement strand
ACCGGATCGCGCGATGGATCGCGCCGTTATCTTTGCGACAGGTTGGCAAATAATGGCATCTGACGAATCTGCGGCGTACACCGAGACCCGCACAACCACCACGCGACGCTACTGGCGACGCACCGACGAGCCCGCCGGTTGGTGGCCCTGGGGCCTGCTGCCGCTGCTGGGCCTGCTGCTGCTCTTTTTATATGGCGCGTTGAGAACGGCTCCGCACATGGAGAGCGACGTGCAGACGCGCGTGACCGAAGCGCTTCGTGCCGTGGGTGTGGACGTGCAGGATGTGGTGGCCGACGGGCAGAGTGTCATGGTCAAGGCCACGGCACCGCTGGCGCAAAAGGAGTTTATTCAGGCTGTCGCGGAGGCTGCGCGATGCGAAACCTGGCGCGGCGAACTCGACTGTCCGCTTGATGTATCGCTGGCGCTGAGCGAAGCACAGGCGCCGGAGCCCGCTCCTGTGGTCGAAGCGCCGCCAGCACCCGCCCCACGCGCCCACGATTTCGAATTCAGCGTGAACGAAAACGCGGTCACCCTGCGTGGTGAGGTGGCCAATGAAGACGAACGCGCGCGCATTGTTGCAGCCGCGAACACACAGTTTGATCAGGTGATCGATGAGCTGCGTGTCTCCGGTGATCTTGCGACGCAGTTCTGGCCGTTGGCGGCTGATCGTTCGTTGAAGGTCTTGTCGGATTTTCAACGCGGGGTGGCGACCTGGACCGATGGCGTTCTGCGCGCTCGCGGTCGTGTGCCCACGCAGGCAGATTCGGATGCGGTAGTTGCTTTGTTTAACGCGGCCGAGCGTCAACCGCCGCTGGGAGGCATCGACGTGCAGGTCATGGAAGTCGTTGAGCGGTGCAACGCCGATCTGGCCAACGAGCTCAACAACAGCACAATTCGCTTTCGCACATCCAGCGCTGAGATTGATGCGGGCAATGACGCGTTGCTGCAGCGTCTTGCCGGTTTGATCGCCGATTGCCCCGGCACGCTGACCATCGAAGGGCATACCGACAGCGTGGGCGAGGCCGAGATGAATCAGGCGCTCAGCGAGGCGCGTGCCGCGTCGGTGCGCACGGCGCTTGGTGCGCTGGGTGTTGATAGTAATCGCCTGAACGCGCGCGGCTATGGCGAGACGCGACCCATCGCGAGCAACGACACGCGCAGCGGACGGGCGCAGAACCGCCGCATCGTAATTTCGATCGACGCGCTCTAAGCGGCGTCACTGGCTTTTGATTAAGAGGATCAGGCGATGGCCTATTTGCTAACCAAATTTGCACTGTTGTTTTTGTTGACGGCGCTGCTCAGTTTTATTCTGGGTCGCTGGTCACTGCGACGGGGTTTTGTTGATGTCAGCGAAACCATGGAAACGCTGCAACGAGCCAACTCGCCGGATACCACACTGTGGGATCGGCTCTGGCGTCGCCTGGACGATATGCCGACGCCGCGTGAAACAGATTTGAGTGACATGTACGCACGTCTTGACGCGCTGTCCGGAAAGATTGGTGATTTGCCAACGCCGGAGCCGGTCAGCTTCGCTTCTATTGATAGCCGGCTCGATGCGCTCAACAATCGAGTAGCGAACATTCCGCCGCCGGCGAAGGTCGATGCGCCCGACTTCGGTCCTGTGAACAAGCGCATCGAGACGTTGCAAAAAGCCATCATGGCGATTCCTGTTCCTGCCGCCGTTGATCTGCGCCCGCTGCAGGATCGCATTGCGCAACTGGACGAGCGTCTCGAGAATCTGCCGCAGCCGGAGATGCCGAACGTTGATCTTGGTCCTCTGCAGGAGCGCCTCGGTGCGATTGAACACAAGCTTGCCAATCTGCCGGCACCACAAAATCTGGGGCCCGTACAGGATCGCCTGAGCAAGATTGAAGATACGCTGGCCAAATGGCCGCGCCCGCAGCCCGTTTCACTTGACTCGATGCACGCTAAATTCGACAAGATCGATGCGGCGTTCCGTGCCATGCCGCAGCCAAAAAGCGTGGATTTGAGTCCCGTTCAGCAGCGCATCGAAAAAGTTGAGCTGGCGTTGCGCAATTTACCGCAGCCTAAAACCCCTGCGCCTGTGGATATGAGTGGGGTGCAACAACGTCTGGATAAAATGGAAGCCGCCGTGCGCGGAATTCCTCAGCCCAAAGCGCCTGAGTCGGTTGATCTTGGGCCCGTGCAAAGTCGGCTGGAACGTGTGGAAGCCGCACTGCGCAATCTGCCCAAACCGGAGGCACCCAAGGCGGTCAACCTGACACCGTTACAGGAGCGCATTGATAGCGTCGAAAAAGCCGTGCGCAGTATTCCTCAGCCCAAGATGCCCGCCCCGGTGGAGCTTGGGCCTTTGCAGACTCGAATGCAGTCGCTGGAGGCGGCCGTGCGCGGGATTCCCAAACCGCAAGCGCACGAAGCGGTCGACCTGGGGCCGGTCACGCGACGTCTTAACGATCTGGAAAGAATGATCAAGGGACTGCCTCAGCCCGAGAAAGCCCAGTCGATTGATCTGGGTCCTGTCAACGCTCGCCTGGCTGCACTTGAGAAAACGCTCGCCGATTGGCCGCGACCCAAAGCGGCCGCGCCGGTGCGACTGGATCCTCTGAACACTCGCATCGACAATGTAGAGCGCGCTCTGCGCGGCTTGCCGAAACCCGAGAAAGTCAATCTGGCGCCGTTTGATGCGCGGCTGGTCACGATCGAAGAGCAGCTGCGTGCCCTGGGTCGACGACTGGCGAAGCCGGCGCCCAAGCCCAAGCCTGTGGCGAAAAAGCGTGTGCAAAAGAAGAAGACCGGACCGGTGCTTTTGAAAAAGGCGTCGTACGGCAAGAAGGACGATCTCAAACGGATCTCCGGCGTGGGGCCGAAACTCGAGCGTCTTTTGAACAAGCACGGCGTCTACTACTTCTGGCAGGTGGCCTCGTGGACCCGCAAGGACGTCAAGATCGTGGACGACCGGCTTGAGGTCTTCAAGGGGCGTATTGATCGTGACAACTGGGTGAGCCAGGCCAAAGTTCTGCGCAAGGAACCCACCGCGGCCAAAGCGCCGCGCTAGTCACGCCGCTCAAGGCAAAAAGCCGCCGGACTGCGTGTTCAGTTCGGCGGTTTTTTTTTGGGGGGGAGCTGGGCAAAAAAAAGCCCGCACAAGGCGGGCATGTTTCAATCAGACGTGTTTTTCTTTTTGTTCTGCAAAGCTCGCGTCAGAGATAACTTTCCAGATCGCCCGATATTCTGTCGAACACTCCAATCACCAACGCTCTTCCTGGGCGTTTGCGAAATACACTGAGCAGGTTTCGTGCCAGTGCTTAACCTCGATCCGCGGATCAATGCGTTACCAAATGGCCACTGTAGTTATGTCAAGACCGCTCTTTGACATAGGGTTTTTGTGTCGCAGGGTTGTCAAGAAACTCGACGTGTCGCCGGAAGGAGACACGTGGTCGGGTCCCCGCGCTGTGCTACTGTCGACCGGCAATTTAGACTGTGTTTGCGATCGTTTCTTGGGGGAGAAATCAACATGAAGACAATGAGAAAGGGGCTGCACGCAGCTCTTGCGACCGTGTGTGCGCTGACGACCACCAGCGTCATGGCGGCGGACGCCGACGGTGATGGCTTGAATGATATCGACGACAACTGCATCGGTATTGCAAACGCCGACCAGCGCGACAGCGACGGCGACCTGTTTGGCAACGCCTGCGACGCCGATCTGGATAACGACGGGGTCGTCAACTTTGTGGATCTGGGTATTTTGCGTACGCGCTTTTTCACCGCCGATGCCGACGCGGACTTCGACGGCGATGGCGCCGTCAATTTCATCGATCTGGGCATCATGCGTCAGTTGTTTTTTGAGGCGCCCGGACCCAGTGGCGTCGCGATTGCCAATACGCCGCTTCAGCTCACACGCATTTACGCGGGCATCAACATGAGCTCACCGCTGTCCATGCGTCAGACGGCAGCCGATCCGAATCGTTGGTATTTTCTCGAGCGCGCGGGCCGTCTGGTCAGCGCTGAAACCGACGATGCGACCACCTCGCTCAAAACTGTGATGACGGTGCCCGGTGTGGACACCAACTTTGAAGGTGGGGCGCTTGGCTTCGATTTCCATCCGGATTTTGCGACCAACGGCCACATTTACGTCAGTTACACGGCCGAGGGCCCGACGTTTTCAACGCCACTGATCTCGCGCATCGCGCGTTTTGATACGTCGGTCGATCCCGACGACGGCCAGATTGTTGCCGATCCGGGCAGCCAGGTGATTATTCTTGAAGTCGATCAGCCTTTTGCCAATCACAATGGCGGCAATCTGCTGTTTGGTCCTGACGGCATGCTGTACCTGGGACTCGGTGATGGCGGTTCGGGCGGTGATCCGCAGAACCACGGGCAGCGCACCGAAACGCTGCTCGGCAGCATGGTGCGCATCGATGTCGATGTCACACAGGCTGATTTTGACAACGGTGTGCGCTACTACATTCCACCGGGCAACCCATTTTCCGATTCGCCGGCTTGCGGCCAGGGCGACGGCTGCCCGGAGATCTTTGCCTTCGGACTACGCAATCCGTGGCGCTTCAGCTTCGATCGTGAAACCGGTCAGCTGTGGGCCGGCGACGTGGGTCAGAGTGCGCGCGAAGAAGTGAGCATTGTCACCGAAGGCGGCAACTTCGGCTGGCGTTGTCGTGAGGGAATGATCCCCTTCAATACGTCCAACTGCGGGCCTGCGAGCGACTACATCGAACCGATTGTGGACTACAGCCATTCGTTTGGGTTCTCGATCACCGGCGGCTACGTGTACCGCGGTTCGCAGATTCCCGGGCTGCAGGGCATGTATCTGTACAGTGATTTTGGCAGTGGCCGCTTTTGGGGTGTCTACAACGGCGATGACGCCGGCGAGCTGTTTGATACCACCTTCAATGTGGTGTCCTTTGGCGAGGGTCTGGACGGCGAGATCTATGTTCTGGCTTCGTCACGGGTGTATCGTCTGGAGCTGCAGCCCTGATTGTCTGACAGACTGGGCTAACCGAACAGGTTGCAGTTGCCGGGCTGGCATCTGACGCCTGAACGCGATTCAATCGGGCGGCGATCGATGCGATCGTCGCCCGTTTTTCATTTTGCTTTGGAGTCTTCGAACATGAGCGACCGCTTGCTAATCGACCTGATCGACCACGTGGCCCACGTACGTCTGAATCGACCGGAAAAACTCAATGCGCTCGACTACGAGATGTTTCAGGCGCTCAATGAAGCACCGGCCCGCATTCGTGCTATGGATGACGTTCGAGCCGTGGTGGTTTCCGGCGAGGGCACGAGCTTTTGCTCGGGTCTGGACGTGCAGTCGATGATGCGTTCGCCCGAGTTTTTTCAAAAGGCGTTCGAAAAGGTTGAGGGCGGTGCGGCGAATTTTGCCCAGCACGCGGCCCTGGGTATTGGCGCTTTGCCCGTGCCGGTTATCGCCGCCATCCACGGCCACTGTTTTGGCGGCGGGCTGCAAATTGCCCTGGGCGCGGACTTCAGGCTGATGTCAGAGCACGCGGACATGTCGGTGATGGAAATTCGCTGGGGCATCATTCCCGACATGGGCATTACCGCCGCGCTGCGTGACATCGTGCCGCGCGATCAAATCAAGGAGCTGGCCATGACCGGGCGCGTTTTGCTTGCAAAGGAGGCGCATCAAATGGGTCTTGTCACGCGTTTATGCGCCGATCCGGTTACCGAAGCACTGGCGCTCGCGCGAGACATCGCGGGCCAGTCGCCCGATGCGATTCGCGCAATCAAGCGACTGTTCGACACGGGTTGGCAGGGCAGTGTGGACGAGGGGTTGGCGCTTGAGGCCCGACTGCAGCAAACGCTGCTGGGTCGTCCGGCCCAAATGGAGGCGGTGCAGGCGGCGTTCGAGAAACGTGAGCCTGAGTTTGGGCCTGCCTCAGACGCCTGAGTGTGAACTGCGACACGTTTTGCTGCCCTGCTTGTGAGCTAGGCTGGCTTTCCTGCGGGCAGCAGCCTGTATCACGGAACTACGTCATGCGCGCCGAAAATCTGCTCTTTATTCTTGATGAGTGCGATGAGCTGCAGCTTCTTCTGCGCGAGTCGGTTCGTCCTGGCGCGATCGGCGTCCTGATCTTGCTGATGGCAGCCGCACTGGTGTCGTGGGCCACCTCATCGTTTGCGCTGGGCGTCGTGACCCTGGTCGCCGGCGCCTGGGTGTCGCTGTGTATTGCCTGGGTCAATGAGCGTCTTGTTCCCGCCACGGTCGCAACGTCGCTTAACCGGCGTCGCGCCTCGCTTTAGTCATCCGGCTGCCCGCCCGGGCAGCGTGAACCGTACTCCTTAATGTGGTAATTTCGCGGCTCAATTCCAGGAGCGCGACGTGTTCGAATCCCTCGAGAAACTCCAGCCTGATCCGATCCTTGGCCTGATTGGGGCCTACAACAAGGACCCACGTGCCGAGAAAGTCGATTTGGGTGCGGGTGTGTACCGCACCGAGCAGGGTCAGACGCCGGTGGTCGCGGCCATCAAGGACGCTGAGAAGCGGCTGCTCGATACGCAAACCTCCAAGACCTACACCGGGTCGGAGGGCGAGGCGCGCTTCAACGAACTCATGCAGGCCATGATTTTTGGCGCCGACCATCCTTGCGTCCGTGAAAATCGCGTCTGGACGATCCAGACGCCGGGCGGCTCGGGTGCGCTTCGCATCGCCGCGTGGCTCCTGTTGCGGGCTGAGAAAAGCAAAACCGTGTGGGTCAGTGATCCGACCTGGGCCAACCATATTCCCTTACTCGGTAGCGCGGGTCTGGAGCTCAAGACCTATCCGTATTACGACAAGGCGACGGGCGGTATCGTGTTTGATCAGATGCTCGCCGGTCTGGAACAGGTGCCGGAAGGCGACTCCGTCTTGTTGCACGCCTGTTGCCACAATCCGACCGGCGCGGATCTGTCGCGCGAGCAGTGGAAGGCGGTGGCCGATCTGATGGAGCGGCGCCGACTGTTGCCGTTTCTCGACATGGCCTATCAGGGCTTTGCCGGCGAACTCGAGGACGATGTGGTTGTCCTGCGTGAATTTGCCGAACGTTTCGATGAGCTGGTGGTTGCCTCGTCGTGTTCAAAGAACTTCGGGCTTTATCGCGATCGTGTGGGGGCACTCAGTGTCGTCACCAAAACGGCCGCGGCGTCGCAGGCAAGCTGGTCGCAGGCGGTCAACATCGTGCGGCGCGTGTATTCGGTGCCGCCGAATCATGGTGCGGCAGCCGTTGCGATTATTCTGGATGACGAGGCTTTGCGGACAAAATGGATCGCTGAGCTGACGCACATGCGCGAGCGTATGATGGGCAATCGACAAGCGCTTGCCGACGCACTGGCGGCGGGCCCGGCGGATCGCGACTTTTCTCATCTGCCGCGAGGATTCGGCATGTTTTCGATGCTCGGCCTGAGCAAAGATGAGGTGCTGCGAATTCGCGATGAGTTTGGCGTCTACATGGTCGATTCGAGCCGGATCAATATCGCCGGCGTCAGCAAAGCCAATCTTGAGTATCTTGCGGGCGCGATTGCCGGCGTTTGCGCTTAAGCTCGAGACCAAAAAATTTATCAAGATCAGCGCACTGCATTAGGTTGCGGCTTTGACCACTACCGGCAGGCGTGCTACAACCCGCTTAATTTTATGCGCCGTGGAGGCTACAGATGGAAGTGATCGGCCTGGATATTGGTTTTGGTTTCACCAAGGCAACCAATGGCAAGCGCTCCATGATTTTCAAGTCGGTTTACGGCGAAGCCAGCGACATGCAGTTTCGTGAGCAGCTACTGACCAGCGAAAAACCCGAGGAGCACCTGCAGCTCGAGATCGGCGGCACATCCTATTTCGCTGGCGAGCTTGCAGAGCGTCAAAGTGTCGAGCGATTTTTTACGCTTGATCAGGCGCAGTTCGTGCGCGACTTCACGAAGATTCTGGCGCTCATGCCATTGTCACACATGGTGAGCCGTCAGGACCCGATCAAGTTGGTTGCCGGGCTACCGGTGAGCTATTACCGCAAGCACAAGAAAGAAGTGATCGATATTCTCAAGGGCCAGCACGAAGTTGCGGTCGTGGACGCCAACGGCGAGCGCACTGAGTCGGTCATTCGAATCAGCAGCGTTCGCGTTGTGCCGCAGCCGTTTGGCGCGCTTATGGATCTGATGCTTAACGACATTGGTGAAGTCAAAGACAAACGCTTCATGAACGAGAAGATTGGCGTGATTGATGTGGGCTTCCGCACCACCGACTACACCATCGCAGACAAGACGCGCTACTCAGAGCGTGGCAGTCGAACGATTGATCTTGGAATCTCCAAAGCGTTCGCCACCATTGCGTCGAAGCTGCAGGAAAGCAGCGGTGTAAATGTCGAGCTCTATCGTCTGTACGATGCGGTGGAAGAAGGCTCGATCAAGATCCACGGCAAGAAATACGATCTGAAACTCATTGTTGAGCACGCCTTCACCCAGCTGGCCACTCGCGTGGCGAATGAGGCGAATCGTCTGTGGGCCAACGACTGGGATATCGACAAAATTGTTATCACTGGCGGTGGCGGCGCCGTGCTCGCGCCGTACGTGCAGAAGATCGTAAAAGGTGAAGTGCTGGGTGTTGATCCCAAGACAGACACCCGTCTTGCCAACGTACGCGGCTTTTGCAAATACGGCAAACGCCTGTGGACGCGCGGTTCTAACCCACCCGCCGGACGCTAGTGCCGTGAATAGGACGCGCGGTGACTCGCGTCTGGTGGCCCACCGATGAGTTCTTTCAACGCCTCAGAGATTCGCCACGCAACGCCGGTCGATGAGGTTGGCGTTTCTGAGCGCGTTGCGCGTCTGCGCAGTCGCAGCATCAAGACCTCGGCCAAGCGCGAAGCTCTGCATCTTATTCTGAGCATGATCGATTTGACCACGCTCGAGGGTGCCGACACCCCGGACAAGGTCAAGCGACTGTGCACCAAGGCTCGATTGCTGCACGCTGAAATGCCGGATCTGCCGACGGTGGCCGCTGTTTGCGTCTATCCGCGACTGGTTGCAGTAGCGAAACAGGAACTGGCCGGCACGGGCATTGAGATTGCGTCGGTGGCCACCGGTTTTCCCAGTGGCCAGATCGAACGAGCGCACAAGCTCGCTGAAACCAGACAGGCCGTGCGGGCCGGCGCCACCGAGATCGACATGGTGATCTCACGCGGTCGTTTTCTGGCTGGCGATCTGCGCTATGTGCACGATGAAATTGAAGCGGTAAAACACGCCTGCGGTGAGGCCCATCTCAAGGTGATTCTTGAAACCGGAGAGCTCGGGCATCTGGACAATATTCGCCGTGCGTCTCTGCTTGCGATGCACGCGGGCGCCGACTTTATCAAGACGTCTACGGGCAAGATTCCGTCGGCGGCGACACTGCCGGTCACACTGGTCATGCTTGAGGCCATTCGCGACTACGTCGATCAGACCGGGCGCATGGTGGGCATGAAACCGGCCGGTGGCATCTCCAAATCCAAACTTGCCATTGGCTATCTGGTGATGGTGCGCGAAACGCTGGGCGACGCATGGCTGACGCCCAAGTGGTTTCGCTTTGGCGCCAGCTCACTGGCTAACGACGTGCTGATGCAGCTGTCGAAGCAACGGACCGGCGCCTACGAGTCCGGCGACTATTTTTCCAAAGACTGATTGACGGGGATCAAGCGATGGCAAAAGTAAAGCGCGAGCGCAATCCATTCGCCACCGATGGTCTGTGGGACTATGCGGCAGCCCCTGAGAGCACCGATCACGTGACGATCGATGAACGCTATGGGCTTTTTATCGACGGCCAGTTCAAGGCGCCGCGTTCACGGCGTTTTTTCGACACGATCAACCCGGCCAATGAGAAAGTGCTGGCATCTGTCGCCCAGGCGAATGCGCGCGATGTCGATGATGCTGTGAAGGCAGCTCGAAACGCCTACGACTCGGTTTGGAGCACGATGGCCCCGGCGGAGCGCGGCAAGTATTTGTATCGCATCGCGCGCGTGCTGCAGGAACGCGCACGTGAGTTTGCCGTCATCGAGTCCATGGACGGTGGCAAGCCTATCCGCGAATCCCGCGATGTGGATATTCCACTGGCCGCAGCGCACTTTTTCTACTACGCCGGTTGGGCCGACAAACTTCACTACGCCTTTCCTGGTGCGAAGCCCGCGTCACTTGGCGTGGCCGGTCAGATCATTCCGTGGAACTTTCCGTTGCTCATGGCGGCCTGGAAGATTGCGCCGGCGCTGGCGTGCGGCAATACGGTTGTGCTCAAGCCTGCCGAGACCACACCGCTCACGGCGCTCAAGCTCGCCGAGCTCATGCGCGACATTGATCTTCCGCCCGGGGTTGTCAACATCGTGACCGGGGCAGGCGCAACCGGTCAGGCGCTGGTCGAGCATGCCGACGTAAACAAGATTGCGTTCACCGGCTCCACCGCCGTCGGGCGCGGTATTCAGCAGTCGCTGGCCGGTTCCGATACGCGTTACACGCTTGAGCTCGGTGGCAAGGCGGCCAACATTATTTTTGAAGAGGCGGCGATTGACCAGGCCGTGGAAGGCATCATCAATGCCATCTTCTTCAATCAGGGCCACGTGTGTTGTGCCGGCTCACGTTTGCTGGTGCAAGAGTCGGTGGCGGACGAAGTGCTGCGCAAGCTCAAGCGTCGCATGCAGTCTCTGGTCGTGGGTGATCCGCTGGACAAGAATACCGATATTGGCGCTATCAACTCCAGCGCTCAGCTTCAGCGCATCAAGGAATATCTGGCGCTTGGAAAAGCCGACGGCCTGACCAGCTTTGCCACCAAAACGCGTCTGCCGCGCAAGGGCTTCTGGTGCGCGCCTACGGTGTTTGAGAAAGTGGCGCAGTCGCACCGCCTGTCACGTGAAGAAATTTTCGGGCCGGTACTGGCCGTACAAACGTTCCGCACACCGGACGAGGCCGTGGCGATTGCCAACAACACGCCCTACGGCTTGTCGGCCGGAGTCTGGACGGACAAGGGTGCGCGCATTTTCAAGGTCAGTGCGGCGATGCGTGCAGGCGTGGTCTGGGCCAATACGTTTAACAAATTTGACCCGACGTCTCCCTTTGGCGGCTACAAGGAAAGCGGCGTCGGGCGCGAGGGTGGCCTGCAGGGTTTGTCTGCGTATGTGCAGCTTGACGGCCGGGGCGGGAGGTAAGCATGGCCAGCAAAACCGGCGCGACGCGACTGGGCGTAGCGAAGACTTACAAGATGTATGTCGGTGGCAAGTTTCCGCGCACTGAATCCGGCCGCTACTACAAAGTGCTTGATCGACGCGGCAACACACTTGCCAACGCCTGCCGAGGCTCACGAAAAGATTTGCGCGAGGCGGTGGTAGCGGCGCGCTCGGCGGCCTCATCATGGCAGGGCGTCAGCGCCTACTTGAGATCACAGATTCTGTATCGCATCGCCGAGATGCTCGAAGGTCGAGCGGCGCAGTTTGTTGAGCTGCGTATGGCATTGGGCGACAGTCGCAAGCGTGCGGAGCGCGACGTGAATCTGAGTGTGGATCGCCTCGTTTACTATGCAGGCTGGTGCGACAAGCTCACGCAGGTGTTTGGCAGTATCAACCCGGTCGCCTCGTCCCACTACAATTTCTCATCGCTTGAGCCGACAGGTGTCGTCGGATTGCTGGCGCCGGAGGACGGCGGGTTGTTGTCGCTGGTGTCGGTGATCGCGCCGGTATTGGCCGGCGGTAACACATGCGTCGCGGTCGCCTCAGGCGCCGATCCACTGACGGCCATCACGCTGGCAGAAGTCGTGCACGCCTCGGATGTGCCACCGGGTGTGCTCAATATCCTGACCGGCTATGCCGATGAAATCGGGCCGCACATGGCGCGCCACAAAGACATCAACGCGCTGGTGCACGACTTGTCCGAAGGCACAGGGCGCACGGCGCTCGAGCGTGAGGCCGCGATTAATATCAAGCGCGTGATCCGCCATGGCGCCAGCAACTGGGCACGGGCAGAGCCTGATCCATATCGTATCCTCGATACGCTGGAGACCAAGACGACCTGGCATCCCGTGGGGCTCTAGCTCGTCTCGTCAGGCCTGCTCTGCGCCAAAACGCGTGACCACGTCGTCGCGTGTCGGCATCGCGGGCGCCGTACCGGGTTTTTCAGTGGACAGTCCGCCCACTTGTGAGGCGAGCTTGCAGGCTTTGTCGATCGCCTGATTGCCGTGCAAAGCGAGCGCGGCAGCGAGGCCGCCGTTGAACGCATCACCCGCGCCCGTCGTATCAATCGGTGTGACGCTTGCCGGTGCAACCTGAAAATGCGCTGGCGTTCCGGTTTGGCGTGCAACCTCATCGCTTTGTGAAACAAACGCACCGTGTGCGCCGAGTGTAATGATGACGGTTGGGACATTGAGCTTGCGGCAAATCGTGTGCAGGGTCTGCGTGTCACCGAGCCAGTATTCAGGCTCAAGATCAATACTCAGAAGTTGTTTGCACGCGAACGCAAATTCCGTCTCGTTGGGCGTGAGAATATCAACGTGTTCAAGAAGGCTGTGATTCAGATCGTCGTTGATCGGTGCGGGGTTCAACAGTGTCGTCACGCCGGCCGCGCGCGCGATCTCAAACGCGCGTACGGTGGCCTCGACCCGATTTTCGAGTTGTGAAACCACCACGCTGGCCGCGCCAATGTGCCGCGCGAAGTGATCGATGTGGGCATTGGACAACGCGTTGTTCGCACCCAGTGCCACGACGATGAGATTCTCGGCAGACTCGTTGATAACGATGGATGCCGCGCCGCTGGGTTGATCATCCAAAGTTTCAAAGCCGCATTCGAGTTGCTCTGCGGCGGCAAAGTCCCGTGCCTGGTGCGCGAACATGTCGTCACCCACAGCGCCGATGAAAAGCGTTGCGACGCCTTGACGATTGGCGGCCACCGCCTGATTGAAGCCTTTGCCGCCCGGGCCGGTCGCAAAGGTCCCGATTCGTGTTTCACCTGGGGCGGGGAACGCGGGCGTTGTGAAAGCAAAATCCTGTACAAAACTGCCGACAACCACGACCTTGTGCATCTGGACTCCTCAGGAAATGATAATTTTTGTCGCGTGCTGCCTGCCCCGTCGGGCGCGGTGTCACGCTGGACTTTCAATAATGGCTGCGCTCACAAGGTATTACGGTGACTATCCGAAAACCGCGTCAGCCCTGAATCACAACATACTGCATAAAACGCCGCTAAGGTACCGGCTTGCATGAGAAAAACGCGTCGCGGTACAATCCATGGCGGAAACGGAATGGCACACGGCCCTGGGCCTTATGTTGCGCATCGCGGTTCGACATAGATTCGAAAAGTGATACCGCGCACACATTTTGCACTCGCGGATGCTCTTACCATTTCGTCATGATCCAGCGCACATTACCTACGTGGAGAATTTTGACATGAGAAGAGTATTCGCTCTGGCAGTACTGGCCGCAATGGCACTGACGCCTGGCGCACACGCCTACAACATCAAGCACAGCTACTCAGCCCCCGGCAACGCCACTGAGTACTACGGCCAATGTTCCAATGGCGCGCAACTCATGGTTGTTGAGCAAGCCAATGGCCAGTTCTCGTATGAAGGACCTGCGGGTGAAGGTACGGTGAAGAACGGCAACCTGGACGCCGCTGCCAAAGCCGCCTGCGGCGAGTAAGCCTCAACGATTAAGTTATAGGTCACGCCGGCGGTTGTCATAACTGCTGGCGTGGTCCGCACGTTTCGTGATTGCGCTCACGGCGCAATCCGTGCAATCCCGCTAGGCTTCTTTCCCATGCCTAGCACGAACACCGAGTCTGCATTCTCAGACGCAACCGTCATCGCGCCGCTCGCGCCCAAGCCGGTCTCCAATGCCACCCCCTGTCTTGTTACACGCCACGGTATGGCCTGTGAAGCGTTGCTGGCGAACAAGCCTTTCGCTGCCGAGGCGCTCGTGCAATATCTGTCGACGTGGGTAGAGACCTTCGGCGACTACACGCTGCGCGAGCCGGCCAACGGCTTGCTTGACAGCAAAGTGCTTGAAGCGATCGATGCATTCGAGCCTGACCTTAAGCGCTACCGCGAAACACTCGCAGCACTCGCGACGCATCCGGCGGCCGCTGATCTGGTGAAACACCTGCTGCCATTTTTTCGTGACATCGTGCGCTTCAAGCACGATGTGGCAAACACTCAACAGTGCGTGCTGTGGGCGGACGGTTACCGCTTCCTGCTGCGCGAGCTTTTCCTCACCACCATTGCAATTTTGATTCGCAACGAGGCTTATGATGCCGTCGCCGTGCTTCTTGAGGCGGACTACTCGCTCAGTGACGAAGGGCCGGCGCTGCGCTTTACCGTGTTTGACGGTTACGCCAAAACACTTGATGAGTTTCGCAATCGGCGCCTTCAGTTGCAGCGCATGTCAGTAAGCAGCGACGTGATGCGCGAGCGCGCAGATCCATCGGTATGCGATTTTGAGTCACTCATGCAGGCAGATTTCATTCTGTGCATTCGGTCGCTTGTGTGCGAGCCGAGCTTTTTCGTCCGCTGGTATCCGCGCTTGCTGGTCTATGCCGACGACCTCGCCATGACCGGCTTCGAGCTGTTTGTTCGTGGCAGCAACCCTGAGCGCTTCGGCCCGATTGCGACGATGCTCGACTGCCCTGACCGGGAGATGCTGCTTGAGCGCTTCAACGCAGTCTATGAGGCCTGGGCGCTTGAACGCTGGGAAGTTGGCGGCACGCCGCTGGATTTTCGCGGCTATATGGGCCTGAACAACCGGGCTTTGCAGCACTAGCCACCCCGGCTCCCACTTGCATTGCTGCGGCTTTGCCTTAATCTGACGGGATTAATCCGCACAGGCTAAGGAGATAGCGTATGCCATCCTCATTGCGGCATGGTCTTGTTGTGTCGTTCCTTTCACTGTCAGCACTTGTTCTGACCGGCTGTATCGGTCAGGCGATTGAAACGACCACCGACGCGGTCATTGCGGTGGGCAAAGTGCCGTTCAAGGTCGGTGGTGCCGTCGTTGATGTGGTGACTGGTGACGATGACGACGAGAAAAAAGACGACGATGACGACTGATGTTGCCTCCCCTGTGGTGCGCGGCGCTGCAGCGCTGGTGGGCCTCGTGTTTTTTCTTGTGGGCGGCGCGATTGCGATCAACGCCGGGCAGGCGCTTTGGTCGCTCGTCACGCAACTGGTGGGGCATGGCGTGTTCACGCTGCGCGATGCGCTCTATGTTTTTGTCTGGGTCGTCTTTTCCTTGAGCTTGCTGGCAGCCGGGTTATCGCTCCTGAGCGCCGCGTGGCGGGCGCGACGCTACAATATGGTGCCGGGTCCGACCTTGTACATAGCCGGGGCAAGTTTGATGGTCATCGCGTTGTTTCTTCTGGCCGCGGGTGTGCCAGCGTACGCCATGATCACCGGTGCCGTTGGAGCTGTGCTCATGGTGGCCGAGTACGGCAGCGAACACGTCTAGAGGCAGGGCTATGGGCAACGACAAGAAAAACGTGCGCGACTTGACACCTGAGCAGTACGCCATCACCCAGGAAAAGGGAACTGAGGCGCCTTTCAGTGGTGCCTATCTGGATAACAAAGAGGACGGTGACTATCGCTGCATCGTTTGCGATGCGACGCTGTTTTCGTCCTCAACCAAATACGACTCCGGTTCAGGGTGGCCGAGTTTCTGGGAGACCAGCGACCCTGAGTCAGTTCGTATCGAGATTGATCATTCCCACGGCATGCGACGCGAAGAGGTTTTGTGTGCCAACTGCGGTGCGCACCTTGGCCATCGTTTTCCCGATGGCCCTCAACCTTCAGGGCAGCGCTACTGCATCAACTCCGTCGCGCTTGATTTTAGCGCCAGCGACGACAACAGCTAAATTTACGCCCTTGTGGCCAGTATGCGACGTGGCTCGGTATACTCCGGGTCACTTCGTCTGTTTAGTGCCGTGAGGGAAATTCGTGTCGACAAGAAATTTTGCTGAGAGTCTTGAGCGCATCCGCGCCATCGCCCTGTTCGTAGCGGCCGCAGGATCACTGGCCGCCTGTGCGCCGGCTTCAGACGAGGGGAGTGGCGCACAGGCCGAGAAACCGGCCGCGGCGGCGCCCGAAGAAGCGGCCATGCCGCAGGAGCCGGCCTTCACGCCGCGACCGATTGAAGTTGGCGTACCGTTTGTCACCGACGATGGTTTGCAGATTATTGCCCACAAGCTCGGTGAGGGCTCATTGGCCACCAACGGCCGCCCGGTCACCGTGCACTACACGGGTTGGCTGCTGGATGAGACCGCGGCGGATAAAAAGGGCAGCAAGTTTGACAGCTCGGTAGACCGCAGCACGCCGTTTCGATTCGTCCTGGGTCAGGGACGCGTCATTCGTGGCTGGGAAGAAGGTGTACTGGGTATGAAAGTGGGTGGTAGCCGCACGTTGATCATCCCGCCGGACATGGCTTACGGACCGCGCGGTCGCCCGCCGGTGATTCCACCCTCATCGACACTGGTCTTTGACGTTGAGCTGCTCGGCGTCGAATAGCTGAGCGCGTGAGCGGGTCGTCGTGAGTCGCGTCGTGCGTATTGCGCTGAGTCTGTGCGGCGCGCTTGTTTTTGTCGGCGCATTTGCGGTGTTCGCCATCAACGCTTATTTCGAGGCGCCGCCGATCAACCAGGTCGTCGCCTTCGAGGTAGCTACCGCAACGGCCGCAGAGCTTGCGGCCGTACGTCGTCAAGAGCGACCCTCGCCTCCAGAACCACCGCCGTCACCGACGCTTGAGGTGCTCGAGCCAAAGGATGGTTTTGTGCAAGTGGAGTTTGAGGTCACGCCGCAAGGCCGTGCCGTCAACGCGCGTATTGTTGGCGCCGTGCCGGCCGGCTACTACGAGAAGCAGGCGCTGCGTCGTATTCAAAGCGCGCGCTATGTGCCCGATCGCATCGACGGTCGGGCGGTGTCATCCGTGCGCTCACAGATCGTTGAGTTCACCTACCCGTCGGTGGCGCCGACCGTTCCGTGACTTAAGGCTCAGGGTTCGTCGAGAAACGTCTGCGCCTGTTCTACCCAGCGGTCACGAAGAATGCGGTTTGGAAACGCATTCATCTGTGCGGCGATCCAGCCGATGTCGTCTTCGCTTAGCGCTGCAATCTGGCGAAAGTGATAGATACCCAGATCGTTGAGTTTGGCCTCAAGCACCGGCCCGACACCGTTGATTCGCTGCAGCGGGTCGGGCACGCCCTCAGGCGCTTTGAGGAGCACTTCAGGCGGGCGCGAGAACAGGTCGCCTGAGCGCTCGGTACGAGGGTCCGGCTTGGGTTTTGGCGCTTTACGCGCCTGCAGTAGCTGTTCCTGCAATTGAGCGATGGTCTGTTCGCGATCGCGCAAGGCCGCGTGCAGCGAGGTTACCTCGTCCACATCGTTGGCGCCGGTTGATTGCTCCTCGCCGGGCGCAGGTCGTTGATTTAGCTGCTTGATCGTATTTTTCTGCGCCCGGATGACGTCTAGCAGTTTGGCATGCTCGGCCGCAGCCATCGGTTGCGCCTGTTGGCGGCTCAGCGTCTCGATGCGCGCATTGAGTTTTTCAATGACCTTCTGCTGGTCGCGCAGTTTGTTTTTCACCTGCTCGGTCAGCTCGCCGGCGGCGCCCTGTGAAGGTGTAGCAGGGGCGGGCTGTGCTGGTACGGCGCTGGCTTTGGCGTCGCGCAGCGCCGCACTGGTTTGATCGAGCCGCTGGCGCAGCGTTTCGTATTCTCGTTCTCGTACTGACGAGGTGTTGGTCAGGGCCTCGAGCTTGGCGGTGAGCAGGCCGATACGCTCGCGCCCGTCTTTGGCCTCGTTCTCCAGTCTGCGTACGTGCTCTGTAATTTTCGTACGCGTGGCCGCGCTGATGGTTCCGTCGCTGCGCGTTGCCGCGACCTGCTCGAGCTGATCGCGCAGCTCGTCGCGTGCGCGCTGCATGGTTTGCAGCTTAATGATGTGTTCCTTTTCTACCGCGCGCATTTGGGTGCGATGACTGGCGCTGCGCAGCCACCATCCGATCGCGCCCCACAGCACGGCCGTGAGAATAAGAAACCAGATAATTTGTTGTATCAAGTAGCTCATGCGTGCTGCGTTCGTGCTCCAACGCGTTACAAAACGCGAAATTCTATGCGGCGGTTGCGGGCACGGTCAGCGGCCGTGCGATTGTCGACCAGGGGCTGGCTTTCACCGTAGCCTACGGCTGACAGCCGACCAAGCTTGACCCCGTTGCGGACGAAGAACTCCATTACCGACTCTGCGCGTCGCTGACTCAGCGCAAGATTGTTTTCATCGGTTCCCTGATCATCCGTGTGGCCACCAATCTCGATGCGCGCCTCCGGACAGGTCTTGGCGAGCCCGACCAGTTCGTCAAGCAGCGCACGACTGTCGCTGGAAATATCGCTGCTGCCGGTATCAAAATTGATGCGTCGATCCGCCATGGCGGCGTTGATCGAGCTTTGGCAGCGTGCCGCTGCCTGCGGACTGCGATCGAGTTTCGGCGTGCGCCCAAGATCAATTCGGCTGGACGAGGGCGCGCTGCCCGGAAGTGGCCCCACCCGCGCCGCAAGGTCCGGATTTTCGCGCATCATGGCCGCAAGTGTCTGGCGCGAGCCAATTTGCAATGCCAGATCATAACCTTCGGGCAACGCGGCATCGATGGTGTCGCGCAGACGTGCGAGATCGCGGTCCGACGCGGTCAGACCTTCCACAAACAAAACCTGATCGCGCACACCCGCCGCGCCGCTGGCAACCAGACCGGACACGCTGATGGCCTGGCGTGCGGCGCGTACGAAATTGTCCGGCGCGTTTGAATTGATCAGCAGATCGTCGCGTACCTCAACATCTTCAAACTTGGCCCGCGCCGAGTCCATCAGAGAAACACGCACGGCCTCGTCGGGCACCATGCCGCGTAGTGAGACGCCGCGATCGTTGCGCTCAACACGAAATTCGTACGACAGCCCGTAAGCGGCAATGTCCACGGCTTCATTGGCGGCGGCGACGAGCGCGTCTTCATCGGGCTGCGGTGGCGCGGCAGCGGTTGCGCGCTGCGTTGCGTTTGGCGATTTGTTCTTTGTGCCAAGCGAGGTCGTTGTGTCCATGACCAAACGAACGCCGGGCACGCTTTCGAGCGCGGCGATAGCACGCTCGCGCTGCTTCTCACTGGGTGCCAGGCCACTGAGCGTGACGTCGCGCCCGTCCACCTCGATCCGGCCCCAGTTGACGTTGCGCGCACTCAGCGCCAGATCGCCGCGCGTGCGAATGTCGTCGGCGATGGACGGCACGACGCGCCATACGAACAGTGCCGTAAGCACGCACTGCGCAAAGATACCCAGCAAGAGTATGGCGGTTCGATTCAAGGACAGTCTCTTACGTGTGTGGCGATGGCCCGGCCCTCCTTATAATTAGATCTGAAAACGGAGTTGGGCCGTGCGTTTGGGCCATTGTAGCGGGCCAAAGGGGCGTTGGGCAAAGCGTTAAAAAAAGTGACGCCCGGCGAACGGCGCCAACAGTGACGTGGATTGTTGCGCCGCTGCCACGCTCCGGCTAGGGTGGCCAGTTCATAGATCGCGGTAGAGCGTGTGGAAGAGCATCATATTAGTTTTGCGCTGGTGACGATTGTCGCGTTGGGCGTCGGCGCGCAGTGGCTCGCATGGCGTCTGCGTTTGCCTGCAATCGTGATTCTTGCCGCGATCGGTCTGGTCGCCGGCCAGCTTGGCCTTGTTGATCCCAGCGAGACTTTCGGTCATGCGCTGCAGCCCATGGTCAGCCTGTGTGTGGCCATCATCCTTTTTGAGGGTGGTCTCAACCTGCATTTTCGCGAGCTCAAGACCGCCGCGGTCGGGGTGCGCCGTCTGGTGTATCTGGGCGCGCCACTCGCCTGGTGTTTTGCCTCGCTCGCCGCGCACTATGTTGGCGGGCTGTCCTGGGCGGTGTCGCTGGTGTTTGGGGCGATCATGGTCGTGACGGGTCCAACGGTCATCATGCCGCTGTTGCGTCAGGCAAGCCTGAACCGCAAGACCGCGTCCTATTTTAAATGGGAAGGCATCGTCAATGACCCGATTGGGGCGCTGCTGGCTGTGCTCGTGTTTCAATTTTTTGTCTTCAAAGGCGAGGGCACCGGGCTTGGCTCGGTTGCCAGCGGACTGGCTTTTGCGCTGTTATCCGGAGGGTTCCTCGGAGGGCTGGGTGGCTGGCTCACCGGCAAGGCGTTTCAGGCGTCGCTGGTCCCTGAGTACCTGAAGTCACCGGTCATGCTCGGTCTTGTACTCGTGGTTTTCACGGTGTCCAACAGTGTGCAGCATGAGGCCGGTCTTCTGGCCGTGACGGTCATGGGTATTGTCATCGGTAACATGCACCTGGCCGGTATTCAGGACATGAAGCGCTTCAAGGAATACATCACGGTCATGCTGGTCGCGATTGTGTTCATTCTGCTGACCGCTGACCTCGACATTGCTGTAATTATGGGCGTCGACTGGCGCGGCGTTGCCCTGATTGTCGCGATTCTTTTTCTTGTGCGCCCCGCGGCGATCATGCTGGCCACCTTTGGCGCCGGCATGGAGTTCAACGATCGGCTGCTGCTGTCCTGGATTGCACCGCGCGGTATCGTGGCGGCCGCCACCGCGGGTGTCATGGGGCCGCGCCTGGCGGAGGCGGGCTACGTGGATGCCGACCGCCTGCTGCCGCTGGTGTTCATGGTGATTTTCGCCACCGTGGTGTTTCACGGACTGAGTATCGGCTTCGCCGCGCGCAAACTTGGCCTTACCTCGAAAATTCGTGACAGCGTGCTGATCGTCGGCGCTTCGCCGTGGACCATCGAGCTTGCGCGCAAGCTGCAGCAAATGAAGGTCAACACACTGCTTGTCGACAGCTCGTGGCACAACCTGCGCCCCGCACGTCTGGCGGGTCTGCCCACGTTTTATGCCGAAATCCTGTCCGACTTTGCCGAGGAATCCGTAGAGATCGGCCATGTCGGCACGATGCTGGCCGCCACCAGCAATGACGCCTACAACGCCCTGGTGTGCACGGCCATGGCGCCCGAGGTGGGCCGTGGTCAGGTATTCCAGTTGCCCATGGGGGCAGGTGGCGAGGATGAGGGTCGTGGCGGCATGGCGCGCCCGCTGCGCGGTCGCTTTGCATTCAGCAACGAGGCGGTCTTCGAAAAGCTGTGGCAACGCCATGTACGCGAATGGCAGTTCTACAAGACCCGTATCAGCGAGTCATATTCCTACAGCGATTTTCTTGGTGACTGTCCCGCGGAGGCGATCCAGATTCTGATTCTGAGTCCGGACGGACGACCGCGACTGCGCGCGGTGGATGCCAAACGCGAGCCCGGGGTTGGCGACACCATTTTGTATTACGCACCGAACCGCGAGCGCGCCGCCGAGACCGCGGCCAAACGGCCCCAGCCTTCGGCATGAGCAACGATCGCGTGTTTATCGACGGCCCGGCCGGTCGTCTCGAGGCCATCTTCGAGCAGCCCGAGGACGACGTGCGCGGCGTGGGACTCGTATGTCATCCGCACCCGCAGTTTCAGGGCACGATGACCAACAAGGTCGCTCATACGCTCGCACGTGCGCTTGTGGATCAAAACTGCGCCGCATTGCGCTTTAACTTTCGTGGTGTGGGCCAAAGCGAGGGCGACTACGACGAGGGCGTTGGCGAGGTGGCCGATGCGCTCGCGGCCGCTGCGTGGCTCGAGCGTCAGTATCCGCAATTGCCCATGCTGATCAGCGGTTTTTCGTTTGGTGCGCGGGTCGCGATCCTCGCGGCATCGCGCCACGAGTGTCGGGCGTTGGTCAGTGTCGCGCCGGCCGTCGCGCTTGATTTCGCGTTGCCGTTTGAGCACCCCAATGTGCCGTGGTTGATTGTCCAGGGCGACGATGATGAGCTGGTCAATTGCGATGATGTCACGACCTGGGCCGCTGGCCTTGACCCGACACCGCAGATACAGATCATGTCCGAGGTTGGCCACTTTTTTCACGGCAAGCTTACGCCGCTGCGCCAAGCCGTGGGCCGCTTTATTGAACAGGCTCTGCCGAAGCCATAAAAAAACCGGGGTCGCCCTGCGACAACCCCGGCTTCGTTCCCGTATGCGGGAAAATAACGCGTCTGTGCCTAGACCATTTCTTTGAGGTTCTTAAGCGCCAGAACTTTCACTGCCTTGCGAGCCGGCTTGGCTTTGAAGGTCATCTCTTCGCCAGTGAAAGGATTGCGACCCTTGCGTGCTTTGGTGGCAGGCTTGGTCACTTTCTTGATTTTCAACAAGCCGGGCAACGTGAACACACCCGGACCGCGACGGCCGAGGCTCTTCTTGATGATCGTGTCCAAACTTTCAAACACGCTGCTGACTTCCTTACGGGTCAGACCGGTGTCATCCGAGATGTGAGCAAGAATTTCGCTCTTAGTCGGTGCTTTCGCTGCCGCCTGTTTTTTCGCCGCCATGTAGACTCTCCTGTAAACGCCTATAGCAAAATGTGCGCCCTGCGCACTGAACGCAGCGCAAAATAGCACAACGAACTACTAAACGTAACAGCAAAAGTGAAAAAAAACGCGCCCGCCGAAAAACCGTTTGGCGCTAGCATAGCCCTGCGAACTCGCCCTTACTTCGTAAAGAACTGTTGCTGGAATTTGACGTTCAGAGGATCGCTCGAATCGGCGGGTGTTGCGGTGATGTCAAAGTTCAACGTCTCGTTGTTGGCGACCGAGACAACACCAATGAAATAGACCGCGTCTCCCTCGGTAATTTCTTTTAAAGTCACGTTCTTGAGCTGACCAGTTAGATTTGATGTCTTCGCCGTCACGCTGCCGCCGATGGGAGTATGGCCGGGCGATCCGTCCTTTTTGAGTATCACAATATTGACCAGCGCATTGGAGCGACTTCGGGTAATCCCGTATTTCGCGGCGTCATCGGGCGAGAGAAGATCGCTGGTTGTCGCGTTGTGATGCACCACATAGTTGCCAAAATCGGTCGAGGTGGGCGCCAGCTCGCGCGCGTCTGGCGCATCATTCAAAGAGGTGCCTCTGCCTGATTCCGCGCAGCCGGAAACCGTCAGGCCCAGAACCAGAACCAGAATCGCCATTGCGCTCATGCGCCGAAAAGGAATCGTCATCGTTGGGGTCTCCTTGTGAGCTCGGGCATAGACTACACCATCGACCGTTGGCTGAAACCTCTTCAGCCGGGAAGGCGCGGCAGGAGTTCCGTGCCCACCAGAATCGACAGGGCCTGAAGACCGATCAGCACCAGAACCGGCGACAGATCGAGGCCACCGAGTGGCGGCAGGATGCCGCGGGCACGACCGAGCAGCGGCTCAGTGAGGCTGTATATCACCACGGCCAGAGGATTCGATGGATCGCGGTTGAACCAGCTTAAAAGCACGCTGAAAAACACCAGCATGATGTACAGCCCGATGGCCGCCATGATCAGTGCACCGAGCGTGCCGAACAACAACGTGGGCAGCGAGAAACCGCGCAGTCCTGTTGCACTGAACAAAAACGTTATCGCCACCAGCACCAGCGCCTGGACGATAAATGCGGCGACAAGACTGGCGTTATCAAACCCGCCCCACCCGGGGATGAACTTGCGCAGCGGCATAACCAGCGGATTGGTGAACTGCACCACCGCCGCCGAGATGGGATTGTGAAAACTGGTGCGAGTCAGCTGCATGAAAAACCGCAGCAGGAAAACGCCGACAACAAATTTGCCGGCCAGGTCGACGAGAAAATATAGCGCTTGCATAAGGGTGTCTTAGTCTCCGTGCGGATCGGCGAGTTCCACCGACCGTTTGCGTGCGGCGGCAACGGCGCGCTGCACCAGCTCGCCGAGTTTGTCGTCCATGAACTGGCCGATCGCGGCCTGTGTGGTGCCCCCCGGCGATGTCACGCGGCGTCGGAGTTCGGCCAGTGACACGTCGGTTTCCTGGGTCATAGCAGCCGCCCCGGCGGCGGTCTGGCGGACCAGCGCGCTTGCGTCCTCCGGACTCAGGCCCAGCGCGCGCGCCTGCTCGTTGAGACATTCCATGAACAGAAAAAAGTAGGCCGGACCGCTGCCGGAGATCGCAGTGATGTCGTGCAGACGATCTTCAGATTCCAGCCACACAAACATGCCGCAGGCCTGCAGAATATGCTCGACCACGATTCGATCGTCGGCGGTTACTGCGCTGGCGGCATAGACCCCGGACGCTCCCTTACCCACCAGTGCCGGCGTATTGGGCATGACTCGAACGATGCGGTCATGGCCCTCCAGAGCGGTTGCGATAGCGGTGATAGTGATACCGGCGGCCACAGAGACCACGAGGGCGCCGACCTTTTTCAGCGCCTGAGTCAGCGCTGCGCAAACCGGTTCGATCTGATGTGGTTTGACGGCCAGGATCACCACCTGCGCGTGTGCCACCGCCTCGCCGTTGTTGGCGAACACGTTAATATCGCCAAGCTGCGCCGCGACCGTGCGCCGGTCGTCAGACGGATCGGCGACGCTGATCAGGTTCGGCGGATGACCGGCCTTTAGAAGGCCGCTGACCATGGCAAGGGCCATGTTGCCGCCGCCGATGAAGCATATGTGCTGGGTCAAAGGTTGCGCCTTGTTTTGATTGTCTGCGGATGTGCCGCTTTAGAATAACTCCCACGCTGCTTGCGTGCGAGTGCATTGATCACCCGCATTGATCACCCGGGGGGACGAGGGCCGAAAATGGCGGTACCCACTCGAACCCATGTGGCACCGGCGCTGATCGCCGCGTTGAGGTCACCGGACATGCCCATCGACAGCTCCTCCAGCGGCAGTCCGCGGTCGCTGCCCTGCGATGCCAGCTGCGCAAGGCGCAGGAAATGCGGCCGCTGGCGCTCAAACGTGGGCTCGGGTGGCGGCAGTACCATCAGGCCGCGCAGCGCGAGATTCGGCAACTGGTCAATCTCCTGCGCGAGGTCCAGAGCTTCATCGGGCGCCACCCCGGCGCGCTGCTCGCCGCCACCGAGATTGATTTGAATCAGGACATTCAGTGCAGCGTCCTGCTCGCGCTGATCTGACAGTCGGCGAGCGATGCGCAGCCGGTCGACGGTGTGCACCCAGCCGAAATGGCGGGCGATCAGACGCGTTTTATTCGACTGAATTTTGCCAATGAAGTGCCAGTCAATCTCCTGCGGCAAGCGTTCGATTTTCTCGACCCCCTCGGCAACGAAATTCTCCCCGAACGAGCGTTGCCCGGCTGCCAGGGCGCTGCGTATGGCCTCCAGGCTGTGACGCTTGCTGACGGCAAGGAGCTTGATATCGTCCGGATCACGATCGTAAGTACTTGCTGTATCGGCAATTAATCGTTTAACGTAGTCGAGGTTGACTGTGATTTGGTTCAAATTTTTTCCACGTACGGTCGGCTATACTGCGCAAGCGCTGTCGCGCTAGTTTCAACCGGAATCCCTAATGGCTGTAGATATTGCACAACTGCTCGCGTTTGCCGTCAAAAATGACGCGTCGGATCTTCATCTGTCCGCGGGCGTGCCCCCCATGATTCGCGTTGATGGTGACATCAAACGCGTCAATATGCCCGCGCTTGAGCATAAAGAAGTTCATTCGATGGTGTACGACATCATGAATGACAAACAGCGCAAGGACTTCGAAGAGTTCTTCGAAACAGATTTCTCGTTCGAGATTCCGGGGTTGGCCCGTTTCCGTGTCAACGCCTACAACCAGAACCGCGGGGCCGGAGCGGTGTTTCGGACCATTCCGTCCAAGATTCTGACGCTGGACGATTTGAGCGCGCCGAAGATTTTCAAAGACATCTCGCTGACCAACCGCGGCATCGTGCTCGTCACCGGGCCCACGGGTTCGGGCAAGTCGACGACGCTGGCGGCGATGATCGACTACATCAACGACACCAAGCCCGATCACGTGCTGACGGTGGAAGACCCCATCGAATTTGTGCACGAGAGCAAGAAGTCGCTGATCAACCAGCGCGAAGTGCATCGCGATACCCTTGGTTTTAATGAAGCACTGCGCAGTGCGCTGCGCGAAGACCCGGACATTATTCTGGTCGGCGAAATGCGCGATCTGGAGACCATTCGACTGGCACTGACGGCAGCCGAGACGGGTCACCTGGTGTTCGGAACGCTGCACACGAGCTCGGCGGCCAAGACCATTGACCGTATTGTCGACGTGTTTCCGGCGGCCGAAAAAGACATGGTTCGCTCCATGCTGTCGGAATCCCTGCGCGCCGTTATCTCGCAAACGCTGCTGAAGAAAAACGGCGGCGGACGCGTCGCAGCGCATGAGATCATGATCGGCACGCCGGCTATTCGTAACCTGATTCGTGAAAACAAGATCGCGCAGATGTATTCGGCGATCCAGACCGGGCAGAGCGCGGGTATGCAGACGCTGGATCAGTGTCTGGCCGAGCTGGTGCGCAAGGGCGTTATCAGTCGCGAAGAAGCACGCTACAAAGCACAGCACAAAGATCAGTTTTGATGATAGCTGGACGCGCGCGCGAGTATTGCGCCGCGTTCACCCACGGCATATTCGGGAGTACCCATGGAACGCGATCAGGCGATTAAACTCATGCAGGATCTGCTGCGTGGAATGGTGAGCAAAAACGGCTCCGACCTCTTTATCACCGCCAACTTTCCGCCGGCCATCAAGGTCGACGGGGTTATCCAGCCTGCGTCACAAACGCCGCTGACCGCGGCGCAAAGCGCGGTGCTTGTTCGTTCCATCATGAACGACAAGCAGAGCAAGGAGTTTGACGCCGCCAAGGAGTGCAATTTTGCCATCGCGCCACGCGGGATCGGACGCTTTCGAGTCAATGCGTTTGTGCAGCAGGGTCACACGGGCGCCGTGTTGCGTACGATTACGACCGAGATTCCCGAGTTTGACGATCTGCGCTTGCCGCCCGTCCTCAAAGACGTCGTGATGGCTAAACGCGGGCTTGTGATTGTCGTGGGCGGTACCGGTTCGGGTAAATCAACCTCGCTGGCGGCCATGATCGGTCATCGCAACAACAACTCGCGCGGACACATCATCACCATCGAAGATCCCGTTGAGTATGTGCACCCTCACCGCGGCTGTGTTATCACGCAGCGCGAAGTCGGCGTAGATACCGATTCGTGGCATGCCGCACTCAAAAACACGCTGCGTCAGGCCCCTGATGTGATTCTGATCGGCGAGATTCGGGATCGTGAAACCATGGAGTACGGCGTTCAGTTCGCCGAGACCGGGCATTTGTGTCTGGCCACGCTGCACGCCAACAGCGCCAACCAGGCGCTCGATCGCATCATCAACTTCTTCCCCGAGGAGCGACGCGATCAGCTACTGATGGATTTGTCGCTGAACATCCGCGCGCTGATCTCGCAGCGTCTGGTGCCGCTTGAGACCGGCAAGGGGCGTATTGCCGCCATGGAGATCATGCTCAAGTCGCCGCTGATTTCGGATTTGATCTTCAAAGGCGATGTGGCGCAGATCAAGGAGGTCATGGCCAAGAGTAATCGCATGGGCATGAAGACCTTTGACCAGGCGCTGTTTGATCTTTACGAGGCGCATGAGATTGGTTACGAAGAAGCCTTGCGTAACGCTGACTCCAAGAACGAGCTGCGTCTGCGCATCAAGCTCGAGAGCAAGCGTGAATTCCGGGCCCAGGAGGAAGGGGGCCAGAGTTTGCGTATCATGGAGCACGAGCCGGAAGCCAAACAGTTCTAGGCCCGATCTTTCTCTCATTCGCTCTGAGTTAACGCATGAATACCAAACCGCTTTTCAAGCTGATGGTGCAGAAAAAGGCGTCTGACCTTTTTTTCACCACCTACGCGCCCGTCAAAATCAAGATCGAAGGCCGCATCGTGCCGGTCAACGACATGGAGCTGACGCCAAAGATGGTCAAGCAGGCCGCCTTTGGGCTCATGAACGAGGAGCAGCTCGACAAGTTCGCGCGCGACCTGGAGATTGATTTTGCCGTGTCGGAGCCCGGTCTCGGACGCTTTCGTGTGAACGTTTTTCATCAGCGCGGCAACGTGGCGATGGTGTTGCGTTACATCACCTCCGATCTGCCGCGCCTGGAGGATCTCGGTGTGCCGCTGATCCTGAAAGACCTGGCCATGCGCCGACGCGGTCTGATTCTGATGGTGGGCGCCACCGGCTCGGGTAAGTCGACCACGCTGGCGGGCATGATTAACCACCGCAATGAGACCTCGGCCGATCATATTCTGACGATTGAAGATCCCATTGAGTTTCTGCATCCAAACAAGAAATCGCTGGTCAATCAGCGCGAGATTGGCGTGGACACTATCTCCTACGCCCGCGCGCTGAAAAGCTCGCTGCGTGAGGCACCCGACGTCATTCTGATTGGTGAGATTCGCGACCGCGAGACCATGGAGGCCGCGTTGGCGCTGGCCGGCACCGGCCATCTGGCGATTTCGACGCTGCACGCCAATAACACCGCCGAGACCCTCGATCGCATCATTAATATGTTTCCAACCCAGCAGCACGCGCAGATCCTGATGGATTTGTCGCAGTACCTGCGTGCGATTATTTCGCAGCGCCTGGTGGCGGGCAAATCAGGGCAGCGCTGCGCGGCGGTCGAAGTGCTTCTCAACACGCCGCACATTCAGGACCTCGTGCTCAAAGGCGATATCGGCGCGATTAAAGAAGCGGTCGCCAACGCCTCGGAGGCGGGCATTCAGAGCTTTGATGACTCGCTGTTCGAGCTTTATCGTGCAGGTCGCATTGATCTCGAGGCCGCGCTGATGGCGGCGGACTCAAGAGCCAATCTCGAAACGCGAATCAGCTTCGGTTAGACGGCCGGCGGAAACACGGCCGACGCGTCAAACACCGGCCCGTCCACGCATACGCGCTTCATCGCGACCTCGTCGCCGTTATACACAGGGACGGTGCAACCGGCGCAGCCGCCGACGGCGCAGGCCATGTATTCTTCCAGCGACACCTGCGCAGGCACATTGAAGCGCTGCGCGACCCGCGCGGCCGCCTCAAGCATGGGCGTCGGGCCGCAGGCGTAAATGCAGACCTGCTCGCGCTCGTCCGCGCTCAGACTATCCAGCCACTGCGCGGCCAGATCGGTCACATAGCCGTCAAAACAGCCGTCGATGCCACTGGCGCTCGCCAACCGGTTCGCAATGCCCTGTTCCTCAAGCTCACAGATGGCGTGGGTCGCGCTGGCGCCAATACCGTCAACGGCGATGCGCGCCGGTTGGGTGTCAAACGGAAACGGAATCTCCGAGCCCATCAGAACCAGCGGATCCCAGGTTTCGGTTGGATCGTCGCGATGCGCTTCGGACAGGAACACCATGGGCGGAATACCGACGCCGCCGCCAATCAGAAGCGCGCGCGGGCGCTCCGGATCGGGGGTAAATGGCTTGCCAATGGGTCCAAGCACGCTGACCTCGTCACCCACGCGGCGCTGCGAAAGCAGGCGCAGGCCTTGACCCACAATTTTGTAGAGAATGTCGATCCAGCCTTCGCTGGCGTTGACCCGCATGATCGACAGCGGGCGTCGCATCGGCAGCTCGGGGTCGCAGGTGATGTGCGCGAAACTGCCGGGGAGGGCGTGGCGGGCAGTTTTTGGCGCGCGAATACGCGTGACGAACTGCTCGCCCGGCCAGGTGAACTGGGCGATAACTTCGCCCTCGTCGACAAAAATGGTGTTGCGATGGGCTTTGGTCATGACTCGTACCAATTGCGGTGGCGGGCGACAGTGTCGAACAGCGCGCGACGTACGGCAACGCCATTGCGCACCTGCTTCAGAATGACCGACTGCGGACCGTCGGCGACCTCATCGGTAATCTCGATGCCGCGATTGATCGGCCCCGGATGCATCACGATGGCGTTGTTCTTGGCGCTATCCAGGCGTTTGGCCGTGACGCAGAAGTTGGCGATGTAGTGATCGCGGTCGAGCTGTTCGCTGTTGCGCAGGCGTTCGTTTTGAATGCGCAGCGCCATCACCACGTCGCAGCCCTGGATGCCTTGCTCCAGGTTGTCGGTAATCACCACCTGCGGCATCTGCTGTGCGGGGGGTTGCCAGGCCGTCGGTGCCACGATGCGCAAATCCGTACAGCCGAGAAGCGAAAGGGCACGTAACGACGAGCGCGCGACGCGCGAATGCGAGACATCGCCGACAATCGCGACCGATAATTTTTCAAAATCGCCTTTGTGCTGGCGGATGGTCAACGCATCGAGCAGGCCTTGTGTGGGATGCGCCGCGTCGCCTTCACCGGCGTTGAACACGGCGACCTCACGCCCGACCACGCGGCCCAGGTCCTGCACCAGACCCGGCTGCGCGGTGCGCACCACGAAGGCGTCGATGCCCATGGCCTGCAGCGTCTTGTAGGTGTCGATCAGCGTTTCGCCCTTGGTGAACGATGAGTTCTGCATGTTCAGATTCACAACGCTACCGCCCAGCGATTGCGCCGCCAGCTCAAACGATACGCGCGTGCGTGTTGAGGGTTCAAAGAACAGGTTGGCCACGTGACGACCGGCGAGTGTGGGCTCAGGTCGACGCTCTTTTTCCAGTGCCTCGGCGCGGTCAAACAGGGTATGAACGTCGGACGCGGTCAGATCGGTCAGATTAATCAGATGGTGCATGGTCGGAGGATTGTGAGCCGTTGCGGTCGAGCCAGCTTTGAAGGATAACCTGTGCGGCGAGTTTGTCGACATCCGTCGAGCGCGCGCGGCGTTTGCGTCCCGCGCGACGCGCCGTGCGAATCATGTCTTCGGCCTCGACCGAAGAGTGGCGTTCGTCAACGCGCTCGATTGGCAGATTGAACTCGTGCGCGAGCTTGCGCGCAAACTTGTCAGCGGCGCGGCTCATGTCATTGGCCTTGCCGTCGAGGCCGAGTGGCTGACCCACGACAAGCCGAGTTGGCTGCCATTCGCGAATCAGCGCGCCGATGGCCGCATAGTCGGGACCGCTCGGTGGGCTGATCAAGGTGTCGAGAGCGCTCGCGGTGCCAAACTGGCGGTTGCCCACAGCAACACCAATGCGCCGGTGGCCAAAATCAAACGCCATGAGAGTTTCGGCCCGAGCGGCGTCGGTGCCCGATGGCGCCATCACGAGTGTCCGGCCACCGACGACAGGCGACTCGGATCAATGCCAAGGAGTCGCGTCGCAGCATCCCAGCGCTGCTCGACCGGCGTGTCAAAAATCAGTTCAGAAGAGCTGGCCACACTCAGCCAGGCGTTGTCCGCGATTTCCGATTCCAGCTGTCCGGCCGTCCAGCCAGCGTAGCCGAGCGCGAACAGCGCCTGTCCCGGACCCTCACCGCAAGCCATAGCCTCCATAATGTCGCGCGACGTGGTCAGATGCAGGCCGTTGTCCAGGCGCAGCGATGAGTCCCAGTGCTGATCCAGATCGTGCAATACAAAACCGCGGCTGGTGGCCACCGGTCCACCGTGCATGACGGGCTGGTCGGGCAGCACGTCCGTGTCTTTGTGGGTGAGTTCGAGTTGTTCGAACACCTGACCAAGATTCAACGAGGTGGTCTTGTTGATGATCAGGCCCAGTGCGCCTTCGGCGGTGTGTTCGCAGATCAGCGTGACGGAGCGTTCGAAATTCGGATCGGCCATGCTCGGCATGGCGATCAGGAACTGGTTGGCAAGAGACTCATAATCGCTCATGGCCCCATTATTGGGGCGCGTCGGCGTACAGGCAAGGTCGCGCGCCGATGTGCCTGATTTGGCAAAGGTAAGGTCGGGTTGGCCTCAGGGGGCCGTCGCGGATGTGCGCACCGTTGCGCGCTCGCGGCGACCGTCTACAAATTGCCACACGTAGACAAAGCGCAGCACGTCATAGTTTTTGCGCACCTCGTCGGGAAACGGGTCAAACGGCGAGGCAAGCCGCACGATGCGCAGTGCAGACTGATCGATGCGTGCGTGCTCGGACGTCTTGCGGATGCGCACGTCGTGCAACGCGCCGTCGGCGCGAATCGCGACTTCAAGGGTCGGGTTGCCGGTCAGTCCCTGCAGCAGATCGTCGTTGGGAAAATTAAGCGTGCCAACCTGCTCAATTTTCTTTTTCCACAGCGCCAGATAGCGCGCCACACTGGCTTGCCTGGTGTTGACCGCGACATACAGCTCGCGCACCTGCTCGCTGTGCAGTTCGGTAACCTGGTCGATTTCCTGTACCAACTCGTCGCGTGCTGCCTGAGCGCGCATGAGGCGCGCCTGTGTGCTCTGCGCGTTGGCTTCGTCATTTTGTTCCTGCAGCGCCTTGACCGAAAACTTTGACAACGCTCGTGCCGCGACGAGGCTGACGCTGTCGGGCGCCGCTTCGCGCATCTCGGTGGTCAGAGCATCGCCATTGTCGGCGCCGTCGTTGTTGGCCATTTGGGCGGTTGCCATCTGTGAGCGGGCGCGCACCTTGTCTGTGGTTGTGCCAGAGCCACTCATGTTCTGTTCGGCCAGATACAGGGCCTTGTCCGGTGTGACATCGGTCTGCGTGCGGCTTTGCACGAGCACCACTTCAAGGCTGGGTGCCGCCTCACTGCGGCTGGGCAAAATGCCGGTGAACGATACGCCCATGATCAAAAGCCCGTGCACGAGCGAGGCCACGAACAACGTCGTGACGAATCGGTCCTGAGTGGCGGGGGCGGAGTGATGCACGGCGCTATCCGTGAAGCGGGATATTAAGTATAGCGTGGTCCGATGCCATGACGGGCGACTCAGTTAACAAAATTCACGGTTGTCGTGCCGGCCGAGTCGAAGAACTCCACGCGGTTTTTCAGGCCGGAACTCACAAACACTGTGCCTTTTGCATCGACGATCACGTAGTCGGATGCGTCGGCGACCGCCGCAAGCGTCGACAGTGTCTCGTCGCGCGCGTGCGCCCGCGAAGCGGCGACGTACAGCGCGGTGGCTGCGGCGTCGGTCGCGGTCGCATCGCGGCCAATGACCGTGACCGACGCAATAGCCGACAACGTATCGCCACTGAGCGGATCAAGAATGTGACCGTAGCGGCGCCCCTCGAAATCGCGATGGCGCTCATAGTTGCCCGAGGTGAACGCGGCCTCGCCGTCATCAAGAGCGATGCGCGCCAGCGCACCGGCAAACCCTGCGCGCGGGTCACGAATGGCAACGCGCCATGGCATCTCGTGCTTGCGGCCGTGTACCTGCAGATCGCCGCCCACGTTGATGATGGCGTTCGCGATGCCACCGTCTTCAAGCATCTGCCGCAGCTCGTTGATGATGTGGCCTTTGGCAAAGCCGCCCACGTCGAGCCCCACATTGCCAGCGGGGCAGGCCACATTCGCCTCAAGCTCGATGTTCAACGCACGCGGCGTCCGGCTCACCAGATCAGCGATCGAATCTCGATCCGGCGGCTGCCAGGTACTGTCGTTCGGCTCATGGAGCCCCCACAGGCGCGATAAATCGGCGAGCCCGGCGTTGAACATGCCTGCATGGCGGCGCTCGAAGCGCTGCGCATCGCGGATCAAACGAGCCAGACGGGGTGAGGTCTCGACGCACTGCTGGCGCGCGAACGCGGCATTGGCCTGTGCCAGCTCACCGTTGCCGAAGGCGTACATTTCGCGCCCCCAGTCTTCGAGGTGCTGCTCAATGCGGTTTTGAGTCGCCGGCAACCGTCCGTGGTCGTCGACGGCCGTGATCTCCACGATGGTGCCAAGCGCCAGAAACTGCATGGTCTGTGCAGGCGGCGATGAATCGCAGCCCGCCGCTGCCCCCATCGCAACGACGAGCCAAACGCGCAGCGCGCGCGCCACCGTCAGCTTTCCAGATGAGTGATCAGCGCGCGCATCAGGTCGCCGGCGATATCCAGGTCGTAGGCGGCATCGAGCTCGCGAATACAGGTTGGACTGGTTACGTTGATTTCCGTGACCTTGTCGCCAATCACGTCGAGCCCGACAAACCACAGTCCCTTGTCGACCAGAGTGGGTGCGATCGCCTCAGCGATGGCCCGATCCGTGTCGCTCAGTGGCTGCGGTACGCCTGTGCCACCGGCGGCCAGATTGCCGCGGGCCTCGCCTTTGGCCGGCACGCGCGCCAGGCAATAGTCGACGACCTGGCCGTTGACCACAAGGATGCGTTTATCGCCTTCACTGATTTTCTCGATAAAGCCCTGAGCCATGGCAAACTGCCGATCGGTGTCGGTCAGCGTCTCGAAAATGACGCTGCGATTGCTATCGCCTTCGCGCACCACGAAGATCGATTTGCCGCCCATACCATCCAGAGGTTTGACGACGATCTTGCCATGTTCGCGCAAGAACGCGTCCATTCGCGCCATGGAGCGGGTGATCAATGTGGGCGGGCAGAGCTCGGGAAACCATGCCGTGTAGGCCTTTTCGTTGACATCGCGAAGGCTGGCGGGCCGGTTCACGACGAGGGCGCCTGCCAGCTCAGCGCGTTCGAGGATGTAGGTCGCGTAGACGTACTCCATGTCAAACGGCGGATCCTTGCGCATCAAAATGACGTGCAGATCCCCCAAGGCGATGTCGTTCTTTGCACCAAACTCAAACCAGTCTTCATTGTCATCACGCACCTGCAGCGCCGTTGACGCCGCGCGTGCCTGACCCTCACGCAGGTATAGATCGCCGAGCGTCATGTAATGCAGATCGAAGCCCGCGCGCTGAGCGGCCAGAAGCATCGCCAGCGTCGAATCCTTGTAGGGCGTAATGGCATGGATCGGATCCATGATGACGCCGAGCTGGCGCTTTGCACTGGGCATGAATTTGCTCCTGATTTGGTGAGGGTTAGCGAACTGTGAGCGGCGAAATGGCAGGCAACAGCCTATTATGATAAAACGTTCGGCTTGTCACGGATACTTTCTTAGTTTTCAGTGAAGTATCTCAATTTTTGAGTGTGGTGCCACGCGTCAGGTTCCGGCTCCGCACAGATGGTTCAGCCCGGTCAGGCCAGCGCGAGTGGCTTTGGCGGGCCAGAGCGATTAAAGCCCAGCGCCGATAGGTCGCTGGAGGCACCATAACGAGGATGCCCATGAACCCTGCCGAACAAACAGTGTTGGACGGTCTTAAAGTGCTTGTCATTGACGACAGCAAGACCATTCGACGTACCGCGGAAACGTTGCTGACCAAGGAGGGATGCCAAGTGTTCACCGCCACGGATGGATTCGACGCCCTGTCGAAAATTGCCGATCACGAGCCCGATATTGTTTTCGTCGACATCATGATGCCGCGACTCGATGGTTATGAAACCTGCTCGCTGATCAAAAACCACAGCACGTTTAAAACCATGCCGGTCATCATGCTCTCGAGCAAAGACGGACTGTTTGATCGTGCCAAGGGCCGCATTGTCGGTTCCGAACAATACCTGACCAAGCCCTTTACGAAAGATGAATTGATCGGCGCGATTGAACGCCATGTGGAGCGCTAGTCGTGCCGCTGGTGCTGATTGTGGATGACTCGCCGACCGAGGTGCATGTGCTGCGCTCGGCGCTTGAGGAAAATGGTTACGCCACCTTGTGCGCCGAAGACGGCGACAAAGGCGTTGAACTGGCGCGCGAGCGCAAGCCAGACCTCATTCTTATGGATGTCGTGATGCCCGGCCTGAACGGCTATCAAGCGACACGACGTCTGCACAAGGATCCGGCTACGGCCGAGATTCCGGTCATCATGGTGACGACCAAAAGTCATGAAACCGACCGCATCTGGGGCATGCGTCAGGGTGCGGTGGACTATATCGTCAAGCCGGTCGATCCGGTGGAACTGGTCGAACGCGCACGCGCGGCGCTGGCGGCCTGACGCGATGGACGCCACGCACACTCCACTGCGCGAACTGGTTGAGAAACCGTTCGAACTTCTGCAGGAGATGGAGCAGCGGGCGACGGCGCGCTACGCGAGTGTCGCCGACACCTCCACCTGGGTGGGTGTGGGTTTGCGCGTTGGCTCGCAGCAATACGTTGTGCCGCGCGAACAGATACGCGAGGTCATGAAAAAGCCCGAGCTCACGCGCATCCCCGGCGCCAACCCGTGGTTGCGCGGGCTTGCCAACGTTCGCGGTCAGCTCATGCCGATCGTGGATCTGAAAATGCTGTGTGCGGCACCGGCAACGCTTGCGGACCGGCAGACGCGCGTTGTGCTGGTTAACGATGAGCAGGTGCCCATGGCCGTGATCGTCGATGAGGTGTTCGGATTTCGGCGCTTTGCCGCGACGGAGCGCCAGCCGCTGGACGATCACCAGGCGCAGCCTGATTTGAGTGAATTTCTGGACGGAGCCTATCGGCGCGATGGTGCGCTGTGGCCCGTGTTGAGTTTTTTTAAAGTTATTCAGAGTTCGCGTTTGCTCAGCGCTGTGTAGCGCGGTGAATGGAACAGACAGACGGAAGAATTGATATGGCAAATTTTGAATCCGGCGGACTGAAGCGAATTGTATTCGGCGTCCTGTTATTGGTGTTGCTCGCCGTGGCCGCGGTCAGCTTCCTGCTTCAGGGGCTCACGCGTGGCGGCGACAGCGGGGCCGTAGCTCGGCACGTTGCGAACGCGCAGTCTGTGGCATCACGCGCGCAGATGGCCATGTCCGGCGATTCGAAGGTGTTCGACGAACTGGCCCGCCGCCAGCGCGTGCTGCCGAAAAAAGAAGCGCTGCTGGCCGCATTGCCGGAGGATAAAGCGAGCGAGTTTGGTCGTAGCTGGGGTCAGTTCACGACGGCGCTGGACAACGTGGTAGACGGTCGCGATGCCGTGATTGCAGGCCACGATGCCGCGGCCGTTCTGCGCCAGAAGGCGGCCGGCGTGCTGAGCCGCATCGATGAATTTGAGGTGGCGTTGGGCAATGCCGAGCGCGTTCGCGCCAAGCCCTACATCGACGGATTGGTGTCCGAGGTGCGCAGCGTGGTGCGCGACGGCGAGGCGCTCGCCGGCGGCGTGGGCGATGTGGCGCAAGGCGCTGAGCGTATGCAGACGGCTGAGCAACGCGTCTCGGAAATCCTGCGCGGCTTCTCGGGTGAGGAAACCGGATCGGGTGTACCGCCGGTGAATTCCGGCACGACCGAGCTGGCTGCATTGCAGAGCACGTACATTGATTTCGCGGGTTCATTGCGTGGGGCGATTGAGGCGTCAAACGGTGCGCAGATCGTTCGTGGTGATGCCGCGCAGCTGCTCTCAAGCAGTCAGGGCTTGTTTGGTGTGATTCAAAACGGCGCCGCGGATACTGGCGGCGGCGGTCTCGGTCGCTTCGTGCCCTATCTGGCGCTGCTGCTGGCAGCACTGAGCGGCGTTGCGCTCATGCGCACCGGCGGTGGCACATCGCGAGCATCGGATCGCACGCAGCTGCTGCAGGCGACCGAGCAGAACGATGCCAACGAAAAAGCCATTCTGAGACTGCTGGATGAAATGAGCAGTCTGGCCGACGGCGACCTGACCGTTGAGGCGACCGTCAGCGAGGACATCACCGGCGCGATCGCCGACTCGATCAACTATGCGATTGAAGCTCTGCGCGATCTGGTTTCAACGATTGACGGCGCCGCTACGGAAGTGGAGCGTCTGGCGCAGCAGACCGACGCGTCGGCGAATCATCTGGCCAAGTCCAGTGAAAACCAGTCCAAGCAGGTCTTTGCCGCCACCGAGTCCATTGCCAACATGGCCGGTTCCATCGAAGAGGTCTCCGGCAATGCCGAGCGCTCCTCCGACGTGGCGCGCCATTCAGTCGAAGTGGCCACCAAAGGGGCTGAAGCTGTGCGTCGCACTATCGATGGCATGAATACCATCCGCGAGACCATTCAGGATACCTCCAAGCGCATCAAGCGCCTTGGTGAGAGCTCGCAGGAAATTGGCAACATCGTCGAGCTGATCAATGACATCGCCGAACAGACCAACATCCTGGCGCTGAACGCGTCCATCCAGGCATCGATGGCCGGCGAAGCCGGCCGCGGCTTTGCGGTCGTGGCTGACGAAGTGCAGCGCTTTTCCGCGCGCTGCACGAACGCCCCGAAGCAGATAGAAGTGGTGGTCAAAAAGATTAAGTCGGACACCAACGAGGCAGTGGTTTCCATGGAGCGCAGCACCACGGACGTGGTCAGCGGCGCCATGCTGGCGGAAAACGCGGGTGAGTCGCTCGACGAAATCGAGAAAGTGTCGAACCAGATCGCAAGCCTGGTGCAGAACATCTCGGGTTCGGCGCGTCAGCAGGCGACGGCTGCAGCCGATATCACGCGCAATATGGGCGTGCTGCAGGAAATCAGTGCGCAGACGGCGGAAAACACCGGGGCTGCATCGCGCTCGATTGGTCAGCTAGCCGAGATGTCGTCGCAACTGCGTCGTTCGGTGGACGGCTTCACGCTGCCGCGCGAAGGCGACGCGCCCAAGCCGGTTGTAGACGAAGCGCTGATCGAAGAAGTGGCTGATCTGCCGCCGCAGGAAACCCTGCTGGCCAATGCCAGTAGCAAATAATCGCCGCGGGAAGCAAAACTGATATGAGCGACTCCCGTCAGGACATCACGACGGACGCACTGAACCTCATCAACCACGAGTTGAATGAGATATTTTCGGCTGCCGGACGCACGCTCGAACGTTTCGATGCCGAACAGAACGACGTCGACGTGCTCGACGACGTGGTCACGTCATTGCACAGCGCCTGCGGCGCCCTGCGCATGGCCGAAGTGCACGGGGCCGCTTTGCTGGCTGAGGAAATGGTCACGGTCACCAAAGCGCTGCACGCGCGCAAGGTACCCAACGCGACCGAAGGCCTTGAGGCGCTGACGCGCGCACTGTTGCAGATGCCCACGTATCTGGAGCGAGTTGCGGGCGGCGGTCACGACGTGCCGCTGATTCTTTTGCCGCTGCTCAACGACCTGCGTGCCGTACGCGGCCATCCGCTGTTGTCAGAAAGCTCGCTGTTCGTGCTCAATGCCGACCGCGCGGGCATGATGCCTGAGCGTCCGACGCCGGCGCCCGAAGTTGATATCCGCGTGCTCGCGCACAAACTCCGCGCGCCGTATCAGTCGTCGCTGCTCAGCTGGTTGCGTGGCGTCGAGCCCGACAAGCAGCTGCAAACCTTGCTGGGTGTGGCCGCAAAGTTTGAAGCCAACGCGCGTACGCCGCTGGTGTTTCAGACCTGGTGGGTGCTCGGCGGTATCGTCGAGGCGATTGTCGAGGGCGGACTGCGGCCCAGTGCGTCCATCAAAAGATTGCTGGGGCAGGGCGATCGCCAAATCAAATTTCTGGCCGCGCGCGGCGAGGATCCGGAGCACGAGCGCGAGGTCAGTGAAGCGTTCCTGAACAATTTGTTGTATTACGTCGGGCGCGCGACCACCGACGGTACGCGGGTCACGGCAATTCGTCAGGCCTACGGTCTTGAATCGCTGCGCACGCCCACCGACAGCGAAGGCCGGGAAGCACCGGCCGCCGCGCTCAACGCGCCCAGCGTCAAACTCATGAAGACCGTTGGTGCGGCCATTCGTCAGGATCTGGCGGACGTCAAAGACGCCATCGATATTTTTGTGCGCACCGGCGAGGATGATCGCGCATCGCTGGCAGAGCAGAGCACGGCGCTGACCAAGATCTCCGACACGCTGAGTGTGCTCGGTCTCGGTAGTCTGGCCGAGCAAATGGCACATCAGTCCGCTTCATTGTCCGCCTACGCCGCGGGAAGCAAGGATGGCGACGAAACGCTGATGGCCATCGCATCGGTGCTGATCGGCTGCGAGTCTGCTCTTGAAGAACAGCTCATGCAGCGCGTGATGTCCAACGTGGATGATCAAGCGGCGCAAACGCTCACACCCTCGGAGATCGCAGCGCAAAGCGACCGACGCGACGTGGTGGAGGCGGTGCTGCGGGAGTGCGTCTACAACCTGACCAAGGTCAAGGACTCGCTGTCGCAACTGGTCATGCGCCCCGAACACGGCGGCGCAATGGATGACGTGCCCAACTGGCTGCGTGGCATCGAAGCCGGCCTCCTGATGCTTGAAAAACGTCGAGCTATGGAACAAGTGGCCACCATTGGCTGGCACGTTCAGCAGCTGCGCGAGCACGGGCTCGAGCACATGGGCGGCGAAGAGCTGGATCGACTGGCCGATGCCATTGTCAGTATTGAGTATTACATGGACACGGTGCGCAAAGGTCGCCGTGACCCCAGCTACATGCTCGACAATGCCGCCAACTGCCTTGGCTCGCTGAGCCGGCAGCCGCCGCAAGACGGTGCTGATGTTGCGGAGGCGAGCGCGCCGCAGGCAGAGCCGCCGGCCGAGGTTGCCGTGGATAACGCCGCGCGCGTTGCGGCCGACACGGTAGCGCCGGAACCGGCACCCGCTGCGATGGCCCAGGCCTCCGCTGATGCGCCACTGATTGCCGATCTGGAAAATGCGGTCGTCAACGACGCCCGCGTGCACGTGGACCCGGAGCTTCTCGAGCTCTACATCGAAGAGGCCAAGGAGGAAATCTCCACGCTCCAGCGACAGCTCCCGCGCTGGCGCGAAAACATGGACAATCGCGAACGCCTGCTCAATATCCGGCGTAGCTACCATACGCTCAAAGGCAGCGGACGCATGGTGGGCGCGCGCATTATTGCCGAATTCTCGTGGTCGATCGAAGAGCTGCTTAATGCGGTCATTAATCAGGATGTCGCGGCGGATGACGCGCTTTACGGCGTGCTGCGCGATGCAGAAAAAGCCTTGCCCGAACTGGTGGAGCAGCTTGAAGTGGGCAGTCGGCCGCAGAGCGATATCAATGATATCGTCGCGCGCAGTGCGCAGTTGCTCGGTCGTCACTCCGTCGTGACCGATCCGGAGGCGGCTGAGGCGCAGGCCCCCGCAGAAGACGCATCGCTTGAGAGCGACGCCGGTCTGCGACTTGATCCCGTGCTGCTGGATATTTTCCGCAAGGAAACGCAGGGCCATCTGGCTACCATTGACGAGTTTGTCGCCGACGCCCGGTCGCGCGGCGCCACGCCCAAAGTTGATGCGTCGCTGCATCGCGCGTGGCACACGTTGCGTGGCAGCGCGAACATGGCCGCCGTCGAACCGGTGGTGCGCATTGCCGAGCCGGTCAACGAGTTTCTTCGCGCCGTCATGAATGATGAGCGGCGGCTGGGTCTTGAGGCCCTTGAGACGGTGGCGCAAAGCAGCGCTGCGGTGGCCGAAATTGTCGCGAGCATCAACACGGGTGTTGAGTCGCCGGACTACACAGCACTGTTTGAACGCATTGAGGCGCTGGCGCCCGAAGTTACTGTTGAGACGCCCGCGGCCGTGGCCGCCGAGTCGGCGCCTGCCGACGCGGCTGACTCGGATGCCGATGCCGATATGGGCTTTGACCCCGAAGTGGCCGCGATTTTTGCTGAAGAGGCCGAGGAGTTACTCGACGCCTGTGATCCGTCGCTCAATCAGTGGCTGGTCGACGCGCAGAATCATGCGGCGCTGGCCGATTTGCTGCGCCATCTGCATACGTTAAAGGGCGGCGCGCGCATGGCCGGTGTGCCGTCGATGGCTACACTGAGCCACGAACTTGAGTCGGTATTCGAATCCATGAACGCCGGCGAGCTGTCGCTCACAGAGCAGGGCGCGGAGGCCCTGCGGCTTGGCTTTGATCGCCTCCATGTCATGCAGGAACTCCTGGTTGCGCAAACCATGCCCCCAGCGGCGGACGACGTCATCGTGCAGCTGCACGCGCTGTCCGGCGACGGTGGTGCGATCGAATCGGCGGAGGCAGAGGCGGAGCGTGCGGCGGCAGAACGTGCCGAAGCCGAGCGGGCCGAAGCCGAACGTGCCGAAGCCGAACGTGCCGAAGCCGAGCGGGCCGAAGCCGAACGGGCCGAAGCCGAACGGGCCGAAGCCGA
>CAZXCL010000016.1:0-25712 GCA_964639265.1 uncultured Gammaproteobacteria bacterium | reverse complement strand
CGCCGCAACGTGGCGGATGTGGCCAGCGAAATGGCCGAGCTGGTCGAGGACCTGCGCGAGGTCAGCGATCCGGACACGCCTCTGCCCGAGGTGTCGCCGGAAGAGGACTTTGCCGCGCGTTTGGCCGCCGTGACACAAAACCCGCGGCCGCAGGAACCGGCCCCGGTGCCAACCCCGCGTGCGGCCCCGGCCGCGCGACCGTCGGAAATGCCCGAGCGGCCGGTCGAGACTGCGCGCGTTGATGCCAAGCTGCTTGACGACATGCTCAACAATGCGGGCGAAGTCAGCATCTTCCAATCGCGCATCGAGCAGGAAATGAGCTCGATCAGTTTTAACCTGGCCGAGCTTTCGCAAACCGTGGTGCGCCTGCGCAACCAGCTGCGTCAGCTTGATGCTGAAACCGAGGCGCAGATTCGTTACCGGCATCAGGATGACACCGCCCTGAGCGATAGCGATGAAGGCGGTCGAGAATTTGATCCACTGGAGCTCGATCGCTACTCCACCATCCAGCAGCTGTCTCGCGCGCTGGGTGAGTCGGTCAGCGATCTGGTCAGCATTCAGGATTTGCTCAGCGAGCTGACTCGCGAGTCGGAAAATTTGCTGGTGCAGCAGTCGCGCGTCACGACCGAGTTGCAGGACTCGCTGATTCGAACGCGCATGCTGCCATTTTCAAACTTTACGCCGCGTCTCGAACGCGTGGTGCGCAGCGCAGCGCGCGACGTCGGCAAGCGCGTCAACATCGCGTTTGAAGGCGGTTCAGGCGAACTTGATCGACAGGTTCTGCAGCGAATGATGCCGGCCTTCGAGCATCTTTTGCGCAACGCGGTCGTCCACGGTATTGAAGCTCCGGACGCGCGACGCGCGGCGAGCAAGGACGAGACGGGTCAGATCGGCGTGCTGTTGCAGCGCGAGGGGACCGAAATGGCCATTCGCATCCGCGATGACGGGGCGGGGCTGAACATCGATCGAATCCGGCGTGTGGCCACCGAAAGGGGTCTGATCGCGGCCGATGCTGAGCTTGGCAATACCGATGCACTGAACCTGATTCTCGAACCTGGATTCTCCACAGCAAAACATGTGACGCAGGACGCCGGTCGCGGCGTTGGCATGGACGTGGTGGCCAACGAAATTAAACTCCTCGGCGGTTCGCTCGCGGTCGACTCCGCAGCGGGCAAGGGCACCGAGTTTGTCGCCCGTCTGCCCCTGACGCTGGCCGTGACTCAGGCGCTGCTGGTGCGGTGTGCGGATGATCAGTTTGCGATCCCGCTGCCTGCTGTTGAGGGTATTGTGCGTGTGCCGCGGGCCGAGGTGGCGCAATATCTCAATGATCCGTCGCGTCGCTACGTTTACGGCGCGCAAAACTATAAATTCGAGCATCTTGGTCGCTACGTGGGCTCAACGACCTCCGACATCAGTCAGGGCGAGACAAGTTCGATTCCGGTGATTCTGGTGCGCGCTGGCGAACACTCCACGGCGCTGATTGCCGATGACATGGTTGGCAGTCGCGAGGTCGTGGTCAAATCCGTCGGACCGCTGGTCTCGGGCATTCCGGGTGTGGCTGGCGCAACGATTCTGGGCGACGGCAGCATTGTCATGATCCTCGACGTTGCTACGCTGGTCCGACGTGCACAAACCGTCACGCCGGTATTGCAGGCTGCCGCGCGCAACGATGCGCGTCCTTTGATTCTCGTGGTCGATGATTCGATCACCGTGCGTCGCGTGACCCAGCGCTTGCTTGAGCGCAACGACATGCGCGTGATGACGGCCAAGGACGGTATCGACGCCGTGTCGTTGATGGCCGAAACGGTACCCGATCTTGTATTGCTGGATATCGAGATGCCGCGCATGGACGGTTTTGAGGTGCTGACGCACATCCGAAATTCTGATCAGTTGCGGCACGTGCCGACCATCATGGTGACCTCGCGTACGGGTGACAAACATCGTACGCGGGCCTTTGAACTGGGTGTCGACGGCTATCTGGGTAAGCCCTATCAGGAAAATCAGCTGCTCGATTCCATGCGTCCGTTACTGACGTCGCAGCACGACGAACAGCGAGGTGAGGCATGAGCAGCGCCGTGTTGCAGCAAGACATCTACAGCTTGCTGGTGCCGCTGTCCGAGCATCGTCTGCTGGTGCCTCGGGCCAATGTTTCCGAGGTGACCGGGCATCGTGAATGCACGTCCATCGAGGGCGCGCCGCCGTGGCTGCTGGGCACGATCGCCTGGGAGAAAGAGGCCGTGCCGTTGATCTCGTTCGAGGGCGCAATGGGGCGCTCCACGCCCGATGCCAATGCGCGCACGCGCATTCTGCTCCTGCGCACTTTGACGGACGCCTTGAAGGTCCCTTGCTTTGGTCTTGTTACTCACGGCTTTCCACAGCTTGTGCGTGTAAATGCCCTGGTTGTCGCGCGTGATGAGACGACCCAGTGGCCGGACGAGGGCCCGGTTTTGTGTCAGCTGCGGATGGTCAATCAAACACCGCTGGTGCCGGATATTGAGTATCTGGAGCAGCAGATCGCCGCCGCGTTGAGTGGCGCCAGCTAGCACTTTCCTAGCCCAGATCGCCCCATCTGGCCTGCGCGAGCGTCAATGCCACCACGCCCGCGGTTTCAGTGCGAAAGATTCTTGGACCCATTCGCCAGCGGTCGGCGCCGGTGTGCCCGAGCTGTTCGATTTCCTCTGACGTTAGTCCGCCTTCCGGTCCAATGAACAGCGATACGCTGCTCATCGCTTTGGGCCAGTCGGCAAACGGCCGTCCTGCGTCCGGATCGAGAACGACACGTCCATCAACATCATCGCGCTCGAGAACGTCGCTCAATGGCACGGGCGCTTCGATGCGAGGCAGCGCAGTACGGCCTGACTGCTCGCAGGCGCTGGTCGCAACCGCGCGCCAGTGCTCGAGGCGCCTGGCCGCGCGCTTTGTATCAAGACGCACCATGCAGCGTTCGGTGACCACGGGCAGAATACGGCTCACACCCAGCTCTGTGGCTTTTTGCACGCAGTAGTCCATACGCTGCGAGCGACACAGACCCTGTACCAGCGTGGTGTGCAACGGTGATTCAGTCAGCAGGCCCAATGATGCACCGATGCGCACGGTGGCCTGTGTGCCCTGCAGTCGAACGATGGTCGCTGTGTATTCGCCGCTTTGGCTATTGAAAACTTGCAGCGTATCTCCGGCACCGCGACGCAGGACACGATTGATGTAGTGGGCGGTTTCTGCAGGCAGTTCAATTTCGCTGTCGGCGACCAGCGTCTGATTGACGTGAACTCGCGGCATCAGTTATCTCCCGGTTGCACGTCGCGGCAGAAGCGGTCGATCAGCGCATGCAGCATTTTTTCGGTGGGATCGATTTGGCGCAAATCCAGATACTCGTTCGGTTGATGGGCAAGGTCGATGTCGCCGGGTCCGAAGATAACGCTGTCGCTGCCGAGCTGGTTGAACAAGGGCGCTTCGGTGCCAAAGTTGACGCACCCCGCGCGGTGTCCACTGAGCGCCTCACAGTGCCGGACGATGGCCGCATCGGCCGATGTGGTCAGCGGGTCGATGCCTTCGAACAACACCTCGAAGTCTACCTCAACACCGCTGGCCTCAACGACGCGGGCAACGCGCTCGCGAATCGACGCGCGACTTTTGGCCACGGTCATACCGGGCGTCAAACGTACGTCGATATGCAGCTGCGCGTCGGCACAGATACGGTTGGGGTTGTCGCCACCGCTGATGCGTCCGAAATTCAGTGTCGGGACGGGCACCGCAAAATCTGAATGGGCGAAGCGCTCACCCATCTCAACCCGCCAGGCCTTGAGCTCGGTCAGCACCTCGTGCATGGCGTCAATCGCGTTGTTGCCAAGCGCCGGGTTGCTGGAGTGTCCCGAGCGGCCGCGCAAGATAATCTTCTCCATGAGGATGCCCTTGTGCTGGCGCATCGGTACCAGCGAGGTTGGCTCACCAACCACGACGCAGGGGGCCAGCGGCTGGCCCTGCTCGAGCAATGCGCGGGCGCCAAACATACCCGTTTCCTCGTCGGCGCTGCCAAGCACGACAATCTGTCGGTTCAGGCGCGCGGCATTTTGCCGGGCCAGCACCGCCGCGCAAATGGCCAGAAACCCCTTCATGTCGGCACTGCCTAATCCATAGAGCTTGTGCTGCTTGATCTGCGCGCCGAACGGATCGTGTTCCCAGCGCGCCTCATCAAACGGTACCGTATCGGTATGCCCGCAAAGCGCCAGACCCGGTGGACCTGAGCCAAAGCGAGCGAGCAAGTTGAACTTGCCCGCGTGGCCCGGTACCGCATTGAGTTCGACGCGGGCACCGACGCTTTGAAACCAGCCGGCAAGGTGCTCGCACACCGCGCGATTGGACGTGTCGAGACCCGGATCGAAGCTGCTGATCGACGGGGTTGCCACCAGCGTGGCAATCATTTTCTCGACGGTAGGTAGTGCCATGTCTGGCCTCGTGCTGGAAAGGCCGTCACTATGCCGCCGCTTCGTTGCCCGATGCAACGAATTTGGGCACACTCGCCGAAACATGTTGGATATCGACCCTATTTCCGGCCGAGTGGCGCAGGCGCACTGGCGTTCGTCGCCCCACTTCAATGCCCGCCCGGGCGGTGAGTCGCCCTCGTTGCTGGTGGTGCACTGTATCAGCCTGCCCGAAGGCGTATATGGTACGCCCTATGTCGACGACCTGTTCATGGGGCAACTCGATACCGGTGCGCATCCGAGCTTCGCGTCGCTTGATGGCGTGCGTGTCTCGGCGCATTTGTTTATCAGCCGGCGTGGCGTGTTGACCCAATACGTGTCGCTCAACGAACGCGCGTGGCACGCGGGAGCGTCGGAGTTTGAAGGGCGTAGCGACGTCAACGATTTTTCCGTTGGCGTCGAGCTTGAAGGCACCGTCACCGACCCCTTCACAACGGCGCAGTACGCGTGTTTGGCGCAACTGCATCACGGTTTGCGAGCCGCGTATCGTAGTATGGATGGAAGACCGGCCGTCGGACACAGTGATATCGCGCCGGATCGAAAGCAGGACCCGGGCAGTGGCTTTGACTGGCTGCGCTGGTCGGCCATGGCAGGAGTGGAGAACGTATGAAATTTATTGCGCTGCTACTGGCCGTCGTCATCGAGCGGACATCAACCTCACTGTTTAACCTCGGCGAGATTCGCTGGCTGGATCGTTACTTCGATTTTGGCCTGAAGCTTGTAAGACGCGTGGGCGGCTGGCCCGGAGCGTTCGTGGCGTTTCTGGTGGTCATGGTGCCGGTGTTGCCGGTAGCGTGGGTCGCGGTCGCGTTTCAGGGCGTGCTGTGGGGCGCGATTTATCTGGCATTTGCCGTGCTTGTGCTGCTTTTCTCGCTCGGCCCACGCGATTTGTCATCGGAGGTCGAGGACTTTGTTCGCGCCACGCTCAGTGGCGATCAGGAGCGCGCTCATCATGTCGCGCGCGAACTGCTTGAAACCGAGCCGCCGCAGGATCGCTCGAGACGCTCGCTTGCGATCGAAGAGGCCGTTTTCGTTCAGTCGAACAATCGTTCGTTCGCCGTCATCGTCTGGTTCGTTGTGCTTGGGCCAGCGGGTGCCTGGCTGTTTCGCGTGACCGACCTGCTGCGTCGGCGGGCGTTTTTTGAAGCCGATCGCGCGCGCGAGCGAGGCGAGGAATGCGGACGGGACGTGGGCTCAGTACAGCGATTGCACGGCCTGTTTGCGTGGCTGCCCTCGCGGCTGGTCGCCATGACCTTCGCGCTGGCTGGCAGTTTCGAGCCGGCCGTGGCCGACTGGCGCAACTACTATCGCAATTGTTCCGAACATTTTTTCGACGTCAATGAAGAGATCGTCGCGTGCGCCGGTCTTGGCGCGCTTGGCGGACCGCCGGCGACCGAAGATGACGCGGTGGTCGCTGGTGCCGAGGCGGCGATCGGCCTGGTCCATCGGTCAGAGATTATCTGGCTTGTTGCGGTGGCCGTGCTCACGGCCATCGGTATGTTGGCCTAGCGGTGTCGCCGACGCGTCTTGCCGCGGCGCTGTTAGTCGTTTTTTTCGTAGGCTGCGAACGGCAGACACCGATTGCTTTGGCGCCCGATGAAGCCGCAGAGTTACGCATCGTCACACTCGCGCCGCACCTGACCGAACTGGTGTTTAGTGCCGGTGCCGGCGAGCAGCTCGTTGGCGTCGTCGAGTACAGCGACTACCCTGAACGGGCGCGTACGTTGCCGCGCATTGGCGATGCGTTTGCCGTCGACTTCGAGCGCCTCGCGCAGCTGTCGCCCACGCTCGTATTGGCGTGGGAAGGGGGCAATCCGAGGGCAGTAATCGACGCGGTGCGCGCGCGGGGTTATCGCGTGGAAGCGCTCGCTGCTGGCAGTCTCAACGATGTGGCAGACAACTTGCGCCGCATCGGCGCATGGAGCGGGCGCTCGACCGTCGCCGAAGCCGCGGCCGGCAAGTTCGAGCAGGCACTGTCACAACTGTCGTCGCGCTACGCCAATGCGCGCACGTTGCGCGTTTTTTTCCAGATTTCTGCACAGCCGGTTTATACGATCGGTGGGTCTCATGCGATCTCTGAGGTTCTGTCGATCTGCGGCGGACGCAATGTGTTCAGCGCGCTTGAGGCGCTGGCCGCCACGGTGACCGATGAGGCCGTCGTAGCGGCGGACGCGCAGGTCATGCTGACCGTTGGGGAGCGCACGGCACTGGACCGCTGGCGAAGGTTTGATGGCCGGGCGGTGCGGGCGGATACGCTGTACGGCATTTCCGCCGACACGATTACGCGTGACTCACTCCGGGTGCTGGAGGGGGCGCACGAGGTGTGCGCTGCGCTGGCCGACGCGCGCGACCGGCTGCCGCCGACCGCGCATTAAACGACTAATCGTGGATGCGATTGCGATCCCAGAGCACTTCGCTGCCTGACTCGTGGCGTGCGAGCACGCGAGCCAGTACGAAGAGGAAGTCGGACAACCGATTCAGATAGTGCGGCGTGGCCGGATTGACGGCTTCGTGCCGCGCCAGCGACCACAATCTGCGCTCCGAGCGACGGCAAATCGTGCGCGCCATGTGGCAGGCCGCGGCGGCCGGTCCGCCGCCGGGCAGAATAAACTCCTTGAGCGGCGGCAGATCTTCATTCATATCGTCGAGTTCGCGCTCCAGACGCCGCACGAAGGCCTCGTCGATGACGCACTGCCCCGGCACACACAGCTCGCCGCCCAGATCGAACAGATCGTGCTGAATCTCGCTCAGTGCTCGAGCAACGCCTTCGGGCAGATTGTCAGTGGCGACAATCACACCAATGGCGCTGTTGAGTTCGTCGATGGTGCCATAGGCCTCGACGCGGTGACTGTCCTTGTCGACGCGCGAACCGTCGCCAAGACCGGTGGAGCCATCATCCCCGGTGCGCGTGTAGATTTTGCTGAGTCGGTGGCCCATGCCTTGATCTCCTTGGTTTACCGGCCCCGATAATACACGTCAACGTGCAGTCCGCGGCCCGGCGTGTTGAAGCCGAAGGCCGTTTCGTAGCGGGCATCCAACAGGTTTTCAAGTTTGGCACGCACTTCGAAATTCTGACTGACCGGCATGCGCGCACTGAGATTCGCGAGCACGTAGCCGGCGTTGATGTTGTCACTGAAATCCGAGTCCTTGCGTTCGCCACTTAGCAAAACGTCGAGCCCGAGCTCCACGTCACGCACCTTGCGAAAGCCGTTGATCGACAATGTGCGACGCGCGCGACGCGGCAGGACGCCGTCGGTCTGCGCATTTTTCGGGTCCTGAATCACAGCCGATGCCAACACGCCCCAGTCGCTGCTGCGATATTCGTAGCTCGCCTCAATGCCGCGGATACGCGCTTCATCGAGATTGCGGTTTTGGCCAGCGAACGTGACCGGATCAAAATCAAAAATGATCAGGTCGTCGATGGTCGAATCGAACGCCGTGAGACGCACGCGCTGCTGGCCAGTGGGACGAAAGCTCACGCCCGCCTCAAGACTCGTGGAGACCTCGGCATCGAGATCGGCGTTGCCGCCAAAACCAAACCGGTCGGTGGCATCCGGCGCGCGAAACCCGCGACTGGCTGAGCCGTACACTGACCACGCGTTGCTCAGGTCGTAGCCGTAGTCCAGATGCCAGGTGGCCTGGCCGCCGAAGGTGTCGTGATCCGTGTAGCGGCCAGCGATGGACAGCGTGTGGGCGTCGTGACGGATGTTGTCTTCCACATAGAGCGCGACGACGCTGGTGTCTTCGTCAAAGCCCTGGCCGAACACCAGCGATTCGGTGTCTTCGCGAAAGGCATAAACCCCGGCGATCAGCGTCTGTTCGGCGCTGATATCGAAGGTGTTTTGCCAATCGACGGCAAGGCGATCGGTATTGGCCAGATCCGCGCTTTGCTGTTGCTCGATGTTGTCGGTGGCAAGACTCACGTCCACACGTGACGACCAGGTGCTCGTCAGCGGTGAGTCAAGAGCGATCGCGGCCACGGTATTGCGAAAATCCTGATCAACCGGTGTGTTGAAAAAATCCAGATACTCGGCGTTGCCGCTGGCCTGAAACCAGCGCGCGCTCAGGGTGCTTGATCCGAGCGGCGTGCTGACGCCCGCGTTGAAGTTGAGGTTGTCAAAACCGCGGTCAATGTTGGCATCACGTTTGGTAGGAAAACCATCGGTGGCCGAGTATGAGGCGGCGAAATTGAATTTTGTATCGCCTCGGGTGGTGGCAATACGCGTGGTGGCCTCGCGCGCGCCAAAGCGACCGCCACCCACGCCAAATTCCAGCGTATCGCTGTCGCCGTCGCGGGTGATGACGTTGATGACGCCGCCAATCGCGTCGGAGCCGTACAGGCTTGAGCGATTACCCTTGATGATCTCGACGCGCTCAATGATCTCCGGGCGAATGTTCTGAATCGCCGGCAGCCCGAGCGTGCCGGGGTTGATGCGCACGCCGTCAATCAGCACCAGCGTGTGATTGCTTTCGGCGCCGCGGATAAAGGTGGAGGTCGTCTGACCCGGCCCGCCGTTACGACCGATGTCGATGCCGGCGGTAAAGCGCAACAGCTGAGCCAGATCATCGGCCAGGCTACGCTCGATCTGGGCGCGTTCGATAACAAGGACCGGCAGCGCCAGATCGTCCAGCGCCGTCGGGGCGCGGGTGGCGGTTACCACCAGATCGTTGAGAGTCTGCGTGTCGTCGGAGGCGGTCTGGGCCAGTGAGGTAGCGCCAGCAAACGGCAGTACCGCGCACGCGGCAACGCGAGCAAGAAGATTTAGGGACATGAAATACTCCCGGTATGCCCATCCGCATACCACTGGATAAAAAAATCGGGAATGATTGGCCCGATACGTGCCATCGGTCGGTCTCCGGACTGACAGGTGGAGCGAGCTCCGAAACCCGATCGCCTTCCCACACGTTTCGTGCAGTGGCTGTCAGATTGGTCATCTGACGGATTAGGTTCCATTCACCTGAACACCGTTGCGGGGGCAGTGCCGGATTTGCGTTTGGCGCGTACCGGCTTCCCGTAGGCGTTTCTCAACGCTTACCGAATGGTGGGCGTATGGTGAGACCCGGCCCGCGCCAAGTCAACCAGCGCAGCGGCCAGAGACTGATCAATTCTGCTAGGCTTGCGGCCCATGAGTACTCCCGACCCGTCCGAGATGACCGAGCTGCGCGCCGCCAAACACGCGGCTGAGCGCGCCGCGCAGATCATTCAGCACTACTACAACGCGGCGTTCGATATCGAGACCAAGTCTGATCGATCACCGGTCACGATCGCCGATCGCGAGGCGGAGACGGCGATTCGAGAGGTTCTGTTGCAGGCATTTCCGGACTACGGTTTCTATGGTGAGGAGTTTGGTGAAGTGCAGGGCGATGCCAGCAACGTCTGGCTCGTTGATCCGCTGGACGGCACCAAGAGTTTTGTGCGTCGCTATCCGTTCGTCTCCACGCAGATCGCGCTGTGGCGAGACGGGCGCAGCGATGTGGGCGTCTCCAGCGCGCCTTTGTTTGATGAGATCGCCTGCGCCGTGCGCAGTGGCGGCGCGTTCCTGAATGACGAGCCAATGCAGGTCAGCGATGTCGGGAGCCTTCGCGATGCGACGTTGTCGGCTGGCAATCTCGGCACGCTGGCGCGAAGCGCGGCCTGGCAAGCCTACGGGGAGCTGGTCAGCGAGGTGCATCGCATTCGCGGCTACGGTGATTTTTATCACTACCACCTGCTGGCGGCGGGAAAGATTGATGTTGTGGTCGAGTCGGACGTCAACATTCTGGACATCGCGGCGTTGCAGGTCATCGTGGAGGAGGCCGGTGGTCGATTCACTGATTTGTGCGGCCGCGCGGTCACGCGTGAAACGACCAGTGTGCTGGCGACCAACGGGCATTTGCACGATCAGGTGCTCGGCAGATTAAAGGCCTTCTCGGGCTAACCAAACACGCTGAAGTAACGCCCGCCGTCGAGCTCGCGCACGGGTGTGCCGTAGAGCTCGCTGAGCTGGGCGGCCGTCAGAATGTCGCGGGCCGAATCCAGCGCCCAGCGGCCGTCTCCAAACAACAGCAGCACGCGATCGGCCAGACGCGCGGCCGCGTTGACATCGTGTAGCGTTATGGCGATGCCGTGTCCGGCTTTGCGCGCTCTGAGCAGTACGTCCATGGCCTGGCGCTGATGCGCCGGATCAAGCTGGCTGAACGGTTCATCGAGCAGCATGAGTGTCGGTCGCTGTGCGAGCAGCATGGCTAATCCCATGCGCTGGCGCTCGCCGCCTGAGAGAGTGGCTGTGCTGCGCGCATCAAATCCCGTCAGGCCGACGCGCTCGAGTGCTTCGAGACTGCAGCGATAGTCCTCACCGTGTTGCCACTGCCAGGCGCCGCCGCGCGCGTAGCAGCCCAGCGCCACGCGCTGGACTACGGCATGATCGAAACCGTCTTCAATTTTTTGCGGCATCAGTCCGACAAGACGGGCCCGGTCGCGCGCGCTCATCGATCCGAGCGGTGCCTCATTGAGCGTGATGCTGCCCGCGTCGATGGGGCGCGCGTCGCAAAGCGCCTCAAGCATGGTGGTTTTGCCGGCACCGTTGACGCCGAGAATGGCAACGATCTCACCGGTGTTGAGCGTGAAGTCCAGATCCTCGATCAGGCGGCGCTCGCCGGCGCATAGCTGCAATTGACGGGTGCGAAGCGCCGCTGGCGCGAGGGTGCTCATGGGCTACTCGGCTACGACCGAAATGTCATCGATCTGGTCGCCGCTAAGCGTTACCGTAATCTCCATCGGATGGCAGCAAACCGTGCAGTCTTCCACGTATGTAGAGCTGCCGCTGCTGACGTCGACAAAAAGCGGATGCGGCTCCCAGCAGTGGGGACAGGTCACGCTGCGCTCCTCAAGGTCGTTACTCATCACGGGTTGAGCCGTGTTGCGCTCCAATCCTCGCCCGCGGACAGGTTGCCGTCGCGATAGATCAGCGAGCGCTCGAAACGCGCACGGTCATGTACCCGATGGCTGCCGCCGTGCCACAACTCGATCGCCTCAATCCACAGATGATAGCCGCCCCAGTGTTCGGGCCGTGGAATCTCCACATCGACCGGTTCGGCGTCAAGACCGTTTTTTAGCGGCACGCCAAAACGCCGGGCCTCAGACTGAACCCGGGCCAGCAGCGTGTCGCGCGAATCTAGCGGCTGTGACTGTTCGCTTGCCCAGGCGCCGACGCGCGAGCCGGCGTGACGCGAATGGAAGTAGGCGTCGCTGACGTCGCCCGGAGCGGGCACGGCAATGCCTTCAATGCGTACCTGTCGCTCGTCGCTGTCCCAGTGAAAGACGGCGCTGCAGCGCCCGGCCGCGGCCAGTTCGCGGCCCTTGCGCGAGGTGTAGTTGGTGAAAAAAGTGATGTGACCTGCCTGCCGATCGATGGCCTTGCACAACACAACCCGTGCGCTGGGCTGTGGCGGTTTGCGCGTGGTGTCCACTGTCGCAAGCACCATGGCGTTTGGATTGTCGGTGACCTTGCGCTCATGCGCATCATTGAACCACTCGACGAACAACGGCAATGGATCACGGGGCAAGGGATCGGGCAGCATGATGTCGGCTCTCGCGAAGAATCTGGAGAGGCAAGTTTACCGCAGGCGTACCCTCGCGCCAGCCTAGCCCGAGGCGCTACCGCCCAGCCGGCGCGGATCAGCGCCGATCTGAAAATCACCGGCGGCGCTCACGCGCACCGCACCGACGCCGCCAAAGAACATCGATAGCGGCTCGCACTCGCGCGTTGGCAGTGCGACGTCGCTGACATCGATGCCGTGCTCGTAGGCGACGCGCTCGCCGTCTTCAAGCAATTCGACATGCAGACGCGGCTGCTCGATGGCGGCGTTGAGCGGCAGCCCGAGCTGCACATGGTTGGCCAGGGTCTGGACCAGCGCGCTGGTGATGCGATCGGCGCCCGGGGATCCGATCGCGAGCACGTCACCGCTTTGGGTGCGTCCAACGGTGGGGGCCATATTCGATGACAGTCGCGTTCCGGCGGGCCCGGCGATCAGGCCACGCCGATTCAGTTCGATTTCACCCAGGCAATTGTTCATCCACAGACCCGTGCCGGGAGGCATCACACCAGAACCGTACCCGGCCGACATGGTGATGGTGCAGGCCAGACCGTCGCGATCGGCCGCTGCGGTGTTGACCGTCGCGGAACTGCCGTTGCGTGTCGGCAGGCTGCCGCGCCCAGCCTGTGCAATCAGCGCATTCACGGCCGCAACCGGGTCCTCGGCGAGATCCAGATGCTCGAAGCGATGGCGCAGCACGCTGGCTTGAATGTTGGCGAGCCGCGCGACGTCAGCGGCGTCCCAGCCCGTCATCGGGCGATGCGCCAGCAGGGCCAGCATGGCACTCAACGTTGCGCCACCGACGGCCGGTGCCGGGTTGGTCGCCAGGCGCCACGGTCCAAAGTCCGTGACCAGTGGCTCGCGCGTGATCACCTGGTATTCGGCCAGATCGCGGGCCGTCATGACGCCGTCGTTGCGATCAAAATCGCTGGCGATGAGTTTGGCGATGTCTCCAGCGTAGAGGTCGCGGGCACCCTCGCGGGCGATGTGCTCGAGACTGTCGCTGAGTTTGTCCACCATAATCGGCTGTCCGATTTGAATCAGCGTATCGTCGTCGTCATGCAGGGCAGCGCGGCTCTCTGGCTGCCAGCCGTAGATCAGATCGTGCGCAAACTGCAGATAGGTGTAGGAGGCCTTGCTCATGGGAAAACCGCGGCGCGTAATCTCAACCACCGGCGCCATCAGCACCTTCCAGGGCAGGGAACCGTAGCGTGTGGCCGCCAGTTCAAGGGCCGCCAGCGCGCCGGGGGTGCCGACCGAGCCGTGGCCCACTTTGGTGGTCACGCCGCCACCGTACTCGAGCACCACATCAAACGTACCGCCACCGAGGCGCTGCGGATCGAGGCCTCGCCCCGGCATTTCGATGTTGCCGTCGAGCGTGACCGGTTTGCCGTGATCGGGCCAGACAGTGATGTAGCCGCCACCGCCGACCGAACACACCCCGGGTTCGGTCGCAATGGCCACGAGCGATGCGGCGACTGCGGCGTCCACGGCATTGCCACCTTCGCGGATGATGTCGCGTCCGGCGTCCGCGGAGAGCTGCGTGCTCGAGGCCACGCCGACCCGAATTGCGTTACTCACAAAATGTGCGCCTGTGCTTGGCATGTGGCAGGTGTGTAGGGTAGTTTTTTTGGCATGAACACCATTCCGGATAACTAAGAGCAATATTGTGCCACGGCAGGAAATAAACGGTATCCAGATGCATTACATCGAGGCCGGCTCGGGTGAGCCGCTGGTGTTACTGCACGGTCTCGGATCGAGTTGCCAGGACTGGGAGTACCAGATCCCGGAGTTCAGTCGGTGTCATCGGGTCGTGGCGCCAAGTTTGCGCGGGTTTGGTGAAACCGAGATTCCCGACGGGCCGCACTCGGTGAAAACCTGGTCCGAAGACGTAGCGGCGTTGATTCAATATCTGGATCTTGGAGCCGTGAATCTGCTGGGTTTCTCAATGGGGGGCGCCATTGCGTTCCAGCTTGCCGTGGATCGGCCCGATTTGTTGCGCAAGCTCATTATCGTGAACTCACAGCCAAGTTTCGAACTTGATCACTGGACCAAGCACATGATGGTGCTCACGCGCATTGCCATGGCACGGGCCGTGGGCATGAGTCGCCTTGCCAGATTTGTGGCCAAGCGGATGTTTCCCGGGCCGCAGCATGCCGATACGCGAGCGCGCATGATCGCGCGGCACAGCACCAATAACCGAGCGAGCTACATCGAGGCGGTGAACGCCCTGGCAGGGTGGAGCGTCGCCGATCAGATCGAGCAGATCGAAACGCCAACCCTGGTTGTGGCTGCCGACGACGACTTTACGCCGGTGAGCGAGAAAGAAGCGTATGTCGCACGCATGCCCAATGCCCGGGTGGTGGAGGTGGCCGACAGTCGCCACATCACGCATATCGATCAGGCTGACCGACTCAACGAACTTGTGATGGCGTTTCTGGCTGAATAGCCCGGTGGCCCGCGGGCGTTAGATGAGCTGCAGGACTACCGTATCGCGCTTGTAGCTCAATACGAGCTGGTTGCCGGTGCGTTTTACGACGTCGAGAACAACGGTCGTCTGACCCACCATCTCGGAAATCTGGCCGCTGGCGGAACGCTCTTTCATCGCGCCTACTTTGAGTTCGAGCCGGTCGCCGCGATCGGTCAGGTTGCCGCACATGTAGTCGCGACTAAGGCTCTCGGCATCAATCTGTCGAAAAACAAAGCGGCCGGAGCTTTGAACTTCGAGCTGTGTGAACACGCCGGCGGCCGATTCACTGATCCAGTTGCCCGCCAGAGGGGAGTTGGGTGTCTCATTGTTTGCATGCGTCGACCACGACAGCATCGAAATCAGTAACACAACAACGAAACGCAACTTGATCATGACTCGGACTCTTGTGAAGACATGAGCAAGGTAACAACGCGCATCGCAAGTCGCTGTGATTCAAAGCGCGTTTCGTTTCGTATCGGGATGCGCGGTGCGCGTTTTTATGAAGCCCATCACATTGAACAGACGCCCCACGTGGCAGGGGTGAAACATAATTCGACTTCGCCGCGAATAGCGTTCGGCGTGATGTAAAACGATAACGTGTATTTGTGTGATCAGCGGCAACGCGGCGCGAACGGGATTCGGGCATTGTAGAACGATGGTAAGCATTCCGGAAAGTTTGACCAGGGTCAGCGTTGGCGATGTTGCGCTTGAATACGAAGAGCGTGGCGAGGGCGAGGCCCTGTTGCTTCTGCATGGGCTTGGTTGCAGTGCCAGCGACTGGGGTTTGCAAATGCCGACCTTGTCACAACGCTATCGGGTGATCGCGCCGTCCCTGCGCGGCTTCGGCGGAAGCGACAAACCGGCCGGTCCGTGCTCGATCATGCAATATGCCAACGACATGGTTGCTCTTCTGGATCGCCTGAACATCGAACGCGCGCACGTGTTGGGACATTCCATGGGCGGCGCTGTGGCGATGCAACTGGCCGTTGCGCGTCCCGATCGCCTCAACAGCCTTATTGTTATCAATGCACAGCCGAGTTTCGCGGTGCGAGACTGGCGGCGGTATCTGATGCTGCTCATGCGTTTTATGGCCAGCGGTTCTGCCGGCATGGAGCGCATGACGCGATTTCTGGCGCGGCGTCTCTTCCCGCACGATCATCAGGCTGCTCTACGCGACCAGATGAAGGCACGTTACGCCGACAATGATCGTCGCGCGTTCCTCGCCGCTATCCATGCACTGGCCGGATGGTCTGTCGAGCACATGATTGATCGGGTGGCGACGCCCACTCTGGTTTTGGCCGGCGAGCACGACGTCACGCCCGTGCGAAGTGCGCGCGAACTGGCAGAGCGTTTGCCCAACGGTCGCCTGGAAGTGGTCGCAGACAGTGGTCACGCCACGCCGTTCGACCAGCACGATCAGGTCAACAATCTGGTTATGGGATTTTTGTCGACGACCAGCTGGGGTCGAAACACGCCTAGAACGGATCGTCGCCGTCGACCGCGGGCGCCGGGTGATGTGATGCCTGCAAACCTGCCGCGCTGAGTTAGTCAGCTGAACGAGCGATCGGCAGGTCGCGACTGACCAGCGTCAATCGACCCTTTACCTTCTCGTCTTTGATGATCTCCGCCTTCAGTGGCAGATGGTCGCGCTCCGGTGCGGCCCAGAACGTGGTCCGAATGCCGGAATTCTCGCGCGAGTGCGAGTAACGATACAACGCCGTCGGCCTATCGCTGATGGCGATCGATTCCTCGCCTTCGTAGCGGATATCAAAGCGCAGGCGTCCTTTGTGGCCGACCACGTCCAGCCATGCCGGTGTCTGCTTGCTGTTCAGGTGCTGCATCAGCGCCACCTGCATTACCAGCGTATTGGAAACGCCAGGCTCGATGTTCACGCTTGATGTGTCGTTCTGGTAGTTGATGCTGGCCGTGCCCGCATCCCAGTCGTAGGTGACCCGCACATTGCGGTCCTCGCCACTTATGTCGTCGCTGCGCTCAAAGTCGCGCGTGAGTATCTGACCGTCAATAAAGTCGAAGTGCGCCACTTCATGAATCTCGCCGCGCTTGAACAGCGAGACCAGGCCGCGCAGTTTGGTCCACGACTCCACAACAAAGCTCTGCTGATCGATACGTCGCAATTCCAGTCGCGTTTCGCCCTTCGCAAGGCCCACCTTGGCGCTGTAGGTGGCCGTGAAATCATCGACGCTCCAGGCGCTTTCATCGGCGGTGGCGGTCGTGGCACAAAGACCAATAGCGGCGAAATACAGTAACTTTTTCATGCTGGGAGTGTGCGCCAGAGCAGCCGGGAATGTGTTTCTAAACCCTACAGATTGCGTAACAGTTGATCCAGCGCACCGGATTCGTTGGCAACATAAAACACCGCGCCGGCCGCGAGGGCTGCGCCGATAACAGCCAGTGCGATCTTGAATACGCTGTAGGGCCGCTCGCCCTGTACCTTGCCCGTGCGGCCATTGACCACAAATCGATAGGTCTTGTTGCGGAAGCGAAATCCCGCTGACCACACCGGCAGCAGCAGGTGCTTGAACGTTGTGTCGCGATGCTTCGTGTCGAGGTAGGAAATTCGCTGATGATCGCCACCGATGTCGCGCGCCACGTCGCTACGAATCACGCGGTTCATTACGTTGACGGCCTGATCGAAGCCCTCATCGAGATCGACCTGGTAGACCTCGCTGCGAAAACCGCTCAGGAATTTCTCGCTGTATGCCGTCAGGTTTTCAAGGTCCCAGGGCGCAAGACGATCGGTGATTTTGCGCGGCAGCGACAACGACGCGCCAATCAGGACGTCGTCGAAAAAGCGCTGTACGCGACCGGAAACCGAACGCCATCGTATCTTGGTGACCATGCGTGTGCGTCGGACACGGCGGCCGTTTTCGATGGTGGTGTAGGACTGCTGCACGGTGTAGTTGTCACCACGCTGTCCGTGGTAGCGCGTTTGCGTGTGGCTGTCGTAGGTCCAGTAGGGGACATAGACGCCGGTCAGACGCTGATCGCGGCGCGCGTGGTCCTTCATGGCACCGGGCGCGAACCACAGTGTACTGATCCATTTTTTGTAGGCCGCGAGCGCCTGCGTCTCGTCGATTCGAAACGGCAGCAGGGATTCGGGTTTGATGTGGCGATTGTGGCCAGTGCCTTCCACAATCTGCGTGCCACAAAACGGGCACTCGCCCGCGTGCACGTGCTCATCAAAATCAAACTCTGCCGCGCAGTTTTCACACTGAGTCGAGGCGCGCGTCCCGGCGGGCGGGGCGTCCGCCAGCGTGCGCAGTGCTTCGTCGAAATCGTATTCGACAATCAGGCCATCGCGAATCTCGATGGCCGTGCGGTGGCCGCAGTAGCTGCACTCAAGCTCCGTGGAGCCCGGCGCGTAGAGTTGCAGCGCGCCGCACTGGCCACACGGAAACTTCTGGCTGCCCGGTGCCGGGCTTTGCCGTGGCAACGCCTCGGATCAGCTGCCCGGCAGCGGCGGCGGCTGACTTGCGAACAGTTCAGCCACTTCCTTGATCTGCCCGGCGTCCTGCCACTCGGCCATGCCCGACATCCACATCAGAGTGTCGCGCACAACGTCGCCTTGCTCGATTTTCGTACGCAGTTCGGGCTTGGTGAACGGACCGGTTTGGTGCCCGTTGGCCGCGACGTAGTAACGTGCCTCAGTCGGGATCCGCGGTGGCGCCTCCCCTTGAGGGGCCGTGCCGACGCCTGGTGCGCCGAGGGTTTCGCTCATGCGGTGGGCCATGGCAATGCCCATGCCGAGGCCGACGCCGTCTCCGGCACCGCCGCCGGGGTTCTCCGCGGCTTTGGTCAGCGCTTCGGCCGCCTGGTAGCTGGCGTACTTGGACAGATCGCCGATCACGCCCATCGACGTACGCTTGTCGAGTGCCTTTTCCACTTCCGGCGGCAGCGAGATGTTTTCGACCAGCATGCGTGTGAGATCGAGGCCGTACTCCTTGAACTCCGGTGCAATGCGAGCCGTGATAAAGGTGCCCAGCTGATCGTAGTTGCCGGCCAGATCCAGAATCGGGATATCTGACTCGCCAAGTACGTTGGCAAAGCGCGACACAATCAGATTGCGCAACTGGTTGGTAATCTCGTTGGTCGTAAAGTGGCCGTCGGTGCCGACCACTTCGCGCAGGAAAATGACCGCATCATCAATGCGCATTTCGTAGGTGCCAAACGCCCGCAGACGCACGCCGCCAAATTCCTGATCGCGCAGCATGATCGGATTCTTCGTGCCCCACTTCAAATCGACAAAGCGACGCTTGTTGAAGAAATAGACTTCGGCTTTGAACGGACTCTCAAAGCCGTGCGGCCAGTTTTGCAGCGTTGAAAGGATGGGCACGTTGCTGGTTTCCAGCTCGTACATCCCCGGTTGGAAAACATCGGCAATGCGGCCTTCGTTGACAAAGACGGCGACCTGGCCTTCACGTACCGTGAGCTTCGCGCCGTACTTGATTTCGTTGCCGTAGCGCTCGAAGCGATAGACCATCGTCTCGCTGAGATCGCCGGTCCATTCAATGACGTCAACGAATTCGCCAAACAGTTTGTCCCAAAAAGACATAGCAGTTCCTCGTGGTAGTAGGGGTGTCGCCGATCAGGCGTCGTTGCGTGCAGCGCTGGCTTTCACCAGTGTCTTCTTGAGCTCGTCTTCCATGACCTGCAGTTCCTGCACCGCATCGGCGCGCATGCGTTTGCCTTCGTCGGCAATTTGCAGGCTCTCCTCGATCGTGGCGATGAGCTTCTGGTTGGCTTCTTTCACGGCCTCGATGTCAAATACGCCGCGTTCGATCTGACGCCGCGTCTCGGCGTTGGACTGGTTGAGCGTTTCGGCGTTGTCGCGCAGCAGTTCGTTGGTGAGATCGGTGGCGGATTTGACCGCCTTGCCGGCCTGCTGCGAGCGCGCGATGGTGACCGCGACAGCCAGCTGCTGACGCCACAGCGGAATGGTGTTGGTCATGGTTGAGTTGATCTTGTTGACCAGGCCTTTGTCGTTCTCCTGCACGATGCGAATGCTCGGCAATCCCTGCATCGTGACCTGGCGGGTCAGTCGCAGATCGTGGACGCGACGCTCGAGATCGTCGCGTGCGCTTTGCAGATCGCGCAGCTCCTGGGCCTTGATCACATCTTCGGCGCCCTCGGCCTCGGCGCGCAGCGCCGGGATCACGTTGGCATCAAGATCGCGCAGCTTTTCGTCTCCGGCAGCAATGTAGAGCTCCAGCTCGTGGAAGTATTCGAGATTGGCTGTGTACAGGCGGTCAAGCGAGGTGATGTCAGTAAGCAGCTGAGTCTTGTGCCCATCAAGCTCATTGCTGATCTTGTCAATCTGCTTTTGCACGGTTTCGTAGCGCTGCAAAAACTTGACGATGTGCGTGGCCTTGCCAAAAAGACGTGCAAAGAAACCGGGCTTCTGCAGACCTTCCGTATCAAAACCGCGCAGAGTGGCAACCATGGTGTTAAGCGCCGTGCCCGCACCGCCAATGTCCTTGTTGCGCACGTCCTCGAGCATGTTGTCGGAAATCGTGGTCAGATTTTCCTGTGCTTTGGCGCCGAAAAAGATAATCGAATTGGAGTCGCGCACGTTCAGCTCGGTCATCAGAGCGTCGATTTTTTCTTTCTGCTCCGTGCTTGCCGATTCGTAGACCACCAGTTCGTCCCTGATCTGTGGCAACGATGCCACCGCTTCGCGCAGCTCGCCGCCTACGACGGTCGTGGCGGACTGGTCGACTGTTGGCTGTTGGTTATCTGACATCGTTGGAATCTCCCCAAATACAAGAAACAAAGCGGCCCGCTAGATCACACCCTCGCGCTTCAGGCGCGTGGTGAGAACTTCGATCTGAACGTCCAGGTCCATGGCGTCGTCCTGCAGCAGTCGTTCGCGGGTTTCAACAAAACTGCTTTCGATGGTCTGGAGCATGTCTCCAAAATTTGCGTCAATCTCCGGCGTGCGGGCGTCTTCATGCGTATCGGCGTAGTTGGCCGTCACGCTGCGCGCACCGTCGAGATAGACATGTAGAAATTTGCGTGCCCGGCGCAGATCAGATGGGTCGTCTTCGATCACCTTGAGCACGGCGCGTGCCGAATCGGCGATCCGCCGCAGCCGTCCGGAGAAATCGGCGCTGCGAATTTTTCGCGCGGCGTCTTCGATCGAAGCAATCTTTGCCTCAGCTTGGGTCAGGGCAGATACGATCTCTGCCGTGGAGTAGCCGCCGGTGGAGCCCTCGGCAATCTTGTCGCTGCGCGGATCAATACCGTAGGCGAGCAGAGTGCCCGCCACGCCCATGACACCGGCAACGATGCCGCTCACCAGGCCAATCTGCGCGACCGCCGTGGCGCTTATGAACGCGCCAAGACCGACAAGCACCGCGGCGATCATTTTGCGCGGTGTGCGGGGCGCGGCCGCAATAGAGCGCCGACGGAAGGCCAGTTCGGCCTGCAGGCCGCTGCGGTTGAGCGCCGCACCGCCCCACAGACACAGCAGTGCGAGCAAAGTGGCGATGAGTCGCGGGCTATCTCCTGCGCCGAAAGCACGCACCGCGACGGCGGCCAGCGGCAGCGGCAGAAGATAGAGCAGTACCCCGTGCCACGGCCACTGCGTCCCTTGTTCCTTGCGATAGATCTCAGGCATTGCGATCTAGTTGCTGAACGCTGCGGTGCGGTCAGTGACCGAATGATTAAACGCTGCGCACGAGGGCACGCCAATCGCGAGAATCAGGAGTGCGGCGCCTGCCAGTTGTCGTAGGCCTTTTTTCATTGTGTGTCCAGAGTCGGCAACCTCACCAATTATAAGGAAATCCGGGGGGCGGGCCAGAACGCCACACCGCGGCGTGGCGGAGCGGGCGTAAACGTTTGTCTCGGGCTGCCCGTGGGGGATTCGATTTGCGTCAGTTCAGGGCCTCACTGCGCGGCCGCCAGGCGCTCGCACAGATCGGAAATATCGACGATCAGCTGGTTTTTCAAGGCCTCGGCGTCGACCGAGGTGGCCACACGCGCCGGCGCGGCGTTGACGACATCGGATCGTAGCGCCCCGCGTTCGTGGCCGTCGAGCACGACACCCAGGCGGGTCGCCTCAAACCGAAGCAGGGACGGATAACACACCGCGGCCACGGCGACCGCGTCGTGCACAAAAAATCGCGGCTTACCCAGACGCTCCTGGCTGCTGCGGCACATAGCGCCCAGAAGATCGTGGACAAACGCGCCCAGAGCGCCGGGAAGACGAAGCTGCGCAATGTCGGCGTCGAAGTACACTTTTTGTGTGGTCTCCAGCGTGACCAGGTCCACGGATGCCGCATCGAGCGCCGTCGCAAAGCTTTGTGGATCGTGATGGACGTTGAACTCGGCGTACGGAGTGATGTTACCCTCGCCAAGTGCGCCGCCCATGACGACGCAACGCTCTGCATGGTCCAGAGCAGCGGAATTGGCGTGCACGGCGTGCGCCAGATTGGTCAGCGGCCCAACGGCAATCAGAGCGGGCGCGGGCTCGAGCGCGTGCAGCGCGGTGAGCACGTCGGTTGCGGTGCGCGACGCGCGACGTCGCGGCGTCAGATCGATGCGGCCGCGAAGCCCGGCCAGACCGTCATGGCCGTGAACATGACGCGCCTGCTTACCGCCAGCCGAGTCGCCGGCGCTCAACGCGACATCGAGACAGTCGCACAGTTGCAGAAGCAGATCGGCGTTGAGCCAGGTGTCATCGACGTCGACGTTGCCGCCGACCGCCGTCACCTGCGCCAGATTGATCTTGCCCGCGTGATGCAGGGCGCACAGCCAGATCAATGCCAGGGCATCGTCTGCACCCGGATCGGTGTCGAAAACGATGTTTGGCCGATCAGGCGTTGTGGGGCTTTGCGCTGGCGTCATCCGTTAAACCGGTTACACTGCGTCGTTATGGCAATCATTCTCTGCAAGTCCTGCGGCAAGCGCGTTTCCGACCAGTGGCCGGAGTGTCCCGGCTGCGGCACCGTGCCGGGTACGGTAAGTACCAAGTCGGCCAGACGCCGCGGCCTGAATCCCGCGCCACACTATCTGATCGCGGCGGCCCTTTCTACGATTGGCGGGCTGATCTATGGCGCTCACCTGATTGGGCGCATTGATAATCCGCATATGCACACGGCGGGTATGGTGATGATCGCGCTGGGTATCTGTTGGTATGCCGCCACGCGCATCCTCTCTTCAATGCGTTAGGTAAAGTGCGCTGTGCCTCAGCGGCCGCACTATGACAAATGCCTTTTGTGTCCATTGTTGTGGGCTCTGCGAAACCATACGCTAACGGGCATGCCGTAGAACGCGGGCGCCACGACGCCTGCGCGCAGCAAAAAAATAACAACGCTCCAGACCCAACACTACGCCGCACGCGGCACAACACAATTCAAGTCGGGGACACTCGCGCCTGCGCGACGGGGCTTCGTACACATCGGAGACACAGATGAAACTGCTCTCAACTCTCTTGCTGGCACTGATGCTGCCACTGGCGCACGCGCAGGATACCTCGATCAAGGACTGGCCCGAAGGCGCCCAGAGGGTGGTCGTCCGTGCGTTTTTTGATCATCCGCATCAGCTGCAGAGATTTGCGCAGCACACCGCACCGTGGCAGGTGGATCGTAAGAAGGGCTATTTGATTGTTGATGCGGACCAGCTGCGGGTCCAGGCGATGCGCGCCAGCGGATTTCGCGTGGAAATCGATCAGGACCGCACCCAGCGAATGAATCAACCTGTGGCCATCAACGGCGCGCAGCGTGCCGGCATTCCGGGCTTTGCCTGCTACCGAACCGTTACCGAGACGCTTGCCACCGGCGCGCAGCTGGCGGCCGATTACCCGACGCTTGCCAGCTGGATCGATGTTGGTGACTCGTGGGAGAAACAAAACGGCTTTGGTGGCAGCGACATGATGGTTTTGAAGTTGACCAACTCGGCCACCGGCGGCGACAAGCCCAAGCTGTTTGCGACCAGCGCGATTCACGCGCGCGAGTACACCACGGCCGAGCTCAGCACGCGCTTTGCCGAGTATCTTTTGAACAACTACGGCACCGATCCGGATGTCACCTGGATTCTCGATCATAATGAAGTGCATCTGATGCTGCAGGCCAATCCGGACGGTCGCCGTCGCGCGCAGACGGGCATCCTGTGGCGCAAGAACACCAATCAGAATCTCTGCGGTGCCACGTCCAACGATCGTGGCGCTGACCTGAACCGCAACTTCGCGTACGAGTGGGGCTGCTGCGGCGGCTCAAGTGGTTCGGAGTGCTCAATCACCTACCGTGGTCCTGCTCCCGGCTCGGAGCCCGAGGTGGCCTCTATACAGAACTATCTGCGCAGCATCTTTGACGACGCGCGCGGCCCGAACGCCACTGATGCGGCGCCCGCTGACACGCCGGGGGTGTACATCGACATCCACAGCTTCAGCGAGCTGGTGCTCTGGCCGTGGGGCTACACCGAAGACGTCGCGCCCAATGGTCTGGCGATGCAGACGCTTGGACGCCGTCTGGCCTGGTTTAACGACTACAGCCCGGAACAGGCGGTTGAGCTGTACATCACTGACGGAACGACTGACGATTTTGCCTACGGCGATCTCGGCGTCGCGGCCTACACCTACGAACTTGGCACAACTTTTTTCCAGGATTGCGCCACGTTTGAAAACACGATTCTGCCCGACAATCTGCCATCACTGCTGTACGCCGCCAAAAGCGCACGCGCACCTTACTTGCTGCCTTCCGGCCCGGATGCACTCGATGTGGCGCTGAGCAGTGGTGCGATCTCCGCGGGCGATGCCGTGACGCTGACCGCACAAATCGACGACACGCGTTTTCGCAACTCAAACGGCACCGAGCCCACGCAAAGCATCACCGAGGCGCAATACTCCATCGATACCCCACCGTGGGAAGACGGCGCGACGCTGATTGCGATGAGTGCCGCCGACGGCTCGTTCAATTCGAGTGTCGAGCTCGCCACCGTTGCGATGGATACATCGGGTCTGAGCCAGGGGCGCCACACGGTCTACGTCCGTGGTCGCGACGCCAGCGGTCAGTGGGGCAACGTTTCCGCGCAGTTCCTGTTCGTGATTGATCCGGCCACGGCGCCGCGCATCAGTGGTCGCGTGACGGCGGCCGATACCGGCGAAGGTCTCGCCGCAACGGTGACCGCGGGCACGTTCTCCACTACCACTGATGTCAACGGCAACTACGAGCTTGTGCTGATCGCAGGCAGTTACGATCTGACGGTCACGCCCGCCGATTCGAGTTATGGCGCGACGTCTATTGACGACGTCTCGGCCACGGACAGCCAGACCACGACGCAGAATTTCTCGTTGTTCCCGTTCTGTGCCCTGTTTGCGGACGACATGGAAACCGCCGACGTGCCGTGGACGGCGCAGGGCAGCTGGTCGCGCACCACCGAACGCGCCAACAGCGGCCAGTTCAGCTACACCGATTCGCCAGGCGGCAACTACAACAACAACGTGAGCGCGTCGCTGATTTCACCGCCGCTGGATCTGTCCGACATTGGCAGTATCACGCTGGATTTTGCCAGCCGCTGCGACACCGAAGCCACCTACGACTTTTGCTATGTGGACGTTTCGGCGGATGGCAGCAACTGGACGACGCTCGATCGCTACGACGGCGATGCATCGTCGTTCGTTAATCAGTCCTATACGACCAGCGCGCTTGCAGGCTCAGCCAATGCACGTATCCGCTTCCGTTTTGAATCAGACGTCACGATTACCCAGGACGGCTGGCACGTGGATGACGTAGTGGTGCGCGGTGCCGGTGCGCAGTGCGTTAGCGTGGCTGATTCCGACGGTGACGGCGTCAACGATCTGGTGGACAACTGCACGGACGTTGCCAATCCCACTCAGCTCGATACCAACGGCGATGGCTTTGGCAACGCATGCGATGCTGATCTGAACAACGACAACGTCGTCAACTTCGTGGATCTGGGTCTACTACGGGCGGCGTTTTTCACCACCGGTACGCTTGACGCAGACTTCAACGGTGACGGCGTGGTCAACTTCATCGATCTGGGCATCATGCGCCTCGGCTTCTTCCAGCCGCCGGGGCCTGCTGCGGGTACACCCTGACGGGGTTTGGGGCTGAGCTGTTTGTTTGTTGTCGGTGCGGTCTCGGGCAGGGCCGGAGGGTGAGGAATTCATTTTGACAATGGCTCCCTGCGGTCCGCTTTAGTTGCCAAAA
>CAZXCL010000015.1:67225-67541 GCA_964639265.1 uncultured Gammaproteobacteria bacterium | reverse complement strand
TTTGACACGGGCTCCGTGCGGCCCGCTTAAGTTCCCAAAACCATTCCCAACCCCCCCCTCGGGCTGACCTCTCCCTGCTGCGCTTTGATGTAGGACCGTCTTTTCCGATGGATCAGCGCAATCGCGCGGAAATCCTCGCGGTGTCGTCCACCTTCGGAATGCGCAGAACAAAATGCTCGCTGCGGCTGATCGAGGGACTAGGCGCGCCCCCAAAGCGGGTTGAGCGCCCCGCCTCGAAGATCCAGGTCTCGGGGGGGGGGGGGGGGGGGGGGGGTGGGACTGAAAACGCGCCCCCGGGGGGGGGGGTGAGGGAGGG
>CAZXCL010000015.1:32711-67215 GCA_964639265.1 uncultured Gammaproteobacteria bacterium | reverse complement strand
CGCGGGGCCGGTAGGGTAGGCTTCGCAGCCCGTACGGAGAGGTGGCCGAGTGGTCGAAGGCGCTTGATTGGAATTCAAGTATACGGTAACCCCGTATCGCGGGTTCGAATCCCGCCCTCTCCGCCATTATCAAGCGCACTTTCCTTCTGTTACGGCGGGCTCTAACCGCCTGCCCCAACCCGTGCTAAGCTTCGCGACCGGTGGCCCGCGTCGGCGCCTCCGCGACGTTGCGCCGTCAACCCGGTCAGGCCCGGAAGGGAGCAGCCGCAGCGGTCACATCGGGCGCCGGAGGAGTGCTGGCGTGGACCGCTCTTCGCTGACGGCGAAGCGCCCGGATGGTAAAGTAACGACTCTCGCTTTACCGCTTTGACCACATCCTCTGGGCCCCCGATGAGCTACACCGTACTGGCACGCAAATGGCGTCCTCGATCCTTCACCGAAATGGTTGGTCAGGAACACGTACTGCGCGCGCTCGTGAACGCGCTCGATGCCGATCGTCTGCATCATGCCTTTCTTTTTGCCGGAACTCGCGGTGTGGGCAAAACCACCGTGGCACGCATTCTTGCGAAGTGTCTGAACTGCGAAACCGGCATTACCTCGAGGCCTTGCGACGAGTGCGCCGCCTGTCAGGAAATCGACGAGGGCCGGTTTGTCGATCTGATCGAAGTGGATGCCGCCTCACGCACCAAAGTTGACGATACGCGTGAGCTGCTCGACAACGTGCAGTACACGCCCACGCGCGGCCGCTTCAAGGTCTATCTGATTGACGAAGTTCACATGCTGTCGCGGCATTCGTTCAACGCGTTGCTCAAGACGCTGGAAGAGCCGCCGCCGCACGTAAAGTTTCTGCTTGCCACGACGGATCCCCAGCGCCTGCCGGTAACCGTCCTCTCGCGCTGTTTGCAGTTTAACCTCAAGCGTCTGACGCTCGATCTGATATCCGGGCAGCTCAAGAAAATCTGCGAGAGCGAGCCGTTTGAACACGACGACGAGGCGCTGGCGCTGCTGGCACGTGCGGCCGATGGCAGTATGCGTGACAGTTTGAGCTTGCTCGATCAGGCCGTCGCCTTTGGCGGTGGCAACGTTCACCGCGATGAGGTGCTGACGATGCTCGGCACGGTGGATCGACGGCAGGTGTTCAAACTGCTCGAGGCGCTGGCGCAAAACGACGCCCCGGCGCTGATGGCTGTGGTGGCGGACATGGACGCCTACGCACCGGATTACGCTGGCGTGCTGGCCGATATGGCCTCACTGCTGCAGCGCGCGGCCCTCGTGCACGCGGTGCCCGATGCGCTTGGCGAGGAGGCGCTGGACGCCGATGCGATTCGTGCTGTGTCTGCGAGCATGAGCGCCGAAGACCTGCAGCTTTATTATCAGATTGCCATTACCGGGCGCCGCGATCTGGCCATGGCACCGGACCCGCGTGCCGGTTTTGAGATGTCGCTGTTGCGTATGCTCGCGTTTCGCCCGGCATCCGCCGGGGATCGCGCGGCACAGGCGCCGGCGCCAGCGGCGGTATCCGCGCCGGCGACGCCGGCAAAGTCTACGGCACCGCCGCCGTCGTCACCGGCGCAAACCAGCCCCGCTGCCGCACCGGCAGCACCGGCAGCACCGGCAGCACCGGCTGTGCCTGTGGCAGCCGACGACTGGCATCGCTGGTTCGATGCCCTGCCGGTGCAGGGCGCGGCACGCAATCTCGCGGCCAACTGCCTTCTCGCCAGCCGCAGTGATACTCACGTTAGCCTGACGCTGGACCCGGAACACGAGCATCTGAACACGCCATCGCAGCGCGAGAAGCTCGGCGCTGCGTTCAGCGAGCTTTTGGGTCAGGCGGCCACGCTGAGCATCGAAGTGGTGGCCGGCGAGGGGGAAACCCCCGCGCAGCGCGATCTGCGTCAGGAGGCCGCACAGAACAGTGCGGCTATTGCGTCATTGGAAGATGATCCCAATGTACAGGCATTCAAGGAGATGTTTGGCGCGACCGTGCAGAGCGGTTCGGTCAAACGTCTTGACCAGAACTAGTTTCGCAACGCGAAGAGGTAAGTAACATGAAAGGTGGAATGGGCAAGCTGCTCAAGCAGGCGAAGAAGATGCAGGCGGACATGGAGCGCGCTCAGGCCGAACTGGCCAACAAGGAAGTTACGGGTGAGGCTGGCGGTGGCATGGTCAAGGTCACCATGAACGGTCGCCATGAAGTGCGTGGCGTGAGCATCGACGAGACGCTCGTGGGCGATGACAAGGACATGCTCGAAGATCTAATTGCCGCGGCCTGCAACGACGCCGTGCGTCGTGTTACCGAACTGACCCAGAGCGAGCTGTCGGGCCTGTCGGCGGGCATGAATCTACCGTTTTGAGTGACGTCTTCTCGCCACGACTCAGCGACCTGATTGAGGCCTTGCGCTGCCTGCCGGGTGTGGGCCCGAAATCGGCACAGCGTATGGCGTTTCATTTGCTCAACAGCGACCGCGATGCGGCCAATGCGCTGGCCCGTTCGTTGCAGACGGCCGCCGAGCAAATCGGACACTGCGAGCGCTGCCGCATGTTGACCGAGGCGCCACGCTGCACCGTCTGTTCTTCGGGACGGCGTGACGAAGAACTGCTGTGCGTGGTCGAGACACCGGCAGATGTTGCGGCGGTGGAATCGTCCGGTGGTTTCCGCGGGCACTACTTTGTGCTGATGGGGCACCTGTCGCCACTCGATGGCATCGGCCCCGCAGAGCTGGGGCTCGATCTCCTGGAGGCGCGACTGGCCGAAGGCCAGGTACGAGAGATGATCGTTGCGACCAATCCAACCGTCGAGGGCGAAGCCACCGCGCATTTTCTTGCTCAGCTTGCAGCGCGCTACGACGTCAAGCCTTCGCGTATCGCCCACGGTGTGCCCGTGGGCGGTGAGCTTGAGTATGTGGACGGCGGCACCCTGTCTCACGCCCTGGCCGGACGTCAGACTATTTCCTGAGCCGAAGACGGCGGCTGCGTGGCCGCGGCGCGCCAGTCTACCCGGCGCGTCAGATACATCACGGCAGCCAGAACACACCACAGACCCAATGAGCCTGCGAGCAGCGCGTAGCTTTGTGCGCGCAGCGTCATAAAGACGAAACCGTAGAGAGCGGCGAGAATGGCGCAGCACAGGGCCGCCCGCCGGGTAGCGCCGAGCACGGCCGAGCTATAGCCGCCGATCAGGCCGATACTTGCCAGCGTGCTCAGTGCATAGGCGATCGAAAACCCCAGATGCTCGGCCAGGCTAAGCAGCAGCAGGAAGAACATGCAGTTGGCAAAACCCACCAGCAAGTACTGGAACGGGTGCAGATTCAGGGCGTTCAACACATCAAACAAAAAGAAACAGGCGAACGTCAGAACAATGGCCAGCACGGCGTAGTGCACGGCGCGACGCGAACGATCATAGGTATTTAAAGGGGCTTTGAACTGAGCGCCGAAGGTCGCCTCGCGCAAATTGGCCGCGGTGACTTCGTCGTCGATCCAGGTTGCGGGGAAGGGGCGTCCCAGACTCGTGGTTTGCCAGGTGGCTTCAAAGCCGCTGTCGCTGATGTTGCGGTTGGACGGCAGATAGTGACCGAAAAATGATGGGTCAGGCCAGTTGGCCTGCATCGTCAGATTCTGCGTGTCGCCGAGAGGTAGAAACGACAGGAAGTCGGTGCCGGCGAAGTTGAGCCTGGTCGAGAAGCCGAGCGTGGACGTGCTGTGATCCCATTCGGCTGCACGCAGCGGAATCTCGATGGTCGGTCCAAGATCCGCATCGAGGCGCTTACCCGGCTTGAAGGTCAGATCGTGTTCGCCGATCAGCGCATGGGGCGTGGCACGCAGCGTGCGCGGGTCGCTAAGCGCAATCACCAGTCGAGCGCGGTCATAGTCGATGGTGGCGCCGTCAAGGTTTAACTCGCCAATGGAAACCGGATCAAACTGAGCGTCTATGGTCACATCGGTCTCAAACACAGGGATCGTGTACAGCCCACGGTAGCGTTCCTGTGTGGTCACCTCGGTGGCGAGTGTCACGTTGCGGGGCAGATGATAGATGCTGCCGACGAGCTCAAAAGCCTTGCCGTTTGGTGCCACTCTTGATTGACGATAAGGGATACGAAGGATCGGGCCGCTCACGATCTGGGCATGCCCGAAAGCCTGCATGATGTCGGCGCGTGCCTCGTGCTCAAGCGCCGCACGCTCGCGCACCACGCCCTCGATCATGGCGGTCGGCATCAGCAACACGAGAACCAGAAAACCAATCGTGACCAGCTTCAGACTAAGCGAACGGCTCAAGGCCCCCAACAAGTGCGACATCACAACGCTCCACAGTAAAATGAGCGTTCATGACAACAGCCAAATCACGCGCCGCGGTGGCTGAAAAATGATGGATTGTGGCGGCCGTCAGGATCTCGGTCCCTGGGCCTCGCGCAGTTGATGCATCAGATTGAGCAGGCGGCGGTAGCTGTCGTAGCGTCGCCGATCAATGTCGTTGTTGGCGACGGCCGCCAGCACGGCGCAGTCGGGTTCATTGCGATGAATGCAGTTATGAAAACGACATTCGTTGCGTAACGCGTCAATCTCGCGGAAGCCGCGCGCGACGTCAGAAGGTTCCAGGGGGGCGGGCGCATAGTCTCGGACGCCCGGCGAGTCGATCAGCGCGCCGCCGCCGGGCAGTGCGTGCAGGGCGCTGTTCGTGGTGGTGTGACGACCTTCGCGACTGGCCGCGGACACGGCGCCCGTTCGCAGCGCAAGGTCGGGGACCAGCGCATTGAGCAGTGAGGACTTTCCAACGCCCGACTGCCCCACGAGAATACCGGTGCCGCGGGCACACCAGGACGCGAGTTCCTCCATGCCCTGGCCGTTTTTGGCACTGGCAACGATCGTGTCGTAGCCCAATTGATGAAACACCTGCAGCCAGTCGGGCGCTGGATTGGCCGCAAGATCGGCTTTGTTGAACACTACCGCAGCGTCCACGCCAATGACCTCGGCTGCCGCCAGATAGCGGTCGGTGATGAACGGGTCGGGTTCGGGCTCCGGGGCCGTGACCACAATCAGCGCGTCGATATTCGACGCCAGCACTTCCTCGCGGCCACGTCGGTCCGGGCGCGTGAGCGTGGTGCTGCGGTCTTCGATCGCGGTGAGAATATTGCCCTGACGATCACGTGTAAAGGCGACGCGATCGGCGCAGACCGGGCGCATCGAGCGCCCTCGAAGCATGCACTTGTGATAGTTGCCGTCGTCGTCTTCGACGATGACCCGGCGACCGAAGCTCGCCACGACCACGCCACGCTGGGAGTCCTGTGCGTTGGCGCGGGCCACGTGTGCTAGGAGGCCAGTGCCTTGAGCCGCGCCACGCGTATCGGGCCGGGTGGGTGAGAATCGTAGAAGCCCGAATGCAGAGCGTCGGGCGAGAGCGCCGTCGCGTTGTCACGATAGAGCTTCACGAGCGCATCGACCAGTACGTTGGCGTCGCTTTGATCCGCGGCGTATTCGTCGGCTTCAAACTCGTGTTTGCGCGAGGCGCGCGCGCCCACAGGGGTGAAGGCAAACGTGAACAGCGGCGTGACGGTCATAAACAGCATTAGCGCCATGTAGCTCGACGGAGTTGGTACACCGAGGGCGGTGTAGAACCACGGCTGCTGAGCCAGATAGCCGAGGATCGCAAGACCAACCAGTCCCAGGGCGAAGGTCATGATCAGACGCTTGCGAATATGATGCAGCCGGAAATGACCGAGCTCGTGAGCAAGTACGGCTTCGACCTCTTCGGGCTCCAGCGAATCGATCAACGTGTCGAAAAACACGATGCGCTTGTTGTTGCCGACGCCGGTGAAATACGCGTTGCCATGGGTTGAGCGCGTGGAGCCGTCCATGACGAAGATGCCACTGGAGCGAAAGCCGCAGCGTGACAGCAGTGCTTCAATACGTGTTTTGAGCGTGGCGTCCGACAGCGGGCTGAATTTGTTGAACAGCGGTGCGATGAATGCCGGATAGGCCCAGGTGATGGCCAGCGAAAAACCGGTCCACACCAGCCAGGCGTACAGCCACCAGAAGCTGCCCGCCGACTCCATCAGCCACAGCACGACAGCGATCAGCGGCGTGCCGAGAACAATGCTGACCAAAAAGTTCTTGATCAAATCCACGACATACATCTTTGGCGTCATCTTGTTGAAGCCAAATTTTTCTTCGATAACGAAGGTGCGATAGATCGAGAACGGCAGTGAAAGCGCTGACATGATGATCAGCGCCGATACGATAACGCCGACACCGGTCCACAGCGGTGACCAGCCAAGGCCGCGCCACAGGCCATCGAGCAGGGCGAACCCTCCGAGCAAGGTCCAGCCCACCAACAGGGCCGCGTCGAACAACGTATCCGGGATGGCAATGCGTGAATTGGCTGCCGTGTAGTCACAGGCTTTCTGATGATCGGAAAGGTCGATGCTTGTGTCGAACGGTGTTGGCACGGCTGCACGCGCCTGCGCCATGGCCCCAATCTGTCGTGATGACAAATAGACACGCCACGCAGTGCCCGCGATCAGTGCGAATAAAAACAGCCACGTAAACCAGTGCATGTGATGCAGTTCCCGGCGTCAAAAGGCGCTACAGCTTAGCCTCTGATACACTCCCTCGCAACCATTCAAGCGACCGTAATTTATGGCAAAAAGTAGCGAAAATCTGATCTGGATCGATCTGGAAATGACCGGTCTTGATACCCGTCACGACACGATCATCGAGATTGCCACGGTCGTGACGGACAAACACCTCAACGTTCTGGCTGAGGGGCCGGTTATTGCGGTTCATCAGAGCGACGACGTGCTCGACGGTATGGACGACTGGAATACCCGCCAGCACGGTAAATCGGGACTAACCGAGCGTGTTCGCGAAAGTGCGATCACCTTGGACGAAGCCAGCCGTGAGACGATGGCGTTTCTCGAAGTCTGGGTGCCGGAAGGCGCCTCGCCCATGTGCGGCAACAGCATTTGCCAGGATCGGCGTTTCATGGCGCGGCTCATGCCCGAGCTGGAGGCGTTTTTCCACTATCGCAATCTTGATGTCAGCACGCTCAAGGAACTGGCGCGCCGCTGGGCGCCACATATCGAGGCGGGCGTGCGTAAATCATCGGAGCATCTGGCGCTGGCGGATATTCATGATTCGATAAATGAGCTCAAACACTACCGCGAGCACTTCCTCGTTGTGGATGACTGATCATTATCGATACGCCGGCGCAACTACCTTTCAGCGAAGCGGCAGACCGCAACAAAACGGTCATCGCTCAGGTCTTGCGGGAGCTGCTGGGCAATCGTGCGCACACCGTGCTCGAGGTGGGTTCCGGTACGGGCCAGCATGCCGTCTACTTCGCCTCAAAATTTGATTTGCTGCGTTGGCAGGCCAGTGACTTCGGCGACTACCTGCCGGCGGTGGCGGCACGCGTGGCCGCCGCGAAGCTCGACAATCTACCGCCGCCGATTGAGCTCAACGTCGATCGTTTTGCGGATGTGCCGGATGTCGACGTTATCTTCAGCGCCAACACGCTGCATATCATGAGTTGGCAGAGCGTTTGCCGCTTTTTCGCGGAAGCGGGCGGGCGGCTCCCTGCCTCCGGACGCATGATCGTTTACGGCCCTTTCCACGTTGGCCAGCAGGCAACCAGTCCGAGTAACGCGCAGTTTGATGCGTCGCTGCGCTCGCGCGACCCGCAAATGGGCGTTCGCGATCGTGAGCAGGTGTGTTTCCAGGCGGACAAGGCGGGCCTGAGTTTGCAGAGAATTTTCACGATGCCGGCCAATAATCAGGTGCTCGTGTTTGAGCGTCGATCAAAACAGGGTGATGTGTGATGTGGAACAAAAGCGTATTGGTGGTGTTGATGTGCGGGTGGGCGGCGGCTTGCGCGGTCTCATCTGAACGTGCTGTGCAATCCGACCAGAGCGATGCCAATGCCGCCATTGCAGCGTCAGTTCCGTCCACCGATATTGTGCTGGTGTCCCTGTCCGCTGTGATGGCCGGTCGCGATCCCGCCGAGGCCAAAGCGCTCGCTGTGCGACGCGGGTACGACAATCAGCCTGCGTTCAGCACAGATGGCCGATCGGTCTACTACAGCCGGATTGACGATGGGGAACAATCAGAGGTCTATCGCTTCGATATTCAAAGCGGCAAGACGCAGCAAATTACGCAAACGCGCGAAAGCGAGTACTCGCCCACGCCGCTCGACGGTGGCGGTTTCTCCTGCATTCAGGTGGCTCAGGATGGCACGCAGCGTTTGTGGCGCTACGGACAGGATGGCAAGCCTGTCAATGCGCTGCGACCCGACATCACGGGCGTGGGCTATCACGCCTGGCTCAGTGACACGGATCTGGCTCTGTTTATTGTTGCCGAACCCATGCGACTTGAAGTTGCCTCGCTGACGACAAATCAACGCCTGACGATTGCCACCGATATCGGCCGCTCGGTACTACGTACGCCTGCCGGCGCGCTGTCGTTTGTGAAAACTGACGCCGATACGCAGACAGCAACGTTGTTCGAACGTGATCCGATCACCAACGCACTGCGTCGGCGTGCACCGCTGCCGGGCGAAGGGCAGGATCTGGCGTGGCTGCCCGATGGCAGCGCGCTGGTGGCCGATGGGCGTACGCTCTACCGGCTCGCGCCGGGAGCGAGCCAGTGGACGTCGTGGGTCAATCTCGCGCGTTCGGTTGCCGGGGATATCACACGCATGGCCGTGGACCCGAGTGGCAAGTGGCTTGCGCTGGTGGTATCCGAAAGCGAATAGCGAGCCGCGTCAGACCTCGACGCCGCCAAGAAACAGTCGCGTTTCGATGACCGTGTCCGGATTGAGCGACATGCTCTCGATCTTGTGTTCGAGCAACCACAGCGCCAGATCGGGGTGGTCGGACGGTCCCTGACCACAGATGCCCACATATTTGCCCGCTTTGGTGCATGCAGTAATGGCACGCTCCAGAAGGACTTTGACGGCCGGGTCGCGTTCGTCGAAGGCGTCCGCAATGATCGCTGAATCGCGGTCCAGACCAAGCGTCAGCTGAGTAAGATCGTTGGAGCCGATTGAGAACCCGTCGAAATATTCCAGGAACTGTTCGGCCAGCAACGCGTTGGAGGGCAGTTCGCACATCATGATATGACGCAGGCCGTTGTCGCCGCGCTTGAGCCCGTATCTGGTCAGAAGCTCGCTGACGTTTTTTGCCTCGTCGAGTGTGCGTACGAACGGCACCATGATCTCAACGTTGGTCAGTCCCATTTCGTTGCGCACATAGCGCAGCGCCTCGCACTCCATCTCGAAACAATCGCTGAACTCGGGGCTGACATAGCGCGACGCACCGCGGAAGCCGAGCATGGGATTTTCCTCATGCGGCTCGAACAGCGTGCCGCCGATCAGGTTGGCGTATTCGTTGGATTTGAAATCGGACAGTCGCACGATGACTTTCTCCGGTGCGAACGCGGCACCGATCGTGGCGACACCCTCAGCCAGCCGGCGAACAAAAAACTCGCGCGGCGACGGATAGCCGCGCATCTGTTCGGCGATGGTGGCCTGCAGGTCGCTGTCCAGCGTGTCGAACTCGAGCAGCGCTCGAGGATGCACACCGATCATGCGATTGATAATGAACTCGAGGCGCGCCAGACCCACCCCGGCATGGGGCAGGGCGGCGAAGTCAAACGCACGGTCGGGATTGCCGACGTTCATCATGATTTTGACCGGCACATCGGGCAGCGAGTCGAGTTCGAGCTCGCTGTGATCAAAGTCGTGCTGACCGGCGTACACGGTACCGGTGTCGCCCTCTGCGCAGCACACGGTGACCGCATCACCATCCTCGATACTGCGCGTGGCATTGCCGGTGCCCACAACGGCCGGAATGCCCAGCTCGCGCGCGATGATCGCGGCATGGCAGGTGCGCCCGCCGCGGTTGGTCACGATGGCCGCAGCGCGTTTCATGACCGGCTCCCAGTCCGGATCGGTCATGTCGCTGATCAGCACGTCGCCGGCCTGCACCCGATTCATTTCACTGGCGCTGGTAATGACACGGGCGACGCCGGCCCCGATGCGGTGACCAATGCTGCGGCCTTCGCACAAAACTTCGCCGCGGGATTTGAGCGTGTAGCGCTCGATCACCTGCGCTCGCGTGCGACTGCGCACGGTCTCTGGTCGTGCCTGCAAAATAAACAGCGTGCCGTCACGACCGTCCTTGCCCCATTCGATGTCCATCGGCCGCTGATAGTGCTTTTCGATGGTGACCGCCTGACGCGCAAGCGACTCGATGTCCTCGTCGCTCAGGCAAAAGCGCTGTCGATCTTCGGCTGCTACGTCGACGGTATCGACGCCGCCGCTTTCGCCGTAGATCATCTTGATCGCTTTGCCGCCAAGATTGCGGCGCACGATGGCGGGGCGACTGGCTTCAAGAGCCGGCTTGTAGACGTAGTATTCGTCCGGATTGACGGCGCCCTGCACCACGGTCTCGCCGAGACCATAAGCGGCGGTGATAAACACCGCATCGCGAAATCCGGATTCGGTGTCCAGCGTAAACATGACGCCGCTGGTGCCAAGATCGGAGCGCACCATGCGCTGAATGCCGGCAGAAAGCGCAACGTCTGCGTGGGCGAAATTCTGATGGACGCGGTAGCTGATGGCGCGATCGTTGAACAGCGAGGCGAATACTTCTTTTACGCGCAGCAGTACTTCATCCGCACCGCGTACGTTGAGATAGGTTTCCTGTTGTCCGGCAAACGAGGCGTCGGGCAAATCTTCGGCGGTCGCTGATGAGCGCACGGCCACGTCCACGTCGTCGCCCAATGCTTTGTAGCCGTCAACGATGGCCTGCTCGAGTGCGCGCGGGAAGGGCTGGTCAATGACCCACTGGCGAATCTTCGCGCCGGCCTGGGCCAACGCGTCCACATCGTCGACATCCAGCTCGTCGAGCAGGGCGTTTATTCGCGTGCCCAGATCACCCGCCGCAATAAACTCGCGAAAGGCATCTGCTGTGGTCGCGAAACCGCCCGGGACCTGGACCCCGAGGTCGCTCAAAGCACCGATCATCTCGCCAAGCGACGCGTTTTTGCCACCCACCTGGTCGATATCGGCCAGACCCAGCTCTTCAAATTTTTGCGTGTAGTTTTGCAACAGACCAACCTTAGTGTTATTGCTTGTCGGAAATTCTAGGGGCGAGAGCCCTGCAACGACTGGAGCGCGTCGACATTCTATGAGAAAACGCACCGTATTTTTCGTGTCGGACCAAACCGGCATCACGGCCGAAACTCTTGGTCAGAGTCTACTGACGCAGTTCGAGGAGGTCCGCTTCCGGCGCATAACTCTGCCATTTATCAAGAGCGTTGACAAGGCGCGGGAGGCCGTTCACCGGATCAATCTGACGGCCCAGGTCGAGGGTTTTCCACCCATCGTTTTCGCTACATTTGTGCAGGACAGCCTGCGTGACGAGGTGGCCAAATGCGACGGGCTGTTCCTTGATTTTTTCGGCACTTTCATCGAGCCGCTTGAGCGTGAGCTCAACGTCAAATCGTCGCACACCACCGGTCGTGCCCATGGTCGGGCGGACTCGGCCTCCTATCTGCGCCGTATCGATGCGATCAATTTCGCCATGGAAAACGACGACGGCATGCGGGTGGACGGCTACGACAAGGCGGAGGTGATTCTCGTGGGCGTCTCGCGCTGCGGCAAGACGCCGACGTGCCTGTATCTGGCGCTTCAGCATGGTGTCTACGCGGCCAATTTCCCGCTGACCGAAGATGAGTTCCAGCGACGTCGCTTGCCCAAGGATATTGAAGCCTATAAGGCCAAACTCTTCGGTCTGACCATCGAGCCGGTCCGGTTACGTCAAATCCGTGACGAACGGCGCCCGGATAGCCGCTACGCATCGCCGCAGCAGGTCAATTTCGAGCTGCGTGAGGCCGAAAGTCTCTACCGCCGCTATGGCGTCCCCTATATGGATACCACCCATACGTCGGTGGAGGAGATCGCCGCCCGGGTGCTGCATGACAAGGATTTGCGTCGCCGCTCGCTCGATGAGTCCGATGTTGCGGGCTAGGTGTCTGAAGCTGCAGATTTTGTGAACCGGGTCAGCGTATTGCGCGCGGGTCTCACGCACCATAACGAACGTTGAAAACGGCGTAAAAGCGGCCTGTGATATAGTCGAAAAATGACATCTGAAACCGCCATCACGCCGCCAGGCGACAGCGAAATTGTTCTGCCCAGAGCCACGAGACCGCGTTCATTTACCGCGCTCATGGGGCTTTACGAGAGCAACTATGTGCGCCTTGGCTGGCTTTTGGGGGAGTTATCAGATCTGGGCGGCTATTATCGTTCAGCCATCGACGATGACCTGACATTGCACGTCAGCGTGCAGGACATCCAGCGTTACACGACAACGTTTCAGATGACCTACTGGTTTGACGTTGATGGAGAGAAGGTGGCGGATCCCGATCTTGAGGTGCGTGTGTATCACGACGCGCGTCTGGCGGAGGTCATGCGCTGTTACAGCACGAGGCGCAACGATGTGTTGCGTGCGTACGATGCCGACCGCGGGTCGGAACTCGAGAAGCGCTGGACGCGCAATACGATGCTTAACAAGTGGCTGGAGTATTGCATTGATCTGGGGCATCAGTTTGAGCCTGAGGCAACGGCCCCCGGCTCGTAGCAGTGTTGAAGACCTTGACCTATGACAAGCACTCACGATCCAGCCGATTGCTCTGAAGAGCCCTCCGAACAACCATTCGATCTGCCGGACGATCTTCTGGCGGCCAAGAGCAAGGTTAGTGAGGACGAGCGTCTTCTCGATCTGTTCTGGAATCGAGCCGACCTGAAAAAACGCTTCTCCGGGCTCAAGTCAGAGCTTCACGCGAAAGACGATGCGATTGCCGAGCAGCAGGCCGCCATCGATCGTATTCGAGCCGAAAAGCGTGCTCTTGAGAACGCACTGGCCGATACATCGTCGGCGTTTCCAACGATGGCCTATTATCATTTGCGCGGCCTGTGGTTTGCCGCGCACAAACATCTCGTCCATTTTTGTGAAGAGCTGTGCTCGCAGCAGCACGATCGCGAACGCAAAAAACAGATCATGGAGTTTAATCGCGAACGCGAAGTCGAGCTTGCCGAGCTGGGCAAGACGATTGCTGCGACCAAGGCCGAGGCCGACGCCGCGAAAACCGAATTGACCTCGCTGGAAGCCGAGCTCGCCGGCATGAACGGGATGTTTTCCCTTTTACAACGCAAAAAGATGGAGCCGGTGGTCGAAAACCAGCGTGCCTATTACGAGGAAGTGCGTGGGCGTATCGAGGCTCTGTTCGACAAGCGCATCAAACTTGAAAGTCGTCCCTGGCCCGAGAAAAACGACCTCAGCGTGGAAGGTAAACGTGTGATCAATCTGGCCATCGTGGCCATGGCGCAGCATCTATACCTGCATTTTTGTGACAACGGGCTCGGCCAGCTTGCACGCACCACGACGCTGAAAAAGTTTGACGAAATGGAATTTGGCACCCGCGAAGACTGCGAGTTCATTGTTCACCGCGTGCGTGATGCGGTGCGCAGCATGAAGAACGATCGCGGCTTTGCCGCACCACTGCGCGAGCGATCAAAATACCTGCGCAGCATCGCCGTGTTTCGCAACGCCGGCGACACCGTACCTTCGGCCGGCTCAATCGGTCAGGTGCAAACGGCGGTGCCCGGCACCGAGCTTGGTCTGGGCAACACCGTGGCCGGCGTGCCGCACGACGTTAACATCCTTGTGGACGACTACTGGGGCGTCGGAGACGTGCTGCTGCGCTAGCCAGGCTTACCCGGAGATGCGTAGCCGCGTGAGGCTTTAAGCGCCCTGCGAAAGGTCTTAGCCATCGTATCGACCAACGTGTAGATGTAGGGCACCACCAGCAGCGACGTGACGGTCGAAAACGCCAGCCCGCCAATAATCGCCCGCGCCATCGGGAAGTAGGGCGGTCCATCACCACCCACCTGCGTGGTACCCACCGACAGCGGCAGCAGGCCCAGAATGGTCGTGGCCACCGTCATCAGAATCGGGCGCAGCCGATCCCGGCCCGCCTGGACGATGGCCTCGTTTCTCTTCAGACCACTCCAGCGCAGATTATTGATGTGGTCCACCAAAACAATGCCGTTGTTTACGACCACCCCGATCAGAATCAAAATGCCGATGGTTGCCATGAACGAAAAGGTGGTGCCGGTGAGCATGAAGAACCAGAACACACCGATGATCGAAAAAGCGATCGAGGTGATGATCGATACCGGGTAGAGCGTTGATTCAAACAGCGCCGCCATGACCAGGAAAATCAGCACGATGCCCATCAGGATGTTCTGCGCCATCATCGCAGCGGTCTCGTCGTTGCGATCAAACCCCTGACCAAACTTCCAGGCGTAGCCGGCCGGCAGTTGAAACTGGTTCATGATTTGCTCAACCAGCGGCCGTATTTCGTCCATCGACACGTCGTCGTCAAAATTGGCCCGGATAACACGCGCCGCCTGACGATTGATGCGGCGGATTTCGCGCGCCCCTTGCGCCAGTTCAAAGCGCGCCACGTTGGCAAGTTCCGTGCGCACACCGTTGGCGCCATACAAGGGCAGCACGGCCAGGTGTTCCAGTGACTCCTGATCGTCGTCGCGCATCGCAAGGCGCACGTCAATCTCGCCGGACTCGCTGCGAAACTCGCGCAGGTTTTCTCCGCGCATGGCCACTGCGATGGTGCTCGCCACGTCCATGACCGTCAGTCCGTACACGGCCGCGCGATCGCGATCAACAACCACCCGAACTTCCTGTTCGCGGCTGCCGATGTCCTCGCGAATGTCGATCAGCCCGTCGATCTGGCCGAGCACGCGGATGACCTCCGGTGCCAGCTCATCCAGCTGCTGTGTCGAATCACCGCTGATCTGCAGACTGAATCCCTCGCCGCCGCCCTGTTGATTGAACGAGAAACTCGGATTGCCGATGATGATCTCCGGCACTTCGTCCTGAATCTGCTTGATCACGTCGGCCGTGGGGCGGGTCGCTTCTTCTTTCGGCGTGAGCAAAATGGTGGAGGCGGCTTCCTGCTCGGCGTAGTAGCTGTACACCGCGTGGATGTCGAGCTCTTCCTTGTGCGCGTAAAGATAGTTCTCAACGCGATCCACGGCTTCCTTGACGCGCTCAAGCGGGTAGCTGCCGTCAATGTGATAGCCCAGATACATTCGCCGTGAAGACTCCTGCGGAAACATGTCGAACTTCACGATCTTCATCGGTACGGCGACCGAGCCGAGTATGGTGAGCACAATCAAACCCATCCACCACGGATGACTCAGAACCCAGCGTAGCGAGCGCGCGTAGCCGCTTTGCAGCGACTGCATGACGCGCCCGGCGTTGCGCTGTTTCGGCGGCGCAACGCGCGCGGCCAGCATGGGGATCAGCGTTTGGGCCAGGACCAGCGAGGCCAGCAGTGCCACCGAGATTGTCACTGCCACATGCGTCATGAATACGGCAATGTCGTTTTCCTGACTCAACATGATAGGAGCGAACACGCAGATAGACGTGGCCGTGCCGGCGATGACCGCCAGGCCCACATCGCTGACGGCACGTTCGGTCACATTAAAACTGTCGCCGGGATTTTGCTGACGCAAGCGGAATATGTTTTCGGTGACAACGACCGCATTGTCCACCAGCATGCCGACGGCAAGCATGAGACCCATCAGCGTGAGAATGTTTAGTGACAGGCCGGCGAAATAGAGCGCAGCAAGCGTGATCAGAAGAGAAAAGGGCACCGCGAGCGTGACCACGAGTGTGGTCGTTAGCTGACGCAAAAACAGGTAGAGCACGCCGATCGCCAGGATGCCGCCAATAATGCCCGAGGTCAGAAGATCGTTCAGAGAATCGCGCACGCTGTTGGCCGAATTCTCAAGGGTGAAGATGCTGATCCCGGACATGCGTGGATCGTCCTTGACCTTGTCAACTTCGGCCATCACGCGATCGGCAACGTCCACCATGTTGGCGCCGGTGCTCTTGTAGACCTGCAGACCGATGGCGTACTTCTGATGCAGGTGCCTACCATAGTTACGCTCGGGTGTTCGCAGCTCGACTCGGGCGACGTCAGACAGCCGCAGCCCCAGATCGTTGACTGGCGTGTTGCGTATATCGTCGATTGAGGTGAATTCGCCGATCGGGCGCACCGCAAAGCGTTCGCCGTCCGCCGTAATCTGCCCCGCGCTGACTGCAAAATTGCTCTTTTGCAGGCGATCACGCAGCGCGCGGGCGTCGAGATTGTGGGCGGCCATGCGATTCCAGTCGAGCAGGATGCGGATTTCGTTGGGATCAACCCCCTGCAGCTCAACTTTTGAAACGCCGCTGATACGCTCGATCCGGCGCTTGAGAATGCGATCGAGCATGTCGTATTCATTGGACAGATCGCGGTCGCTGGAAATACGCAACGCCAGAATCGGCTGGTCGCCGGTGCTGCCGGTGAAAATGAAGATGTTGCGGATGTCCGAGGGCAACGTATCGCGGATCGCGTCGATGCGCGCGCGTGCCTCGATGCCTTTGGTCGACACGTCGCTGCCCCAGTCAAAGCGCAGAAAAATCTCCGCCTGACTGTTGTTGGTCTGGGATTGCAGTCGACTCACGCCGCTCAACGTTGACAGCGATTCCTCGATCGGACGGGTAATGCGCCGCTCGATCTCTTCGGGTGTCGAACCCGGATAGGGCACCTGAATGAAGATGCCGGGAAACTCGATGTCGGGGAATTCTTCCAGCGGCAAAAGCTTGGACGAGATGAGGCCTACCAGCCCGGCGGCCAGACACAGCATGACCGTGGCAATGGGCCGTCTCAGCGCAAGCGACGTATGCTTCATTGCGCCGCTCCGGGTGCGGCGTCCGGCGTTGGCGCTACCGAAGTTTTCGGCTGGTCCTTGCGAAAGTCCATCAGCGAGTAGACCACCGGAATGACCAGCAGCGTGAGTGCCGTCGACAGCAGCAACCCGCCAATAACGGTGATGGCCATGGGCGCGCGCACCTCCGAGCCATCGCCAAAGCCCAGCGCCATCGGCAGCAGACCCAGTGTGGTGGTGGCCGTGGTCATGAGAATAGGGCGAAGCCTGGACTGACCGGCCTGAATGATGGCGTCGGTGCGTGCTACGCCTGTCGCGCGCAACTGGTTGATCAGATCCACCAGCACAATCGCGTTATTGACCACAATACCGGCAAGCATGATGGCGCCGATAAACACCACAACGTTGATCGTCGTGCCGGTGAAATACAGCGCAAGCACGGCGCCAACCAACGCCAGCGGAATCGTGAACAGAATCACCAGCGGATGGATGACCGACTCGAACTGCGCGGCCATCACCAAATAGACCAGAAATACCGCCAGCGCCAACGTGAACTGCATCGAAATGAACGACTCGCGCATCTCCGTGTTTTGCCCCGACACCACGGCGCTGACCGTTGTTGGCAACGGCGCTTCGAGCAGGGCTTGTTCGAGCGCAAGGACCGCGGACCCGAGATCGCCACTGGCGAGGTTGGCCGAAACGATCGCGACGCGTTCCTGATCGACACGGCGAATTTCAGAGGGGCCCATTGCTACGCGAATGTCGGCCAGCGCGCCGAGCGATATCGGGCGCTCGCTCGCCGGGTTCACAATCAGATTGCGAATTTCGTCAATGGACGATTCGTTGCTCTCCACACTGCGCACCAGCACGGGAATCTTGCGGTCACGAATGGAGTAGCGCGTGGCTTCCTGTCCGCGCACCTTGTTGACGACGCGGTCGGCGACGTCGCGTACGAGCAAGCCCAGGTTCGCCGCGCGTTCATGATCGAAGCGAATCTGAATCTCGGGGTTGCCAAGTTCGATGGTCGATTTGACGTCGGCAAAGCGCGAATTTTGCGCCATCAGATCGCTGACGAGCTTGGAACCGCGGGTAATGGCATCGAGATCATCGCCGCGAATTTCAACCTCGAGCGGCGTCCGCGCACTAAAAAGTGCGGGGCGGCTGAATTTGTAGGTGGCGCCCGGGATGTCACGCAGCGCATCGCGCAGCGCCGCCATGGCGGCGTCCTCGTCTTCGCGGGTGGCGCCGGGACCAAGCTGTACCGTAAGGCGCCCGGCATTCTCACCGGCGTCAACCGGGCTGGCATCAAGCCGGCTGCCGGTGCCGGCGACCGCGTACGTCAGCGCAATCGCATCGATGTCCGCAGCGGCCTCCTGGGCCAGCTTGATGACCCGATCGGTACCGGCCAACGGCGTGGAGGCGGGCAGACGGATGTCCACAAAAAACTCGCCCTGCGAAAGCTGTGGAATGAGTTCGGTGCCCATGCGGGGGATCAGCGTGGCCGTGGCAATCGTGAGGCCGCCCGCGACCAGAACCACCAACGCGCGCTGACGCAGACTGAAGCGAAGCAGCGGCAGATAAATGCGCGCCATGAAACGGTCAAATTTCTGCACAAGCCACGCGGCTGGCGCGAAAATCAGTCCCCAGATTTTGCCGTTGCCGCCCCACAGAGCGCGCAGCATGCGGATGACCAGAGCAAGCAGGTTTACGATCAGTCCCTGCGGCTTGCCGTTGTGATCGTCGGCATCCGCAAAACGCGGCGATTCGCTCCAGGCGCTGAGCATGGGTATCAGCGTCAGCGCCACGAGCAGCGACAGCAGAAGGGCGAAGGTGACGGTCAGCGCCTGATCTCGAAACAACTGCCCGGCGATCCCGGTCACAAACACCATCGGGAAAAATACAGCCACGGTGGTCAACGTGGCTGCCACGACCGCGCCGGCTACCTCTTTGGTGCCCTTGACCGAGGCCTCCATGGCGCTTTCTCCCAAATTGCGTCGCCGCACGATGTTCTCCAGCACGACAATCGAGTTGTCGACCAGAAGACCCACGGCCAGCGCAATGCCGCCGAGCGACATAATGTTCAACGTGATATCAGAGGCGAACATCGGCAGAAACGTACCGATAACTGAAACGGGAATCGCGATCGCAATCACCACCGTCGCCCGTACGTTCTTCAAAAAGCAGTAGAGAATGATCACGGCCAACAGACCGCCAATGACCGCGGCGCTTTTGACCTGATTAACGGCGTTGTCGATGAAAACAGACTGATCGTAGACCTGGGTAATCTCGATGCCTTCGGGCAGCGTCTTTTTCATCGACTCGATGCGATTTTTGAGCTGCCTTGCCACCTGCACCGTATTGGCGTCGCCCTCTTTGTAGATGGCAAGCTCGACCGACTCGCGTCCGTCGATACGGGTTACAGCAACCCGATCGGCAAACGAGCGCGTGACCGTGGCGACGTCGCGCAAGTGCACAATGGTGCTGCCGGACGTGGGGATGATCGCATCACCAATCTCTTCAACACTCTGGAATTCGTTGATGGTACGCACCAGAAAACGCTGCGAGCCTTCTTCCAGTCGGCCGCCAGAAAGATTGACGTTCTCGGCGCCCAGTCGCTGCGTGATGGTTTGAATCGACAGCCCCAGCTGCGCAATTTTTTCCTGGTCGACAAGCACCTGAATCTCATCTTCCAGGCCGCCGCTGGCCTTGACCGCCGCGGTGCCCTCGACCGATTCGAGCGTGTTCTTGATGTCCTCATCCGCCAGCGTGCGCAGTTTCTTCAGCGAGTTGACGTCGCCTTCGGCAGCACCCTGGTTGGTCAGCGCAAGGCGCATGATCGGCTCATTGGCCGGGTCAAAGCGCAGCAAGAGAGGACGGTCGGCTTCGTCGGGCAAATCGAGCAGATCGATCTTTTCGCGCACGTCGACGCCGGCGAAGTCCATGTTCGTGCCCCACAAGAATTCGAGGATCACGTCCGACTGCCCCGAGCGCGAAATGGAGCGCACCTGACGCACGTTCTTGATGATCCCGACCGCCTCTTCAATGGGCTTGCTGATCAGGTTTTCGACCTCAAGCGGCGCGCTGCCGGGAAGATCTGTGCGGATCGTCAGAGTGGGGTAGCTCAGGTCGGGCAGCAGATTGACCTTGAGCCGGGTAAGCGACACGAGGCCAAACATAATGATGGCGATCGTGCACATGATGACGGTGATCGGGCGGCGGGCGGCAACGTCGATCATGCTCATGATGGTTTACTCGTCTTCTTCTTTTTTGGGTTTGATCTTGGCGACCGACTCCCCGGGCGGAATGACGTGCACCAGCGCATCCTGCTTGAGTCCGTTCTGACCGATGACGACCACCTGCTCGCCGGCGCTCAGGCCGTCCAGAACTTCGATGTCGCCGTCGCTCGTGTAGCCCACCCGAACCGAACGGCGTTTGGCCACGCCGTCTTCAACCACAAATACGGCCGAGTCGACGTCGGTATTGAGCAGTGCAACGCGCGGCACCAGCGGTACATTGCGATGCGTATCGAACTCGATGCTCACGCGTCCAAACATGCCGGGCTTGAGCTGTTCGCTCTCGTCATTGAGCTCGGCCGTGACTTTGAACGTGGCCGTCGCCGGGTCAATTACCGGGCTGATCAGCTGTACGCGGCCCTCGAAGACCTGGCCGGGAAGGGCGTCCACCGTCATGCTGACTTTCTGGTCTTTCTTGAGTTTGCTGAACTGGCGCTCTGGCACAAACAAGTAAGCGAGCAGGGGCTCGAGATCAGTGATTGCAAAAATGCCCTGACTGGCCGAGACCGTGTTGCCGGCCTTGACCATGCGTTCGGAGATGATGCCGGTAATGGGCGCGCGCACGGTGGTGTAACTCAGCTCGAGCCGCGCCAGTTCGTAGGCCGCGCGCAGCGCATCCAGATCGTACTTGAGGCCCTCATAGGTGCCGGCAGGCAGCAGGCCCTTTTGATGCAATTCAACGTTGCGCTCGTACTCCTGGCGCGTTTTGTCGAGATTGGCCTTGGCACGCTTTACTTCGAGCGCCAGGCGATCGCCGTCCAGTCTCGCAACCGGCTGACCTGCCTCGACCCGATCGCCCTCGTTGACCAGAAGCTCGACCAACTCGCCGCCGACCTTGGCCATGACCATGGCCTCGCCGTCGGCCTCCAGCGTGGCCGTGCCCGTGTAGAGGGCCGAAATGTCGCCGCTGCGAACCATCGCAAGCTCTACCGGCGTGGGCAGTACTTCTTCTTTTTCCTCTTCCTCAGTGGCATCGTCGGCCGCCGGGGCGTTGTCGCCGCCGCAGCCGCCAAGGCTGAAGGCCAGCGCGGACATCAGGAGTAAAAGTGCCAGCAGTCGTGCTGGGCGATACGAGGCATTCAACATGGTTGTGCGTCTCCGCAAGGCATCGTTAAAGTTTGAGTTAGATGGCGACGTCAAGTTGCATCGTCAGGACAATGCGCTCGTCGTCGTTCGACCCGGTAATTTCGAGCCGTGCTGCCCCATCGCTGGCGTTTTCGTCATTGGCGCTCAGCGTTGGGGTGGCAATAACCGTTTTATCGGCAGGCTCGGACAGGTTCTGTGCCAAAGGATCGGTGTCGGGGCTGGCCCCGAGGGCGATCAACGTCAGAATAACGGTCAAACCAATCAGTGCTTCGCGTTGCATGGCATGTCCTCTTGTCGCGTCATCTGTCAATTCAGATGGTATTGCCAGGTGGAGGGTTTGAATTGCTGCCGACCAGCTCATTTACTTCCCTAGTGTTGTAGTTGAGTATAACACTATAAAACCAAAACGCAAAAGGAAGCGGCGCGGTACGAAAAACCGTACCGCGCCGCTCTAAAGGTGATAAGAAACCGAGGGTTAGCTTGGTTTTTTAACTATGGATGTTGCTTCATCGCGTCGTTTTTCTCCACGACATCGGTAAAAAGAGGCGCTGAAATCGCATCCGCCAGGATCTCTGCGGTTTCATCCAGCAGGATATCCGGGTCGTCCTCGCTATCGATGTCTTCGAGCGCCTCGACGACTTCAAGGCCCCGAGCCAGCCGCCAGGCATTGGCATTCTCAAGCCGACGAGCCTCCAGCGCCTCGCGCTCTGCCTTGCGCGTATCAACGTTCAGAGACACGTAGTCCTTCTCGCGCAGTTCGCGCGACATCTCGATTTCGCGCAGATAGAACTTGTGCTCGGCATTGGTCTTGATACGTTGCTCGTGGCGCGTTGTCAGTCCCGTCAGATCGATCGTGTTCATGAGCGAGTTGTAGGAGGTCGAGTCGATCTCATCCCAGGGCAACGCCGTATCGCGGGCACTTTCGCCCACCTCGGTCAGATCGATCGCGGAGGGCAGCATGATGTCTGGCTCGACACCGCGATGCTGCGTGGAGCCACCGGTCACCCGATAGTATTTGCCCATCGTCAGATGGAGTTGGCCATAGCGCGGACCGTCAACACGGCTGCGGCGGTCGAGCGGATAAATGTTCTGCACTGAGCCCTTACCAAACGTGGTTTGGCCGATCACGATACCGCGACCGTAGTCCTGGATGGCCGCTGCAAAGATCTCGGAGGCCGAGGCGCTGAATCGATTGACCAGCACAACCATCGGGCCGTCGTACACCGTGCCTTTGTCTTCATCACGATAGACGCGCAGTTTGCCGTTGTGCTCTCGCAGTTGGACCACCGGGCCCTTGTCGATGAACAGACCGGTCAGGCCCACAGCCTCGCTGAGCTGGCCGCCACCGTTGTTGCGCAAATCCATGATCACACCGTCAACGCCCTCGGCTTTGAGTTCCGTGAGGTGACGTTCCACATCGCGCGTCACGCTGGCGTAGTCGGGATCGCCCTTGGCGCGCGCCTGATAATTCTGATAAAAGCTCGGCACGGTGATCACGCCGAGTTTCAGATCGCCGTCAGGCCGCTCAATGTCGATGATTTCGCGCTGCGCGGCCTGGCTTTCCAGAGTGACTTTGCCGCGGGTCAAAGACAGCTCGCGCTGCGGCGAGCCGGGCAGGGCGCCGGCAGGGAGAATTTGAAGGCGCACGACCGTATCGGCCGGTCCGCGGATCAGCTGCACGACATCGTCGAGCATCCAGCCCACCACGTCGACGACCTCGCCGTCGGGGCCTTCCGCGACACCAACGATGCGGTCTTTCTGCGTCAGAGTGCCGTCGCCGGCGGCGGGACCGCCAGCAATCACTTCCTGAACGGTCACAAATTCATCTTCGAGTTGCAGCGAGGCACCGATGCCAAAGTACTGCAAGCTCATTTGAATGTTGTACTCGTCGGCGTTGCGCGGCGAGAAATAGTTCGAATGCGGGTCCAGCGTGTCGGCGTAGGCGTTCATGAACGATTCGAACACCTGATCGCTGGTGAACTCCTCATTGCGACGCTTCACGCGTTCATAGCGCGTGGTCAGCGTTTTGCGCGCCTCCGCGGTGTCTTTTTCAGCGAGCAGCAGGCTCAGCAGATCGTGCTTGACGCGTTTGCGCCACAGCTCGTCCAGCTCGGCCTGGTTGGCGGCCCAGGGGCTTTCTTCACGGTCGAAGTAGTAGCGTTCATCGACGGTGAAATCGTGATCTTCTTCCAGTCGCTTCAGCGCGTAGTTGATCTGGGTCAGGGCGCGCGTCTGAAAAACGCCGAAAATATCGAACACCGCGTCCACACGGCCCGTACGCACGAAGTCATCCATCAGCGTCCGGTAACGCTCGAAGTCTTCGACGTCGGAGGCCAGGAAATACATGCGGTTCGGGTCGAGCGCCTTGAGGTAGCGATCAAGGATGCTTGAGGAAATGGTGTCGTCGATCTTGGTACGGCGATAGTGCGAATGCTCGAAAAAGGTTGTCGCGAGACGGCTGACCTTGGCATGTTGCTCTTTGGGTCCCAGAATACTCTCGGCGTCGGATTGCGTGGCAGCCGCGGTAAGCGTGAGCCCGAGTCCGATGCCGGCCAGCATTGCCGCGGCCGAGGTCGCCAGATTTTTGCTCCGACGTTTCGAGGTTGCAGTGTTCATACGTATCAAGCTACTCCAGTTGTGCCGTGTCATGCCTTTGCCGACGATATCCCCAGCTTCGACCCTAGTGCCGCCGCAGCCCCGAATCAAGGGCTTATTCGGCAGTTTCGCAGGCGGTCTGCGGCAGGATTCGCCGCAATGACGCCTCTGGTCTTTCTCAACGGCGTGCTGCTCGGCACCAGCGCCAGTATTGCCTTTGGCCTATGTGTGGTCATGTTGCTCTTCGCCATGCTTGGCAAGGGCTCGCCCCAGGTGGCCCCGGAATGGGACGTTCTGAGCACATACACCGTCATCTTCATTGTAATGACAGCGCTTTGCGCGTTCAGTTTCATTGGACATTTAAAGAAACGTCACTGGCGCTGGTACGCGCAGTTCGCGATGGGTGTGGGCCTGATGGCCACACTTTTCAAGATTTTCGGACCCTAGGGCCGATTCGCGTCGGGCACAGGATTCGCAGGTTTATGTCAAACGATATCTGGATCTTTGGCTACGGATCGTTGATGTGGCGGCCGGATTTCGAGTTTGAGGAGCGATCCGACGCGGTAGTGAACGGCTTTTCGCGCCAATTGTGGCAGGGCTCACCGGATCACCGTGGGACGCCTGATGCTCCGGGCCGGGTCGTTACGCTGGCGTCAGACCAGGCGGCGCACTGCCGCGGCGTGGCGTTTCGAATTGCCGCGCGGCACGAGGACGAGATTCTGCGCAGACTGGATCATCGAGAACAAGGCGGTTACGAGCGCGAATGGCTCACCGTGCACTTGATCGACGATCGCCGAGTGCGCGCACTGACCTATATCGGCTGGCCTGACAATCCGCACTATCTGGGCCCCGTGGATGAGACGCAAATGGTGGCGCAAATTCTGCGCTGCGCGGGACCAAGCGGCGCAAACGTGGATTATGTTAGCGAGCTTGGGGTGCAGATGCGCCGGCTCGGCCAGGCTGACGATCCCCTGGCCGTGTTTTGCGCACAGTTTGAGCGTACAAACTCGCTGAAGCCATGAATTTGTGCCGCTGCTCACAGTGACGCGGCGGGGGTGCGCGTAGCCTGCCGGTTACCTCTGCGTTTTAAGTGATCCACTCTTTGAAAGCTTCAGGACTCAGCCGCCGGCAGGATGCCCGCGCGTCATCTGAAACCGGAATTCCCCGTAGCCTCGCCTGGTTTGGATTTGCCACCATCACGGCCATGGTGCTCGTGATGGCCAGTGGTATGGCCTATCTGGAACGACGCGACGGTCTGCAGGCCGCGCGTGCCACACTCGAGAGCCAGGGCGCGCTTGTAGGTCGCCAATATGCTCTGAGTCGCGCCAGTGCAGCGCTGGCTATGCGCGGCTGGACGCAGGCGCTGGAAACAGCCCCGCTCGAACGCGATTCGGCGCACGATGCGCTCGCCTCACTGGCTTTGAGCGACGGTGACTGGCTGGTGCTGGTCGATCGCAACAATCGTCTGGTTGCCGCACGCGGCATTTCGAAGACCGACTGGAACGGCTTGGGCGTGGGCGATGGCGTGCCGCGTTTCGCGCGTGCGGGTCAGGATACATTTCTTATCGAGACCTCTGTAGCCGGCGACCGCTATGTCTTGTACGCGGGTGTGAGTTTGAGCAGACGCGCGACACGCTGGAGCGCCACGCCTGGCGTTGCACTAAACGTCTCTGCCAATGCCGCACCGCCAGTAGGTCTGGTGCTGGATCAAAGCGCAACGCAGACGCTCAGCGTCACGCTTGCACCGCCGCGCCCGTTACTGCATTCACCGGTCGCGCTCTTCGCTCTGGCCGCCGCGGGCATCGTCATGTCGGTCGGACTTTGCTGGATGTGGCAAGTGTTATTGCGTCGGATCATGAAGCGCTACTGGCAACAGCAGTTTACGCCGCTGATACATGCGATTGCGCGCGTGCGTCAGGGCAATTGCACCGAGCCTCTGCGCGCTGGCAAAGCGCATCCATTGTCCGTTATCGCGCATGAGTTCAACGCCATGCAGGACGACATCGATGAGCGCCAGAGCAAAGTGGACTACCAGAGCCAGTTTGATGCGCTGACCGGTCTGATGACCCGCGCGGTGGCCAATGAACGAATAGCGCGCGCCGTGGATCGTGCGACGTTTGCCAATCAAAACCTGGCCGCCGTTGCCATCGATGTCTCGCGATTCAACGAAATCAACGGGACGCTGGGCCAGGATGTGGGCGATCTGGTGCTCAAAGAGCTTGCGCAGCGACTGTCGGCCAACACACGTGTAACCGACACGGTGGCTCGCGTCGGCGGCGACGAATTTATGCTGCTGCTCGATGATGTGGATGACAAGACGGCCATGCAGCTGGTGGAGTTTCTTGTTTCCACACTTGAGTCGCCCATCGTCGTGCGCGAAAAGTCCATCAAACTCAAGATTCGCGCCGGCCTGGCACTGTTTCCGGTGCACGGCGAGGGGCCCAAGGCGTTGCGTCGCATGGCCAATATCGCACTGATGACGGCTAAGGAATCCCAGAACAAGGTGGTAATGTACGAGGCCGGTCAGGATGAACAGCAGCTGCGCGAGCTTGCGATCATTCATGATTTGCCCGGCGCATTGCGCGACGGTGAACTCTACCTGCAGTACCAACCCAAAATCGATGTTGAGACCCAGCGCGTTGAGACGGTCGAGGCGCTGGTGCGCTGGCGCCATCCGCAGCTCGGGTTTATTCCGCCCGACGAGTTTATCGGACTGCTCGAGAAAGCCGGTCAGATCAGTCAGCTTACCGACTGGGTGTTCAAGGCGGCGATCCGTCAAGTGCGCGAGTGGAATGCCGCCGGCTACGACCTCGGTGTGGCCGTCAACATCTCAGCCAACGACTTGCGTGATGAAAGTCTGCCCGCGCGCATCAGCGCGCTGTTGAAACACTACGTGGTCAAGCCTTCGCGCTTGTCCATCGAGGTGACCGAAAGTGCGGTGATTGATGATCCTGAGCGGGCCGTGGCCGTGCTCCAGGCCTTCCGCGAAGGTGGCCTGAAGATTGCGCTGGACGACTTTGGCACGGGGCAGACCTCGCTGTCGTTGCTCAAACAGCTGCCGCTGTCGCAGGTCAAGATCGACAAGTCGTTCGTACAGCATCTGCGCGCTGACTCGGGCGATGCGATCATCGTCAAATCGATTATCGATCTGGGTCACAACATGGGCCTGCTGGTGACCGCCGAAGGCGTTGAGAGCAACTACTGCTGGAACCTGCTCAAGTCATACGAGTGCGATCTGGTGCAGGGCTATCTGGTCAGTGCGCCGTTGACCGCGGACGAGCTGTGCCAATGGTATCTGCGGCTGCAGGAACGCCACGTCAACAAGCTCGACTACTCGTTTCTTCAGAACGCGGGCTGAAAACAGCGTCGCGGCTAGTGCGGCACGCCTAAGCCAAAGAACTGACTGATGCGTCCGGCCAGATGCCGTGCGCGGGATGTGTGTTCGTCGTCGCTACGATGATCCATCATGGCGGCGACGGTCGCTTCGTTGCGACGCACGCGATGGGCCATAACCTCGGCCAGGTCGTTGGCGATTTCAGGTCGCGCCCGGAAGATTGGCTCAATATCATCTCGACGAATTTCAAGCGCGTGGACGTTGGTCAGCGCCCGTACGGTGGCGGCGCGAGGCTCGCCGGTCAGGACCGACATTTCGCCAAAGGCCTGTCCCGGTTCAATCTGCGCCACCGCGGGACCGTCGTCATTGCCAAGTTCGGTGTCGCAGACAGACGCCTCGACGATGCCTTCGACCACAAGATACAGCGCCAGACCTTCGTCGCCGCGCTCGAAAATCACTCTGCCTTTGGCGTAGTCTCGACTGGTGGCACGTTGTGCCAGCTGCTCCAGCTCACCGTGCGTCAGATGGGCCAGCAGATCCATACGTGAAAGCAGCTGCTGGACGTCCAGTCGCCGTTCGGTGCGCAGCTTGCGCTCGCGGGTCAGCAGAACTTCCTGCTGGCCATACGGGATAGGGATGCCTGCCTGATGCAGATACCGCAAGACGTTACCCGCCAGGCGATGACGCAGGCTGACTTTTTTGGTCAGGTCGTCAATCCAGAAGCGAATCTCATATTCCACACCGCGCTCATTGAACTCACGAATGCGCACGTTGTGATCGGCGTTTTCGCTCAAGCCCGGGGTGGCCATGACTGCTGCGGTCAGGATGTTCTCGGCGCGGTTCGGGTCCGTCGTGTAGTTCAGTGCGATCATCAGCGACTCGCGATAGCGGCGCTGGGGCAGGCTGTAGTTGATGAACTGGCGTGAAGCGAGATTGTTGTTGGGCACAATGACGGTGCGGTGCGATTGGGTCACCAGACGGGTCGAGCGCCAGTTGAGTTCGGTCACGCGGCCTACGAGGCCTGGTTCGAGCTCAACCCAGTCGCCAATGGAGTAGGGGCGTTCGATGTTCATGGCCACGCCGGAGAAAAAGTCGGCAATCATGTCGCGGATAGCCAGACCAATGATCAACGTCACCAGACCGGAGGAGGCGACCAGACCGCCAATGGGTCGATCAAATACAAATTTGATGACCAGCGGAATGGTGCAGATCATCAGGACGGCGTGCACGAAGTTGCCCAGGATGCTTGGTGCATCCAGACCCGTGCGACGACGCACCAGCGGCGTAATGATCATGCTGACGATGATGCGTCCGAGCAGCCACGAGCCGGCCATCCAGCGTGCGGTTCCGGCGATCAGCGGCAGCCACTGGCGAATCGCATCTTCGAGCGGGATGCCGACGATGGCCGCGATCATGGCGGCGTTGGCTTCGAGCGCGTAGGCGCCCAGAAAAATTGCCAACGGCACGATGACGGGCAACAGGGAATCTTGGGGGCTGGTGCGCATGGCGTCTCTGGGGGATTACGTAACGTCCAGAGACTAGACAAGGGCGGGCCGAAGCGCTGTGAATCGACTCACAACTGTCGCGCATTTTCAGATTATGTCACGCCGATGCGGGGTATGCGCGCATAAAAAAATGCCGGCGCCCGAGAGCGCCGGCATTTCTCATACATCAAGTCGGAACGTTAGTCGTCGCCGGCAATGCTCATGGCGAACTGCAGCACGTACCAGAACAGCAGCATCACAGAGCTGAACAGCGACAGTGCGGCCGCCACGTGAAAACCGTCGGGGTAGTCCTGCAACACCGACGAGGTGCTGTACAGGATCGAGGCGCCCGAAAAGCCGATCATGGCCACGATGAACAGGATGCCAAGGTTGAAGCCCATCAGAGCGCTCAGCACGATCAGTCCGATGACCAGGAAACCACCCCACATCAGGAATGAACGCAGGAACGTGAAGTCCTTACCCGTGTAGTAGACGATGGCCGTCAGTGCCGCAAAGGCCGCCAACGTGAACAGCGCGGCGTTCATCACCACGTTCGGTGACATGTAAGTGAACGCAATGTACAGCGGTGCCGCAAACAGCAGCGCTTCGGCGACGACGAAACCACCCAGGCCGAGGTACTGCTTGGCCGATGAGCCGCGACTGGCTGCCATCGAGCTGAACAGCCAGGAGGCAACCATGAAGCCACCCAGAACCAGCAGCCAGCTGGTGCCAGCGACAAACTGGAAGATGCTCGCGGCAATGCCGGTCTTGAACAGAACTATTTCCACACCGACAAAGGCCACGATGGCACCGAGCAGGTGGTTGTAGGTGCGGGCGAGAAACGCCGCGCGGGGCCGCTGACCGGAGGCGACGGCGCTTTCGTAACGGGAAACCTGATCATTCATGGTCGGGAATACTCCTTAAAATCCGAGAGCCAGAATTCTTATGGCCAAAGTATAGCGCAAATCGTTCACTGGCATCGCTATGTGCTGGTGTCGCGGCCGCACAAATTCAAGGCAGTGGCCGCGATATCCTGGAAATTATGTTCGTAACTAACTGATTTTTAGTTTCGTATCCGGAACGAAAGGCCAGCGTTGGCCTGCAGCCGGTCGAGGTAGGCATCCCCCAGCGCCACGGCGGGGGTCAGGAAACCATCGGCCTCGGACGGCGGCGTGTCCAGCGCCAGCGCCACCGCTGCTTCGCCGAGCATGCCGCTGGTTGACCCGTAACCCGGGTCCTTGTCACCGGTGACGACGGCGCGCAGCGTATCGCCCGATGCGGTTTCGCCAAACAGCGCTATGTTAAAAAAGCCGTTGTCGCGCGCCGCTTCGCCAGGGCCTTCGCCGGGCTTGGGAAGCACAAACTGATTGAGCAGATAGCGTGTCGGTTTTATCGCGGCGCCGATCATCAGTGCGTTCAGGCCGCTGGCCATCGCGACGGCTTTGGCTCGGCCTGCCCAGCCCGTGCCGGTAAGGACGGCTTCACTGTAGGAGAAATCCGTGCCGTAGTGATGCTCAAGCAGCGCGTTCGTCCGCCGCACCACTTTGGTATTGATGGCGCCCATCACAAATGGCGCGGTCCAGGCCTCGAAATCCTCGTCAAAGCTCGGCCATACCGGTTCGGCTCGATCGGGCCCGGCGCGCAGCGCCGGGGGGTTAAACGAATAGGGATGACGTACCGTGCGCGCGACGTCGCGATCGGCACGGGCCGCCTCGATAACCTGCATGAGGCTTGCCACGGTGCCGCCAGAGGCGGTTCCCTTTGCTGCTTTGAGCCGAAACTTCACACGCTGGCAGGGTTCGCCAAACTGCGCGATGGCCTCGCGCTGTAAAAACCAGACGCCCAGATCTGAGGGCACCGAATCAAAACCGCAGCACGGCACAATGCGCGCGCCCGACTCCTCGGCGCGCTTTTGATGGGTCTCAATCATGCGCGCAATCCAGTGCACTTCACCGGCCAGATCGCAGTAGTGGGTGCCCGCGTGCGCGCACGCCGAGACCAGCGGTGATCCATACAGCGAGTAGGGACCGACCGTCGTGCACACCACTCGCGTACGTGCGGCAAGATCCGCGACACCGTCGGCGTCCTGGCTGTCGACGACGAGCATGGGCACATCGATACCCAGAGCGCCCGCGACTTCAGCAAGTTTTGACTCGCTGCGTCCGGCAATGGCCCAGTTGAGGGTTTCGTCTGAATCCTCGCCGTAGTGCGCCGCGAGGTGGGCAGCCACGAGGCGGCCGGTAAAGCCGGTGGCACCCAGCAGCACCAGATCAAATTCACGCGCATCCTGATTCACAGCATCTCCTCATCGAGCACGGCAACAATGTCATAGCGAAGATCAATGTCCTCGCGTACGCGCAGCGCGCCACCCAGTGCACTGAACGGCTCAAGCCCGAGTTGGGCGTGGGTCAACGTGGCGCTGCCTTCAGCGTGCAGCCGATCGCCGTCGACGCGCACGGTAAACGGGAACTCAACGCGATGTTGTTCGCCTGCGATCGATACGCGCACCTGAGCGGTGGCCTCCGTCATCGCGCCGTCGATGGCGATCGACGTCAGCGTGAGGTTGGGATAGATCTGCGCGTTGAGCAGTTTTTCTCCGAGCATGTTGCGCCGGGTGCCAGCCCGGTCCTTGTCGGGGATGTCTTTGGCGAACAGCTCACCCTCGGCGCGCCGCGCCGCGGGATCATCGACGACCAGGTCGGCCAGCGGCAGCTCCAGCACAAACGCGCTGTCGGCAAACGGATCGGCCAGCACGACCGAACCTGACAGCGTCGACGAGGCAATCACATGATCGTGACCGAAGCGCGCCAGCGGACCGGTCTTGTAGACGCGAACGCGCAGCCACGAGGCGTCCGAGTCGACTCGATAGCGGATACCGGCAGCCGTCGGCGCGCCGATTTGAGCTGGCCCCGTCGTTGTCGACGTTGGCGCGGTGGGTTTGTCAGAGACGGTGCAGCCGGCGCCCGTCAGCAGCAACAGCGAAAGACATCCAGCGATAAGGTGTTTCATGGCGCCAAGTGTAGCCGATTGGCGTGCGATAATGGCGCCATGAGCACGTTGCTGATTGTTTGTCATTGCCCGTCGCCGAATGTCGAGTCGCTTCGCGATGCGGTCGCCCGCGGAGCGCAGGCGGGCACGGATGAAAATATGGAGATTGCAGTGCGCTCGCCGTTCGCCACAGGGCCCGATGAGGTTCTGGCCTGCAATGGTCTGATCGTTGGTACGACGGAGAACTTTGGCTACATGAACGGTGCGCTCAAGGACTTTTTCGAGCGCATCTACTACCCGTGTCTGGAAGAGACTCAGGGCTTGCCGTACGCGCTATTTGTCAAGGCCGGTCAGGACGGACAGGGTGCCAGACAAAGCGTGGAGCGCATCGTCACCGGCCTGCGCTGGCGCCCGGTGCAGCCGGCGCTGATCATGACCGGCGACCATCAAACGGTGTGGCAGCAACGCTGCGAGGAGCTGGGTATGACGATGAGCGCTGGCCTTGAGGCGGGGCTGTTCTAGTCAGTCCGTCGGGCCTGCTTATCTGACGAGGTTACTTTTTGCCGCCGGTGTTGACGATCAGCCGCAGCGCCGACAGGCGCATTTGCGCGCGTGCAATGTGGTGTTCGCACTGCGCCATCGTGTCGTTCAGATGCGAGATTTCTTCACTGCGTACATTGGGGTTGACGCGGGCAAGCGCCTCAAGCCGATCGCGCTCCTCGCCCAGTGCGGCACGCATGGCGTCGCAGCCGCCCTCAATGAGTCCCGGCAGAACTTCTTCCGCGCGCTGTTTGGCGAAGCCCACCATCGTGGAAAGCTCACCGCGCACCTGGCCAAGAACGGCGCGGGCCGTCTTGCGGTCCACGTCCTTGCACAGACGATCAAGCTGTTTGGCATCCAGCGTTGCGCCCACATCCTTGCCGTTGGCGGCGATCAGAAAACGCGTGGGCGTCAGCGACAGATAGCGTTCAATCTGCAGCGCGGCTGGCGCAATCACCGCGACGGTAAACCACGACTCGAGTAGCAGTGTGCCGGCAGGCAGTGCTTTGAGTGCGACCGTGCTTAGTGTCGCGTTCCCCGCGTCGCCCTGAAGCACAAGCGCCAGCGCTTCTTTGGCGATGGGATGTTCCGCAGTCATGAAATGCAGATCTTCACGCATGAGCGCCGTATTGCGATCGTAGGTTGCCGTGAGGCCTTCGTCGGTCAGTCCGGGGAAGTGCGCGGACAGTCGTTCGCTGGGCCGCAGGATCATGGTGCGGCCGATGTCGTCTTCCTGTTCAACGCCAAAGTGCTCGAATGCACCGGCCAGGAACGCAGGCAGTGCCTGATCGGCCGCATCCGCTTCCAGCGCGTCCACAAGCATGGCGGCGTGCTGCGCATCGCAGGAGTTGAGTTCGATGAGCCGGTCGCGGCCGCTTTGCAGCGCAGCGCGAACGGCATCGGCACGCTTTCGTGTGCGCGCGATGAGATCGTCCACGTTGTTCGCCGGATCGATGATCGCCGTTGTGAGCTCTGACTCAAATTCATCGAACAGACTCTGCGCCCCCGGTGCACTGTGATTCAGTGCGTCGAGACCCTCGTGGTGCCAGCGCAGAAGGACTTCGCTGGCGCTGCCCTGTGTCAACGGTACGTGAATGTGGATGGTCGATGTCTGTCCGATGCGGTCGAGCCGTCCGATGCGCTGCTCCAGCAAATCGGGCGACAGCGGCAAGTCGAACAACACCAGGTGATGGGCGAACTGAAAATTGCGCCCTTCGCTGCCGATTTCCGAGCACACGAGGACCTGAGCGCCGTCACCGGGTCGCTGGCCATCGGCGAAGTAGGCCGCCGCGCGGTCGCGTTCGAGCAGGCTCAGTCCTTCATAAAACGACGCACTCGGCAGGCCCTCGCGCAACGTCAGGTGTTCATCGAGTGCCTTGGCCGTCGCCATATGGTGGCAAATGACGAGCACCTGTCGGCTGCGATCTTCTTTCAAAAAGCGAACGAGCCACGCCACGCGCGGATCACCGCGCGTCCAGCTTGAGTCGGAGAATGCGCTTTCCGGATACAGCGCTGCTGCGATGGTCGTGTCGGGAGAGGCGGACGCTGTGTCGGCGGCCGGCAACGGCCAGATGTGCGTTTCACGCTGCGGAAAATCGGGTACCGCCGCGCGCGTATTGCGAAACAGTACGCGACCGGTGCCGTGACGGTCGAGCAGTTCACGCAACAGGTCGTGACGTGCCTGGGCCGAAATGTCGCGTTCGATCGGACGCTCAATGTAGTGTTCAAACCCAGCGCGCTGCTCGTCGGTGAGCGTTACCTCGTCGTGCAACAGTGGCTCAATTTGCTCGTTGAGTGACTGATACTGCTGCTGCTCCGCGCGGAAGGCCTCAAGATCATAAAAGCGCGCGGGGTCGAGCAGACGCAGCCGTGCAAAATGGCTGTCGGCGCCAAGTTGTTCCGGTGTTGCGGTCAGAAGTAGCAAACCTTTGCTCTTGGCGGCGAGTTGCTCCACGCATCGATAGGCGGCGACGGCCGGGTCGCTATGTTCGGCATCCGGTTGCGGGTCGTACTTCAGATGATGCGCTTCGTCGACGATGACCAGGTCCCAGTCTGAGGCGAGCGCGGCGCTGCGCATGGCGTCGTCGCTTGTCAGCAGATCGAGTGAGCACAGCACCTGCTGCTCTGCGTCGAAAGGCTCTGTAATCCCTTCTTCGAGCAGGGCTTCGAAACGCGGGGCGTCATACAGCGCCAGACGCATGTTGAAACGACGCAGCATCTCCACCAGCCATTGATAGACCAGCGCGTCGGGCACCAGAACCAGCACACGCTGTGCGCGGCCGGTTTCCAGCTGGTGATGCACGATCATGCCGGCTTCAATGGTCTTGCCCAGCCCAACCTCATCGGCCAGCAGCACGCGCGGCGCGTAGCGTCGCGCCACCGTATCGGCGAT
>CAZXCL010000015.1:14506-32701 GCA_964639265.1 uncultured Gammaproteobacteria bacterium | reverse complement strand
TGCGCCCTCCCCACCGCACGCGCCCCCCCCCCCGGGGGGGGCGTGGCGGGCCGCCACCGTATCGGCGATATAGAGTTGGTGCGCCAGCAGCGAAACGCGCGGACCACGCAGACCACGTACCGGACTTTTTTGTTGTTCGTCGGCAAGCGCCAGCGCCTGCATGCGTAGTCGATAGGCGGCGCTCTTGTCGATCTGCGCGTTGGCCAGTCTTTGTACGGGCGTTGTGAACTGCACGTACGGGCTCAGGTCCATCTCAGGTACATCGATGTGATGGCCGCCACTGTCCTCACAGCGATAGATCAGCAGGCCGTCGGCTTCGCTGATGCCCACCACACGCAACGTGCGCTCGGCGACGTCCTCAATGTGATCGCCGACCGCGTACTCGATACGACTGAGCGGCGAGGTGTCCATGGCGTACACGCGGCGTTCTTCGGCGGCGGGAAACAGGACTGTGATACGTCGTCCGTCAACCTCGATAGCGATGCCCAGACCGAGATCCGGTTCCGTTGCGCTGGCGTAACGCTGGCCGGGTACCATGCTCACAGGGACGCTACCACGCTGGCGATGGCATCGACGCTCTTGATGACATCGTCGTCGGTCGTGGACCAGTTGCTCACACTGATGCGCATCGCGGTGCGACCCCGCCAGTGTGTGATGCCGGCCCAGCACGTGCCCTCCGCCTGAATGGCGGCGATGGCACGCCGCGTGCGCTCATCGTCACCGAAGCTCACCAGCACCTGATTCAGCACAACCTCATTGAGGACGTCAAAGTCGTGTTGCCTGAGCAAGCGTGCGAAGGTTTGAGCATGGGCGCAGCAACGTTCCACCAGATCGGCCACGCCGTCCCGACCAAGCTCAAGCAGCGCCGCGTACACATCCACGCCGCGACCACGGCGCGAGAGCTCGGGCGTGAAGTCGGAAGGATTGCGCGCCTCGCCCTGGGTCGGTAGGTAGGCGGCGGTAATTGCCATGGCGGCTTTGAGTGCAGCGGTGTCGCGTACCAGCCCGATGCCGTTGTCGTAGGGCACGTTGAGCCACTTGTGCGCGTCAGTCGCCCACGAGTCCGCTCGTTCAATGCCGGCCACCTGCGATGCCAGACGCGGACTGGCCGCCGCCCACAAACCGAAGGCACCGTCGACGTGCACCCACGCTCCGTGGGGTGAGACGCGCTCGCAAATCTCGCCCACCGGATCACTGGCGCCCGTGTTGACGTTGCCGACCTGAGTAATAACGATGGTCGGGCCTTTGATCGAGGGCAGGGCATCGACGCGCAGTCGGCCCTGATCGTCCACCGCGACACGCACCACGCGATCGCGACCGAGGCCAAGCATGCCCAGCGCTTTGTAAACCGACGGATGCGATTCGCTGCCAATCACCACCGTGATCGGTGGTGCACCAAACAAGCCCTGCGCCTCGACATCCCAGCCAACGTTGGCCAGCACCCGATGGCGTGCCGCCGCCAGCACCGTGAAATTGGCCACCGTGGCGCCGGTGACGAAACAACCGCCGCAGTCTTTGGGCAGCTGTAGCAGATCGAGCAACCAGCGCATTGCAGTGTGCTCCAGCGAGGCAGTCACGGGCGCCGATGCGTGCAGTCCTGAATTCTGATCCCAGGCCGACGCCAGCCAGTTGGCGGCCAGCGACGCTGGCGTGGCGCCGCCGGTCACAAAACCGAAGTATCGCGGTCCGGTGGTTGTCGTGGTCGCCGGCGAACCGAACTCGTCAAGTTGCGCGACAATGGTGGCGGCGGATTGCCCAATGGCCGGCAGCGAGTCGGGCAAATCGCGCAGCGCTTCAAGCGCGTCGGTGGTCGGTGCAACGCGACGCCCGGGAGCCTGTTCGAGGTAGCGGCCGGCACGCTTTGCAGTGTCACTCAGGAGGTCGCGAATTGTGGTTGAGGTTTTCAAGGTGACGCGGATTGTACGGCGCCGCAGGCATAGCGTCGACCGCCTTATGTGGAGTGCTGATGCCGCCGCTGCGCCGTGAGTGTTACGCTTTGTGTTACTCAACGTTACCGAGCAATCCAAATGCAGCAGCTTTCAGGCCTGGATACCGTTTTTTTGCAGCTGGAGTCGGCCAATATGCCCATGCATATCGGCTCGCTGGCCATCTATGATCCGGCCACCGCACCAGACGGTCACGTAGGTTTCAAAGACATTCTTGACTACTTTGCGCAACGCCTGCACAAGGCGCGCAGTTTTCGTCAGCGTCTGGCGCATGTTCCGCTTGGCGCGGATCGCCCCTATTGGGTCGAAGACCCGGATTTTGATCTCGAGTATCACGTCCGTCATATCGCGTTACCCAAACCTGGAGACTGGCGTCAGCTTTGCATTCAAGCCTCGCGGCTCCACGCTCGGCCTCTGGACATGCGCAAACCACTTTGGGAAGCGACCGTGATTGAGGGTCTGGATAATGTGGCCGGCGTGCCGGCGGGCAGTTTCGCGCTGGTCACAAAATTTCACCACGCCGCCGTGGACGGTGTGTCCGCCGCCGAGATCGGTGCGGCGTTTCATGATCTTGCACCGCAGGCGGATGTCGAGCCGCCGCAAAAGCAGTGGCGACCCGAACGCCTGCCAAGCGACGTGGAGCTGATTGGTCATGCGGCCATGTCCACCGCGCGCAAACCACTGGAGTTCGCGGCTTTCGCGAGTCGCACGCTACCGAAACTGGCGCGTGCTGGCATGAGCGCCGTTCGTGGCGAAGCGCTGTGGAAACTGAAGGTGCCACGCACCCGATTCAACGACACCGTGTCGCCGCACAGGGTGTTCGATGCGCGACAGTTTGCGCTGGACGATATCCGCGCCATCAAATCAAGCGTCGAGGGGGCTACGGTCAATGACGTTATCGTCAGCGTGTGCGGCGGCGCTTTGCGTCAGTATCTGCTCAGCAAAAGCGAACTGCCCGAGACCTCGCTCGTCGCGATGGCACCGGTGTCTTCACGCAATCAGGATCAGCGCGGCACGGCGGGCAATCGAGTTTCAACCCTGAGTCTACCGATCCGCACCGATATCGAAGATCCGTTTGAACGTCTGCGCGCTGTGCAGCAGGAGAGCACCCGCGCCAAGAAAATGAGCGCAACGCTTGGTGGCGATATCGTGACTGATCTGGCCCATTTTCTGCCCTCTCTGACGACCGGCGCCATGGCGCACGCCTACGGTCGCTGGGGACTGGTGCGACGCCTGCCGCCGGTGTTCAACACTGTCATTACCAACGTGCCCGGTCCGGCGTTTCCGCTGTATTCGATGGGCTCGCAGCTGATTGCCAACTACGGGCTGGGTCCGATTGCGCACGGCCTGGGATTGTTTCAGCCGGTGCTGAGCTACAACGGTCAGGTTACCGTCAGCGCTGTGTCATGTCGGGAGATCATGCCGGATCCGGCCTTCTACTGTGAGTGTCTTGATACGGCTTTTGAGGCGCTGCGCGCGGCCACGCGTGGCAAGACCAGGGGCGCGACGAGCAAAAAGTCGCCAGCGCGGAAAAAAGTGTCCAGAGCACGAGCGCGCGCGGCTGAGCGCAAACGCAAGGCTGCGCAATGAGCCGTGCGTCGAAGCAGGATCAGGCCGCCATCAAGGTGCCTTCGTGGACGTTGCGTCTGGCTGAAACCCGCGCCATCGCCGAACTCTACGCCTACGCCTGGTGCTATCCGTTGATGCACTGTGCGCAGCGCGGTGACGGTCACCCGGTGCTCGTGCTGCCGGGGTTTCTTGCCAGCGGGTCGTCTACCTTTCCCCTGCGTCATATTCTGAAGCGCCTGGGCTATCAGGGACATCGCTGGAAGCTCGGGCGCAACCTCGGCCCGGTGCAGATTGATCTGGATCAGGTCATGGATCGTTTGCAGGAATTGCGCAGACGCTACGACGAGCCGGTGTCGGTGGTGGGCTGGAGTCTGGGCGGCATCTACGCGCGCGAACTGGCGTGGATGGCGCCGGACGATGTGCGCCAGGTCATTACGCTGGGCACGCCCTTTCACGCCCACGAGGCGTCAACGGCCGCCTGGCTCTATAAAAGCATCAACGCGTACCACGGCCAGGATATTCAGGATCAGGTGCTCGCGCGAGCGGCCCACGCGCCGCCGGTGCCCAGCACGTCGATCTACAGTCGTGGTGATGGCGTCGTGCCGTGGCAATGTTCGCTCGATGAGCCCGGGCCGCACACTGAAAATATTCGCGTGTACGGCTCGCACTGCGGACTGGGACACAACCCCCTCGCGCTGTGGGCGATTTTTGATCGACTGGCGCAACCGCGCGGCACATGGAGTGCGTTTGAACGCAAAGGCTGGATGGGCCTGACGTATCCGCAAAGCGACCGCTGAGCGTCAGACCCGGGACATATACTCGCCGGTTTCGGTGTTGACCTTGATCACTTCTCCCTGAGCCAGATACTCCGGGATCTGGACCTCAAGTCCGCCCGCAAGCGTGGCTGGCTTGCTGCGCTTGGTGACCGTGCCTCCTTTCATGGCGGGCGCAGTCTCAATAATCTCCAGCTCGACGGCCGTCGGTAGTGAGATGCCGACAGGGTTACCGTCGATCAGCATGACCATGACGTCACGCAGACCTTCATTCAAATAGGCTGTCTGACCTTCGAGGTCCTCTGCGTTGAATGAGTACTGCGAGTAGTCTTCGTCGTCCATGAAGACGTACAGCTCGCCATCAAAGTAGGAGTAGCTGGACTGGCGACGCACCAGATCCGCGTCGCCCAACATGTCATCACCCTTGAAGGTCTCGTCGATGTTTTGCCGCGTCTGTACGTCCTGCAAACGCATCTTGTACAGAGTATTACTGCCGCGGGAAGAGGGCGTGCGTATATCGATCTTGCGCACGGCGCAGACACGGTCTTTGAACCGTACGATGTTGCCGCGTTTCACGTCGCTGGCTTTGGGCATGGTACTTCCTTGGGAGAGCGCTTGAATCAGGGCGGCAAGTCTAAACGCAAATGATCGGTCACAACAAAAAAACCCGCCGGCAAGCGGCGGGTTTTGTCATCAGGGCAGGGCGCGTTAGCGTCGCTGCATCAGGAGGCGTCGCTGACGGGCGCCGTAGAGGCAGAGCAACGTCAGCAGCGTCCAGGGGGCCGGTGTGCCACCGCCACCACCGCCGCTATCCGACGTACTCGGGCTCGGTGCAGGATTTGGCGTAGGCGCTGGTTCCGGCGCGGCCGCTGCGACCAGCGGACCGCTCGGATCAACGATGTAGCCGTTCACGGTACCGTCCTTGTCGCCGAAGCCGCCATCGACGTATTCAATGATCGCGCGGTTACCGTTGAAGGTGACGTGATCAGAGAAGTCGAGCAGCTCCTGCGTCGCCGGATCGTAAATGACCCAGCCGGTATCCGGATCCATCGCCTCCGGCAGCCACACCGTCACAAAGACGCGAGCGGGCGAGGCCGGATCGACCAGCAATCCTTCAACACGGAAGCTGAAGGTACCGAACGGTGTTTCGCCGCTGATGCTCGGGTCGCTGGGCAGATCGCTATTGGGCACGGAGCGGTAGCAACGAATGACACCGGAGTTGGTTTCAAAACCGACCACACTGCGGCCTTCGGCGTCGTAAAGGTTGCAAAGTCCCTCATCCGCATCCGGCGTACCGTTGCCGTTGGCATCCGCATCGGCCGGCGCCTGGTAGGCGTCGTCGATGCCGTTGTTGTCAGCGTCGTTCGGATAGCTGGTGCTGGCACGCATCGTTGCCGTCTGCGACCAATCGGATGCGGCACCGGTAACGTCCACGTGCAGCGTACGTACGTAGTAGGTCACACCGGGATCAAGCACGCCTGCCGGCACCATGACGGACGTCGATTCACCCACGGTGCGTGCGAACACAACGTTCGTGAAGGCCTGATCGAGAGCAAACTCCCAGCGCGACTCGCGCAGCGCGTCGCCATTGCTGTCGTTGTAGCCGTTACTTACGTCGGCCGTGAAGCCCCACAGCGGCAGTCCGGACTGGTCTGCCACGGCGGGTGTCTGCGGACGGTCGCCGGTGATCTGGCTGCCCGGATCACGCGGGTTGCTGCCAAACTGCACTTCGTCGTAGTCCGAATCACCGTCACCGTCAGTATCGGTGTTAAACGGATCGGTGCCGTTGGTGTATTCCTCGCGATCGGTCAGGCCGTCGCCGTCACTGTCACCCAGGCCGTTGTTCTCCAGATCGCCGAAGAACTGGCGCTCCCAGACGTCCGGCATGCCGTCGCCGTCGCTGTCAACGTAATCGATCGTTCGCGTATCGCTGATCGAGCCATTGCTGCCATCGCAGGTCAGAGTGTAGGTGGCCGACACTTCGATCGGGCCAACCTGCTCGATACCAAAGCGTGGACGCTCACCACTCCAGTCGCCGCTGGCGACGCAGGTGCTGGTGAAGCGCGACTCCCAGCGCAGCGTGACGGTGTTGTCGACCGGCAGCAGACTGAAGTCGATATCAAAGTTCAGCGTTGGATCACGCGGAATATCCGACAGGAACACCTCGACGACTTCGCCGACGTTGCCACCCGGTCCGATGCAGTTGATCCGGTAAGTGCTGTCCTTGTTGATGTTGGCGACCACTTCGCTGCCTGACGTGCTGCGCGCACCTGACCAATCGCCCGATGCCACGCACACGGATGCGTTCTCCGAGCTCCAGTTGAGTGTCGTCGAACCGCCAGTGGGAACTTCGTCCGGCGTCGCCGTGAAGGTCACGATCGGCACCACGGAGCTGTCGATCGCCGCCACAGCCACGCTCTGTGACGTCGAACCACCCGGTCCGTCGCACACCAGCGTGAAGCTTGTGTCGTCATTGATGGGGCCAACAGACTCACTGCCGCCTACGGCGCGGGAACCGGTCCAGCCGCCTGCCGCCGTACAGGCGGTAGCATCGCTGGTGGACCAGTCAAGGCGCGTGCTGCCGCCGATGGCCACCAGACTTGGCGTCGCCGTCAGGCTGATCAGCGGTGGCGAGACGGTTTGAGCGTCGAGCGTCGTTACCTGCAGATCGTCCCAACGTGAGCGCTGCGGTGCGCTGACGCGCGAGCCGCGCAGTCCGGGAGCACCAGACACGCGACGGGTGTTGGAGCTATCGGCGCAGGTAGCCTGCCAATCGACGGGCTCGTCCGCACCGTCTGCCCAGACCTTGGCACGAATCAGCGTTTCAGAGGCGCCGTTTTCGGCCTCAACGCTAAAGCGATACCAGATTCCAGCCGACGGGCGAATCCCCGTATCCATATTACCGTCACACGCGGTGCCGCGTGCCTGCAGCGAGAAGTTGCCCGTGCCCTGATATCCCAGCGAGTAGTAGGCGTCGCTGTTGGGATAGTCGGACAGGACCGTTACGCCGGTGTTGTCGGTCGCATCGGATATGTAGAGACGTCCGGTATAGCGATAGTCGGTCCAAAGAGCCGCCTGATTCAGCAGATAGTGGCTGTGGAAATCCTGACCGTTGTTCTCAAGCGCCAGCACGTTGTTGCTCGCAAACTCTTTGACGAGGAAATTGCCGCCCTCGAAGTCCAGCGAGAAATCTGCGGCTGTCTGGTACCAGCCCGATGGCGCCTGCCCGATGGCGTCGTTTTCAAACGTCTGCAGGGGCAGGTTGGCCGTTCGACCGACCTGGACGGAAACCGAACGACTGGCGTTGCCGCCCGGACCAGAGCAGATCAACGTGTAGTTCGTGGTCGCGTTGAGCGGGCCAAAATTGCGCGTGCCGGAGGTGCCCACGTCGCCACTCCAGCCGCCCGAAGCGGAGCAAGAAGTCGCAAAGTTCACGTCCCAGGACACTTCAACCGAGCCGCCGAAGACAATCTCGTCGGGGGTGAGGCTCAGGGTTATTTGCGGGGCGTCCGGCGTCTGAACGGTGACCTGCGCGGAGCGCACGGTGCTGCCGCCGATGCCTTCGCACAGCAGAATGTAGTTGGTGTCTTCGGTCAGCGGGCCGACAGTTTCGCTGCCCGACGTACCGCGGTCACCGGACCACGAGCCAAACGCTTCGCAGCTTTCGGCATTTTCCGATGTCCAGCTGATCACCGAGGTGCCGTTGAACGCCACGGTCTGCGGATCGGCCATGATGGTCACAGTGGGGGCCGGAGCCGCGCTTACCGTTACGGCCGCGCTTTGTGTCACTGAGCCACCGTTGCCGGTACACGCCAGTACAAATTCAGCGTTCTGGGTCAGATTCGAGACCGTCTCGTTACCACTGGTTGCGCGCGATCCTGACCAGTCGCCGAAAGCCTGACAGCTCGTCGCACCCGTGCTGCTCCAGCTGATCACCGTTTCACCGCCGAAGTCGACGCTGCTTGGCGCCGCACTGATCGTCAGTGTCGGGGCATTGCCCGCTACCTGGACCAGAACGTTTTCGACCGTCTGACCACCGGCGCCATTACACACCAGCGAGAAGTTGGTGGCGTTGTCGATGGGACCAACCTGCTCGGAGCCACTGACACCACGACTGCCGGTCCAGCCGCCCGCAGCGGTACAGGAGGTGGCATTTTCGGTTGACCACGTAAGCGTTGTGCTCGCGCCCGCGTCCACCTGCGCCGGGCTGGCACTGAATGTGATGACAGGGGCATCCGGATCGATGACCGAGACCGAAACCGATTCGGTCGCCTGGCCGCCATCACCCACGCAGACCAGCGTGAAGGACGTGTTGGCGGTCAGGTCGTTGATCTGCTCGCCGCCCGAGGTGGCACGCGCGCCGGACCAGCCGCCGAAGGCCTCGCAGCTATTAGCATCGGTGGTTGACCAGCCGAGGATCACGCTGCCGCCAAAGGTTGCGGCCAGAGGCGTCGCGGTAAAGGAAATGGTTGGCGCCGGCGACACGAGGTTGACCGTGACACTGCGCGAGATATCGCCGCCTGCACCCGTGCAGTCCAGGGTGTAGGTACTGGCTGAGTTGATTGGACCCACGGTCTCGTTGCCGCTTAGCGGGCGTGTGCCGCTCCAGGCGCCGCTGGCCGTACACGAGTCGACATCTGCCGCGCTCCAGGTCAGGACCGAGTTGCCGCCAGCGTCCACGGCATCCGGGCTTGCCTGCAGGCTCAGGCTTGGCTGGTTGGGCGCGGCAACCGTTACATTGCGCGTGCGTGTGACCAAGCCTCCGGGTCCGGTGCAGGTCAGAGTGAACGCCGAGTCTGCCGTCAGGGCACCGGATGATTCGTTACCGCTGGTGCCGCGAGTGCCGCTCCAGGCGCCGCTGGCACTACAGCTCGTGGCGTTTTCCGTTGACCAGTTCAGCGTGGTGCTGCCGTTAAAGGGCAGGGCGTTTGGCTGCGCGGTGAAGGTCAGCGTTGGCGCCGGATCGTTCACAGTGACGGTGACCGAATCGGTGGCGTCCTGACCCTGACCCGAACAGGTAATGGTGTATTGCGTGTCGTTCTGAAGCGGACCGACGGTAAGCGAGCCGCTGGTCGGACGGTTACCGCCCCAGCCGCCGGATGCCGTGCACGAGGTCGCATTGGTGGAGGTCCACTGCAGCGTCGAGGCGCCATCAAAATCGACGTTTTGCGGCGTCGCCGTCAGCTCAACCGTGGGTCGCGGCGGGGCGCCGACCAACACGGTGGCGCTGCGCGTGACATCACCGCCTGGACCATCGCAGGTCAGGCTGAAGGTGGTGTCCGCCGTCAGCAGGCTGCTGCTTTCTGAGCCCGATACGCCGCGCGGACCGCTCCATCCGCCACTGGCGGTACAACTGGTCGCGTTGGACGAGGACCACGTAATGGTGGTGATGCCTTCGTAATCGACAGACGTCGGCGCAACGCTGATGGTGAGCTGCGGCGCCGGCGGCGGTGTGACCTGAACCAGAACCGAGTCGTTGCGCGTGCCACCCGGGCCCGAGCAGGCAATCGTGTAGGTGCTGTCGGCGGTCAGCGGACCAATGGTCAGCGAACCGGATGTTGGACGGTTGCCACCCCAGGCGCCGCTCGCCGTACAACTGGTCGCGTTGTCCGAGCTCCAGGTCAAAGTGGCGGCGCCGTTGTAGTCGGCCGGATTCGGGTTGGCCGAAATCGATACCGTTGGCAACGGCGGTGCGGCCACGCTAACGGTGGTGTTGCGTGTAATGTCGCCGCCGGGCCCGGTGCAGGTCATGCTGTACGTGGAATCGGCGGTCAGGGGACCGACGTTTTCGTTGCCACTGGTCGGACGGTTGCCCGACCAGTCGCCGCTGGCAACGCAGGAATCGGCATTCGAGCTGCTCCAGCTCAACAGGCTGGCGCCCTCGAAAGCCACCGAGCCAGGGGATGCCGACAACGTCAGGGTCGGCGGGGCAGGATCGGCGACCAGAACTGTCACGTTTTCAGTGTCGGCGCCGCCCTGACCGCTGCAGGTCAGCGTGAACGTGGTCGACGCGAACAGCGGGCCTACGGATGAACTGCCGTTGATCGGCCGGGAACCGGACCAGCCATCACTGGCCACACAGTCCGTGGCGTCCGTACTGGTCCACTGCAGAGTCGTGAAGCCACCGTAGTCGATCGAAACGTTGGTCGCAGAGAAGTTCACCACCGGTGGCGGGAAAGTGACCGCGTTTTGAACATTGAACGAAACCGTGACATCGGCACTGCTGCCGCCGGACAGTGAAATGGCTGCCGTAAGTGTGTGCGCGCCGTTGCCGATCAAGGTGGTGTCAAAACCATTGCCGCCACCAAAATCAAACGGCTCGAGGAATTCGATGTTGTAGGGCGCGCCGGACTGGTCCGGATCGTCCAGATAAAAACTCACCTGATCAATGTTTGCCTCAGGGATCACATAGGCGAAGATGTCGCCGCTGACGGTGGCGCCATCCAGAGCATAGGAATTGCTGTGCGTGGCGTCATCACTCTGCAGGATTTCAAAATCATCCGATGGCGGCGATGTCACGGTGACGGTCACCGAATCGCCGGCGCTGCCGTCTGAGTTGGCGCAGTTGAGCACGAAGGTTGATGTGCTGGTCAGCGGGCCGACCGTTTCGCTGCCGGAGGTCGGACGCGAGCCGCTCCATGCGCCGCCGGCGGCCGTGCAGCTGTCGGCGTTGTTGGTATTCCAGTTCAGAACCACCGAACCGCCGCTGAGCACCGTGTTCGAGCTGCTGGTCAGGTTGATCGTCGGCGGGGTGCCGCCGGTACCACCATCACTGTCCGGCGCCGGGATAAAATTTGTAGAGACGATGACCTCGTCATACAGCGTGAAGGTGTCTTCCCGGTTCGGGTTGGGCTGGCCGCGGCTGATGTAGGGCAGAAGCCAGAAACCGTTGAGGCCTTCCGGGCCATCTTCGGGACCAAGTTTGACGTTCTGGCGACTCACAATCTTGGTGAAGTCTTCGCCTTCCTGGGCCATCCAGGCTTCGATCGTATTGTTGCTGGTGCCGAGGCCACCGTTGCCGCTGTCGTCATAAAGGGCAACGCGCACCATGTAGGTGGCCCAGCCGTCAAGCGGATAGAGTTCGGCACCGGTGAGCGGATCGGCCGGGCCGGGAACGCCGCCCTGACTGTTGGTGTAACTATAAAGTCCGCCATAGCGTGCGCGGTCTTGTTCGCACTGCGTCCAGGCGTCGCCGTCTGGCGACTGACCGGTCAGAGGATTGGCGCCTCTATCAACGGCGTCCTGATGGCGAAAGTCGCTGCCCTGGCAGCCAGTGCTGACGGGAATCTGCGACTGGACGGCCGAGTTCACACCATCTTGCCAATACAGTCGCGGGTAGCCGACGTTGTTGCTGGTAAGGACAACTTCCCAGGCGCGGTTACTGGAAAACGACGGATTGGCCGAGCCGGCACTGATAATCGTTTGCTTGAAGCCGGTGCGCGAGCTACCCGAGTGCTCCCAGTCGTGATTGACCAGATACTCCGGCGTGTACTGACGAAACTGCAAATAGATTTCTTCGCCGGGCTGCAGATTGGTGCAGTCCGGGGTCCAGCAGGTTTTCCAGTTGCCTGAATTGGTGCCGTTGGTTTTGAGAATCTCAAACCGAAGGGCGCCGCCACCGGACTTGAAGTTGTTGGTGTCACGCGAGACCTGTCCGGCCGCGCTGTCCTGCAGAACGTTGTCGTCCACGCTGGCGTTGTTGGGAAAGTTGGTCGCAAACAGCACACCGGGTGCCGTTGAGCGTGCATTCCAGTCCGCCGAGCCGGTCGGGGGAGGCGGGTCGTCGCTGTTGACGGTAACCGACGCGCTGTCGGTGGACGAGCCACCGTCACCACTGCAGCTAATCGTGAACGTGGTGTTCTGCGTGATATTGCTAATGGTCTGGCTGCCACCACCGGCGCTCTTGCTGCCGCTCCAGCCGCCGCTGGCAGAGCAGCTGTTGGCGTTGGACGTGGACCAGTTGAGCGTCACGCTATCGCCGCTGTCAATAGTGCTTGGTGATGCGGTCAGGCTCACCTGTGCGCTGGGCGCGCCCGAACTTGCCGTGTGGCGATAGACATGAACGCGACGCGGGTTGTCGTTGTAGAGCATGATCGCGCCGTGCTCGGGCAGCGGAAAGGCAATCACACTGGTGCTGATGCCGGGCTTGTTGGACATGCCCGAGATCTGCGACCACTGGTTGGCCATGATGTCGAATTCCCACCACGTGTTGTTGTTGCGGTTGAGAACCAGGTATTTGCCGGAGACCGGATCGGCGACCTGAATCGCGTTGGGAATGTTAAGAGAAAACGGCGCATTGGCCATGCGCGTCAGGTTAAGGTTGGCATCCAGACGATAGGTGCGACGATCATCTCCGTTGCCCGATCCAAGCCAGACAACACCGTGCACGGGGTTGTACTCGGCAAACATATGAATGCTGCCCCAGTCGCCGCCCGAGATCGTGGTCCAGCTGCCGTTGCGGAAGATCGCCAGACGGCCGGCGCTGTCGACGTAAACCGGCCCGCCGCCTTCCGGAAAGTAGGTCATGGCGGTGGCCACGTTTACCTGGAACGGCAGATTCGGCAGCGTGCCCCAGCTGCTGCCATTCCAGGTCTTGACGTTGCGCTGACCGTAAAGGCCAAAATAAAGCGTGCCGTTACCAAACGCGTTGCCATCGTAGGCATGTCCGCTGGTCGTGTACGGCGTGTTCACTGCGCTCCAGGTGTCACTCGACTCGTTGTAGCTCATGAGCTTGTAGGTCGGTACATCGGCGCAGCAACTGCCCGGGCCACCGACCCACAGCAATCGATTGTTGCCCGGGTCCCAGACGCCGGTATTGCCGAAGTAAAAGTGGCTGTCCTGAATGTTCAGGTTGTTCAGCGAACTGTTTGACGGCATCTGTGCCCAGGTCTTTTCAGGCAGAGAGCTGGTCAGATCGCTGAGAGTGGAGGCCTGCGCGCCGGCGGTGTACGCCGTTAGCAGGGTGACAATGACGAGGGCAACGTGCCCGCGGAGCTTGAGTAGCATGACGTTTCCTTAACAGGGTACGCGCGCGACGAGAGGCGTCGGCGTTAACCATTGGCAAGTGGTGCCGCAACGGTTGAGCCAAACTCGTGCACTGGTCAGAGCGGCTGACGCAACGTGTGCGCTGCCACCTGAGGTGATGCGACGGGGATCCGTGTCATTAGAAGAGGAGCTTTTCGTCGAGAAGACGCATCCGGCGTCTCTCGGGGAGGCGAGGCAGGCTCGCGAAAACAAAACAATGTTCATAGCTCTATATCTCAACACTGGCGACCCCGCTGCCATGGCTCGAAGAGCGTTAGGCCGGAAGTTTTGTGCCCCTGTCTTTCGATCAGGTTTACCGTTTGCAGTGAGCGCGATTATGCGCACCGGTTTGAACGCTGCAGTGTGCGCTTGCTCACAAAAAACGACGCCAGTCGTATTAAGTCTGTTCGTGTGGATTCTTATGTCCAAGTGATCTCAAATCTGGGCGCAGTATGCCGACGGCACACATAGGTGTCATCCGTCGCGAATTGGCGACAAGCGCGTTATAAATGCGTGATATTTCGAGATTTGCTGCGTCGCGTGCGGTGACTTGGGCGCGGTCGTCAACGCGGCTTTCTTCGAGTTATTGTTTCGCGTTATTAAGTTATATTTATCAGCAATTTAAAGCATAAAGCAAGAACCGCCCCGGGTCACCAATTGTCACAAAGTGTATAGCGACCCGGTCCAGACTCATTTTACCGTCCGCTGAGGCGGCGCAGTAAGCTCGAAGCACGCTGACGCATGGCAAGACGCCACGGCCCCAAATCGCGCAAATCGAAAAAAGTGAAGCGTGTTTTGCCCAGGATATTGGCTTTCCCGGCGCGTACCAGCGACAGAAAGCTCCAGGTATCACGATCGGTGTCAAACCATGATGTGGGGGACGCATTGCGCGGGCGAACGCTGGGTCGTTGCCCCGTCACCATCTGGTAGTTCATGACCGGCAACGAGACGCCGTTTTGAATGCACAGGTCCACCCAGTAGTCCGTGCGACCGAGGGTGGGCTCAATAATCCAGTATTTGCCCTGCGGATCGCGTTTGACCTCCAGCGACACCGGACCGCTAACCGTGGTGCCGGAAAAAAACCGCCGCGTGATGTCGTAGAGTTCATCATTGGTCACCGGTTCGGCGCTGGTTGTCTGCCCGCGTGCTGGCGGAAGAGACCGCAACTTGCGGCCCTCAAACCGAGCCAGATCCTGACCCTTTTCCATCATCAGTGCACAAAAGTACAGATCGGTATCGCCGCCTTCGATCCACTCCTGAACGAGGATTGGCAGATCGTCCGGATAGTCTTTGGCGATGCGCTCCAGCTCGGCGCGGTCTTCAATCTTGCGCGTCTTGAACGAGCCCAGCGGCTTGCTCGGTTTGGCCAGCATAGGAAAAGCCATGTCCGCGAGGCCTTCGGCCTGGTCCAGATCATGCTCGATCAGGGTGGAGCGCGGATAGTTGAGCTCGCGTTCGCGACTGTGGCTCTCGAGGTTATCTTTGAGAATCAGTCTCGCGACCTCGTCGCGCGATTCAGACCAGGCCAGCGCATAATGGGCTTCGAGCTGATCCCAGTGGCGCGCAATATCCCCGACCATCGTGTCGTTGATCGGGAACAGGACGGGTTTGGGATCGTTGCCCAATTGCCTGGCGATTGTGATCAGCGTGTCGATCAGTTCGGGCGGATGGATGGAGGCCACCCGATGGACCTTGGCGCAGCGGGTGCGCGACCCGGGCAGGGCACTGTTGGGCTCGAGTGCGTGGACTTCGATTCCATGACGATACAGCGTGCGCGCCGTGGCCAGACCGTGCGCGCACAGTCCGAGGACGACAGCGGGCGCGCCGGCAGTCGTGTCAGACATGGTGGTTCACTCTGGAAATCATGCGGTCGGCAACGGTATTTGGTAACCCGGGATCGAAGTCAGGAGTGTACGCCTCTGCCCGAAGCAGTAGAAGCCGCATTGTCTGAGGTCAGCTCGTCAAACAAGGCCGCGAGATGGGCAGTCTGGGCGCGCCTCGAATAATCCCGGGCCGGTTGTGCGTCGTCGGCGCCGCCGCGGCGCACGCGCTCCACGAAGCCCTCGAGCGCGTTTTCGATCGCCTCCTGATCGAGTAAACCGGCGATCTGGGTGTGTCCGTTGTCGGCCAGGAGCTGCGCCGTGTCGCCACGGGCATCGGTCAGCGCGAGGATCGGGCGCGCCGCTCTGAGGTATTCATAGGCCTTGGCCGGAATCTGGTGATTGCAGCCCGTGGACTGGAAAATCAACAGGCCATCGGCGAGCAGCATCTCCTGCAGCGCATCGCGATAGGCCACCGCTGGCTCGAGATGAACCAGGTCGGTGATGGCGAGCTCGTCGAGCAGTGGCTGATAAATCTCGTCATGACCGGTCGCGCGCAGTACCACGCGGACGGGATTGCGCTCGAAAACACCGCGTGATTTGAGCGCCGCCACGGCGGCGAAAAACGGGCGCGGATCGCGCTCGTTGGGATAGAGCAGTCCGGCATGCACAAGGGTTAGCGGGGCGCGATCGGCCGGGCGCTGCCAGTGGCCGTTGAGACCGGTGAACACACCCTCGTCAAAACCGTTTTCGATCACGCGCCAGCGCTGTTCGGGCACGTCGGGATAGCGTTCCTTGTACATGGCCAGGGCGCCCGGCGCGGTAAACGTCACGGCCGTCGCGGCATGCACAATTTTTTGTTCCAGCGCGCGCACCGAATCGAACACCGCCTTTTGGCGCGGATAGCCTTCTTCGGACATCGAATCACGACAGTCTGCAATCCAGGGCAGACCCGTTTTTTTGGCCAGGGCCAGACCAATGGTGTGGGCGGTGGAAATCGGGTAGGTGGACCAGATGATCTGGTGCTTCTTGCGACGCAAGAGTTTGAGCCCCTGACGCACGCCGTCGAAACGCCAGCTGGCCCAGCGGTCGGGCAGGGCCAGTGCCTGCGGATACTTGCCCATGATGGCCAGATGGCGTTTGGTATCGAACGCCTGCGCGCGCACCACTTCAACGTCGGCCGGAATGTCGTTCATCTCGTCATCCCCAGTCCGCTCGTAGGCGCGCGGATGCACGGTCAGTACGTCACAACCCCAGCCGTGGTCTTGCAGATAGGCGGAAAAGCGCAGCGCGCGCTGAAGACCACTGCTGCCTTTAACCGGCGGGTAGTGGTAGGCGATGAGGAGAGCTCGTTTTTGCATAGGCTTATGACATCACAGATTGGCTGTCTACGACTTGCACTGGTCCACACTTGGCATGGTGCGTCGCACCCTACGTATGGTGTCACAGCGGCGCTCGCGGGGGTACCGTCCTGCACTCGATTCCGGTCCGGTACGCCCCTTCAGGTCGAGGCTCGCTGGCCGCTATAAACAGGAGCAAACAGGGCGATGGAGGGCAGGCCAATGTCGGGGTCGGTGATTCAGGAAGACTGGAAAGACAAATATCGCGATTTACTCGGCGAGCTGTCCGAGAAGGAAAGTCGTTGGCAGGAGTGCGAGAAAACCCTGCGCCTGACGGCTACTCGACTCGGGATTGCCGCGATGGGGCGGGATGCGGACATCGATCAGCAGCTTGAGGAGATTGTGGATCTAGTCAAGCAGCCAGGTGCCGAGAGTGCGCTTGGAGCGCCGCTGGAGGCGCTGGCCCGTGCAGTCGTCGAACAGGAACAAACGGCCACACACGAAGCGCTGCCCGATCTGGCCGGTTTTGTTGCAGAGCTGCCGCTGCCGGCTGATCAGCAACGCCGCGTACTTGATGCCATGGAGCGCGGTGGTGCCGCGGGCACGGCGCGCGCGCTGGGGCATCTGTCGCACTGCCTGCGTGACCTGCTAGCCGTCCCGACGAATGATGGGCAGGCCACGGCCGACGCCGTGCAGGGTTTGCTCCGAGGATTCGGACAGATAGGTGAGTCGTTGCCGCAGCTCGATCCGGTGCTCGCGGAACTGCAGCAGGCCCTCGATGATCAGATCGCCCCGCAGGCCTGGGATCCGCTTTTGCGCAAACTCGCGCGTGTCACCGGCCAGGCCGTCCTCGATTTGCAGGAAGAGCGCAGCGAGCTGGAAGCGTTTCTTGAACAGGTCACCGAGCGCCTTGCGCAGTTCGATGAGTTTGCCGAGTCCACGCGCAACGATGCACGCGCGCGCGCCGCCGACACCAGCGATCTCGAGCAGGGTGTCGAGCAGCAGGTCGGAGAACTTGAAGAGGACGTGCAGGCCTCACAGGATATCGGCGATCTGAAGTCTCGGGTAAAGCAACGACTCGACACCATCGCCGAACGGATGCGGGTTTTTCGCGATCGCGAGGCCGAGCGCGCCCGGGCGGCCGAGGCACGCCAGCAGGCGTTGCAGGAGCAGGTCAATCGGTTGCGCGTACGCACCAACGAGCTGGCCGTACGCTGCGGTGAGCAGGAACAGCGGCTGATGTACGACACGCTTACCGGCGTCCATTCGCGCCACGCCTACGAGCAGCGCCTGCAGGAAGAGTTTCAGCGCTGGCAACGGCATGGACAGGCGCTCACCTTTGCGCTGTGGGATATCGATCATTTCAAACATGTCAACGATACCTACGGGCATCAGGCCGGTGACGACATGCTGCGCGAGGTGGCCCGCACGCTGTCCAAATACACGCGTACCGAAGATTTTGTTGGACGTATCGGTGGTGAGGAGTTTGTGGTGCTGTTTGTCGCAACCGGGGCCGACACGGCGGTCCAGCTTGCCGATCGGCTGCGCGAGAACATAGGTGCCACAACGTTTGACTACAACGGACAAATTCTGAATGTGAGCATCTCTTGCGGTCTGGCCGAGTTTCGCACCAACGACACGCCCAAGAGCGTTTATGACCGCGCGGATCAGGCGCTCTATGCCGCCAAAAACGCCGGGCGTAATCGCTGCGTGCTGCGTTAGC